>JAJLLC010000021.1:0-33636 GCA_033838285.1 Pseudomonadaceae bacterium
GCTCTCCCATGCCGAGGCCGGTGCTCAGGTGGTCGCACCTTCGGACATGATGGATGGTCGCATCCAGGCGATCCGCGAGGCGCTGGAAGTGGCCGAGCACCACAACGTGCGCATCATGGCCTATTCGGCCAAGTACGCCAGCGCCTACTACGGCCCGTTCCGCGATGCGGTCGGATCGGCAGCGAACCTCGGCAAGAGCAACAAGAACACCTACCAGATGGACCCGGCCAACGGCGACGAGGCACTTCACGAGGTGGGCGCGGACCTGGCCGAAGGCGCCGACATGGTCATGGTCAAGCCCGGCCTGCCGTATCTGGACATCGTCTGGCGGGTAAAGGAGGCTTTCAAGGCGCCGACCTTCGTCTATCAGGTCAGCGGCGAGTACGCCATGCACATGGCTGCCATCCAGAACGGCTGGCTGAGTGAGGCCGTCATCCTTGAGTCTTTGGTCGGCTTCAAGCGCGCCGGGGCCGATGGCATCCTCACTTACTTCGCCAAGCAGGCGGCACAACAATTAAAACGGGGCCAGTGAGCTCTTTTCGAGGCAAAGCGATGATCAACCAGGGACTCAGCGAAAAGGATCTGCAGGACGCCGTGGTCAGCGAGATGCTGGAACCGGCCGCGCCCGAGGTGGCGGTGCCTGCGCCGGCGGAGGCGGTCGAAGAGACGCCGGTTGCGCCGGTGACCAATCTGGATGACAGCGCACTGTATATCCACCGCGAGCTTTCCCAGCTGCAGTTCAACATCCGCGTGCTGGAACAGGCGCTGGACGAGTCCTATCCGCTACTGGAGCGGCTGAAGTTCCTGCTGATCTTCTCCAGCAACCTCGACGAGTTCTTCGAGATTCGCGTCGCCGGGCTGAAGAAGCGCGTCACCTTCGCTCGCGAGCAGGCCGGCGCCGATGGTCTGCAGCCGCATCAGGCGCTGGCACGCATTTCCGAGCTGGTGCATGAACAGGTCGACCGCCAGTACGCGATCCTCAACGACGTGCTATTGCCGGCGCTTGCCGAACATCAGATCCGCTTCATCCGCCGCCGGCACTGGACGGCCAAGCTCAAGACCTGGGTGCGTCGCTATTTCCGCGACGAGATCGCACCGATCGTCACGCCCATCGGGCTCGATCCGACCCATCCGTTCCCGCTGCTGGTGAACAAGAGCCTGAACTTCATCGTCGAGCTGGAGGGCGTCGATGCGTTCGGTCGCGATTCCGGTCTGGCGATCATCCCGGCGCCACGGCTGCTGCCGCGGGTGATTCGCGTGCCGGAGTCGGTCGGTGGTCCAGGCGACAATTTCGTCTTCCTCTCCTCGATGATCCATGCCCACGCCGACGACCTGTTCCATGGCATGCGGGTCAAGGGCTGCTACCAGTTCCGCCTCACCCGTAACGCCGACCTCTCGGTGGACACCGAGGACGTCGAGGACCTGGCCCGCGCGCTGCGTGGCGAGCTGATCTCGCGGCGTTACGGCGATGCCGTGCGTCTCGAGGTGGCCGATACCTGTCCGCAGCATCTTGCCGACTTCCTGCTCAAGCAATTCAGCCTCGGCGAGAGCGAGATGTACCGGGTCAACGGCCCGGTCAACCTGACCCGGCTGTTCAGCATCACTGGCCTGGACAGCCACCCGGAGCTGCAATACAGCCCATTCACGCCATCGATCCCTAAGCTGCTGCAGAACAGCGACAAGATCTTCAGCGTGATCAACAAGCAGGACATCCTGCTGCTGCACCCCTTCGAATCCTTCACGCCGGTGGTCGACCTGCTGCGCGAGGCGGCCAAGGACCCTTGCGTGCTGGCAATCAAGCAGACGCTGTACCGCTCCGGGGCCAACTCCGAGATCGTCGATGCGCTGGTGGACGCGGCGCGCAGCGGCAAGGAGGTCACCGCGGTGATCGAACTGCGCGCCCGCTTCGACGAGGAGTCCAACCTGCAGCTGGCCAGCCGCCTGCAGCAGGCCGGCGCGGTGGTGATCTACGGCGTGGTCGGCTTCAAGACCCACGCCAAGATGATGCTGATCCTGCGCCGCGAGAACGGCGAGCTGCGCCGCTACGCCCACCTCGGCACCGGCAACTACCACGCCGGCAATGCCAAGCTGTACACCGACTACAGCCTGCTGACCGCCGACGTGGCCCTCGGCGAGGACGTGTCCAAGCTGTTCAACCAGCTGATCGGCATGGGCAAGACCCTGCGCATGAAGAAGCTGCTGCATGCGCCCTTCACCCTGAAGAAGACTCTGCTCGACCTGATCGCCTTCGAGACCCAGCAGGCCAACGAAGGCAAGCCGGCGCAGATCATGGCCAAGTTCAACTCGCTGACCGACCCCAAGGTCATCCGCGCCCTGTACAAGGCCAGCCAGGCCGGGGTGAGGATCGACCTGGTGGTGCGCGGCATGTGCTGCCTGCGCCCGGGCATCGCCGGGGTGTCGCACAACATCCAGGTGCGCTCGATCATCGGCCGCTTCCTAGAGCACACGCGGGTGTTCTACTTCCTCAATGGCGGCGACGAGAAGATCTTCCTGTCCAGCGCCGACTGGATGGAGCGCAACCTCGACAAGCGCGTGGAGACCTGCTTCCCGGTGGAAGGCAAGAAGCTGGTGACGCGGGTCAAGAAGGAGCTGGAGAGCTATCTCGCCGACAACACCCAGGCCTGGGTGCTGCAGGCCGATGGCCGCTACCTGCGCACCAGCCCCAGCGGCAACGCCAACCCGCGCAGCGCCCAGGCGGGCCTGCTGGAGAAGCTGACCGCGCCGCAGCTACGCTGAGCCTGCCCCCTAGAACCAAGAGCCCCGCATCTGCGGGGCTCTTGGTTTTCCGCCTCAGCGAATCGTCAGGCTGAAGCCGATGCGGGTCAGCCAGGTGGCTTCCTGTTCGAAGTCGGCCTGGGTCAGCGGGTTGGCTTCCAGCCAGCCTTCGGGGAAGGTCAGCTCCAGGCTCTGCGCGTCGGCGCGCATCTGCACCCTGGGCATTTCCTGAGTGCCGCGGATGTGGTGGAAGAGAATGGCGAAGCGCAGCAGCACGCACAGGCGCAGCAGCTGCACGCCGTCCTCGCCGAACTCGGCGAAACGGTCCTTGGGGATGTTGCGCCGGTGCCCGCGCACCAGCAGGGCCAGCATCAGCTGGTCGCGCCGGGAGAAGCCGGCCAGGTCGGAGTGCTCAATCAGGTAGGCGCCGTGCTTGTGGTACTGGTAGTGGGCGATGTCCAGGCCGATCTCGTGCACCCGCGCGGCCCACTGCAGCAGGTCGCGGTGCCAGTCCTGGTCCAGCTGCCAGAGCTCGGCGACCTGCTCCAGCGCATGCAGCGCCTTGGCCTCGACCCGCGCCGCCTGCTGCAGGTCGACGTGGTAGCGCTCCATCAGCGCGCCCAGGGTGCGTTCGCGCACGTCCTCGTGGTGGTGGCGGCCGAGCAGGTCGTAGAGCACGCCCTCGCGCAGGGCGCCCTCGGAGTGATCCATGCGCTGCAGGTCGAGGGCGTCGAAGATGGCCTCGGCGATGGCCAGGCCGGCCGGGAAGATATGCCGGCGGTCCGGCTTGATGCCGTCGATGTCCAGCTTGTCCACCTCGCCGAGCTTGAGCAGCTTGCGCTTGAGCCAGGCCAGGCCCTCGGGGTTAATCTCGCCCTTGCCCAGGCCGCCGGCCTTGATCGCCAGGCCCACGGCGCGGATGGTGCCGGAGGCGCCGACGGCCTCCTGCCAGCCGAGGCGCTGCAGGCCCTGCTCGATGTTCATCAGCTCCAGGCGAGCGGCGGTGTAGGCCTGGGCGTAGCGCGCGGGGGTGATCTTGCCGTCCTTGAAGTAGCGCTGGGTGAAGCTCACGCAGCCCATCTGCAGGCTTTCGCGCAGCAGCGGCTCGAAGCGCTGGCCGACGATGAACTCGGTGCTGCCGCCGCCGATGTCCGCCACCAGGCGCTTGCCGGGGGTGTCGGCGATGCTGTGCGACACGCCCAGGTAGATCAGGCGCGCTTCCTCGCGGCCGGAGATGACTTCCACCTGGTGGCCGAGCAGCTCGTTGGCGCGGCGGATGAATTCGCCGCGGTTGCGCGCCTCGCGCAGGGCGTTGGTGCCGACGATGCGCACGGCGCCCTGGGGCAGGCCCTGGATCAGCTGGCCGAAGCGGCGCAGGCAGTCCAGGCCGCGCTGCATCGCCTCCTCGCTGAGCAGGCGCTCGTCGTCGAGGCCGGCGGCTAATTGCACCTTTTCGCCGAGCCGCTCGAGGATGCGGATCTCGCCGTGATCGGCCTTGGCCAGCACCATGTGGAAGCTGTTGGAGCCGAGGTCGATGGCGGCGATCAGGGGGAACTGCTTGATGGCATTGGGCATGGTCAGGGGGTCCCTTAACAAAACGCTGGCAGCGCCGGGGTCGGTCGGCGGCTGCGCCAATGACCTGCATGTTAACCGCCCGGGGCCGGGTTGCCGTACTCTTTCATCGGCAGTATCAAATCCATTGATAGTCAAGCTCAATGGAGAGCGGCTTTCGGCATGGGACGAGGCGGGCTATGATGGCGCCACTTTTTTGCTTCCGATTGACGGAGACCGTACATGAGCGAATTCATCAGCAACGTCAGCGACGCCAGCTTCGAGGACGACGTGATCAAGGCCGAGGGCCCGGTTCTGGTCGACTACTGGGCCGAATGGTGCGGTCCGTGCAAGATGATCGCCCCGGTGCTCGACGAGATCGCCCAGACCTACGCCGGCAAGCTCAAGGTGTGCAAGCTGAACATCGACGAGAACCCGGAAACTCCGCCGAAGTTCGGCGTGCGCGGCATCCCGACCCTGATGCTGTTCAAGAACGGCAACGTCGAGGCCACCAAGGTCGGCGCCCTGTCCAAGTCGCAGCTGGCCGCCTTCCTCGACGCCAACATCTAAGGCGTCATGCAGAAGCCCCGCACAGCGCGGGGCTTTTTTCCCGGCGCAGGCTGGACGTCGCGCCAAACCCGGTGTTACATTCGGGCCTGCAGCGGGTTCCCCGCCGCCCTCCAAGCCGTCGCCGACGCACCCTCCCCGATAAGATCGAGCGATCCAGTCGCCTTCTCCGCGGCGCGGCCTGTAAAGCCCAAGTGCTTTCCCTTCCTTCTTCTACCTACGTCATTCCTATGAATCTGACCGAACTCAAGCAAAAGCCGATTGCCGAACTGCTGGACATGGCCGACCAGGCTGGTCTGGAAAACATGGCCCGTTCGCGCAAGCAGGACATCATCTTCGCCCTGCTGAAGAAGCACGCGAAAAGCGGCGAAGAGATCTCCGGCGACGGCGTGCTGGAGATTCTCCAGGACGGCTTCGGCTTCCTGCGCTCCGCGGACTCCTCCTACCTGGCCGGCCCGGACGACATCTACGTCTCGCCCAGCCAGATCCGCCGCTTCAACCTGCGTACCGGTGACACCATCGTCGGCAAGATCCGCCCGCCGAAAGAGGGCGAGCGCTACTTCGCCCTGCTCAAGGTCGACACCATCAACTTCGACCGCCCGGAAAACGCCAAGAACAAGATCCTGTTCGAGAACCTGACCCCGCTGTTCCCGACCAAGCGCCTGGTCATGGAGGCCGGCAACGGCTCCACCGAGGACATCACCGGCCGGGTGATCGACCTCTGCGCGCCGATCGGCAAGGGCCAGCGCGGCCTGATCGTCGCCCCGCCGAAGGCGGGCAAGACCATCATGCTGCAGAACATCGCGGCCAACATCACCCGCAACAACCCCGAGTGCTACCTGATCGTCCTGCTGATCGACGAGCGCCCGGAAGAAGTGACCGAGATGCAGCGCACCGTGCGCGGCGAAGTGGTCGCCTCGACCTTCGACGAGCCGCCGACCCGCCACGTGCAGGTTGCCGAGATGGTGATCGAGAAGGCCAAGCGCCTGGTCGAGCACAAGAAGGACGTGGTCATCCTGCTCGACTCCATCACCCGCCTGGCGCGTGCCTACAACACCGTGATCCCGAGCTCCGGCAAGGTGCTCACCGGTGGTGTCGACGCCCATGCCCTGGAGAAGCCCAAGCGCTTCTTCGGTGCCGCCCGTAACATCGAGGAAGGCGGCAGCCTGACCATCATCGCCACCGCGCTGGTCGAGACCGGCTCGAAGATGGACGAGGTGATCTACGAGGAGTTCAAGGGCACCGGCAACATGGAGCTGCCGCTGGACCGCCGCATCGCCGAGAAGCGCGTGTTCCCGGCCATCAACATCAACAAGTCGGGCACCCGCCGCGAGGAGCTGCTGACCGGCGAGGAAGAGCTGCAGCGCATGTGGATCCTGCGCAAGCTGCTGCACCCGATGGACGAGATCGCCGCCATCGAGTTCCTCACCGACAAGCTGAAGGACACCAAGACCAACGAGGAATTCTTCCTGTCCATGAAGCGGAAGTGATTCGAGCGTTGCCACAGAGGCCGGGGAAACCCGGCCTTTGCGTTTCTGCAGCCTTCTGAATAACCCAGTTCGGCGCTAAACTTTGCGCCCCGACCTGTGAGGCCCAAGCATGCAGTACCGCGACCTGCGCGACTTCATCCGCGAGCTGGAAAGCCGCGGCGAGCTCAAGCGCATCCAGACCCCGGTATCCCCCGTGCTGGAAATGACCGAAATCTGCGACCGCACCCTGCGCAAGGGCGGCCCGGCGCTGTTGTTCGAGCAGCCGACCGGTTTCGCCGTGCCGGTGCTCGGCAACCTGTTCGGCACGCCAAAGCGCGTGGCCTTGGGCATGGGCGCCGAGGACGTCTCCGAGCTGCGCGAGATCGGCAAGCTGCTGGCCTTCCTCAAGGAGCCGGAGCCGCCCAAGGGGCTGAAGGATGCCTGGAGCAAGCTGCCGATCTTCAAGAAGGTCATCAGCATGGCGCCCAAGGTGCTCAAGGACGCGCCCTGCCACGAGGTGATCGAGGAGGGCGACGATGTCGATCTGACCAGGCTGCCGATCCAGCACTGCTGGCCGGGCGACGCGGCGCCGCTGATCACCTGGGGCCTGACCATCACCCGCGGGCCGAACAAGGAACGGCAGAACCTCGGCATCTACCGCCAGCAGGTGATCGGCCGCAACAAGGTGATCATGCGCTGGCTCAGCCACCGCGGCGGCGCCCTGGATTACCGCGAGTGGTGCCTGAAACACCCCGACCAGCCCTACCCGGTGTGCGTGGCCCTCGGCGCGGACCCGGCGACCATCCTCGGCGCGGTGACGCCAGTGCCGGACACCCTCTCCGAATACGCCTTCGCCGGCCTGCTGCGTGGCCATCGCACCGAGCTGGTCAAGGCCATCGGCTCCGACCTGCAGGTGCCGGCCAGCGCGGAGATCGTCCTCGAAGGCGTGATCCATCCGGGCGAGACCGCGCCGGAAGGCCCCTATGGCGACCACACCGGCTACTACAACGAGGTCGACACCTTCCCGGTGTTCACCGTCGAGCGCATCACCCGTCGGCGTGATCCGATCTACCACAGCACCTATACCGGACGGCCGCCGGATGAGCCGGCGATCCTCGGCGTGGCGCTGAACGAGGTGTTCGTGCCGATCCTGCAGAAGCAGTTCCCGGAGATCACCGACTTCTACCTGCCGCCGGAGGGCTGTTCCTACCGCATGGCGGTGGTGACCATGAAGAAGCAGTACCCCGGCCATGCCAAGCGGGTGATGCTGGGCGTCTGGTCGTTCCTGCGCCAGTTCATGTACACCAAGTTCGTCATCGTCACCGACGACGACATCAACGCCCGCGACTGGAACGACGTGATCTGGGCCATTACCACGCGCATGGACCCCAAGCGCGACACGGTGATGATCGACAACACGCCGATCGACTACCTCGACTTCGCCTCGCCGGTATCCGGCCTGGGCAGCAAGATGGGCCTGGACGCCACCCACAAGTGGCCGGGCGAGACCAGCCGCGAATGGGGCCGGGTGATCGAGAAGGACCCGGCCGTGGTCGCGCGGGTCGACGCGCTGTGGCAAGAGCTGGGCATCGATTGATGAAGGTCACCTTGCAACCTTCGGGCGCGGTGCTCGAGCTCCAGCCCGGCGAGCGCATTCTCGACGGTGCCCGGCGCCTCGGTTACGACTGCCCGCAGAGCTGCCGCAACGGCAACTGCCATATCTGCGCCGCGCTGCTGGTCGAGGGCCGGGTGCGCCAGGCCGGTGCCGAGCTGGACCACGGCGAGCTGCTCACCTGCCTGGCCGAGCCGCTGCAGGACTGCGTGCTGCACTGGGATGGCGTGCTCGCCCCGGGCGAGCTGCCGGTGCGCACCTTCGCCTGCCAGGTGCTGGAGCTGAGCGAGGTCGGTGGCGACGTCTGCCGCGTGGTGTTGCGGGCGCCGGCCGGCAAGATCCCGCGCTACCACGCCGGGCAGTACCTGCTGCTGCAGCGTGACGACGGCGAGTGGTCGGCCTTCTCCCTGGCCTCGGCGCCGCATGCCGGTCGCGACCTGGAGCTGCACATCCTCACCCGCGAGGACAGCAGCCGGCAGATCGTCGCGCAACTGCAGCGCACGCGCCTGGCGCGGGTGCAGATGCCGTTCGGCGACACCCACCTGGCCGAGCTGCCGGCCGGGCCGCTGGTGCTGCTCGCCGCCGGCACCGGCATGGCGCAGATGCACAGCCTGATCGAGCATTGCCGCGCCGTCGGCTTCCTCTACCCGATCCACCTCTACTGGGGCGTGCGCCACCCCGACGACTTCTACCAGCTGGACAGCTGGCCGGCCTGGGAGAACCAGCCCGGCCTGCGCCTGCACCGGGTGGTCAGCGACGCCGGCGATTGGAACGGTCGCCGCGGCCTGCTGCACGAGGCGCTGTGCCAGGACTTCGCCGACCTGAAGCACCTGCACGTCTACGCCAGCGGCTCGCCGACCATGGTCTACGCCACCCTCGACGCCCTCGTCGAGGCCGGCATGGACCCGCACCAGATGCGCGCCGACGTGTTCGCCTACGCGCCGCGCGAGTGACCCGCGGCCACGCCTGGGCGCTCGCTCAGAGCCGCCAGGCGCGGCGCAGGGTCGCCAGCGCCGCGTCGATCTGTGCCTCGGGCACCGCGGCAAAACCCAGCACCAGGCCGGCGCGCGTGGTCTGCGTGCCTTCCAGCCAGTAGTCGCCGAGGCCGTTCATCTCCACCCCGGCGGCGCGCGCGGCGCCCACCAGTTCGCGTTCGCGCGCCTGGCTGTTCACCGTCACGCACAGGTGCAGGCCGGCCTCCACCGCCGCTAGCGGCGCGCAGCCCGGCACCTGCGGCCAGCCTCGCAGCAGGGCGTCGCGCCGCGCCCGCGCGGCCTGGCGCATGCGCCGCACATGGCGCTGGAAGTGCCCGGCGGCGATGAACTCGGCCATCACCGCCTGGGTGCCGATCTCCGAGTGGCGCATGTCCAGGGCGCGGCGGCGGGCGAAGGGCTCGACCAGCGCCGGCGGCAGCACCAGGTAGCCGAGACGCAGGGCGGGGAAGGCGATCTTGCAGAAGGTGCCGACGTAGAGCACCCGGCCCTGGCGGTCCAGGGCGGCCAGCGGGGCCAGCGGCAGGCCGCTGTAGCGGTACTCGCCGTCGTAGTCGTCCTCGACTATCCAGCCGCCCTCGCGCTCGGCCCATTCCAGCAGCTCCAGGCGCCTTGCCAGCGACAGGGTCACGCCGCTCGGGTATTGGTGCGAGGGCGTGACATAGGCCAGCCGGCAGCCTTCGATGGCGGCCAGCGCGCGGGTGTCCAGGCCCTCGTCATCCACCGCCACGCCGCGCAGCTCGGCGCCGGCCACGGCGAAGGCATGGGCGGCGGCGCGGTAGCCGGGGTTCTCCAGCGCCACCCGGTCGCCGGGGCGTACCAGCAGCTGAGCACACAGGCTGATGGCCTGCTGCGCGCCGCAGGTGATCAGCACCTGGGCCGGGTCGCAGTTCAGCCCGCGGCTGCTGCGCAGGTAGGCGGCCACCAGTTCGCGCAGGCGCGGGTCGCCGGCCGGGTCGCCGTAGCCCAGGCAGGCCGCCGGCGGGCGCCGCCAGAAGCGCGCCTGCAGGCGTGCCCAGGTCTCGAAGGGGAACAGGTCGAAGGCCGGCACGCCGATGCGGAAGGCGCGCGGCGCGCCGGCCGGCGGTGCCGGCAGGTGCTGCTCGCGCAGGTAGGCCATGGCCGCGGCCGGTGCCGGGTCGGCTGCCGTGAGCCGCGGTTCGGGTGCGCTGCCGGGCAGAGACGCCACATAGGTGCCGGCGCCCACCCGGCCCTCGACATAGCCCTCGGCATACAGCTGGTCGAAGGCGCGGGTCACGGTATTGCGCGAGATACCCAGCAGCGCCGCCAGGTCGCGGCTGGCCGGCAGGCGGGCGCCGGCGGCCAGGCGACCGTCGAGGATGCGCTCGCGCAGCGCCCGGTACAGCTGGCGCGCCAGGCCCTGGCCGGGGGCGAGGCGAATGCCGGACAGGTCGACGGGCAGCGGCGGGATAGTGGGCATGAATTGGCTCCATAAGGTTGCCTGAAAGTGGATCTTACAACGGTCCAATATCCTGCCTAGCATGGTGCCATCGCCTCAGGAGTGCTCGCCATGTACCGCCCCACCGCCTTCCGTCAGGACGACCCGGCCACCCTGCACGCGCAGATCGAGGCCTGCGGCCTGGCCCTGCTCACCAGCAGCGGTGCGCAGGGCCTGCAGGCCAGCCATCTGCCGCTGCTGCTGGAGCCGGGCGAGGGCGAGTTCGGCACCCTCTACGGCCACTTCGCCCGGGCCAACCCGCAGTGGCGCGACCTGGCCGCCGGGGCCGAGGCGCTGGCGGTGTTCATCGGCCCGGACGCCTACGTGCACCCCGGCTGGTACCCGAGCAAGGCCGAGCATGCCAGGGTGGTGCCGACCTGGAACTACATCGCCGTGCACGCCTGGGGCCGGGCCGAGGTGTTCGACGACGGCGAGCGCCTGCTGCGCCTGGTCGATCGCCTCAGCCAGCGCCACGAGCGCGGGCAGGAACGCCCCTGGTCGGTGCAGGATGCGCCGCGCGACTACCTGGACGCCATGCTGCGCGCCATCGTCGGCTTCGCCCTGCCGATTCGTCGTCTGCAGGGGCAGTGGAAGCTGTCGCAGAACCGCTCGGCCGCCGACCGCGCCGGCGTGCGCGAGGGGCTGCAGGCCTCGGCCGACCCGCGCGACCGCGAGCTGGCCGCACGCATGAGCTGAGTCGCACCAGGCTCCCTTTCCCCTCCGGGGAGAGGGGATAGCCCCGCCCACTCCCATTCGCCAACCGAGGAGGTCCCATGCTCGCAATCCGCCCCATCACCGCCGCCGACCAGGCCGCCTGGCTGCCGCTCTGGCAGGGCTACCAGCGCTTCTACCAGGCGCAGATCGCCGCCGAGACCAGTGCCCTGACCTGGCAGCGCTTCCTCGACCCGGCCGAGCCGATGCACGCGGCCCTGGCCTGGCGCGGCGAGGAGGCCGTCGGTCTGGTGCATTTCATCTTCCACCGCAGCTGCTGGACCCACGGCGACTACTGCTACCTGCAGGACCTGTTCGTCGCCGCGGACCAGCGCGGCGGCGGCATCGGCCGCGCGCTGATCGAACACGTCTACGCCGAGGCGGCCGCCGCCGGTGCATCGCAGGTGCACTGGCTGACCCAGGAGAGCAACTACCAGGGGCGCATGCTCTACGACCGCCTCGCCGAGCGCAGCGGCTTCATCCAGTACCGCAAGCTCATCCAATGACCACCGACCTGAGCCACTGGCAGCCACGTCCCTTGCCGCCCCATGAACCGCTGCAGGGCCGCTTCATCCGCCTGGAGCCGCTGGATGTCGCCCGCCATGGCGATGATCTCTGGCGCGAGCTGCAGGGCCCCGACCCGGCACTGTGGGACTACCTGCCCTACGGTCCCTTCGCCGAGCGTGCGGCCTTCGACCTCTGGCTGGCCGCCAACGCCGCCGGCCGCGACCCGCAGTTCCATGCAGTGCTCGATCTGGCCGACGGCCGTGCACTGGGCCTGCTCGCCTACCTGCGCATGGCGCCCAGGGACGGCTGCATCGAGATCGGCCATATTGCCTTCGGCGCCACCCTGCAGCGCACCCCGGGCGCCAGCGAGGCGGTCTACCTGCTGGCCCGGCAGGCCTTCGACGACCTCGGCTACCGCCGCCTGGAGTGGAAGTGCAACGCGCGCAACAGCCGCTCGCTGCGCGCCGCCGAGCGCTTCGGCTTCGTCTACGAGGGGCTGTTCCGCCAGCACATGGTGGTCAAGGGCGAGAACCGCGACAGCGCCTGGTTCGCCATCCTCGACGGCGACTGGCCGCGCTGCCGTGCGGCCTTCGAGCGCTGGCTGGCGCCGGCCAACTTCGATGCCGCAGGCAGGCAGATCCAGCGCCTGGAAGCGCTGCGCGGCTAGGGCCTATTCGATCTCGAACAGGCCGTTCTGCAACGGCCCGACGGCCAGGCGCTGGCGCACGTCGTCGTCGATGCGCGGGTCGTCCGGGCGGTACAGGCGCACCTGGCGGAAGGCGCTGATGCGGTTGATCTCCGCGCCCAGGTATTCCCACACCACGCGGGTGCAGGCCGGGTTGCGCCGGTCGCCACTGGAGACGCCGGTCTTCAGGCCGTTGAGGCGGGTGATGCGGCTCTTGTAGCTGGGGATGAGGATGGTCTGGCTCATCTCGTTGAGGGTGAGCGACTCGTAGTCCATCAGGAACAGGCGGTCGTGCAGCTGGAAGGCCGCGCCCAGGTAGCGGCAGCGCACCCAGTCCTCGGCGTCGCCGCCACCGCCACCGGCACGCTCCTGGCGTTCCTGGCGCTCGAACAGGAACTCGCCGTCCTCCTCCCACAGCTGCACCAGCGACAGCAGCACGTAGCCGGGCACCGACATGCAGTTGGAGTATTCGAAGTAGTAGCCGCAGTAGCGGCGCAGGTCGCCGGCCTGCTCGCGCAGCGGCTGCAGCAGCTTGAGCAGCGGGTCGGCGGCCGGGGCGCGGTCCGCCGCGCTGGCGCGCGCGCCGATCAGGCGGGCGAACTGCTCGGGCGGCTGGCTCAGCTCGTAGTCCTCGACGCCGAAGAAGTCGCCGATGCGCTTGAGGTTGTAGGGCGTCGGGCGGCTCTGGCCGGCCAGGTACTTGTTGAACTGGGCGCGATTGATCGCGAGCTTGCGGCAAACCTCGGCGATCGAGCGGTAGTGGCCGCACAGCAGCCTGAGGTTGGCGCCGAGATGTTCGTTCATGGTGGGCTACCGGGTGATGCGAGCGACGCGATTCTAGCATCAACTCGCGTCTGATCGCCGCAACCCGCGAAATTGTCCGCGAGCAGTCTGGGGTCGACCATGCGCCGGCCGCGCGTGCTGTACCGGCGGTCATCACGCATAACTACAAGAGAGACAACCCATCATGCTCGATCTCCTCAACGACCTGCTGTGGAGCAAGGTCCTCATCGTCGCCCTGGTCGGTCTCGGCCTGTACTTCACCCTCGCCTCGCGTTTCGTCCAGCTGCGCTACTTCGGCAGCATGTTCCACATCTTCGCCCAGGCCTTCCAGCGCCAGGAGGGTCAGCTCAGCTCGTTCCAGGCCCTGATGCTGTCGGTGGCCGGGCGCGTCGGCGCCGGC
The DNA here is from genome assembly GCA_033838285.1 of Pseudomonadaceae bacterium. Classification (GTDB taxonomy): domain Bacteria; phylum Pseudomonadota; class Gammaproteobacteria; order Pseudomonadales; family Pseudomonadaceae; genus Aquipseudomonas. The sequence continues at coordinate 13,473 of JAJLLC010000021.1, forward strand.
AACATCGCCGGTGTCGCGGTGGCCATCACCCTGGGCGGCCCGGGTGCGGTGTTCTGGATGTGGCTGGTCGCCCTGCTGGGCATGTCCACCAGCTTCTTCGAGTGCTCGCTGGCGCAGCTGTTCAAGCGCCGCACCGAGGACGGCGGCTACCGCGGCGGCCCGGCCTTCTACATCGAGCACGGCCTCGGCCTGCGCTGGCTGGCGATCGTCTTCTCGATCCTGCTGCTGGTGACCTTCGGCTTCGGCTTCAACGCCCTGCAGGCCTACACCGTGGCCAGCTCGCTGCACGACACCTTCGGCCTGCCCACCCACTTCAGCGGCATCGCCCTGGTGGTGGTGATCGGCCTGATCATCTTCGGCGGCATCAAGCGCATCGCCAGCACCGCCGACGTGCTGGTGCCGGTCATGGCGCTGTCCTACATCATCATGGCCCTGGTGGTGATCGGCATGAACATCGAGGCGGTGCCGGCCACCCTGGCGCTGATCGTCAAGAGCGCCTTCGGCCTGGAGCCGGCCTTCGCCGGCGGCATCGGCGCGGCCATCGTCATGGGCGTCAAGCGCGGCCTGTTCTCCAACGAGGCGGGCCTGGGCAGCGCGCCCAACGTGGCCGCCGTGGCCGAGGTCAAGCACCCGGCCGCCCAGGGCATCGTGCAGTCGCTCAGCGTGTTCATCGACACCCTGCTGATCTGCACCAGCACCGCACTGATCATCCTGCTCTCCGGCGTGTACCAGCCGGGCGCCGAGATCGGCGGCGTGATCCTGACCCAGACCGCCATGGCCGCCGTGCTCGGCGAGTGGGGGCGCATCTTCGTCAGCCTGGCGCTGCTGCTCTTCGTCTTCACCACCCTGGTGTACAACTACTACCTGGGCGAGAACGCGCTGGGCTTCTTCAGCGGCAAGAAGCCGCTGCTGATCGGCTACCGCGTGCTGGTGATCGGCCTGGTGCTGTGGGGTTCGATGCAGGACCTGTCCACCGTGTTCGCCTTCGCCGACGTGACCATGGGCCTGCTGGCGCTGGTCAACCTGGTGGCCCTGGCCCTGCTGTTCAAGGTCGGCCTGCGCCTGATGCGCGACTACGACGCGCAGATCAAGGCCGGCGTCGAGGAGCCGGTGCTGGACGCCAAGGCCTTCGCCGACCTGGACCTCGACCCGAGCGTGTGGAACGGCTCGTCTGCGCCGAGCGTCAGCGCTCGCGAGCGCGCCGAGAGCGGCCACAGCCTGCACCAGCGCTAAGACGGCGGCGCGGGGAGGAGGGGGCCTAGGCCCCCTTTTCTTTGACCGCTGCCGCTACACTCGCCCCATCTTCCTGAGTGGACAGACCCATGAATGCTCCGCAGAACCTGCTGGTGCTCTACACCGGCGGCACCATCGGCATGCAGATGAGCGAGGCCGGCCTGGCCCCGGCCTCCGGCTTCGAGGCGCGCCTGCGCGCCGAGCAGGCCGCCCATCCCGAGCGCCCGGCGCCGGCCTGGCGCTTCCAGGAGCTGAGCCCGCCGATCGACAGCGCCAACATGCGTCAGGCGAACTGGCTGGCCATGCGCGACGCCATCGTCCGCGCGGTGGACGAGCAGGGCGCCGACGCCGTGCTGCTGCTGCACGGGACCGACACCCTGGCCTACAGTGCTGCGGCGCTGAGCTTCCTGCTGCTGGGTATCCGGGTGCCGGTGCTGCTGACCGGCTCCATGCTGCCGGCGGGGGCCGAGGGCAGCGACGCCTGGCCCAACCTGTTCGGCGCCCTCGAACGTCTGAGCCAGGGTGTGGTGCCGGGCGTGCACCTGTACTTCGCCGGCCAGCTGCTGCACGGCGCGCGTGCCAGCAAGCTGAAGAGCGAGGCCTTCGACGCCTTCGTCGACATGCAGCGTCCGCGCCACGGCGCGCGCGCCGGGGGCCTGCCCGAGGCCCTGGACTACCGTCGGCCGCGACGCGAGGTGAGTATCGCCGTGCTGCCGCTGTTTCCCGGCCTGTCCGCCGCGACGCTGTGCGCCGTGCTGGCCAGCGGCGTCGAGGCCGTGCTGCTGGAGTGCTACGGCAGCGGCACCGGCCCCGCCGACGACGCCCAGGTCCTCGCCGCGCTGCGCGAGGCGCGCGAGCGAGGCCTGGTGCTGGCGGCGATCAGCCAGTGCCCGCTGGGGCATGTCGACTTCGGCGTGTATGCCGCCGGCAGCGCCCTGGCCGGCGTCGGCCTGGTCGGCGGCGGCGGCATGACCCGCGAGGCCGCGCTGGGCAAGCTGTTCGGCCTGCTCGGCGCCGGTCTGCCGGTGGCCGAGGTGGAGCGTCTGTTCGCCCTCGACCTGTGCGGCGAGCTGGCGGAGTGACGGCGTCGCCGGGCTTCAGCTCAGCGGTGCGAACACCGACCAGCCGATCCGCTCGCTGAGCGCCTCCAGCGCCGCCATGCCGGCCAGGGAGTTGCCGGCGGCGTTGAGCTCCGGCGACCACACGCACAGGCTGAAGCGCCCCGGCACCACCGCGACTATGCCGCCGCCGACGCCGCTCTTGCCCGGCAGGCCGACCCGGTAGGCGAAGTTGCCGGCCTCGTCGTAGAGCCCGCTGGTGGCCATGATGGCGTTGACCTGCTGGGTCTGGCGCGGCGTCAGCACCCGCTCGCCGCTGCGCGGGCAGACGCCCTGGTTGGCCAGGAAGCCGCAGGCGCGGGCCAGGTCGACGCAGCTCATGGCCATGGCGCAGTGGTGGAAATAGCTGCGCAGCACGGTCTCCACCTCGTTGTCGAAGTTGCCGAAGGACTGCATCAGGTAGGCCGCCGCCGCGTTGCGCGCGCGGTGCTGGTATTCCGACTCGGCCACCTTGGTGTCGGCCACCAGCAGCGGGTTGCCGGACAGGCGGCGGAGGAAGTCGCGCATCGACAGCGCCGGCGCGGCGAAGCGCGACTGGTTGATGTCGCAGATCACCAGGGCGCCGGCATTGATGAAGGGGTTGCGCGGCCGGCCGCGCTCGAACTCCAGCTGCACCAGCGAGTTGAACGGCTGGCCCGAGGGTTCGTGGCCCAGGCGCTGCCAGATGTCCTCGCCGGAGTGCTGGATGGCCTGCACCAGGCTGAACACCTTGGAAATGCTCTGGATGGAGAAGGGCTCGGCGGCGTCGCCGGCGGTGTGCAGGCTGCCGTCCACACCGAACGCGGCTATCCCCAGGCGCTCGGCCGGCACTTCGGCCAGGGCCGGAATGTAATCGGCCAGCTTGCCCCGGCCCAGCAGGGGCCGCACCTGTTCCAGTATCTCTTCCAGCAACGCCTGCATGCTCGGCCTCCTGCATCCGGTGGCGAGATAGACGCCGCGCGGCGCCGTCCCATCACAGTGGCGCGACAATGGCCGGAATTATCCCTTTGTTGGCCGGCCCTATCGTTCTCCCTGGCGCCTGCGACTGCCAACAATGCGTCCAGCCCCGCGAGGAGAACGACGAGATGCTGACCTTCTACAGCGACGATCACCGCCTGCACCATGCCCGCGGCGAGATGGTCGGTGGCGAGTTCAAACCCTGCTTCGAGATGCCGGCGCGCGCCGACCACGTGCTGGCGCGGGTGCGCGAGCGAGCCATCGGCGAGGTGCGGGCGCCGCAGGACTTCGGCCTGGCGCCGCTGGCGCGCATCCATACCGGCGACTACCTGCAGTTCCTGCAGAGCGCCTGGCAGCGCTGGACGGCGCAGGGCAACAGCGCCGACTTCCTGCCCGGCGTGTTCCCGGCCCGGCATATGCGCGCCCGCCGCCCGGACGATCTCTACGGCCAGTACGGCTTCCACAGTTTCGACTGCTTCGCACCGATCACCGCCGGCACCTGGCAGGCGGCCTACGCCTCGGCCCAGGTGGCCCTGAGCGGCCAGCGCGAGATCGCCGCCGGCGCGCACGGCGCCTTCGCCCTGTGCCGGCCGCCGGGCCACCATGCGGCGGCCGACGTGATGGGCGGCTACTGCTACCTGAACAACGTGGCCATCGCCGCCCAGGCCTGCCTCGACCAGGGCGCGGCGCGGGTGGCCATCCTCGACGTCGACTACCACCACGGCAACGGCACCCAGGCGATCTTCTACGACCGCGCCGACGTGCTGGTGGCCAACATCCACGGCAGCCCCAGCTTCGAGTACCCGCACTTCCTCGGCTATGCCGACGAGACCGGCGCGGGCGCCGGCGAGGGCTTCAACCTCAACCTGCCGCTGGCCGCCGGCAGCGCCTGGGAGGCCTGGGGCAACGCGCTGGAAACCGCCTGCCGGCGCATCGCCGGCTACGCGCCGGAGGTGCTGCTGGTGTCGCTCGGCGTCGACACCTTCCAGGCCGACCCCATCTCCAGCTTCAAGCTCGACAGCCCGGACTACCTGCGCATGGGCGAACGCATCGCCGCGCTGGGCGTGCCTACGCTGTTCGTCATGGAGGGCGGCTATGCGGTCGCCGAAATCGGCATCAACGCCGTCAACGTACTCGAAGGTTTCCAGGGCGCCTGAGCCCGACACAACCAGGGGAGACAACCACCATGCACAAGACCATCCCGCTGCTGCTCGGCGCCTCGCTGTGCGCCGCCACCCTGCACGCCAGCGCCGCCGAAGCGCCGGTGCGCGAGCTGCGCGTGTACAACTGGGCCGACTACATGCTGCCCGAGGTGCCCAAGGACTTCGCCAAGAGCAGCGGCATCAAGCTGACCTGGGACGTATTCGACACCAACGAGGCGCTGGAGGCCAAGCTGCTCGCCGGCAACTCCGGCTACGACCTGGTGGTGCCGTCCAACACCTTCCTCGACGTGCAGATCAAGGCCGGCGTGTTCCAGAAGCTGGACAAGTCCAAGCTGCCCAACTGGCGCCACCTGGACCCCGACCTGCTCAAGCTGATGAGCGCCAACGACCCCGGCAACCAGTACGCCGTGCCCTACATGTACGGTACCGTGCTGCTCGGCTACAACCCGGACAAGGTCAAGGCCGCGCTCGGCGCCGACGCGCCGGTGGACAGCTGGGACCTGGTGTTCAAGCCGGAGAACATGGAGAAGCTCAAGAGCTGCGGCGTGGCCATGCTCGACACGCCCACCGACATCCTGCCGATCGTCCTCGACTACCTGGGCCTGGACCCGAACAGCAGCAACCCGGGCGACTACGACAAGGCCGCCGAGCTGCTGCTGAGGGTGCGCCCCTACGTGGCCTACTTCCACTCGGCCAAGTACATGACCGACATCGCCAACGGCGACATCTGCGTGGCCATCGGCTACTCCGGCAGCTTCTACCAGTTCGCCAACCGCGCCAAGGAGGCCGGCAACGGCGTGGTGGTGAAGTGGAAGCTGCCTAAGGAGGGCGCGCCGCTGTGGTACGACTCCTTCGCCATCCCGGCCAGCGCCAAGAATGTCGACGAGGCCCACGCCTTCCTCGACCATCTGCTGGACCCGCAGGTGGTGGCGCCCATCTCCGACTTCCTCGGCTACCCCAACCCGAACAAGGACGCCATGCCGCTGGTCAGCGCCGAGATCCGCGACGATGCCGACCTGACCCCGCCACCGGCGGTGCAGCAGAACCTCTACGTGCTCAAGCCGCTGCCGCAGAAGATCGAGCGGGTGCGTACCCGGGTGTGGAGCAAGATCAAGACCGGCAACTGACGCACAGCGTCGGCCGACACGAGCCGAAAATGAAGAAGCCGGTCATGCGACCGGCTTCTTCGTTTCTGCGGTGAAGGATCAGTCCTTCTTGTAACCGCTCTCGGTGCAGCCCAGGCAGCGCACGAAGGCGGCCATGCCCGGCTCCACCACCAGCGCCTGGCCGGCCTCCTTGACGTTGCCGCCCAGCGCGGTGAAGGGCAGGCTGACCAGGAACACCCCGGCGCCGATCACGGTGCCGGCGATCAGCAGCGGGCGGGCGATGATCAGGTCGCCGACCATGGCGTAGGCGGGCGGAGCTTCGACGCTGTAGACGGGATCGCCGCTGGCATTCTGCTGAACCACTTCCGCCTGTGCCGGCAGTGCCAGCAGGCCAGTGGTCAGAGCCAAGACAGCGGCGGTGGTGCGGAACAGGTTCATGGCGCGATCCTTCATTGGTGTCGTTATGGCAGAGCGTGTCGGGGCTGTTGCCATTTGGCTCGCGGTTGCGAGCTAAATGGCAACAGGTTTTAGAACTATAACAGCGCAAACGCAAATGTCAGCGTGACCGCCGTCAATCGCCGTGGAAGGCGTACTCGGGTTTCTTCGGCTCGTAGGGGCGAAAGAACGCCAGCAGCGCCTTGAGGTCGGCCGCCTCGTCGCCGCTCGGCTGGAAGGGCGCGCCGATCACCACGCGGCGATTGGCGAAGTCCAGGGCGCCCGGGACTATCGGCACGCCGGCGCCCAGGGCGATGTGGTAGAAGCCCATCTTCCAGCGCTCGACCTTCTTGCGCGTGCCTTCCGGGGAGATCACCAGGATGAACTCGCGGTTGTCGCGGAAGCTCTGGATCGCCTGCTCCACCATGTTCAGGCTGAGGTGACGCTGGATCGGGATGCCGCCCCAGCTGCGCATCAGGCCGCCGAAGGGCCAGCGGAAGATGCTGTGCTTGCCGAACCAGCGCGCGTTCAGGCGCAGCACGAACTTCAGGGCGATGAAGATCACGAAGTCCCAGTTGGAGGTGTGGTGGGCGCCAATGGCGACGAACTTGTCGAGCCGTGGCAGCTCGCCCTCGATGCGCCAGCCCATGAGCTTCAGCGCGGTGCGCCCGACCCACTCGGCGAGCGGGTTGGGCGGCAGGTAATTGCCGTACATCCTGATTCCTACTGCTTGTTCTTATTCTGGGTGGATCGCTAGCGCTGGCATTTCGGGCAGTACACGCTGGCGCGCTGGCCCAGTTTCACCTCGCGCAGGGTCGTGCCGCAAACCTTGCAGAACTCCCCGCCACGGCCATAGGCGAACAGCTCCTGCTGGAAGTAGCCGGGCTGGCCGTCGCCGCCGATGAAGTCGCGCAGGGTGGTGCCGCCGCGCTCGATGGCATGGGCGAGGATGCGCTTGATCTCCTCGGCCAGCCGCGCATAGCGCGCCCGCGAGATGGAGCCGGCCTCGCGGCGCGGGTCGATGCCGGCGGCGAATAGCGCCTCGGTCGCATAGATGTTGCCGACCCCGACCACCACCGCGTTGTCCATGATGAAGGGCTTGACCGCCATGCTGCGGCCGCGCGACTGCTGGTACAGCCGTTCGCCGTCGAAGTCCGCGGTCAGCGGCTCCGGGCCGAGCCTGGCGAGCAGCTCGTGGTGCAGCGGGTCGCTGCTCCACAGCAGGGCGCCGAAGCGCCGCGGGTCGGTGTAGCGCAGGGCCATGCCCGACTCCAGCTCGATGTCGACGTGCTCGTGCTTGCCCGCCGGGGTGCCCACCGGCACCAGGCGCAGGCTGCCGGACATGCCCAGGTGGCCGATCAGGGTGCCGCTTTCGGCCTGGATCAGCAGGTACTTGGCGCGCCGCTCGACGCATTCGATGCGCTGGCCGGACAGGCGCACGTCGAGGTCTTCGGGGATCGGCCAGCGCAGCCGGCGCTCGCGCACCAGCACGCGGCTGACGCGCTGACCTTCGAGATGGGGAGCGATGCCGCGGCGGGTGGTTTCGACTTCGGGTAGTTCGGGCATGGGGGTGACTCGGTACTTCTTGAGCAGGGCGTCACCCTAGCAGGAAGGGCCGGGGCGGGGAATCAGCCCGGGCCCAGCTCGCGAATCGACTCCTTGAGGTTCTCGAAGTCGTACTCGGACAGGCCCACGTACTCCAGCACCTGGGTCTGGATGCAGTTCCACTCGTGGTCTTCTTCCTGGTTGCCCAGCACCTTGTGGCTGGCACAGATGTGCTCGGCCATCTTGAGGATGGCCATCAGCGTCTTCAGCTGGGCGTCGCGGCCGGCGTCGTCCTCGAAGAAGGACAGCGCGTTGTGGTGGTTGGCGATGGCCTCGCACAGGTGCAGCGGCAGGTTCCACGACTTGGCGGTGAAGTAGCCGACCACCGCGTGGTTGGTGTTGAGCAGGCGGTTCTCGGTGTCCACCACGCGGCGCTCGCTGCCGGCGTTGTAGTAGGCCTCCTCGAGCACCGTCATGTAGTTGGGGAAGCGCTTGAGCATCAGCGGGATGCCGCAGTTGTGGAACAGGCCGAGGGTGTAGGCCTCGTCCGGCGACTGGTAGCCGATGCGCTTGGCCAGGGTCAGGCAGGTCATGGCCACGTCCTGGGCGGTGTCCCAGAAGCGGTTGAGGGTGACGATGGCCTCGTCGGTCAGCTCGCCCTTGATCGACTGGGCGTTGATCAGGTTGATCACCGTGTTGCAGCCCAGCAGGTTGACCGCCTGCTGGATCGAGGCGATGCGGTTGGACAGGCCGAAGTGTGGCGAGTTGACGATCTTCAGCAGCGCGCCGGACAGGCCCGGGTCCTGGCTGATCAGCTTGGCGATGGTCTTCAGGTCCGGATTGGGCAGGAACTGCTCCATCTGCAGGTCGACCATGATCTGCGGCTGCGGCGGCACGCTGATGCCCTGCAGCACCTGCTGGATCTGTTCGGCGGAAAGGTCTTGAGGCATGGTCGTGGCGACTGGAATGAGAAATTCGCCACAGTTTAGCCAAAGCTTTCCCGTCGCCACAGCCAACTTTTGTAAACGCCGGGAGGCGGGCGAAACGGCTATAATTCCGCTCTTTTTTCGCGGAGCCCGCCATGTCCCTGCCCAGCCTGCGCCTCAAAGCCAACGCCGATCGTCGCCTGCGCGCCGGCCACCTGTGGGTCTACAGCAACGAGATCGACGTCGCCGCCACTCCGCTCGCCCAGTTCCAGCCCGGCGACCAGGCGGTGCTCGAGGCCGCCGGCGGCAAGCCGCTGGGCATAGTCGCCATGAGCCCGAACAACCTGATCTGCGCCCGCCTGCTGTCGCGCGACGTCAGGCACGTGCTGGACAAGTCGCTGCTGGTGCACCGCATCAACGTCGCCCTGAGCCTGCGCGAGCGCCTGTTCGACACCCCGCACTACCGCCTGGTCTATGGCGACTCCGACCTGCTGCCGGGCCTGGTGGTGGACCGCTTCGGCGACCACCTGGTGGTGCAGCTGGCTTCCGCCGCCATGGAGCGCGCCAGGGACGCGGTGATCGAGGCCCTGGTCCAGGTGCTCAAGCCGCGCGGCATCCTGTTCAAGAACGACTCCGCCGCGCGCGACGCCGAGGGCCTCACGCGCTACGTCGAGACCGCCTTTGGCCTGGTGCCGGACTGGGTGGCGCTGGAGGAGAACGGCGTGAAGTTCGAGGCGCCGGTGCAGGGCGGGCAGAAGACCGGCTGGTTCTACGACCACCGCATGAACCGTGCGCGCCTGGCCCCCTACGTCAAGGGCAAGCGCGTGCTCGACCTGTTCAGCTACGTCGGCGGCTGGGGCGTGCAGGCCGCCGCCTTCGGTGCCAGCGAAGTGTTCTGCGTCGACGGCTCGGCCCTGGCGCTGGACGGCGTGGAGCGCAACGCCACGCTCAACGGTGTGGCCGAGAAGGTCACCTGCATCGAGGGCGACGTGTTCGAGGCGCTCAAGGAGCTGAAGGCCGCCGAGGAGCGTTTCGACCTGGTGGTCGCCGACCCGCCCGCCTTCATCAAGCGCAAGAAGGACCTGAAGAACGGCGAGGCCGCCTACCGCCGCCTCAACGAACAGGCCATGCGCTTGCTCAACAAGGACGGCATCCTGGTCAGCGCCAGCTGCTCCATGCACCTGCCCGAGGACGACCTGCAGAACATCCTGCTGACCAGCGCCCGCCACCTGGACCGCAACATCCAGCTGCTCGAGCGTGGTGCCCAGGGCCCCGACCATCCGGTGCACCTGGCGATCCCGGAAACCCGCTACATCAAGAGTCTGACGGTGCGCCTGCTGCCCAACGGTTGAGCCCCGTGCACCTGTCGAGGGCGTGTCGACAGGTGCCTCTCCCCCGACGCTGTTACCTCCGCCCACACCTACGCTCGCATCGTGGCGCCGCTGGACTAGGCTGTAACCCAGCAGGGCAGGGCGGTGCGCGGCAAACCTCGGGTAGCTGGCGTACTTATTGCCTTTGGTTATTTGGATGCCGGCCCCAGCCCGGGCTGCATCGACCGCGAATCTCGCGGGGCCGGCCAGGTGCCGGCGCCCGCCTCGAAGGCAGTGGGGAGGAGCATGGCAGTGCAGTCTGGGAACGACGGGTTCCTGTGCTTTCGCAACGTGAAGAAGACCTACGACCACAAGACCCTGGTGGTCAAGGACTTCAACCTGGATGTGGCCAAGGGCGAATTCATCACCCTGCTCGGCCCCTCCGGCTCGGGCAAGACCACCTGCCTGATGATGCTCGCCGGCTTCGAGGACGTGACCAGCGGCGAGATCCTGATCAACGGCCGCAACGTCACCAGCATCGCCCCCTACGACCGCAACATCGGCATGGTCTTCCAGCAGTACGCGCTGTTCCCGCACATGACCATCCGCGAGAACCTCGCCTACCCGCTGAAGATCCGCAAGCTGCCCAGGGACGAGATCCGCGCCAAGGTCGAGGAGTACCTGGCCCTGGTCGAGCTGCAGGCCTTCGGCGGCCGCTACCCCGGCCAACTCTCCGGCGGCCAGCGCCAGCGCGTGGCCCTGGCCCGCGCGTTGATCTTCGCCCCGGACATCGTGCTGATGGACGAGCCGCTGGGCGCCCTGGACAAGAAGCTGCGCGAGCAGATGCAGTTCGAGATCAAGCGCCTGCACGAACAGCTCGGCTTCACCGTTATCTACGTCACCCACGACCAGACCGAAGCGCTGACCATGAGCGACCGCATCGCCGTGTTCAATCACGGCATCGTCCAGCAGTGCGCGCCGCCCCATGTGCTCTACGAGCGCCCGGCCAACCTGTTCGTCGCCGACTTCATCGGCGAGAGCAACAAGCTCGAGGGGGTGATCGAGAGCGTCGGCGAGGACAGCGTCGAGGTGCGCCTGGCCGACGGCGGCCTGGTCCGCACCCTGAAGGCCAACTGCACCCAGGTGGGCCAGCCCACCACGGTGTCGGTGCGTCCGGAGAAGCTCAGCTTCACCGAACGCCTGGGCGAGGGTGGCAACCAGGTTCGCGCGCACTTCGTCACCCGCCACTATGTCGGCGAGTACATCCGCTACCACTTCGAGACCGCCAGCGGCAGCGAGCTGGTGGTGAAGAACCTCAACGACAGTTCGGCACCCCGGCTCAGCGCCCGCGACGAAGTCGCCCTGGCCTGGCGCCCGGAAGACAGTCAGGCGCTGGATCGCGCCGCACCCTAGCAGTCCCGACCCACAACGCGTAGAAGCAAATGGAGCACAGCAATGGCTAGATCACTGACTACCAGCTTTTCCACCTTCGCCCTGGTGGCGGCCCTGGGGCTCGCGGCGGGCAGCGCCAGCGCCGCGGACAGCCTCACCGTGGTGTCCTGGGGCGGCGCCTATGGCGCGGCACAGAAGAAGCACGTGATCGATCCCTACCAGAAGGACAGCGGGGTCAAGGTGCTGTTCGAGGACTATTCCGGCGGCGTGGCCGAGATCAAGGCCCAGGTCGAGTCCGGCAACATCCAGTGGGACGTGGTCGACTTCGAGGTGATCGACCTCGAGCGCGCCTGCTCCGAGGGCCTGCTGGAGACCCTCGACCACAGCGTCCTGCCGGCCGGCATCGACGGCACCCCGGCCGCCCAGGACTTCATCCCCGAGGCCCTGGCCAGCGAGTGCGCGGTGGGCAACATCGTCTGGTCGGTGGTGTTCGCCTACAACCAGAACACCATAGGCGCGACCAAGGCGGCGAGCATCGCCGACTTCTTCGACACCGCCAAGATTCCCGGCAAGCGCGCCATGCGCAAGCGCCCGCAGGTGAACATGGAGTGGGCCCTGCTGGCCGACGGCGTCGAGCCCGACCAGGTCTACGAGGTGCTGGCCACTCCGGAAGGCCAGCAGCGCGCCTTCGACAAGCTGGCCAGCATCAAGAACGACATCGTCTGGTTCGACTCCTGGTCGCAGGCCCCGCAACTGCTCAACGACGGCGGCGCGGTGCTGGTGCAGTCGGCCAACGGCCGCTTCTACGACGCCATCCGCCAGGAAGGCAAACCCTTCGAGATCGTCTGGGACGGCCACGTCTACGACCTTGACGCCTGGGCCATCGTCAAGGGCTCGAAGAACAAGGACCTGGCGATGGAGTTCATCAAGTACGCCACCGGCTCCAAGCCGCTGGCCGGCATGCCGGACGTGGCCTACGGCCCGACCCGCAAGTCGTCCATGCCGCTGGCCGACCAGAGCGCCACGCCGCACCTGCCCACCGCCCACCTGGACAAGGGCATCCAGGCCGGCTCGGAGTTCTGGGCCGACTACGGCGAGTCGCTCGGCGAGAAATTCAACGAGTGGCTGCTGAAGTAACCCGCAATGCCCCCTTTCCCGCCGGGAGAGGGGGCGCTATCTCACCAGGGTTCCCGGAGTAACGCCTTGTCAGCCCTGACCGCTAACGAAGCCGGCCAAGCCGCCAGCGCCCGCCGCAAGAAGCGCCTCGCCGCCTTTCTCTTCGTGGTGCCCCTGCTGCTGTTCATCCTGGTCACCTTCGTCGCCCCGATCGCCACCATGCTGTGGCGCAGCGTGCACCACCCGACGGTGGCCGAACTGATTCCCCAGACCCTGGCCGAACTCGAACGCTGGGAGGACCGCTCCCGTCTGCCGGACGAGCAGACCCTGCGCGTGTTCGCCGGCGAGCTGCACCAGCTCAACCGCCAGCGCCTGTCCGGCAAGCTGGCCGAGGAGTTCAACCGGGCCTTCGCCGGCATGTCCAGCGTGGTCAAGGCCAGCGCCCGGCGCGTCGGCCGGCTGGATGCCGCGGCGCTGCAGAGCCAGGGCGTCGAGACCCTGCTCGGCGCCCACAGGAACTGGAGCAAGCCCGAGCTGTGGTTCGCCATCGCCCGCGCCGGCCAGGTCTACACCTACGACTACTACCTCACCGCCCTGGACCTGGAACTGCACCCGGAGCAGGGCATCCAGGTGCGTGAGGACACGCAGATCTACCTGCAGCTGTACTCCAAGACCCTCAACATGGCGCTGGTGATCACCCTGCTCTGCGCCCTGCTCGGCTACCCGCTGGCCTACTACCTGGCGCAGCTGCCGGAGAACCGCGCCAACCTGTTGCTGGTGCTGGTGCTGCTGCCGTTCTGGACCTCGCTGCTGGTGCGCACCACCGCCTGGATAGCCCTGCTGCAGACCAACGGCGTGATCAACTCCTTCCTCATGGGGCTGGGCCTGACCGGGGAGCCCCTGGAGATGCTCTACACCTCGTTCGCCACGGTCGTGGCCATGACCCACATCCTCCTGCCGTTCATGATCCTGCCGCTGTACAGTGTGATGCGCGGCATCGACCCCAGCTACCTGCGCGCCGCACTGAGCCTGGGCGACAAGCCGATTCCGGCCTTCGTGCGCATCTACTTCCCGATGACCCTGCCGGGCCTGAGCGCCGGCGCGCTGCTGGTGTTCATCATCTCGGTGGGCTACTACATCACCCCGGCCCTGGTCGGCGGCACCGACGGGCAGATGATCAGCAACATCATCGCCTTCCACATGCAGCGCTCGAACAACTGGGAACTGGCCGCCGCGCTCGGCTCGCTGCTGCTGGCGCTGATCCTGCTGCTGTACTGGGTGTACGACCGCTTCGTCGGCGCCAGCAATATCAAGTTGGGGTAAGCATGCACGCACAGCCTTCCGCATCTGCCGCGGCCCGGATGAAATCCGCGGCATTGCCCTGCGCCCCGGAATGTCGCCGGCCCGGCCTGCCGTCCGCCCGCTCGACTCTGGACACCTGCCTATGAAGTCCCCCGCCTACTACGGTTTCTGGCACCATCTCGGCAGCTGGCTGCTGCGCGGCAGTTCCTGGCTGGTGCTGCTGTTCCTGATCCTGCCGATCCTGGTGATAGTGCCGCTGTCGTTCAACGCCGAGCCCTTCTTCAGCTTCACCGAGGGCATGCTCACCCTGCAGCCGGAGGCCTACTCGCTGCGCTGGTACCGCGAGATATTCAGCGACCCGAAGTGGCTGCTGGCGATCCAGAACAGCTTCTTCATCGGCATTCTCGCCACCCTCATCGCCACCAGCCTGGGCACCTGCGCCGCGGTCGGCCTGGCCCGCGACGACATGCCGCTGCGCCGCTTCATCACCGCCCTGCTGCTGTCGCCGATGATAGTGCCGCTGATCATCACCGCCGCCGGCATGTTCTTCTTCTACTCCGACCTCGGCCTGGCCGGCGGCTATACCGGGGTGATCCTGGCCCACGCGGCGCTCGGCACGCCCTTCGTCATCATCACCGTCACCGCCACCCTGGCCGGCTTCGACTACAGCCTGGTGCGCGCCGCGCTCAACCTCGGCGCCACGCCGCTGCGGGTGTTCTTCGACGTGATCATGCCGCTGATCCGCCCCGGGGTGATTTCCGGCGCGCTGTTCGCCTTCATCACCTCCTTCGACGAAGTGGTGGTGATCCTGTTCATGGCCGGGCCGCAGCAGCGCACCATCCCGCGGCAGATGTTCTCGGGCCTGCGCGAGCAGATCAACCCGAGCATCCTGGCCATCGCCACCCTGCTGATCCTGGTGTCCATCGCCCTGCTGGTGACCATCGAGCTGTTGCGCCGGCGCTCCGCGCGCCTGCGCGGCATCGAGCTGCCGGGCTGACGGCGCGCCCTTCCGCCGGCCGCGGGCCTGGGATTAGAATCGTCCCCTGCTGCCCCATCCCCGGCGGACCCCAGAGCCGGCCGCGCCAGCGGCGATCCCGCTCGGCCTTGCGGCCCACGGCACCGGCACGGAGACTTCCATTTGCCAGTGACCCGTGACGCGCTCACCATACGCATAGATTCGCGGGCCCGCCTGTGCCCGCACCCTGACCAGCTCCGCAGGACCCCGCCATGCCCGATTACCGCTCGAAAACCTCCACCCACGGCCGCAACATGGCCGGCGCCCGCGCCCTGTGGCGCGCCACCGGGATGAAGGACGAAGACTTCAAGAAACCGATCATCGCCATCGCCAACTCCTTCACCCAGTTCGTGCCCGGCCACGTGCACCTGAAGGACCTGGGCCAGCTGGTCGCCCGCGAGATCGAGAAGGCCGGCGGCGTGGCCAAGGAGTTCAACACCATCGCCGTGGACGATGGCATCGCCATGGGCCATGACGGCATGCTGTATTCCCTGCCGAGCCGCGAGATCATCGCCGACTCCGTGGAATACATGGTCAACGCCCACTGCGCCGACGCCATCGTCTGCATCAGCAACTGCGACAAGATCACCCCCGGCATGCTGATGGCCGCCCTGCGCCTGAACATCCCGGTGGTGTTCGTCTCCGGCGGGCCGATGGAAGCCGGCAAGACCAAGCTGGCCAACCATGGCCTCGATCTGGTCGACGCCATGGTGGTGGCCGCCGACGACTCCTGCTCCGACGAGAAGGTTGCCGAGTACGAGCGCAGCGCCTGCCCGACCTGCGGCAGCTGCTCCGGCATGTTCACCGCCAACTCGATGAACTGCCTGACCGAGGCCCTCGGCCTGTCGCTGCCGGGCAACGGCTCGACCCTGGCCACCCACGCCGACCGCGAGCAGCTGTTCCTGCGCGCCGGCCGCCTGATCGTCGACCTGTGCCGCCAGTACTACAACGAAGGCAACGACAACGTCCTGCCGCGCAACATCGCCAGCTTCAAGGCGTTCGAGAACGCCATGACCCTGGACATCGCCATGGGCGGCTCGACCAACACCATCCTGCACCTGCTGGCCGCCGCCCAGGAGGCCGAGCTGGCCTTCGACCTGCGCGACATCGACCGGCTGTCGCGCAAGGTGCCGCAGCTGTGCAAGGTGGCGCCGAACATCCAGAAGTACCATATGGAAGACGTGCACCGCGCCGGCGGTATCTTCTCCATCCTCGGCGAGCTGGCCCGCGGTGGCCTGCTGCACACCGACGTGCCGACCGTGCACAGCCCGAGCATGGCCGAGGCCATCGCCCAGTGGGACATCACCCAGACCCAGGACGAGAAGGTCCACACCTTCTTCAAGGCCGGCCCGGCCGGCATCCCGACCCAGGTCGCCTTCAGCCAGAGCACCCGCTGGGAGACCCTGGATGACGACCGCGAGAACGGCTGCATCCGCTCGGTCAAACACGCCTACTCGCAGGAAGGCGGCCTGGCCGTGCTGTACGGCAACATCGCCCTGGACGGCTGCGTGGTGAAGACCGCCGGCGTGGATGAATCGATCCACGTGTTCGAAGGCACGGCGAAGATCTTCGAGAGCCAGGACAGCGCCGTGAAGGGCATCCTCGCCGACGAAGTGAAGGCCGGCGACATCGTCATCATCCGCTACGAAGGCCCGAAAGGCGGCCCGGGCATGCAGGAAATGCTCTACCCGACCAGCTACCTGAAGTCCAAGGGCCTGGGCAAGGTCTGCGCCCTGCTCACCGACGGCCGCTTCTCCGGCGGCACCTCGGGCCTGTCCATCGGCCACGCCTCTCCTGAAGCCGCCGCCGGCGGCGCCATCGGCCTGGTCAAGGACGGCGACAAGGTGCTGATCGACATCCCCAACCGCAGCATCAACCTGCTGGTGTCGGATGAAGAGCTGGCCGCGCGCCGCGTCGAGCAGGACAAGAAGGGCTGGAAGCCGGTCGCCCCGCGTGCGCGCAAGGTGTCCACCGCACTGAAAGCCTACGCCCTGCTGGCCACCAGCGCCGACAAGGGCGCGGTGCGCGACAAGGCGCTGCTCGATGGGTGAGCCGGGCTAAGGCAACGCATGCGTTGCCCCGGCGAACGACCGGCCATGGATGGCCGGGCCGGGGTCCACAGTCACTCGATGCCTCGGCATGGACGCCATCGCACAGCAACATGCCTATCCCGATAAGCCCGGCCCCGCGCCGGGCTTTTGCTTTCTCCCCTCTCCCGTTTACGGGAGAGGGGCCGGGGGAGAGGGGGCGCCATGAAGATTGGCCTGATCAGCGATACCCACGGCCTGCTGCGCCCCGAGGCGCTGTCGGCGCTGGCCGGCTGCGACCATCTGCTGCACGCCGGCGATATCGGCAAGCCGGAAATCCTCGACGCGCTGCGCGGGCTGGCGCCGCTGAGCGTGGTGCGCGGCAATAACGACGAGGGGCTGGACTGGGCGGCGGAGCTACCGGCGCAGATCGAGCTGGCGCTGGGTGGTGTCGGCTTGTACCTGGTGCATGAGCTGGCCCATGTGCCGGCTCAACTGCCGGAGTCCGTGCGCGTGGTGGTCAGCGGTCATTCGCACCGGCCGCTGATCGAGGAGCGCGCCGGCCGCCTGTGGGTCAACCCCGGCAGCGCCGGGCCGCGGCGCTTCAGACTGCCGATCAGTGTCGGCCTGCTGCATATCGAGGGCGGCGCCGTGCGTGCCGAGCTGATCACGCTTCAGCTCACCCCGACGTAGCGGTCGCTGCGGTGATTCAGCGCCAGCACCAGGTTGAGCATCACCGCCCCCAGCACCGACAGGGCCACCTTGTCCGGCGTCACCACCAGGATCGCGCCCAGCACGATCACCGCGTCGATGCCCATCTGCACCGCGCCGGCGCGCAGGCCGAAGCGTTCCTGGAGGAACAGCGCGAGGATGTTCACCCCGCCCAGGCTGGCCTTGTGGCGGAACAGCATCAGCAGGCCCAGGCCCATGGCCGCGCCGCCGAATAGCGCCGCGTACAGCACGTTGAGGTGGGTGAAGGCCACCCAGCCCGGGGTCAGCTCGGCCAGCAGAGACACCAGCAGCACGGCGCAGCCGGTGCGCAGGGTGAAGCCCCAGCCCAGGCGCCAGATACCCAGCAGGTAGAACGGCAGGTTGACCAGGCAGAACACCAGGCCGAAGGGCCAGCCGGCCAGGTACTTGGCGAGGAAGGCGATGCCCACGGTGCCGCCGGTGAGCAGCCCGGCGTGGCTGTAGAAGGCGATGCCCAGGGCCACCAGGGCGGTGCCGAAGAGCAGGGCCAGGGCATCCTCCCACAGCGGGTGGCGGACGAAGAGGGCGGCGACCGTTTCCGTCTGCGCGGGCCCGGCGGTGTTGTCAGTCATGGGCTGAAACCTGGCGGAAGAAGGCGAAAGCATAGGACGTCACCGGCGAGCGCAGGCGACCTCGATCAATGCCCGTGCAGAAAAACCTAGCGGCGCTGCCAGGTCTCGAAGCGATAGGCCGGGCTGCCCTCGGCGGCCGCCTGCTCCTCGCGCTCGGCGCACTGCCAGTCGCCCTCGGCGAAGGCCGGGAACCAGGCATCGCCTTCCGGCTGCAGGGCCACGCGGGTCAGGTACAGGCGCTCGGCCAGGGCCAGGCCCTGCTCGTAGAGCTGGGCGCCGCCGATCAGCATCAGCTCGTCCACGCCCTGCTCGCGGGCCCAGGCATCGGCGCGGGCGATGGCTGCATCCAGGTTGGGGAGCACCTCGGCGCCTTCCAGCGCCAGCCCGGCCTGGCGGCTGACCACCAGGTTGAGGCGGCCCGGCAGCGGCCGGCCGAGCGAGTCCCAGGTCTTGCGGCCCATGATGATCGGCTTGCCGAGGGTCTTGGCCTTGAAGTGCTTGAGGTCCGCCGGCAGGTGCCAGGGCAGTTGGTTGTCGCGGCCGATCACGCGGTTGTCGGCGAGGGCGGCGATCAGGCAGAGGGGCAGAGTCGTTTTCATGGGCGCGAGGATACCGACTGGCGCCGGCTCAGGCCACCTGGCTGCTGCCCGGACGCTTGCCGACCACCCGGTTGCGCCCCTGCTCCTTGGCCAGGTACAGCGCCACGTCGGCCAGGCGCAGGGCGTCGGCCAGGCTCTGGTGTGGCTGCGGCACCAACCAGGCGACACCCAGGCTGATGGTCACCACCGGCGCCACCTCGGACTTGGCGTGGGCCAGGCCGAGGCGCTGCACTTCCGCGCGCAGGCCTTCCAGCAGTGCCAGCACCTCGGCCTCCGCCACCCCGTACCAGAGGCCGACGAACTCCTCGCCGCCGTAGCGCCCGGTGATGTCCAGCGGGCGCCGGGCCTGCTGGCCGATCACCCGGGACACGGCACGCAGGGCCTCGTCACCGGCGCTGTGCCCGTAGTGGTCGTTGTAGCGCTTGAAGTAGTCCACATCCAGCATCGCCACGGCGATCGGCTGGCGCTCGCGCAGGGCCTGGCGCCAGCTGGCCTCGGCGCGCTCGCCGAAGGCGCGGCGGTTGAGCAGGCCGGTCAGCGAGTCGCGCTCGGCCAGGTCCTGCAGCAGGCCCTGGGCGAGGAAGTTCTGGCGGGTGGCGTACTCGAGGAAATAGGCGCCCACCGAGCCGATCACGTTGGCGGTGGCGAGGAAGAACAGGTTGTACAGCAGCGCCTCGGCGGGCAGGCCGCTGACCAGCTCCACCAGCAGGTAGCCGAGAAAGGTCAGCCAGCCGCACAGGGCGGCGGCGGCGAAGCGCAGGCCGGTGAGGAAGTAGAAGAACACCGTGACCAGGATGATGCCCTCGTAGGGCAGCGGATAGTCATGGGCCCGGGCGACCCAGATGATGGCGTCCACACCCAGGCCGCAGACCAGCGCGCAGACGCCGCCGATCAGCTGCAGATGGCCGTGCAGCGAGCGCCGGAAGGTAGCCAGCCAGGTCAGTACCAGCGTGGGTGCGATCAGGTACAGGCGGATGGCGAGGATCTTGTTGCGCACCGAGTCCGGCAGGCTGATCGAGTCGAGCACGGCGAAGGCGAGAAAGAGCAGGATGGCCACCAGCAGGGCACGGCGCATGCGCACCAGGAAAATCCCGAGGTGATAGCGCCCATAGGCACTCTCCAGCGCATCGTCGAAGCGCAGCAGGCGGAAGCCCTCGCGGTGCTGGCGCAGGTAGGGCGAGTCACGGTTGACCCAGTCCATGTGGGGCAGCTTCATGGCCGCGCTCCTCTCGTTGTTATGCCTGCAGCCTAGTCGCAGGCGCGGCCGCGCCACAACCCGGGCTTCCCCCGGGGCGCGGCGCAGCGGTTATGCTTGGACCTCGACCCGCAAACGGAATGCCGCGTGACAGACAGTCCCCTGCCTCCCCGCTCGCGCCTGCAACGCCTCTGGCTGTGCGAGACCATCCGCCTGCGCGAGGAACATGCCGGCCCGCTGGAAGACGCCGAGGCCAACCGCCTGGCGCGCCAGGCCGGCGGCGACCTGGCGGCGCGCATCGAGGCCCGCGCCCGGAGCCGCGCCGCGCGCGACGGCCCGACCGGCGCGCGGCGGCACAGGCTGCAGGGCGCGCGCCAGGCCCTGCTGGCCCTGCGCGGGCGGGCCCCGGCCCGCGGCGGCGGCC
>JAJLLC010000022.1:0-103066 GCA_033838285.1 Pseudomonadaceae bacterium
GCTCGCGGCCAAGGTCGAGCAAGCCCCGGACTTCTTCAACAATACGCCGCTGGTCCTGGCGCTGGACAAATTGCCCGAGGCGGCGCGGGAAATCGACATCAAGGCATTGGTCGCACTCTGCCGCAAGCATCGGTTGCGCACTCTGGCCCTTCGCGCCAGTGAGCCGGCGCATATCGAAGCAGCGGCGGTGCTGGATCTACCGGTGCTGCCGCCTTCGGGGGCTCGCGAGCGCCAGGTCGACCTGGCATCGAAGGCTCCGGCCAAGCCTGCCGAACCGGTCTACCGCCCGACCCGCGTGGTCACCACGCCCATCCGCGGCGGCCAGCAAATCTACGCACAGGGCGGCGACCTCATTGTGCTGGCGCCGGTAAGCCCGGGTGCGGAACTTCTCGCCGATGGCAACATCCATGTCTACGGTCCGCTTCGCGGTCGTGCCCTGGCTGGCATCAAGGGCGATACTTCGGCGCGGATCTTCTGCCAGCAGCTCGCAGCGGAAATGGTCTCCATCGCCGGCCAATACAAGGTCGCCGAGGACCTGCGACGCGATCCTCTCTGGGCTGAAGCGGTACGCATCAGCCTCTCCGGCGACGTGTTGAACATCACCCGCCTTTAACGGATACTGCCGCGAATTTTCAAGGACCAAACGGGCAATCCTGACGCCAAAACCGGGCGGAAGGTCCCGATTTTTCAATTTTTAGGGTGAATCACCTTGGCCAAGATCATCGTAGTCACTTCCGGCAAAGGTGGCGTTGGTAAAACCACCACCAGCGCCGCCATCGGTACCGGCCTCGCTCTGCGCGGCCACAAGACTGTCATCGTCGACTTCGACGTCGGTCTGCGGAACCTCGACTTGATCATGGGCTGCGAACGCCGGGTGGTTTACGACTTCGTCAACGTCATCAATGGCGATGCCACCCTGACCCAGTCCCTGATCAAGGACAAGCGTCTGGAGAACCTCTACGTGCTGGCTGCCAGCCAGACGCGCGACAAGGACGCCCTCACCCAGGAAGGCGTCGGCAAGGTGATCGACGAGCTGGGCAAGAACTTCGAATACGTCATCTGCGACTCCCCGGCGGGCATCGAGAAAGGTGCGCATCTGGCCATGTACTTCGCCGACGAAGCCATCGTCGTGACCAACCCGGAAGTCTCCTCGGTACGCGACTCCGACCGCATGCTCGGCCTGCTGGCCAGCAAGTCGCGTCGCGCCGAAAACGGCGAAGAGCCGATCAAGGAACACCTGCTACTGACCCGCTACAACCCTGAGCGCGTCACCAAGGGCGAAATGCTCGGCGTCGAAGACGTCGAGGAAATTCTCTCCATCCGCCTGCTGGGCGTGATCCCCGAGTCGCAGGCTGTGCTCAAGGCGTCCAACCAGGGCATCCCGGTGATCCTCGATGACCAGAGCGACGCCGGTCAGGCCTACAGCGACGCGGTGGACCGCCTGCTGGGCAAGGAAGTGGCGCACCGCTTCCTCGACGTCAAGAAGCCTGGCTTCCTGCAACGACTTTTCGGAGGCCGCGAATGAACCTCTTCGACTTCTTCCGTGAACGCAAGAAGAAGGAAACACCGGCCGCCATTGCCAAGGAACGCCTGCAGATCATCGTCGCCCACGAACGCGGCCAGCGCACCGAGCCGGACTACCTGCCGGCATTGCAGAAGGAGCTGGTCGAGGTGATCCGCAAGTACGTCAAGATCGACCAGGACCAGGTGCACGTGGCGCTGGAAAACCAGGGCAGCTGCTCCATCCTGGAACTCAACATCACCCTGCCGGATCGGTGATCCAACCGGGGTAAGCGACGGCGGCCACGGCCGCCGTTGTCATTTGTGGAAAGCCCATGCCGCTGTCGAACATCGAGATACTCCACCAGGACGACGCCCTGCTGGTAATCAACAAGCCCACCCTGCTGCTCTCGGTGCCCGGCCGCGCCGAGGACAACCGCGACTGCCTGGTGACCCGCCTGCAGGACAACGGCTACCCGGAAGCGCGCATCGTCCACCGCCTGGACTGGGAAACCTCCGGCATCATCGTGCTGGCCCGCGACGCCGACAGCCACCGCGAGCTGTCCCGGCAGTTCCACGACCGCGAGACCGAGAAGGCCTACACCGCCCTGTGCTGGGGGCAGCCCGAGCTGGACAGCGGCAGCATCGACCTGCCGCTGCGCTACGATCCGCCGACCAAGCCGCGCCACGTGGTCGACCATGAGCTGGGCAAGCACGCCCTGACCTTCTGGCGCGTGGTCGAGCGCTGCGGCAACCACTGCCGGGTCGAGCTGACCCCCATCACCGGGCGCTCGCACCAGCTGCGCGTACACATGCTGTCCATCGGCCACCCGCTGCTCGGTGACCGCCTCTACGCCCACGCCGAGGCCCTGGCCGCCCATGAGCGCCTGTGCCTGCACGCCAGCATGCTCAGCCTGACCCACCCGCAGACCGGCGAGCGCCTGCGCTTCGACTGCCCGGCACCGTTCTGAGCCTTTCCCGTAGCCCGGATGCAATCCGGGGAACAGGCAGCTCCGCCCCTCCCGGATTGCATCCGGGCTACAACCGTGGGAGCGGCCTTGGCCACGAATCAGTCCGGCAAAAAGGCATCGCGGCCAATCGGAATGCCGCCCAGCCACTCCCACAGCACATGCCTCGATGCGATAAACTCGGGCCATTGCTGTCCGGAGTCCGTTATGCGCGCAGAGCTGAACCAGGGCCTGATCGATTTTCTCAAGGCCTCGCCCACCCCCTTCCACGCCACCCGCAGCCTGACCCAGCGCCTGCAGGCCGCCGGCTTCCGCCCGCTGGACGAGCGCGAGCCCTGGCACACCGAGCCGGGCGGGCGCTACTACGTGACGCGCAACGACTCCTCGATCATCGCCTTCAAACTGGGCAACCGCTCCGTGCTGGAGGGCGGCCTGCGCCTGGTCGGCGCGCATACCGACAGCCCCTGCCTGCGCGTCAAGCCGCAGCCGGAGCTGCAGCGCCAGGGCTTCCTGCAGCTCGGCGTGGAAGTCTACGGCGGCGCCCTGCTCGCCCCCTGGTTCGACCGCGACCTGTCGCTGGCCGGCCGCGTGACTTTCCGCGAGGGCGGCAAGGTGCAGAGCCTGCTGATCGACTTCGAACGACCGATCGCGGTGATTCCCAACCTGGCCATCCACCTCAACCGCGAGGCCAATCAGGGCTGGGCGATCAACGCACAGAACGAGCTGCCGCCGATCCTCGCCCAGTTCAGCGGCGACGACAGCGCCGACTTCCGTGCCCTGCTCGCCGACCGCCTGGCCGAGGAGCACGGCATCTGCGCCGACGCGGTGCTGGACTACGAGCTGAGCTTCTACGACACCCAGGGCGCCACGCTGATCGGCCTCAACCAGGACTTCATCGCCGGCGCGCGCCTGGACAACCTGCTGTCCTGCTACGCCGGCCTGCAGGCGCTGATCGAGGCCGAGGGCGACGAGAGCTGCGTGCTGGTGTGCACCGACCACGAGGAAATCGGCTCCTGCTCGGCCTGCGGCGCCGACGGTCCGTTCCTCGAGCAGGTGCTGCGTCGGGTGCTGCCGGAAGGAGACGCCTTCGTCCGCACCATCCAGAAGTCGCTGCTGGTCTCGGCCGACAACGCCCACGGCGTGCACCCCAACTACGCCGACAAGCACGACGGCAACCACGGCCCGAAGCTCAACGCCGGCCCGGTGATCAAGGTCAACAGCAACCAGCGCTACGCCACCAACAGCGAGACCGCCGGCTTCTTCCGCCACCTGTGCCTGGCCGAGGAAGTACCGGTGCAGAGCTTCGTGGTGCGCAGCGACATGGGCTGCGGCTCGACCATCGGCCCGATCACCGCCAGCCAGCTGGGCGTGCGCACCGTGGACATCGGCCTGCCGACCTTCGCCATGCACTCGATCCGCGAACTGGCCGGCAGCCAGGATCTGGCCCACCTGGTGAAGGTGCTGGCCGCCTTCTACGCCAGCGCCGAGCTGGCCTGAATGAAGTAGCCAGAGGTAATCCGGGAGTGGGAGTTGCCTGCTTCCCGGATTACAGCCGGACTAGCATGCCTCGCCCTACACTCTTCACTCTGGCACCTCGACGCGCACCCGCACGGCGTCGTGGCGCCAGTACTCGACGTCGCAGTCGATGATGCGCCCGTGCTGATCGCGGTTGACCCGGGTGATGCACAGCGCCGGGCTGCCCGGCGCCGCCTTCAGGCTGAGCGCGGCATCGGCCGGCAGCGCGGTGGGCAGGATGTCGAAGGCCACCCGGCCGTAGTGGATGCCGTACTGGCTGGCGTACATCTCGGTGAGCGAGGCGGTCAGGTCGTTGTCGAGGATGCCGGGGAAATAGGCCGGGTTGAGGTAGTGCTCGACATACAGCACCAGGCGCCCGTCGATGCGCCGCACCCGGCGAATCTGCTGCACCGCCGACAGCGCCGGTAACTCCAGGCGCGCGCAGATGTCCACCGGTGCCGGCATCAGTCGCGCACTCAGCACCTCGGTGGACGGCAGCCGCCCCTGCTCGCGCACCATGGCGTGGAAGTGGCTGCGCACCAGCGGGTTGTAGTCCAGCCGGCGCGGCGAGACGAACCAGCCGCGGCGCTCCTCGCGGTAGATCAGCCCCTCCGACTCCAGCTGCCCCAGCGCCTCGCGCAGGGTGATGCGGGTGGTCTCGAACAGCTCGCTGAGCCTGCGCTCGGCCGGCAGCTTGCCGCCCTGAGGCAGCAGGCCATGGTCGATCTGCTCCTGCAGGGCGCGGCAGATGGCGGTGACGGTACGGGGCGCTTCTTCGCGCATGCTTTTCTCCGATCTGGCATAGACCAGCACCAATCGAGTGCCGGCGCCGGCCATGCTAGGCAGCCTAGATGACTGTTCGATGACAGCCCAGTCGCCTCGCGAACAACCTCCATCCCTCAGACATAAAGGCTTCCAGCCGCCAGGCAAATCGGCGAACTAGCCGTGGTCTACGCTTTCCTGCGCGCGCAAGGAAGTAAGGCGCAGCCATAAAAACTTCATACAAAGCCTCTAGATTGGCTCTGGATCTTCCTGATCTAGACCAACCTTTCACCCTGCTAAGGAGCTTCACGATGAAACGCCTGCTGCTGGCTTCACTGATGGGATCGGCCATCGTTCTGGGTAACCAGGCTATGGCCAACGAGGATTTGAAAGCGCTGGAACAAGCAGCCCGCGCCGAGGGCGAAGTCAACAGCGTCGGCATGCCCGACAGCTGGGCCAACTGGAAGGACACCTGGGCCGACCTGAACAGGCTGTATGGCCTCAAGCACATGGACACCGACATGAGCTCGGCCCAGGAGATCGCCAAGTTCGAGGCCGAGAAGGACAATGCCACCGCCGACATCGGCGACGTCGGCGCCGCCTTCGGCCCCATCGCCGTGCAGAAGGGCGTGACCCAGCCCTACAAGCCGAGCACCTGGGAGCAGATCCCGGCCTGGGCCAAGGACGCCGACGGCCACTGGATGCTGGCCTATACCGGCTCCATCGCCTTCATCGTCAACAAGCAGCTGGTCAAGGAACCGCCGAAGTCCTGGGCCGACCTCAAGGAAGGAAAGTACAAGGTCGCCATCGGTGACGTCAGCGCCGCCGCCCAGGCCGTCAACGGCGTGCTGGCCGCCGCCATCGCCAATGGCGGCGACGAGAACAACATCCAGCCGGGCCTGGACTTCTTCGCCGACATCGCCAAGCAGGGCCGCCTGTCGCTGTCCAACCCGACCATCCAGACTCTGGAAAAAGGCGAAGTGGAAGTCGGCGTGGTGTGGGACTTCAACGGTCTGAACTACCGCGACCAGATCGACCCGAGCCGCTTCGAAGTGCTGATCCCGTCCGACGGTTCGGTGATCTCCGGCTACAGCACCATCATCAACAAGTACGCCAAGCACCCCAACGCGGCCAAGCTGGCGCGCGAGTACATCCTCTCCGACGCCGGCCAGATCAACCTGGCCAAGGGCTATGCCCGGCCGATCCGCGCCGAGCACCTGACCCTGCCGGCCGAGGTGCAGGCCAAGCTGCTGCCCAACGAGCAGTACGCCAAGGTCCAGCCGATCAAGGATGCCGCCGCCTGGGAAGCCACGTCCAAGGCCCTGCCGCAGCAGTGGCAGGAGAACGTGATCATCGAAATGCAGTAAGCCCTCCTTGTGGGAGCGGCCTTGGCCGCGAGAGGCACCATGCCATGTCTCGCGGCCAATCGGGGTGCCGCCCAGCCGCTCCCACGGGATGCTTCCCAAGAGAAACTCGCGATGAAACACAAAGTCATCCTGGTGCTGCTGGACGGCCTCAACTACGAGGTCGCCCGCCATGCCCTGGGCCATCTGCATGCTTACTGCGCCGCCGGCCGCGCCGCGCTGTACCGGCTCGAATGCGAACTGCCGGCACTGTCGCGCCCGCTCTACGAATGCATCATGACCGGCGTCACGCCGATCGACAGCGGCGTGGTGCACAACGACGTGGTACGCCTGAGCAGGGAACGCAGCATCTTCCACTACGCCCGCGAGGCCGGCCTGACCACCGCCGCCGCGGCCTACCACTGGATGAGCGAGCTGTATAACCGTGCGCCCTTCGTCGCCGCCCGCGACCGCCACACCGATGACCCGGCCCTGCCGATCCAGCACGGCCACTTCTACTACGCCGACCACTACCCGGACTCGCACCTGTTCGCCGACGCCGAGAGCCTGCGCCTCAAGCACGCGCCGGACTTCCTGCTGGTGCATCCGATGAACATCGACGACGCCGGCCACGGTTACGGCCTGGACTCGCCGCAATACCGCAACGCCGCACGGCGCGCCGACGTGATCCTCGCCGACTACCTGCAGGGCTGGCTCGACGCCGGCTACCAGGTGCTGGTGACCGCCGACCACGGCATGAACACCGACCGCTCGCACAACGGCCTGCTGGCCGAGGAGCGCGAGGTACCGCTGCTGGTGCTGGGCGAGGCCTTCAGCTTCGATGCTGAGGCCCGCCCGCGGCAGGTCGAGCTGTGCGGCACCGTCTGCGCCCTGCTCGGCGCCGCCCACGACAAACCCCTGTGCAAGGAACTGCTCAAGTGACCATTGGCAAACCGGGCGCTCTTCGCGGCAAATGGCTGCCCCTGCTGTGCCTGCTGCCCTTCGCCATCTTTTTCTTCGCCTTCCAGATCGCCCCGCTGCTGTGGGTGGCGATCAACAGCCTGATCGTCGGCGACGCCTGGAGCCTGGCCAATTTTCAGAAGATCTTCTCCTCGAAGTTCTACCTGCAGGCGATCAAGCACAGCCTGCAGATCGCCTTCTGGTCCAGCCTGTTCGGCATCCTCATTGCCATCCTCGGCAGCTACTCGCTGCGCCAGGTGGACTCGAAGCTGCGCGACTTCGTCATGGCCTTCTCCAACATGACCAGCAACTTCGCCGGCGTGCCGCTGGCCTTCGCCTTCATCATCCTGCTCGGCTTCAACGGCGCGCTGACCCTGCTGCTCAAGCAGGCCGGGCTGATCGAGGACTTCAACCTGTACTCCAAGACCGGCCTGATCGTGCTTTACACCTACTTCCAGATCCCCCTGGGCGTGCTGCTGCTCTACCCGGCCTTCGACGCCCTGCGCCAGGACTGGCGCGAGTCTGCCCAGCTGCTCGGCGCCGGCGCCTGGGACTTCTGGCGGCATATCGGCCTGCCGGTGCTGACCCCGGCGCTGCTCGGCACCTTCGTCATCCTGCTGGCCAACGCCCTCGGCGCCTACGCCACCGTGTACTACCTGACCACCGGCAACTTCAACGTGATGCCGATCCGCATCGCCGGCCTGGTGGCCGGCGACATCAGCCTCGACCCCAACCTGGCCAGCGCCCTGGCCATGGTGCTGGTCGGCCTGATGGCGCTGATCACCCTGGTGCACCAGTGGCTGCTGCGCAGGAGCTATCACGATGCACGCTGAGAGCAAACCCGCCGCCCTCTACCATCGCGTGGTGGTCTGGCTGCTGTTCCTGATCCTGCTGCTGCCGCTGGCGGCCACCCTGCTCTACTCGCTGTCCACCAGCTGGTCGGCGACCATCCTGCCGGACGGCCTGACGCTGAAGTGGTACCTGGCGCTGTGGAGCGACGCGCGCTTCCTCGCCGCCTTCGGCCAGTCGCTGCTGGTGTGCCTGGGCGCGCTGCTGCTGGCGGTGCTGCTGATCCTGCCGCTGCTGTTCGTGGTGCACTACCACTTCCCCAGACTGGACGGGGTGATGAACATCCTCATCCTGCTGCCGTTCGCTGTGCCGCCGGTGGTGTCCTCGGTGGGCCTGCTGCAGGTCTACGGTTCCGGGCCGCTGGCGATGGTCGGCACGCCGTGGATCCTGATCGGCTGCTACTTCACCGTGGCCCTGCCGTTCATGTACCGCGCCATCACCAACAACCTGCAGGCGATCAACCTGCGCGACCTGATGGACGCCGCCCACCTGCTAGGCGCCAGCACCTGGAAAGCCGCCTTCCTGGTGGTGCTGCCCAACCTGCGCAACGGCCTGATGGTCTCGCTGTTTCTCTCTTTCAGCTTCCTGTTCGGCGAGTTCGTGTTCGCCAACCTGCTGGTGGGCACCCGCTACGAGACCCTGCAGGTGTACCTGAACAACATGCGCAACAGCAGCGGCCACTTCAACAGCGCGCTGGTCATCTCCTACTTCTTCTTCGTACTGGTCTTCACCTGGGCGGCCACCCGCCTGAATAAGGACAAGGCATGAGTTATCTCAGCATTCGCAATCTGCACAAGAGCTATGGCGCCACGCCAGTGTTTCAGGACATCCACTGCGAGATCGAGCGCGGCGAGTTCGTCACCCTGCTCGGCCCCTCCGGCTGCGGCAAGTCCACCCTGCTGCGCTGCATCGCCGGCCTCACCGAGGTCGATGGCGGGCAGATCCTCTTGGGTGACCAGGACCTGGTGCCGCTGGCGCCGCAGAAGCGCGGCATCGGCATGGTGTTCCAGAGCTACGCGCTGTTCCCCAACATGACCGTGCAGCAGAACGTCGCCTTCGGCCTGCGCATGCAGAAGGTCGGCAAGGACGAGAGCGCCCAGCGCGTCGACGAGGTACTGCGCCTGGTCGAGCTGCACGACTATGCCGCGCGTTACCCGCACCAGCTTTCCGGCGGCCAGTGCCAGCGCGTGGCCCTGGCCCGCTCGCTGGTCACCCGCCCGCGCCTGCTGCTGCTCGACGAGCCGCTGTCGGCCCTCGACGCACGCATCCGCAAGCACCTGCGCGAGCAGATCCGCGCCATCCAGCAGGAGCTGGGGCTGACCACCATCTTCGTCACCCACGACCAGGAAGAGGCGCTGACCATGAGCGACCGCATCTTCCTGATGAACGCCGGCAAGATCGTCCAGAGCGGCGATGCCGAATCCCTCTACACCGCGCCGGTCGACGCTTTCGCCGCCGGTTTTATCGGCAACTACAACCTGCTCGATGCCGATGCCGCCAGCCGCCTGCTGCTGCGTCCGGTGCACCAGCGCATTGCCATCCGCCCCGAGTCCATCCGCCTGGAAGACAGCGGCGCCATTGCCGCCGAGGTGCTCGGCCACAGCCTGCTCGGCAACGTGATCCGCTACCGGGTGCAAGCCAACGGCGTGGAACTGCTGGTGGACGTGCTCAACCGCTCGGAAGGCTCGCTGATCGGCAAGGGCCAGTGCGTCGGCCTGTCCATCGACGCCAACGCGATCCGGGAGGTGGCCTGATGGCCCTGGCAATCTTCGACCTCGACGAGACCCTGATCCACGGCGACTGCGCCTCGCTGTGGGCACAGCACATGGCCGACCTGCAGTGGGTCGACCGCGACTCCTTCGTGCCGCGCGAACAGGAGCTGATGACCCTCTACTCCCAGGGCAAGCTGGCCATGGAGGACTACATGGCCTACACCCTGGCGCCGCTGGTGGGACGCACACCGGAGGAAGTGGCCTTCGTCGTCGAGCCCTTCGTCGAGGATATGATCGAGCCGATCATCTACAGCGACGCCATGCGCTGCCTGGCCAGCCACCGCGGCGCCGGCGACCGCCTGCTGGTGATCTCCGCCTCGGCGCACTTCCTGGTCAGCGCCATCGGCGAACGCCTGGGGGTCGAGGAAGTCCTGGCCATCGACTGCGAGCTGCAGCACGGCTGCTACAGCGGCAGGACGACCGGCGTGCTGACCTACCGCGAAGGCAAGGTCACCCGCCTCGCCGCCTGGCTGCAGGCCGAGGGCGAGAGCCTGGAAGGCGCGCATTTCTACTCCGACTCGCGCAACGACCTGCCGCTGCTGCTGCAGGTGCCCCACCCCCATGCGGTCAACCCGGACCCGACCCTGCGCGCCCATGCCGAACAGGCCGGCTGGGACATCCTCGCCTGGCGATGAAGGCGCGCGAGCCGGCTCAGGCCAGGCTCGCGTCGATCTGCAGCACCAGCTTGCCGCTCACCCGGTTGCTGGCCAGCGCGGCGAAGGCCGCCTCGACATCCCTGGCCGGATAGGCGCGCTCCAGCTGCGGCTTGAGGCGACCCTCGGCGAACAGCGGCCAGACCTGGCGGCGCAAATCCGCCATCAGCTCGGCCTTGAACTGCTCGTCGCGGTTGCGCAGGGTCGAGCCGGTCAGCTGGATGCGCTTGCCGAGCAGCAGCGCCATGTCCAGCGGCGCCTTGCTGCCGCCCATCAGGCCGATGCACACCCAGCGGCCGTCGCGGGCCAACAGCTGCAGGTTGAGCTCGGCGTAGCTGGCCCCCACCGGGTCGAGAATCACGTCGAAGGGCGCGAAGTCACGCAGGCTCTCCAGCGCCTCGCCACGAATCGCCCCCCCCTGTGCGCCGAGGCCCTCGCAATAGGCCAGGCGCTCGGCCGAGCCGACGCTGACCCAGCAGGGGTTGCCGAAGGCCTTGCACAGCTGGATCGCCGCCGAGCCCACGCCGCTGGCGCCGGCATGCAACAGCACCTTCTCGCCGGGCTTGAGCGCGGCCAGCTGGAACAGGTTGAGCCAGGCGGTGGCGTACACCTCGGGCAGCGCGGCGGCCTCGGCCAGGCTCAGCCCCTCGGGCACCGGCAGGCAGTGGCGGGCATCGACCACCACCTCCTCGGCCATACCGCCGCCGGCCAGCAGCGCACAGACCCGCTCGCCGACCTGCCACGGGCTGCCGGCCCCCACTTCGCTGATCACCCCCGAACACTCCAGGCCGAGGATGTCGCTGGCGCCCGGCGGCGGCGGGTAATGCCCGGCACGCTGCAGCAAGTCGGCGCGATTCAGCCCGGCGGCCGCCACGTGAATGCGTACCTGCCCCACGTCGCAGGCTGGAGCCGGTCGCTCCACCCACTCCAGTTGCCCTTCGGCGCCTTGCAATGCCTTCATGCTGCCTCCATAGTGAATGAAACCCCGGCGCAGACCATGCGCGGCCTCGCGCCGTCTACCGCCGGGCCTGTGCATTTCGCCGTCCGGCCCCCAGGGAACCGGGGCCCTTTCAGACGACCTAATATGCGTTATCACCTGCCATTGCGTCGAACCACCATGCAGAGATTCCTCCCCGCTACCGCCCTGGCCCTGCTTCTCGGCCTGCACGCCCTGCCCGCCGCCGCCAAGGCCGCCGCGGAGAACTGGGCCTACCTGCAGCCGGACCGCGAGCAGGTGATCGCCAGCCTCAACGTGGTCGAGCTGCTCAAGCGCCACCACTACAACAAGCCGCCCCTGGACGACGCCCGCTCGGCGAAGATCTACGAGGGCTACCTGAAGATGCTCGACCCGGCGCGCAGCTACTTCACCGCCACCGACATCGCCCAGTTCGACCGCTGGCGCAGCAAGTTCGACGACCTGCTCAAGAGCGGCGACCTCGAACCCGGCTTCATCATCTACCGCACCTACCTGCAGCGTGCCGAAGAGCGCCTCGATCGGGTCGACGCCTTGCTCGCCGCCGGCGTCGACCAGCTCGATTTCGGCATCGACGAAAGCCTGCTGGTGGATCGCGAGAACGCGCCCTGGGCCAAGGACCAGGCCGAGCTGGACGACCTCTGGCGCAAGCGCCTGAAGGACGAGGTGCTGCGCCTGAAGATCGCCGGCAAGGAGACCAAGGACATCCAGGAGCTGCTGCAGAAGCGCTACAACAACCAGCGCAAGCGCCTGTCGCAGACCCGCGGCGAGGACGTGTTCCAGGCCTACGTCAACGCCTTCGCGCAGACCTACGACCCGCACACCAACTACCTCTCCCCGGACAACGCGGAAAACTTCGACATCAACATGAGCCTGTCGCTGGAAGGCATCGGCGCCGTGCTGCAGACCGACAACGAGTACGTCAAGGTGGTGCGCCTGGTGCCGGCCGGCCCGGCCGAGAAGAGCAAGCTGATCGCCCCCGCCGACAAGATCATCGGCGTGGCCCAGGGCGACAAGGACATGGTCGACGTGATCGGCTGGCGCCTGGACGAAGTGGTCAAGCTGATCCGCGGCCCCAAGGGTTCCAAGGTGCGCCTGGAGGTGATCCCGGCCAGCAACGCGCCGAGCGACCAGACCAGCAAGGTGGTCACCATCATCCGCGAGGCGGTCAAGCTGGAGGAACAGGCGGCGCAGAAGTCGGTGCTCAAGCTGCAGCACGAAGGCCGCGAGTACAAGCTCGGGGTGATCAAGGTTCCGGCCTTCTACCTGGACTTCAAGGCCTACCGCGCCCAGGACCCCAACTACAAGAGCACCACCCGCGACGTGAAGCGCCTGCTGGGTGAACTGAAACAGGAGAAGGTCGACGGCGTGGTCATCGACCTGCGCGACAACGGCGGCGGCTCCCTGCAGGAAGCCACCGAGCTGACTGGCCTGTTCATCGACCAGGGCCCCACCGTGCTGGTGCGCAACGCCGACGGCCGCGTCGACGTGCTGGCCGACGAGGAGCCCGGGGTGTTCTACGACGGCCCGCTGGCCGTGCTGGTCGACCGCCTGTCCGCCTCCGCCTCGGAAATCTTCGCCGGCGCCATGCAGGACTACCACCGCGCACTGATCCTCGGCGGCCAGACCTTCGGCAAGGGCACGGTGCAGACCATCCAGCCGCTCAACCACGGCGAGCTGAAACTGACCCTGGCCAAGTTCTACCGGGTTTCCGGGCAGAGCACCCAGCACCAGGGCGTACTGCCGGACATCGCCTACCCGGACATCGTCGACACCCAGGAGATCGGCGAAAGCGCCCTGCCCGAGGCCATGCCCTGGGACAGCATCAAGCCGGCCGTGCGCCCGGACAGCAACCCCTACAAGCCCTTCCTCGCCGAGCTCAAGGCTCGCCACGAGTCGCGTACCGCCGGCAACCCGGATTTCGTCTTCACCCGCGAGCGCCTGGCCCTGGCCCAGGAGCTGATGGCCGAGACCAGCGTCAGCCTCAACGAAGCCAAGCGTCGCGCCCAGCACGCCGACATCGAGGCCCGCCAGCTGGCGCTGGAAAACGCCAAGCGCAAGGCCAAGGGCGAGGAGCTGCTCAAGGAGATCAAGGCAGAGGACGAGGACGCCGCCCCGGTCGAGCCGGAGAAGACCAAGCCGGAGGACGACGCCTACCTGACCGAGAGCGGGCGCATCCTGCTCGACTATCTGGGCATGGAAGCCACGGTAGCCAAGCACTGACGTCATAAAACAGTCATCGTTCTGTCGTGAAATAGAGGGCCGGTAGCGATACCGGCCCTTTTCATTCCGCCAGATCGAGTGCCCCCATGACCGTCACCGAGCAGTTGAGCGCCCTGGAAGCCATCCTCGCTCACGGCGACCTGCACAGCCTATTCCAGCCCATCGTCAGCCTCTCCGAGCGGCGCATCCTCGGCTACGAGGCGCTGACCCGCGGCCCCTCCAACAGCCCCCTGCACGCCCCCATCGCGCTGTTCAGCGTGGCACGCAACGCCGGCCGCCTGAGCCAGCTCGAGATGCTGGCGCGCAAGAGCGCCTGCCGCCGCTTCCGCGAGCAGCAGCTGGACGGCAAGCTTTTTCTCAACGTCTCCCCGGAGTCGCTACTGGAGCCCGGCCACCAGCCCGGGCGCACCCTCAAGCTGCTGCAGGATTTCGGCATTCCGCCCGACCGGGTGGTGATCGAACTCACCGAGCAGGCCCCGATCGACGACTTCGCCCTGCTCGACACCGCACTGCACCACTACCGCGCCATGGGCTTCTCCATCGCCCTGGACGACCTCGGCGCCGGCTACTCCAGCCTGCGCCTGTGGTCCGAGCTGCGCCCGGACTACGTGAAGATCGACCGCCACTTCATCGACGGCATTCATCAGGACGCGGTCAAGCGCGAGTTCGTCGACTCCATCCTGAAGATGGCCAAGGCCTCGCGCGCCCAGGTGATCGCCGAGGGCATCGAGCTGGCCGAGGAGCTGGCGACCCTGATCGAGATGGGCGTCGACCTGGTCCAGGGCTACCTGCTGTGCCGCCCCCAGGAGCAGCCGCCGCGTGACGCGCAGAAGCTGCTGCCGCGCCTGGACAACCTGGCCCCGGCCCTGGGCGAGGACGCCGGTGACCTGTCCGCACTGCTCAACGAACAGCCGGCCGTACCCCAGGACACCCCGATCGCCGTGGTACTGGAGGCCTTCCGCGCCCAGGCCAACCTCAACTCCCTGGCGGTGCTGGATGAGCGTGCACAGCCGGTCGGCATCGTGCATCGCCACTCGCTGTCCGACGCCCTGCTCAAGCCCTTCGCCACCGACCTGTTCGCCCGCAAGCCGATCAGCCGGCTGATGAGCACGGACTTCCTCGCGGTGGATATCGGCCAGTCGCTGCAGCAGGTCAGCCGCCTGCTCACCAGCCGCGCGCGCCAGCGCATGGAAGAGGACTTCATCATCGTCCAGCAGGGGCGCTACCGCGGCCTGGGGCGGGTGATCGACGTGCTCAAGCTGATCACCGAGCTGAAGATCCAGCAGGCCCGCCACGCCAATCCGCTGACCCTGCTGCCGGGCAACGTGCCAATCCAGCAGTGCCTCGGCCGCCTGCTGCAGCAGGGCCGCGAGGCCGTGGTGTGCTATGTGGATATCGACAGCTTCAAGCCGTTCAACGACCTCTATGGCTATGCCAAGGGTGACGAGGTTCTGCTGTGCCTGGCCCAGTGTCTGAACGAACGGGTCGACCCCAGCCGCGACTTCGTCGGCCATATCGGCGGCGACGACTTTCTCCTGGTACTGGGGCCGGACACCTGGCGCGAACGGCTCAACCAGCTGCTGGAGGACTTCCAGGCCCAGTGCCGGCGCTTCTACCGCGAGGAGCACCTGCAGGCCGGCTGCTTCGTCAGCCACAACCGCCAGGGCCGGCGCGAGGAATTCCCCCTGCTGTCACTGTCGATTGGCGTGGTCCAGCTGCACCCGCAGAGCTGCGCCAGGCTCGATGCCAGCCAGCTGGCCGGCCTGGCCTCGGAGGCCAAGCGC
Source organism: Pseudomonadaceae bacterium (assembly GCA_033838285.1). GTDB lineage: Bacteria > Pseudomonadota > Gammaproteobacteria > Pseudomonadales > Pseudomonadaceae > Aquipseudomonas. Next base: position 15,303 of record JAJLLC010000022.1, read on the forward strand.
CAGGCCAAGGCGGTGCCCGGTTACAGCCTGCACATCCTCGACACCCTCAACCTTTCGGCCTGAAGCCAAGCGCCTCGGCCTGACGGGCGAAACGCTCGGCCTGCTGCGGGTCGGCCGGTAGACCGGGAGCGCCTTCCCGATAGAGTTGCGCCAGGCGCTGCACCGCCAGCGGATGGCCAGCCTCGGCTGCCCGCGCCCACCAGCGCGCCGCCTCGGTGGCATCCGCGGCCTGGCGCGCGTCGCCGGCCAGGCACTGCACACCGAGCTGGTAGGCGGCCTTGCCATCGCCGCCCTGAGCGGCCAGACGCAGCAGGCGCAGCCCCTCCTCGCGGGCGCCGAAGCCCTGGCCGCGAAACAGCAGGAGGTGGCCGTAGAAGCCCTGTGCCGGCACATGGCCGAGGGCCGCCATGCGCGCATACTGGCCCTGCATCCAGGCCCAGGCCCGTGGCTGCTGCACCAGCCAGCGCCAGTGCAACAGGCGGCGCGCCAGCCAGTAGCCCAGGCGCGCGCGCAGGGCCAGGAGCATCAGGGTTCCTCGGGGTAGCTGAACTCGAAGACCCGCGCCACCTCGGCCGCATGCCAGGAGGCGGCGGCGATGCCATCGGAAGGGCCGGAGAAACGCCCCAGCCGAGCCACGCACTCGAAGAAGCCGGTGCGCGGCAGGCGGCTGGCGCCCTGGCTGATCACCAGCGCACTACGCAGCGGCCGCTCGGCACGGGCATCCAGGGCCGCCAGGTGCTCCAGGGCGGCGGTCAGGGTCTGCATGGCCGGGGTCGGCAGCTGCAGGCGCTCAACCAGGGCCCGATAGGTCAGCAGGTGGCGCTGGCGACGGGCATCCTCCAGTTCGCCGAGCAGGGCCTGCCAATGCTGGCGGTGAATGCGCACGCTCAAGACCCTTGCTCCCAATCGCCCACTTCCAGCACCCGCGCCAGCGAACGCAGGATGGCGCCATCCGGCTCACGCTCGCCGCTTTCGATCAGGCCGAGGTAGTGTGGGCTGATGCCCACGGCACGGGCCAGGTCGGCCTGGGACAGGCCCTTGGCCTCGCGCAGATCGGCCAGCCGGCGCAGAGAAGCGTTTTCCTTGACGGCGACGGCGGGCTCGACGAGCTGCCCCGCAGCGCGTAGCAGCGCCTGGTACTCATCCCAGGGCAGCACGGCGTACTCGGCCTCGCCGTCGCGCATGATCACTTGCACACTCATTACAGCTCTCCGTGGACAACAGTGCCGAACGGCTCGGCACCTCCCTTGCAGGCATCGATCTTATTCGATGCGGACACCCCGAAAGCGTGACCTATACTGACCCGGCAGACAAGAGTCGGGAGCCGAGCACGGATGGTCAGAACCTTGTTGATCTGCCTGCTGCTCTGCTGCAGCTGCCCGGCCCTGGCCGCGGAACTGCTCTGGGGCTTCGGCCCGGCGGATGGCATGCCCTATGTCGAGGTGCGCGAGCAACGCCTGGTCGGCGGCTTCACCAAGCTGCTCGGCGAGAGAGTCGCCGAACTGCTGGGGCTGCAGGTGCGTTTCGTCGAAGTGCCGAACAACCGCCTGGAGTCCTCCCTCGCCCAGGGCCGCATCCAGCTGATCTGCAACGCCAACCCGGCCTGGATGGAGCAGTCCGCCCGCTGGCACTGGTCCGCGCCGCTCTACGAGGAACAGGACGTGCTGCTGCAGCATCGCCAGCAGCCGCCCATCACCAGCCTCGCCAGCCTGGACGGCAAGACGCTGGGCACCACCCTGGGCTTCGTCTACACGGAAGAACTGATGCACGCCTTTGCCGACAGCAGCGTGCAACGCAAGGACGTGCGCGACCTCGAGACCCGCCTGCAGATGGTCGCCCACCAGCGCCTGGATGCACTGATCGACATGCGCCGCCCGCTGGCCTACCACCTGGCCCGCACGCCCGACCTGCCGCTGAGCTTCAGTCCCTGGGTGGTGCAGCGCTACTCGATGCACTGCGCCTACGGCCCGACCCTGCCCGTCGCCAGCTCCCGCCTGGATGCCACGCTGCTGCAACTGCGCGACAGCGGCGAAATCGCCGCGCTGCTGCAGCAGGCCGAGCGCAGCCCGCCTCAGTGACCGGGTTCGCCTGGCGCGGGCAGGGCCTCCAGACGCTGCAAGGCCTCGCCGGGCTGGCTTTCGCGCCAGGCACGATAGGCCTGCAGCTCGGCATGCCAGGTGCGCATCAGCCAGCCCAGCACGGCCAGGTCATCCAGCAGGCCGACCGCCAGCAGCCAGTCCGGCACCATGTCCAGCGGCATCAGGAAATACAGCAGCGCCGCCACTACGGCCAGCAGCGCCGGGCGACCTATGTGGCGGTACTCGCCACGCCACCAGGCCGCGCACAACCCCAGTAACAACTGCAGATCGCCCCCCGCACCGCTCAGCCGCGAGGCGTTGCCGCGGCTCTTGCGCGCCACGGCCGCAAGCAGCTCCGGCAGACGGCCACGGGCCAGAATGTCCCGCGCCAATCTGAGGTAACGCATCTTGTTCCAGGGAATGCCCATGCCCATTCTCCTCGACGGCGCATGCCGACTGGCTTGCAGCGGGTTATCCACCAAAGCTGTGGATAACCCTGTGAACAGCTGTTTGATGATCGCATCGAAGCCCCATGGCATGGGCTTCGCGCTCAGATAGAGCAGATTTTGCTCAGGCTATAAAATCCATAAAAATCAGCAATTTAGTGATCACTGCCAACTCAGGCGAAGCGTAACGCTGCATGCCGGGCAGGTAACCGGAGCAATGTGCATAAGAGTAACACCGGGCAGCTCCTGCGGCGCTCGGCGGCAGAAACGAAAACGCCCCGACTGGCGGGGCGTTTCCTTGTAACAGGCGAGCTTACTGGGCGGCGGCCGGGTCCTTGATGCCCAGCAGCTCCAGCTCGAAGACCAGCACCGAGTTGGCCGGAATCGCCGGGCTCGGGCTCTGCGCGCCGTAGGCCAGCTCGCTGGGGATGTACAGCTTGTACTTCTCGCCCACGTGCATCAGTTGCAGGCCCTCGACCCAGCCCGGGATCACACCGCTGACCGGCAGATCGATGGGGCTGCCACGCTCGATGGAGCTGTCGAACACGCTGCCGTCGGTCAGCTTGCCCTCGTAGTGCACGGTCACCACGTCGCTGGCCTTGGGCTGAGCGCCGTCGGCCTTCTTCAGCACTTCGTACTGCAGGCCGGAAGCGGTGGTGATCACGCCTTCCTTCTTGCCGTTCTCTTCGAGGAACTTCTTGCCGGCAGCGGCCGACTCCTCGTTCAGCTTGGCCAGACGCTCCTCGGCACGCGTCTGCAGGAACTCGAAGGCGTCCTTCAGGTCCGCGTCGGTGATTTTCTGCTCCTGCTTGCCGATGGCGTCCTCGATGCCCAAGGCCACGGCCTTGGAATCCAGATCGTCCAGGCCTTCCTGGGCCAGGCTCCTGCCCATGTTCAGGCCGATGCCGTAAGAGGCCTTCTGCGCCGGAGTCTTGAGTTCCACTTCGCTGGTCTGCGCATCGCAACCGGCCAGAACCAGGCCGACCAGGGCAACCGCCGCAGCAAGACGATGTTGTTTCATGCTTGTTCCTTGAAGAAGCCACGAGGGGCAGAGAGAGGGCGAGCTTAACAGCCCGCGGCGAGCACTGGCTACGGATCAATAGGAGTGCCGAGAAGCCGATTGGTTCAGTGTGCCCTGCGGCGTGCGGCGACAAATCGCGGGCAAAAAAAAACGACCTCTCGGTCGTTTTCTTTCAGCTCTGGCCTTCAGTCTAGCCATCGCTTGTATATGGCGCAGCGGACGGGACTCGAACCCGCGACCCCCGGCGTGACAGGCCGGTATTCTAACCGACTGAACTACCGCTGCGCGATCCCTCGAAAGTGGTGGGTGGTGACGGGATCGAACCGCCGACCCTCTGCTTGTAAGGCAGATGCTCTCCCGGCTGAGCTAACCACCCAGTGCTCTCGAAGTGGTGCGCATTCTAGGGATGCCCCTTCACCTTGGCAAGCCTTTTTTGAAAAAAATTTTCGAGCAGTTCCAAAGGCTTAGCTTCACCCCCGGCAATGGAGAATAATGCGCGCTTCGTGTTCAAGGAGTGTTCATCCCCATGTGGTTCCGCAACCTGCTCGTTTATCGCCTGACTCAGGACGTGCCCTTCGACGCCGAGGCCCTGGAGGCGGCACTGGCCGCCAAGGCCGCGCGCCCCTGCGCCAGCCAGGAGCTGACCACCTATGGTTTCATGGCGCCGTTCGGCAAGGGTGGCGACGCCCCGCTGGTGCATGTCAGCGGCGACTTCCTGCTGATCGCCGCGCGCAAGGAGGAACGCATCCTCCCCGGCAGCGTGGTGCGTGACGCACTGAAGGACAAGGTCGACGAGATCGAGGCGCAGCAGATGCGCAAGGTCTACAAGAAGGAGCGCGACCAGCTCAAGGACGAGATCGTCATGAGCTTCCTGCCGCGCGCCTTCATCCGCCGCTCCAGCACCTTCGCCGCCATCGTCCCCAAGCTCGGCCTGATCCTGGTCGACAGCGCCAGCAGCAAGAAGGCCGAGGACCTGCTGTCCACCCTGCGCGAGGCCATCGGCTCGCTGCCGGTGCGCCCGCTGTCGGTGAAGATGGCGCCTACCGCCACCCTCACCGACTGGGTCAAGGCCCAGGCCGCGGCGCCGGACTTCTTCGTACTGGACGAGTGCGAGCTGCGCGACACCAGCGAGGATGGCGGCGTGGTGCGCTGCAAGCGCCAGGATCTGACCAGCGAGGAGATCCAGCTGCACCTGTCGGCCGGCAAGCTGGTCACCCAGCTGTCCCTGGCCTGGCAGGACAAGCTGTCCTTCGTGCTGGACGACAAGCTGACGATCAAGCGCCTGCGCTTCGAGGACCTGCTGCAGGACCAGGCCGCCCAGGACGGCGGTGACGATGCGCTGGGCCAGCTGGACGCCAGCTTCACCCTGATGATGCTGACCCTGAGCGACTTCCTGCCGGCGCTGTTCGAGGCCCTTGGCGGCGAGGAAATCCCTCAGGGCATCTGAGCCTGCGACAGCTGCACAGGGCCACCCGTCCTCCCGGACTTGCCCTGTGCAGCCCGCTGTGCAAAATAGCGAACGACGCGAGGACGACCTCGCGACTCCTTTCGAGTGATCATCCGGGACGGCCCGTAGCCACTTAGCAGTACGGAGCTCATCAGCATGTCCTGGATCATCCTGCTTCTCGCCGGCCTGTTCGAGGTCGCCTGGGCCATCGGCCTCAAGTACACCGACGGCTTCACCCGCCCCCTGCCCACCCTGCTCACGGTCGCGGCCATGGTCGTCAGCATCGGCCTGCTCGGCCTGGCCATGAAGGAGCTGCCGCTGGGCACCGCCTACGCCATCTGGACCGGCGTCGGCGCGGTCGGCACGGTGATCGCCGGGGTGCTGCTGTTCGGCGAATCCATGGCGCTGCTGCGCCTGGGCAGCGTGGCCCTGATCGTCATCGGCCTGATCGGCCTCAAGCTCAGCCACTGACAACCCGCGCACGAAAAAGCCCGCCGGATGGCGGGCTTTTTCGTGCTGTCGGGATCAGCGCTGATCGCCGCGCAACTGCGCCACCTGTTCCTGCAGCACCAGCCGCCCGGTGTCCGCCGGCAGCGGCTGGCCGGCGACCAGATTGACCCGCGACCAGAAGCGCTTGAACAGCCCCTTGTGCGGTGCACGACTGAAGAAGCTGCCCCACAGCCCCTGCAGCGCCATGGGAATCACCGGCACCGGGTTGGCCGCGAGGATGCGCTCGACCCCGGCCTTGAACTCGTCGATCTCGCCATCGCCGGTCAGCTTGCCCTCGGGGAAGATGCACACCAGTTCGCCCGCCGCCAGGTACTCGGCGATACGCGCGAAGGCCCGCTCGAACACTTCCGGGTCCTCGTTGCGCCCGGCGATCGGCACGGTGCCGGCGGTGCGGAACACGAAGTTGAGCACCGGCAGGTCGTAGATCTTGTAGTACATGACGAAACGCACCGGCCGGCGCACCGCGCCACCGATCAGCAGAGCATCGACGAAGGACACGTGGTTGCACACCAGCACCGCCGCGCCCTCGTCGGGAATGACATCCAGATTCCGGTGGCGCACCCGGTACATCGAGTGGCTGAGCATCCAGATCAGGAAGCGCATGGTGAACTCGGGGACGATCTTGAAGATGTACAGGTTCACCGCGATGTTCATCAGCGAGATGGCCAGGAACAGCTGCGGGATGCTCAGCTGGGCGACGCTGAGGAAGAGGATCGACACCAGCGCCGCCGCGACCATGAACAGCGCGTTGAGGATGTTGTTGGCGGCGATCACCCGCGCCCGTTCGTGCTCCTCGGTGCGCGACTGGATCAGCGCGTACAGCGGCACTATGTAGAAACCGCCGAACATGCCGATGCCGAGAACGCAGGCGAGCACCCACCAGGCCTGACCGACCGAGAGCAGCGCCAGCCAGTCGTAGGCTGCGCTCGCCTGCGGAAAGCTGCTGGAGAACCACCACAGCAGGATGCCGAACAGGGTCAGGCCAAACGAGCCGAAGGGCACCAGGCCGATCTCCACCTTGTGCCCGCTCATCCGCTCGCAGAGGATCGAACCCAGGCCGATGCCGATGGAGAACACCGCGAGGATCAGCGTCACCACGCTCTCGTCGCCGTGCAGCAGCTCCTTGGCGAAGGCCGGAATCTGCGTCAGGTACACGGCGCCGAGGAACCAGAACCAGGAGTTGCCCACCAGCGAGCGCGACACCGCCGGGCGCTGCCCCAGGCCCAGGCGCATGATCCGCCAGGACTGGCGCAGGATGTTCCAGTCCAGCGGCAGCTCCGGCAGCGCCGCCGCCGCGCGCGGCACGAAACGGCTGGCCAGGTAGCCGGCCACGGCCACCAGCACCACCACGCCGGCCACCAGCGCGGCATAGCTGTCGCTGGCCATCAGCATGCCGGCGCCTATGGTGCCGGCGAGAATGGCCAGGAAGGTACCCATCTCCACCAGGGCGTTGCCACCGACCAGCTCCTGCTCGCGCAGCGCCGCCGGCAGAATCGAGTACTTCACCGGGCCGAACAGCGCGGACTGGGTGCCCATCACGAACAGGGTGGCCAGCATCAGCGGCAGGCTGCCGAGCAGGAAGCCCAGGGCGCCGACCAGCATGATCACCACCTCGCCCAACTTGATCGCACGGATCAGCGCATCCTTGGCGAACTTCTCGCCGAACTGGCCGCCGAGGGCGGAAAACAGGAAGAACGGCAGGATGAACAGCAAGGCGCAGAGGTTGACCAGCAGATCGCGGTCGGCAAAGTCGATCCAGGCCTCCTCGTCCACCTCGAAACTGAGCTTGAAGAGGATGGCGAGAATCAGCGACTGCTTGAACACGTTGTCGTTGAACGCGCCGAGCAGCTGGGTGATGAAGAACGGCAGGAAGCGCCGGGTGCCAAGCAGGGCGAATTGCGAATTCTGGGTCATCGTCCTTGTACCTGTATGAGGCCGGGCGGCCGTCCTGCATTGGACAGCATTCGCCCCCGGCAAAGCCACACCCGCGTCGCGCTTTCGTGCTGCAACGCCCTCCGGCAGAAGCCTGGGGTGGCCTGGCAACCCTCGGCCTGCGCGTTTCCGGCTAGATCGGCAGCTGCCCCAGCCACCCGCGCAGCAGGAAGAACACCAGCAGCCCGCCGCCGATGGTGGCCAGCAGGTTGCGGCTGGTCGCGGCGATGACGATGGTCGCCAGCCCCGCCAGCAGGTAGGCGTTGTCCAGGCGCAGGGCCCAGGTCTGGCCGTCCGGCAGCAGCATGCCGGGCACCACGATGGCGCTGAGCACGGCGGTGGGCACGTAGTGCAGGCCCTGGCGCACCAACGGCGGGAAGCGCAGGTCGGGGAAGGCGAACAGGCTGTAGCGGGTGACGAAGGTGATCGCCAGCATGCCGAGGATCAGCAACCAGTTGTCCATCAGAACACCTCGTCCTGCAGCAGGCGATAGCGTCGTTCCAGCACCACGCCGACCAGGATACCGGCGCCGGCCGCGGCCATCAGGCCGAGCTTGTAGGGCAGCGCGTGGCAGGCCAGGGCCACGCCGCCGGCCACCAGCGCCGCCGCCACCTGCGGGCGATTGCGCAGCATCGGCACGACGATGCCGATGAAGGTGGCGAGCATGGCGAAGTCCAGGCCCCAGGCGGCGATGTTCGGCACCGCCTGGCCGAACAGCAGGCCGACCCAGGTGCACAGCTGCCAGTTGAGGTACATGGCCAGGGCCGCACCGAGGAAGTACCAGTGCTTGTACGGCGAGGCGTCGACCTCGGCATAGCGGTGCTGGACCACGGCGAAGGCCTCGTCGGTCAGCCAGAAGGCCAGCGGCACGCGCCAGCGTGCCGGCAGGTGGCGCACATGGGGCTGCAGGCTGGCGCTGTACAGGGCGTGCCGCAGGTTGACCACCAGGGTGGTGAGCAGCAGCACCGCCAGGGTCGCGCCACCGCCGAGCAGGCTGATAGCGATGAACTGCGCCGAGCCGGCGAACACCAGGGCCGACATGCCGACGGTCTGCCAGGGCGAGAGTCCGGCGGCGCCGGCCAGGCTGCCGAAGATGATGCCGAAGGGAATGGCGCCGAGCAGCATCGGCAGCATGTCGCGGGCGCCCTGCAGGAATTCGTGATGACGGGACATGGAACCTCCTTGAGAGCGGGAGGCTAACCGTCGGGCACGACGCTGTCTTGAACTATCTTGCTGCCATGAAAAAGCCCCGCCGCAGGCGGGGCTTTTCACGCGCACGGATCAAAGCGAATCCAGGTAGCGCTCCACGTCCAGCGCCGCCATGCAGCCGGCGCCGGCCGAGGTGATGGCCTGACGGTACACCGAGTCGGCCACGTCGCCGGCGGCGAACACCCCGGCGATGCTGGTGGCGGTGGCATTGCCGTCGCGTCCGCCGTTGACCACCAGGTAGCCGTCCCTGAGCGCCAACTGGCCTTCGAACAGCGCGGTGTTGGGCGTATGGCCGATGGCGACGAACAGGCCATCGACCTTAAGCTCGCTGCGGGCGCCGTCGCCGTGCTTCAGGCGCACGCCGGTGACGCCGCCGGCATCGCCCAGTACCTCGTCCACCTCGGCGTTCAGGCGCAGCTCGATCCTGCCCTCGGCGATGCGCGCACGCAGCTTGTCCTGCAGGATCTTCTCGGCGCGGAAGGTCTCGCGGCGATGCACCAGGGTCACCTTGCTGGCGATGTTGGCCAGGTACAGGGCCTCCTCCACCGCGGTGTTGCCGCCGCCGACCACCGCCACCTCGCGGTTGCGGTAGAAGAAACCATCGCAGGTGGCGCAGGCGGACACGCCCTTGCCCATGAACGCCTGCTCGGACGGCAGCCCCAGGTAGCGGGCGCTGGCACCGGTGGCGATGATCAGCGCATCGGCCGTATAGGTGCCGCTGTCGCCGACCAGGGTGAAGGGTTTGCCGGCCAGGTCCACGGCGTTGATATGGTCGAAGACGATCTCGGTCTCGAAACGCTCGGCATGCTCCTGCATGCGCTGCATCAGCGCCGGCCCGGTGAGGCCGTGGGGGTCGCCCGGCCAGTTGTCCACTTCGGTGGTGGTGGTCAGCTGGCCGCCGGCCTGGATGCCGGTGATCAGCAGCGGCCTGAGGTTGGCACGGGCGGCGTAGACCGCCGCGCTGTAACCGGCGGGGCCTGAGCCGAGGATGATGACGCGGGCGTGACGGTTGGCGGACATGATCGGCTCCTGAAGAAAAAGGGGCCATCCACAGCACTTGGGGAAGGCTTGGGAGGAAGGACGGCCCCGGCAAGGGAAACTGCGGCCAAGCTATCCAGGCGACGCCCTCGGGGAAAATACCCATTCTCAATGCAGCCAATAGCCTCGCCCTATGCGCCAGGGTGATCGGACTATACTCGCCCCATGCCCATCCCAGGACTTCCACCGGCATGACGCTGCGCAAACGCCTGTTCTGGCTCTTCGCCCCCCTGCTGGCGCTGGCCCTGGGCGCCGCTTACCTGCTCTCGCAGAGCCTGATCCTCACCCGCTTCGACCGCCAGGACGCCGCCCTGCTGGTCGCCGAGGCCGAGCGGGTGCGCGCGCTGCTGGACAACGGCCTGAAGCGCAACCTCGACCTGCTGCTCAGCTACGCCCAGTGGGATGCCAGCTACGAGTTCATGCGCGGCCAGCACCCGGACTTCGTCCAGCGCAACATGGACGCCGAAGCCCTGCGCCAGATGAACTTCGACTTCATGATCTACCTGGATAGCAGCGGCCAGGTGCGCGCCGAGCAGTGGCTGCCGCCGGACCTACCGGACCTGCTGGCCCTGGGCGGCGACCGGCCGCGCAGCCACGAGTCGCTGCGCGCCAGCATCCTGGCCCTGGCCAAGCGCCTGCGCCAGCGCGACGGCGAAGGCCCGCGCGGCCAGCTGGTCGCCCTGCAGGGCGTGCCGCTGATGCTGGTAATGGGCAACATCAGCAACAACCAGAACAGCCTGCCCAGCGTCGGCACCCTGGTGGCCGGCCACTTCATCGACGGCGAGCGCGCCGAGAACCTGCAGACCCAGCTCAACGGCGCCATGCGTCTGCTGCCGCCGGACGAGGACCTGGCCCGCTGGCAGCTGCTGACACGCCGCGACCAGGCCAGCATCAACCAGATCGAGATCAGCCCGCGGCGTATCCTCGACGACGACCGCCACCAGGTGGTGCTGCTGTTCAGCAACAGCCTCGACGAAGCCGAGCTGATGCTGGAGCTGACCCGCGAGCGCAGCCTGTATCTGGAGGGACGCAAGGCTATCGCCATCTTTCTGATCCAGGCCGGCGCGGTCGGCGTCGCCGCCTGGCTGCTGATCTACCTGGGTCTGGAGTTCGGCATCCTGCGCCGGGTCTCGCGCATGCACCGGGAGATCGCCGGCATCGGCCCGAAGTCCGCCAGCCTGCGCCTGAGCGACGTCGGGCGCGACGAACTGGGCCAGCTGGCAGCCGAGACCAACCGCATGCTGGCCCGCCTGGAGCAGAGCGAGGCGCGCGACCGCGAGATCCTCGACGCCATCCAGGACGGCTACTTCGAACTGACCCCGGGTGGCACCATCCAGGCGGTCAACCGCGCGCTCTGCAGCATGCTCGGCTACCCGGCCGAGCAACTCCTGCAACATTCCTTCGAGACGGTGCTGGAAGAACAGGACATCCAGCGCGCCCGCGAACTGTTCCGCCAGAGCTGGAACGCCGGCAGCGACGCCACCTTCGCCGCCCCCTTCCGCCGCCGCGACGGCAGCCAGGGCTACTACGAGACGCGCTTCTCGCTGATCCGCGATGCGCAGGGCAACTGCGCCGGTTACCGCGGCATCCTGCGCGACATCAGCGATCAGATGGCCTACCAGCAGCGCCTGCTGGACATGGCCTACCGCGACCCGCTGACCGGGCTGGGCAACCGCAAGGCCTTCCACGAACAGCTGCGCCAGGCCATCGAGCAGGCGCGGCAGCCGCTGGCCCTGCTGTTTCTCGATCTGGATCGCTTCAAGGAGGTCAACGACCGCTTCGGCCACGATGTCGGCGATGCCCTGCTGCAGCACATCGCCGAGCGCCTGCGCGGCGCCGTGCGCCAGCCGGATCGGGTCTACCGCCTGGGCGGCGACGAGTTCACCCTGATCCTCAGCGACAGCGGCGCCGAGACCGCGCAGAAGCTCGCCGAGCGCCTGCGCGAGGCGCTGCAGGGCGCCATCCGCATCGGCGCGCTGTCCATCGACTTTGTTACCCCGAGTATCGGCATCGCCCTGTGCCCGGAGCATGCCGGCGACCCGGACGGCCTGATCAAGGCCGCCGACAGCGCCATGTACGAGGCCAAGCGCGAGCGCAACCGCGCCTGCCTGTACCACCGCGGCCTGCTTTCCTCCTCTGCGCAAAGTGGTTAAGGTCGGCGCGTTTTCAGCGCAACGGAGATCGCGATGCTCACCCCTGCCCTGTCCGGCCCCCAATACCTCGGCCAAGGCCTGAAGCTGATTCTCAGCCCCGGGCTGCGCCTGTTCGTGCTGCTGCCGCTGGCGGTCAACACCCTGCTGTTCGTCGGCCTGATCGTGCTGGCGGTGCAGCAGTTCGGTGGCTGGGTGGACAGCTTCATGCCCAGCCTGCCCGACTGGCTGAGCTTCCTCGAATACCTGCTGTGGCCGCTGTTCGTGCTGCTGGTGCTGGTGATCATGTTCTTCAGCTTCACCCTGCTGGCCAACATCATCGCCGCGCCCTTCAACGGTTTTCTCGCCGAGAAGGTGGAAGTGGTGCTGCGCGGCCGCGACGACTTCCCGCCCTTCAGCTGGGCCGAGCTGATGGCCATGGTGCCGCGCACCCTGGGCCGCGAGCTGCGCAAGCTGGCCTACTTCCTGCCACGTGCCATTCCCCTGCTGATCCTCAGCTTCATCCCGGTGCTCAACCTGCTGGCGGCGCCGCTGTGGATACTGTTCGGCGTGTGGATGATGGCGGTGCAGTACATCGACTATCCCTGCGACAACAACAAGGTCAGCTGGGACGACATGCTCGCCTGGCTGCGCGAGAAGCGCTGGCAGAGCCTGGGCTTCGGCGGCAGCGTGTACCTCGCGCTGCTGGTGCCCTTCGTCAACATCCTGGTGATGCCCGCCGCCGTGGCCGGTGCCACCCTGTTCTGGGTACGCGAGCGCGCCGTCACGGCGCCGTAACCCAAACGTCACCCGGGCTTCATGGCGCCGTCGCAGACTGGCGCCATGAATGTCACACAACTGCACATCGCCCTGGTCAGCGAGACCTTCCCGCCGGAGATCAACGGCGTGGCCAACACCCTCGGCCGCCTGTGCCAGGGCCTGCGCGAGCGTGGCCACCGGCTGCAGCTGGTGCGCCCGCGCCAGGCCGACGAGGCCTGCCCCGGCGACGAGGACCTGCTGCTGACCCGCGGCTGGCCGCTGCCGGGCTATGCCGGCCTGCAGTGGGGCCAGTCGGCCCTGCACAAGCTGCTGCGCCGCTGGCGCCGCAGCCGCCCGGACGTGCTCTACATCGCCACCGAAGGCCCGCTCGGCCTGTCCGCCCTGCGTGCCGCGCGGCGCCTGGGGATTCCCGTGGTCAGCGGCTTCCACACCAACTTCCAGCAGTACAGCGAGCACTACGGCATGAGCCTGCTCAGCCGCCTGCTGACCGGCTACCTGCGCTGGTTCCACAACCGTACCCGCCTGACCCTGGTGCCCAGCGCCAGCCAGCGCCTGGAGCTGCACAGACGCGGCTTCGAGCGCCTGGAGCTGCTGGCCCGCGGCGTCGACGGCCAGCTGTTCCACCCGGCGCGGCGCTCGGCCGAGCTGCGCGCCGCCTGGGGCCTGGGCGAGGGCGAGATCGCCGTGGTCCATGTCGGCCGCCTGGCCGCGGAGAAGAACCTGCAGCTGCTGGTGCGCGCCTTTCGCAGCCTGCAACAGCACCTGCCGCAGCGCCGCTTGCGCCTGGTGCTGGTCGGCGACGGCCCGCTGCGCGGGCAGCTCCAGGCCGAGCTGCCGGATGCCCTGTTCTGCGGGGTGCAGCGCGACGCCGAGCTGGCCAAGCACTACGCCAGTGGCGACCTGTTCCTCTTCCCCAGCCTGTCCGAGACCTTCGGCAACGTGGTGCTGGAGGCCCTGGCCTCGGGCCTGGCGGTGGTCGCCTTCGACCAGGCGGCGGCCGCCCAGCACATTCGCCACGGGCACAACGGCGCCCTCGCCACGCCCGGCGACGAGGCGGCCTTCATCGAGGCCGCGCGCTGGCTGCTGGAGGACGAGGAGAGCCTGCGCCGGGTGCGCCTGAACGCCCGCCGGCATGCCGGGCAGCTGGGCTGGCCGGCGATAGTCGAGCAGTTCGAGGCGCACTTGCGCCAGGCCCGGAGCACCCCCGCGCCGGAATGAACCCTTGCAGCCTCGGGCGGCGGGCATAAAAAACCGGCCTGACGGGAGGAGCGCCCGTGCAGGCCGGTGGACGGGCCGAGCGGATCGGCCCCAGGGGAGAGTCGGGGATCAGGCGACCTGGGCCAGCTGCTCGCGAGCCTTGGCCAGGCCTTTTTCCTGGAACTCGGCGCCCATGTTCAGACCCTCGGCATGGATGAACTGCACGTCGTGGATGCCGATGAAGGCCAGCGCCTGGCGCAGGTAGGGCTCCTGGTGATCCAGGCCGCTGCCGGCGTAGATGCCGCCGCGGGCGGTCAGCACATAGGCACGCTTGCCGCTGAGCAGGCCCTGCGGGCCGGTCTCGGTGTACTTGAAGGTGACCCCGGCGCGCAGCACGTGATCCAGCCAGGCCTTGAGAGTGCTGGGGATGGCGAAGTTGTACATGGGCGCGGCCAGCACCAGCACGTCGGCGGCCAGCAGCTCCTCGGTCAGCTCGTTGGAGCGGGCGGCGGCGGCCTGCTCGGCGGCGTTCTGCTGCTCGGCGGGCTTCATCCAGCCGGCCAGCAGGGTTTCGTCGAGGTGCGGCACCGGCTGCTTGGCCAGGTCACGGACCTGCACCTGATCCTGCGGGTGGCTGGCCTGCCACTGGGCGACGAAGTCGGCGGTCAGTTGGCGGGAAACGGAGCCCTGCTGACGGGCGCTGCTTTCGATGACGAGTACACGGGACATTGGGCTGACCTCCATCGGGGGTGATTGGTTTCGATGGGGTGCAGGTTATGGTCAGCCAATAAGATAAAAAAGCGCAAATATCCGCTTCTAATCATCGACAGAATTGATTTATTTTAGACCGCAGGACAGCTCGATGCGCAGCTTGATGATGTCGCGGGCGAACCTCACGGTCAGGTTGGCGGTATCCCCGGCCTTGACTTCCACCTTGCGCGTGCGCGGCGCCTCCGGCCCGTTGCGGAACACCGCGGTGCACTGCGCGGGAGCCTCGCCGTAGTTGTACAGCAGCACGGCGCCGATATTGCGGTCGACCTGCTGGCCGGTGGCGGACAGCTCGGCACCGTTGAGCTGCTTGTCGATCTCGATCGGGTAGGCGGCGGCGGTCAGCGGCAGCAGGGCGGCCAGGGCCAGGCAGAACTTTTTCATCGACAGTCTCCTAATCGGGAGGCACAGAGTAGAGAAGAGGAGGCGGCGATGAAAGCGCCCCGTGTCACGCTGGAGCAATGGCGCACCCTGCAGGCGGTGGTCGACCATGGCGGCTTCGCCCAGGCCGCCGAGGCCCTGCACCGCTCGCAATCCTCGGTGAGCTACACGGTGGCGCGCATGCAGGAGCAGCTGGGCGCGCCGCTGCTGCGCATCGACGGGCGCAAGGCGGTGCTCACCGAGGCTGGCGAGGTGCTGCTGCGCCGCTCGCGGCAGCTGGTCAAGCAGGCCAGCCAGCTGGAGGAGCTGGCCCACCACCTGGAACAGGGCTGGGAGGCCGAGGTGCGCCTGGTGGTGGACGCCGCCTACCCCACCGCCAACATCGTCCGCGCCCTCTCCGCCTTCATGCCGCAGAGCCGCGGCTGCCGCGTGCGCCTGCGCGAGGAGGTGCTGTCCGGCGTCGAGGAGGTGCTGCACGAAGGCTCTGCCGACCTGGCCATCAGCGCCCTCAACATCACCGGCTACCTGCCCATCGAACTGGGCGAGGTGGAGTTCATCGCCGTGGCCCACCCGGAACACGCGCTGCACCGCCTGCAACGCGAGCTGACCTTCCAGGACCTGGAGGGCCAGATGCAGGTGGTGATCCGCGACAGCGGCCGGGTTCAGCCGCGCGACACCGGCTGGCTGGGCGCCGAACAGCGCTGGACGGTGGGCAGCCTGCCCACCGCGCGCACCTTCGTCTCCAGCGGCCTGGGCTTCGCCTGGCTGCCGCGCCACCTGATCGCCCGCGAGCTTGAGGAGGGCCTGCTCAAGCCCTTGCCGCTGGAACAGGGCGGCACGCGCAAGCCGCGCTTCCACCTCTACAGCAACAAGGACAAGGTGCTCGGCCCGGCCACCCAGATCCTCATCGAGCTGATCAAGAACTTCGACGACGCGCCGCTGGATGCGCCCTTCGCCGCGCCGCTGGCGGCCCACTGAGGAATCCCCGATGCCCCACTTCGATCATGGCGGCTGCCGCCTGTACTACGAGGAACACGGCCAGGGCGAGCCGCTGCTGCTGGTCCACGGCCTGGGTTCGAGCACCCGGGACTGGGAGTACCAGATCCCCCACCTGGCCCGCAGGCGCCGGGTGCTGAGCCTGGACCTGCGCGGCCACGGCCAGTCGGACAAGCCGCGCGGGCGCTACAGCATGGCCGGCTTCGCCGCCGACGTGGCGGCGCTGATCGAACACCTGGGGCTGCCACGGGTGCACCTGGTGGGCATTTCCATGGGCGGCATGGTCGGCTTCCAGCTGGGCGTGGAGCGCCCCGAGCTGCTACGCAGCCTGTGCATCGTCAACAGCGCCCCGGAAGTGAAGGCAAAGAGCGCCGCCGACTGGTGGATGCTGGCCAAGCGCTGGAGCCTGTCGCGCCTGCTGAGCATGCAGACCATCGGCCAGGGCCTCGGCCGCCTGCTGTTTCCCCGTCCGGAACAGGCCGAGCTGCGCGCCAAGATCGAACAGCGCTGGCCGCAGAACGACAAGCGTGCCTACCTGGCCAGCCTCGACGCCATCATCGGCTGGGGCGTGCGCGAACGCCTGGCACGGATCGACTGTCCTACGCTGGTGGTCACGGCCGACCGCGACTACACCCCGGTCGCGCTGAAGGAAGCCTATGTGCGCGAGCTGCCCGACGCCCGCCTGGTGGTGATCGAGCAGTCGCGCCACGCCACGCCGATGGACCAGCCCGAACGTTTCAACGCCGTCCTGGAAGAGTTTCTCGACCAGGTCGAACACCTCCCCCGCTAGACGACAAGGACCCAGCCCATGCTCAAACGTCTTCTTCTCTCCGCCTGCGGCCTGCTGCTGAGCACCAGCCTGCTCGCCGCGGAAAATCCCCACGTGCTGCTGACCACCAGCTACGGCGACATCGAGCTGGAGCTCAACGCCGAGAAGGCGCCGATCAGCACGCAGAACTTCCTCGGCTACGTGGAGGCCGGCTTCTATAACGGCACCCAGTTCCACCGGGTGATCCCAAATTTCATGATCCAGGGCGGCGGCTTCGATGCCGACATGCGCGAGAAGGACACCTTCAAGCCGATCAAGAACGAGGCCGACAACGGCCTGCGCAACGACCGCGGCACCATCGCCATGGCGCGCACCCAGGTGGTGGACTCGGCCACCAGCCAGTTCTTCATCAACCACAAGGACAACGACTTCCTCAACCACGGCGGCCGCGACTTCGGCTACGCGGTGTTCGGCAAGGTGGTGCGCGGCATGGACGTGGTCGACCGCATCGCCCGGGTGCGCACCGGCAACCGCGGCATGCACCAGAACGTGCCGGTCGAGCCGGTGCTGATCCTCAACGCGAAGAAGCTCTGACCTCGTACTCCTGGCGCAGCCGCTCCAGCCGCTGCGCCAGCTCCTCGGCACGCAGACCGTAGTTCTCCGGCAGCGCCGCATGGCAGCCGCCCAGCGCCAGCGACAGGCGCACGCCGCGCCCCGGCGGCTCGCAGCCCGGGCGATAGTGCCAGCCGACCAGGCGGTTCGGCCCCACCTGCGCCACGCCGAAGTGGCTCACCTGCGCCCAGCCCACCCGATGCGCGCGAAACAGCGAACAGAAGGTGAAGCCGTCCTCGTCCAGGCGCAGATAGTTGGCGCCCGGCAGCACCGCCACCGCCGCGACCAGGGCGCCCAGGCCGAACAGCCCCAGGCAGAACCAGCCGGCGAGACGTCCGTCCTCCAGCATCAGTACGGCGACCGCGCAGAAGGCCAGCGACAGCAGCAGGATGCCCAGCCATTTCCAGGGCCTGGGGCGCAGTACCTGGGTCATGGCAGATAGGCGCCCACCTTGCGCCGCAGCAGCTCGACCAGCTCCGCCTGCATGAAGTCGTAGTCGTCGGGGATGCCCAGGCAGATCACCCGCTTGCCCTTGAGCCAGGGCGCGAAGCGCTGCTGCAGGCGCCGCTGGTGGACGCGCTCCATGACGAAGACCAGCTCGGCCCATTCGAGCTGTTCAGCGGACAACGCCACCTCGGCGTCCGCCGCCAGCCCGGCCGAATCGCTCTCCACACCCGGCCAGGCGGCGAACAGCTGCTCCGCCGTCGGGCTGCGCAGGCGGTTGCGGCTGCAGATGAACAACAGGCGCGGCATCTCAGCTTGTCTCCCGGCGATAGGGCAGCAGCGCGCGCGCCTGCTCGGCGTAGGCCAGCACTGCCGGCCGCTCGCGGGCCAGGAAGTCGGCCACCGCCGCGCGCAGCCCGGCGTGCAGCAGATGGTGCCAGGAGCGGGTGACGACCGGCTCGAAGCCGCGGATCAGCTTGTGCTCGCCCTGGGCCCCGGCATCGAAACGCCGCAGCCCCTCGGCGATGGCCAGCTCGATGCCCTGGTAGAAGCAGGTCTCGAAGTGCAGACGGTCGAAGTCGCCCAGGCAGCCCCAGTAGCGGCCATAGAAGGTGTCGCCGTCCTGCAGCGAGAAGGCCATGGCCAGCGCCCGCCCGCCGCGCCGCGCGACGACCACGCGGATGGCCTCGGGCATGCGCTCGGCCAGCAGGCTGAAGAACTCGCGGGTCAGGTAGGGCGCGCGGCGGCGCACCTGATAGGTGCTGGCGTAGCAGGCGTAGACGAAGTCCCAGTCCGCCTCGTCCAGCTCGCCACCCTGCAGCCAGCGGAACTCGATGCCCTGCCCGGCCACCTGCTCGCGTTCCTTGCGCAGCTGCTTGCGCTTGCGCGAGCTGAGCGCATCGAGGAAGTCCTGGAAGTCGCGATAGCCGCGGTTGCGCCAGTGGAACTGGCAGTCCAGGCGCTGCAGCCAGCCGGGGCGCCCCTCGAACAGCGCATCCTCCTCGCCGCGCAGGAAGTTGATGTGCAGGCCGGACAGGCCCTCGCCCGGCAGCTCGCGCTCCAGCTCGTCGAGCAGCTGCGCGCAGGCCCGTGCATCGCCGAGCAGACGCGGTCCGCTCACCGGGCTGAAGGGCACGGCGCCGAGCAGCTTGGGGTAGTAGGCGATGCCGGCGCGCTGGCAGGCCTCGGCCCAGCCCATATCGAACACATACTCGCCGTAGGAGTGCTGCTTGATATAGGCCGGCAGGGCCGCCAACGCCTGACCATGGGCGTCGTACAGCACCCGGTGGGCCGGCCGCCAGCCACTGTCGGCGGCCAGGCTGCCGCTGTCTTCCAGGGCACTCAGGAAGGCATGCCGCAGGAACGGGTGCGGCTCGGGCAGCAGGGCATCCCAGGCGGCGGGCGTGATCAGGTGAAGGGAGTCGAGGCTGTGCAGCGGCATGGGTGCGCGGGTATCCGGTGCGACAAGAGCCGCACTATAGCGCGCCATCCGGACGAAAAAAGCCCCGCACGAGGCGGGGCCGAATGAAGGAGCAGTATCGTTCGCTTGTTCTTAGAACACGTACTGCAGGCGCAGGCTGATGGCGTCACCGTCATCGTCGCCTTCGTCGTTCTCGACATCGTCGGCAGCTGCCTTCAGGTAGTTGGCAGAAACCTTGACAGCTTCATTGGCGTACCAGTTAACGCCCAGCGTATGCACCTTGGCACCGGTATCGATATCTTCCAGAGTGACATCCGGAGCGGCGCTGGCCGGGAGACGCGGGGTCTCATCGACGCTGATATTGTCGTAGCGATAGAAGACTTCCCAGGCACCCAGCTGCTTGTTGGAAGGCTTGATCTTGTCGAACTTACCGCCATCCAGTTTGTAGCTGCGCGATTCACCGGTCAGGGTGTAGGCCAGCTGCACGTTGTAGCCGGATGCCTCGAGGTCGTCGTCGTTGCCGTTCAGCACTTCGGAGCCTTCTGCGGTGCGGCTCAGGTATTCGGCCTGCACGGAGAACGGCCCCATCATGTAGGCAGCTTCCAGGCCATAGGCGCTATCGTCGCCGTCCAGGAAGGCGTCGCCGTAGGTGGCGCGATTGCCGTTGACATCGTCCTCAGTGGTGCCGCGCACCGACAGACGAGAACGGATGCGCTCGCGGTAGCCTTCTTCCACGTCGCGGGTGGCATAGCTGGCACCAAAATGCAGAACCTGCTTCTCTTCGACGATCGGAGCGATTACACCGCGCATCACGATGGCATGGTTGTTCTGGCCATCTTCGTCCTGGAAGTACTGGTTCTCGCTGTCGTCACCCTCCAGGTTCTGACGGTAGGCACCGATTTCGCCGTGGAAAATGTCACCCAGGGTGGTGCGCAGGCGGATGCCTTCGCCATTCATGTGGTCATTCACCCACGGAGCCAAGTCATAGATGGCGGAGCGCTCGATGGCGGTGATCCATTTGGAGCTGACCGCCTCTTCCAGACCAAAAGTCGGATTCATACGGCCAACAGTCAGGCTGACCGGATCGAAGCCGGTATACGAGATGGATGCCTCGTCCCAGTCGTCATCGCTACCGGTGTCACCAAAATTCCGATTGAAGGTGTACTCGAAGTCTTGGTAGGCCACACCGGAAATTTCCAGGCGGGCACGACGCAAGTAGGTTTCGTCGGCCCGGTTGCCGTTGACGGTATAGATGCCGTCAAAGCTGTCGGCATCCACCTGCAGGCGACCGCCAATCTTGAACGAGAACTGCTTGTCGGTAGTGCCTACTTCGAGGCCACCCTTGGTCTTGATCAGGATGTCGGCGCCGTCGGTGGTGACGGTGCCGGCGAAAGCCTGGGCGGAAACAGCCAGGGCCAGGGCGCTGGCTGCGAAACCGGCGAAGTGCTTACGGATCATCGAAGGATTCCCCTATTGGTCTTTAGCGTTGGAAAACACGCGGGCTCGGCCCTTGGTGTTGGGGGGGAATCTTGGCGGGGGGTTATTTCAGCTCGGTTTGATTTAGATGAAAGTTCGGTGACAAAGGAACTTTTTTACTTCCATTCAGAATAAGACGCCGAGAGCCACACACGCGGCTCTCGCCTGCCGGGCCTCAGCGCTGCCGCCAGCGCCGGGCCAGCCAGTGGTCCAGGCTGAGCCAGCGCCCGGCTCCGCTGAAGAACAGCGCGAGCAGCATCACCAGGTAGGTGGCGGCGAACTCGATGCCGTTGTTCAGCACCACGAACCTGCCGCTGGCCGTCAGCCAGGCATAGTTGCCGTGCTCCTGGAGGATGGCGCGGGCGCGCTCGAGCTTCTCCGCCGAGGCCAGCACCCGCTCGTTGGCGAAGGGCGCGGAGGGGTCGGCGATGGCCTGCCAGCCGAACTCCCAGTGCACGGTGAAGATCGCCACCAGCATGGTCACCATCAGCGGGATGCACACCCAGCGCAGCGCCAGGCCCAGCAGCAGGAGGATCGCCCCACCCGCCTCGGTCAGCGCCGCCAGCCAGGCCAGCAGGGTGGGAAAGGGCAGGCCCAGGCCCCAGTCGGGGTTGCCGAACCAGGCGATGGTCGACTCCATGTCGGCCAGCTTGCGAGTGCCGGCCATCCAGAAGATCGGCACCAGATACAGGCGCAACAGCAGCGGGCCGAGCAGGTCCAGGCGCCTGGTGGCGTCGAGGGCGTCCTGCAGGCGGTTGAGAAAAGCGAGCATGGCAATCTCCTGTGCCGGCCAGTCAGCCAGCGGATGGGTCGAACCAGATGTCCTGGCGCCGCCACTGCTCCAGCAGCGCCCGGCCCTGGGCCAGGTAGTGCGCGTCGGCGTGCAGGCCGTTGGCCTCGGCCAGGTCCAGCAGGGCCTGCCGGGAGGCCTGGCCGTCCTGCAGGCGCAGCGCCAGGTGATAGGCGAAGGGCGACAGCTGCTGGAAGCGCACCCGCTCCTGCGCGTCGCGCCAGGCCAGCAGGCAGGTCGGCTCGGCCGGCGGCTCGCCGGGCTGGAACTCGGCGCACAGGCGCTGCACCGGCCAGGCATAGGCCAGCGGCCAGGCCAGCGGCGACCAGCCCTGCGACGGCAGCTCGGCGTCGGCGATGTCCAGGGCCAGCTCGACGCGCTCGTAGTGCGCCAGCTCGGCGACGAAGGCGGGATCGCCCTCTTCCACGCCGCCACCGGCCTGCAGCCAGGCGACGAACTCCGCGCCGATCTCCAGGAAGTAGGGCGTGCGGCAGCGGTGGGTGAGCATGAAGGCACGCACCAGGCGCTGGCGGCGCGCCTCACCGAGTATCCGGCAGAGCACCGGGAAGCCGCTGACGACGAAGCCGTCGAGCGTGTTGAAGAACAGCTCCTCGTACACCGCCATGCGCTCGCGGGCGATGCCCGGCAGCGGCAGCGCGGCCTGCGGATCGCGGATATGCGCGGCGAAGGCCGCCTGGAGGTCGGCGCTCATCGTCCGCCCTCCTCCTGCAGCCGGCGGATCTGCGCCACCTCGGCGTACAGCTCGGCCAGCGGCGGGAAGTTGAAGTCGCGCTCCAACAGGGTCGGGCGCACCCCGTGCAGCGCGTAGCAGTGCGCCAGCAGGCCCCACACCGGGTCGTCCACCGGCGCGCCGTGGGTGTCTATCTTCAGTTCGGGACTCTGGTCGTAGTGCCCGGCCACATGCAGGTAGGCGATGCGCTCGCCGGGCATGGCGGCGATGTAGGCACGCGCATCGAAGGCGAAATTGTGGGCGTTGACCGCCACGTTGTTGATGTCCAGCAGCAGCTGGCAGTCGGCCTCCTCCAGTACCGCACGGACGAACTCGACCTCGTCCAGCTCGCCGGGCAGGCGCGCGTAGGCCGAGACGTTCTCGATGATCAGCGGCCGCTCCAGCACCTCCTGGACCTGGCGGATGCGCGCGGCCACCCGGCGCACCGTGGCATCGGCGAAGGGCAACGGCATCAGGTCGTACAGCTGGCCGTCGTCGGCACAGGCCGACAGGTGCTCGCTGTAGCCACGGATGCCGTGCTCGTCGAGGAAGCCCTTGATCGCCCGCAGCAGCTCCAGGTCGAGCGGCGCGGTGCCGCCCAGGTTGAGCGACAGGCCGTGGCAGAGAAACGGCAGGCGCTCGGTCAGCGCGCGCAGCTGGCGGCCGAAGCGCCCGCCGACGCCGATCCAGTTCTCCGGCGCGACCTCCATGAAGTCCACCTGGCCCGCGGCGCCATCCTGCAGCGCCGCCAGCAGGCCGCGGCGCAGGCCGAGGCCGGCGCCCTCGACGAAAGCAGGCATGCTCACTCGGCCTTGTCGCCGCCGCACTTGCCCTCGCCGCACTTGCCTTCCCCGGCCTTCGCGGCTGCGCCCTCGGCGCCACACTTGCCTTCGCCGCACTTGCCCTCTTCGGCCTTGCCGGCACCGGCTTCGGCGCCGCACTTGCCTTCGCCGCAGGAGCCCTCGTGGTCCTTCTCGTGGGCGGCCAGGCTGTAGCCGCTGCTCAGCTCCTGAGCGGCGAAGGGATTGCCGCCGGCCTGGGCGACGAGGGTGCTACCGAGCAGGGCGGCGCCCAGGGTGATGGCGATGGTATTGCGCTGTTTCATGGAATCTCTCCAGTCATGGTTGCGAGTCCAGGAGCCTTGGCTCCTGCGCAACACTAGACGGAGAAGGGCATGGGGCGTTACAGCAGGGCGCGGAATTTTTTCCGCATCAGGCCTCGCCGCGCTGGCGGGCGAGCCTTTCGGCCAGCGCCTCCAGCTCCGGCAGCGGCTGCTCGGGCAACTGGCGCAGCACCGCCTGGCTCAGCCTGAGCTGGCGGATGAAGCGCCGGCAACGCACGCACATGGCCAGGTGGGCGCGCACGCCGAGGCGCTCGCGCAGGCGCAACTGGCCGTCGAGATAGTCGCTGGAATGGGCTACCAGTTCCTGGCAGGTCAGCATTGGCCGGTCTCCTCGAAATGCTCCAGGGTGGCGAACACCTTGAGTCGGGCACGGTGCAGCAGCACGCGGACATTGGAGAGCGAGAGGTCGAGAAGATTACAGATGGCCTCCAGCTCCAGGCCCTGGCGCTCGCGCAGCAGCAGCACGCTGGACTGCATCTCGGACAGGCTGGCGATGGTCTTCTCCAGGCACTCGCGCAGTTCGCTCTCGGCCAGCAGGGCCTCGGGCGTGTCGTGTTCCCACTGGCCGGGCGGCGTCAGCCAGTGGCCGTCCTCGGCGAAACGCTCGGCGCCGACGCTGCCGTGCGGCCCCGGCAGGTCGTCGAGCAGCGGCTCGCGACGCTGCTGCTTGAGGCGGCTCTTGGCGGTGTTGGCGGTGATGGTCAGCAGCCAGGTCTTCAGGCTGGCGCGCTGCTGGAAACCGTCCAGGCCGCGCACCACGGCCAGCCAGGCGTCCTGCACCACCTCGTCGGCGTTGCGGCTGCCGACTATGGCGAAGGCCACCGCGCGCATGGCGCCCTGGTAGGTGCCGACCAGCTCGCGGAAGGCCTGCTGCTCGCCGGCACGCAGGCGCGCGAGCAGTTCGTCCTCGGCAGTCCCTGCCACGGGTCGGTCAACCCTTCTTGCGCAGGATCACGCTGCCGATGGAGTAGCCCGCGCCGAAGGAGCTGAGCACGCCCAGGCTGCCGGCCGGCAGGTCGTCCTGGTGCTTGTGGAAGGCGATCACCGAACCGGCGGAACTGGTGTTGGCATAGGTGTCGAGGATCACCGGCGCCTCGTGCGGCTCGGCATCGCGGCCGAGCAGCTTGCGCGCGATCAGCAGGTTCATGTTGAGGTTGGCCTGGTGCAGCCAGAAGCGCTTGACGTCGCCGACATTCAGCTGGTTCTCCGCCAGGTGCGCGCCGATCAGCTCGGCCACCATCGGGCAGACGTCCTTGAACACCTTGCGGCCTTCCTGGACGAACAGCTTGTCCTTGGCGCCGATGCCCTCTTCCGCGGCGCGGTTGAGGAAGCCGAAGTTGTTGCGAATGTTGTTGGAGAACTGGGTCAGCAGCTTGGTGCCGAGGATGTCCCACTGGTGTGCGGAGCTGGCCTGGTCGGTGCGCTCGATGATCACTGCGGTGGCGGCATCGCCGAAGATGAAGTGGCTGTCGCGGTCGCGGAAGTTCAGGTGGCCGGTGCAGATCTCCGGGTTGACCATCAGCACCGCGCGGGCCTGGCCGGTGGCGATGGCATTGGTGGCGGCCTGGATGCCGAAGGTGGCCGAGGAACAGGCCACGTTCATGTCGTAGCCCCAGCCCTGGATGCCCAGGGCTGCCTGCACTTCGATGGCCACCGCCGGGTAGGCGCGCTGCAGGTTGGAGCAGGCGACTATCACCCCGTCGATGTCGGCGACGCTGCGCCCGGCACGCGCCAGGGCCTCCTTGGCGGCGGCCACGGACATCTCGCAGAGGATGCCCCACTCCTCGTTGGCGCGTTCGGGGATGCGCGGCACCATGCGCTGCGGGTCGAGGATGCCGTCCTTGTCGATGACGAAGCGGCTCTTGATGCCCGAGGCCTTCTCGATGAAGGCGCTGCTCGACTCGCTCAGCGCCTCGACCTCGCCGCGCTCGATGGCGGCGGCGTTGTCGGCGTTGAACTGCTGCACGTAGGCATTGAAGGAGGCCACCAGCTCGTCGTTGGAGATGCTGTTGGCCGGGGTAAACAGGCCAGTGCCACTGATTACGGCGTTGTGCACGGGTCATTCCTCTTCTTGTACCGCCCGGGGCGGCTGGCTGGTCACTGGCGCGCCGGCCGCAGCCGGGGGCGCGAATTCGATTGGCGGGCGTATGGCGCCTGCGGCTAAACGCAGAGTGTGCCATAGCCGCCCGTCCGCCGCTGCTCTCGCACACACTCGGCAGACTGGCGGCTCGCCTTGAGAAGATGCACGCAAGAGCGGGAAAGACACAGGTCCCCGGCGGCGATCGTCGGCAAACCTGCGGCAACTGGCGCAGCCGCCGGAGAGGAGCGCGCAGACGGATTTTGACCGAAACGCCAGGTCGGCGCAGAATCGCGCTTTGCCCATCAGGAGCCCGCCATGCTCGGCACCCAGGAACTCGCCCTGTTCGTCGTTTCCGGCCTGTTGCTGAACATGGCTCCCGGCCCCGACTCGCTGCTGGTCATGGCACGCAGCGCCAGCCAGGGCTGGCGGGCCGGCTCGGCGGCGGCACTGGGCATCGGCGCCGGCACCTGCGTACACATAGTCGCCGCCGCGCTGGGCATGTCCGCCCTGCTCGCCACCTCCGCCACCGCCTTCATGTTGGTCAAGTTGGTCGGCGCCGCCTACCTGCTGTACATCGGCATCGGCATGCTGCTGGCCAGGCCCAAGGAAGTGGTCGAGCCGGGCGCCGGCGAGCTGGCGCCGCTGCCCTACGGGCGCATCTTCGCCCAGGGCCTGCTGACCAACGTGCTCAACCCCAAGGTGGCGCTGTTCTTCCTCGCCTTCGTGCCGCAGTTCATCAGTCCGGACGCCGAACACAAGGCCCTGGCCTTCCTCCTGCTGGGCGCCATCTTCAACCTCAACGGCATGCTCTGGTGCCACCTGCTGGCCCTGTCCACCGCCTTCGCCCAGCGGCGCCTGCGCATCGGCCGACGCCTCGGCCTGTGGCTGGAGCGTGGCACCGGCGGGCTGTTCGCGGCGCTGGGCGTGAAGCTGGCGCTGGCCGACCGGGTCTGAGCCGCGCCATGGCCCTGCACACCTGGCTGATCTACCTCACCGCCGTCTTCGGCCTGGCGCTGACGCCGGGCCCCAACGGCCTGCTCGCCCTCACCCACGGCGCGCTCTACGGGCATCGCCGCGCCCTGTGGACGGTCGCCGGCGGCATGCTCGGCTTCGTCCTGCTGATGGCCCTGTCGATGTTCGGCCTGGCCGCCCTGCTCGAGGCCTCGGTGCATGCCCTGCTGGTGCTCAAGTGGCTGGGCGCCGCCTATCTGATCTGGCTCGGCATCCAGCTGTGGCGCTCGCCGCCGCTGCACCTCACGCCGCTGGAAGCCGCAACCCCGCGCCCCGGCGTACAGCTGCTGCGCCAGGGCCTGCTGTCGGCCCTGTCCAACCCCAAGGTGATCCTGTTCTTCGGCGCCTTCCTGCCGCAGTTCCTCGACCCGGCGCGCAGCCTGTGGCAGCAGTTCGCCGTGATGGCGGCCACCTTCGCGCTCGTTGAAGGCATCGTGGAATACCTGCTGGCCCGCACCGCGCAGCGCACCCGCCCCTGGCTGGAGCGCGCCGGGCGCGGCTTCAACCGCTGCTGCGGCGGGCTGTTCGCCATGATGGGCGCGGCCCTACCGCTGAGCCGCTGAGGCGGCGAAATCCAGGCGCCGTACCCCGCCGCAGCCGAGCAGCGCGCCGCACAGGCGCGCGCCGTCTAGCGACTCGTCGAGCCACAGCAGCCAGCCTCCGGCCACCGGCTGCAGTTGCCAGGCGGCAGGCGCGCCCAGCGCGGCGAGGTGCCGGCGCAGGGCCGGCTCGTCCAGGTTCAGGGTCTCGATACGCACGGTGCGTGGCATGGCGACCTCCCACACGTTCAGTTCGTCGGCTGCATGGCGAAGCCGACGCCGAAGCGGTTCCACAGGTTGATGGTGGCGATGGCCAGGGTCAGTTCGGCGATCTCGCGCTCGTCGAACTGAGCGGCCACAGCCTCGTACACGGCATCCGGGGCGTGCCGTTCGGCCAGCAGGGTCAGGCTGTCGGTCCACAGCAGGGCGGCGCGTTCGCGGGCGCTGAAGCAGGGCGCGTCCTCCCAGGCGCCCAGCGCCAGCAGGCGACGCGCCGACTCGCCCCGCTGCAGCGCGTCGGCGCCGTGCATGTCCAGGCACAGGGCGCAGCCGTTGAGCTGCGAGGCGCGCACCTTGATCAGCTCGCGCAGCGAGGCTTCCAGGGGGAAGGCGGCCTGGGTCTGCTCCAGGGCGTAGAGGGCCTTGAACACGTGCGGGGCGGTCTGGTGATAGTTGTTGCGCTGGCTGGTCATCATGGCGGCTTCTCCGAAAGGCCCGGTGTCGTACCGGGATTGGCCACCACTGTATTACTCAAAAATTCCAGGATAAATTGGCTACTCACGCAAACATTGTGCGAGGAAACGGACAATGGCCTTCGACCGCCTGGAAGCCATGCGCGCCTTCTGCCGCATCGTCGAGCTCGGCAGCTTCACCCGCGCCGCCGAGGCCCTCGGCCTGGCCAAGACCACGATATCCGGCCAGCTGCTGGCGCTGGAGACCCAGCTCGGCGTCAAGCTGCTGCACCGCACCACCCGCCGCGTGTCGCCGACCACCGACGGCAGCGCCTATTACGAGCGCGCCCGCGCCCTGCTCGACGACCTCGACGAGCTGGAGACCAGCATGTCGCACAGCCAGGGCGTGACGCGCGGTCGGGTCCGGGTGGAGATGCCCTCGCCGGTCGGGCGTAACCTGGTGATCCCTGCCCTGCCCGACTTCGTCGCCCGCCACCCGCTGATCCGCCTCGACGTCGGCTGCAGCGAGCGCGTCGTCGACCTGGTGCAGGAGGGCGTGGACTGTGCCATCCGCGGCGGCCCGGTGAGTGATCCGGAGCTGGTCTGCCGGCCCATCGGGCGGATGCGCTTCACCCTCTGCGCCACGCCCGAGTACCTGGCCCGGCATCCGCCGCTGCAGCACCCGCGGGACCTCGCCGCCCTGCACTACCTGGCCTTCGTCTACCCGGCCACGGGCCGGCAGAAGGTCAGCGTGCTGCACCGCGGCGAAGAGCGCTTCGTCATCGAACAGGAGCCGCTGATGCGCTTCAACAGCGGTGGCGCCTATATCGCCGCCGCCGAGGCCGGCCTGGGCTTCGTCACCGTACCCACGGCCGAGGCCGCGCAGCCGCTGGCCGCCGGCCGGCTGGTGGAGCTGCTGCCGCAATGGCGCCTGGAAAGCATGAGCATGAGCCTGGTCTACCCCTACTCGCGACACCTCTCGGCGCGGGTGCGGGCATTCGCCGACTGGGCCACGGCGCTGATGGCCGATCACCCGCTGTGGCGTGCGGACTAGCGTCGCGGGCGCGCCCCGCCTAGCCCTGCCCGCCCAGCGCCTGCAGGCACTGCTGGGACACCTGCTGCAGGCGCCCGATCAGCGGCTGCGGCAGTTCGGCCTTCTCCAGCGCGGCGATCTCGGCGCTGGAGAAGTCGCGCTGGATGCGCTCCACCGTGCACTCGCAGTAGTGCTGCGCGCGGGGCTGGCCCAGGGCCTGGGCGGCACTCTCGACACAGCTGTTGCGGAAGGTCTCGCGCACGCCCGGCGGCCAGTCGCCGGCCAGCGCCGGCAGGCCCAGCGACAGCAGCGCGAGGCAGGCCAGGCGCGGCATGCGAGGAGCGTAGCGGGCCGGCATCAGCGCGTCTGCGGCGGGTTGGCGTCGGGGCGGATGTCGAAGCCGCCGCGATTCTCGCTGACCACCTGGAAGTACTGGGTGGTGCCCGGCTCCACCTTCACCGCCACTTCCTTGTGCAGGCGACCCATGCCGCACAGGGTGTCGTCCAGCGGGTCGAGGGTCAGGCCCAGCACGCGGGTGCCGGCCGGCACGTTGAAGCTCGCCACCTCGGCCATGCCGATGCGCGCGGCCAGCTTGCGGTCCACTTCGATGGCCACGTAGCAGCCGCCGCCCATCAGGCCCATGTCGCGATTGACCACCAGCTGCCCACCGCCTTCGCGGACGTCCTGATAGGCCAGCAGGCGATCCGCGGGCACCGGCTTGATGTTCTCGGGATCGGGGCGGAACGACGAACAACCGGCGAGCAGAACCAGGGGCAGAACGACGAGGAGCGAACGCATGGAAGCCCTCCTTGGGCGTGCGTGGGATCGGCCCAGTATTGGCGAGCCCAGGCCGCCGCTCAAGCCCAGACTTGTTACAGCCCCGATTTGAGCCGGCTGAAGGCCCGCGTCAGGGCACGGTTGAAGGCCGGGCCGTTGTCGTTCTTGGTGTACAGGCTGGCGCGCAGCTCGGCCGGCGGGTAGGTTCCGGGGTCGGCGAGGATGGCCGGCTCGACGAAGGCATCGGCCGCCGGCACCGCGTTGGCGTAGTAGATGCTGTTGCTGATCGCGCCTATCACCTCGGGGGTCATCAGGTGGTCCATCAACGCCAGCGCCTCCTGCGGGTGTGGCGCATCCGCCGGGATGACCATGGCGTCGAACCAGAGCAGCGTGCCCTCGCGTGGGATGCTGTAGTGCAGGCTGTAGGGCTTGCCCGCCTGCCGCGCCTGCTCGGCGGCGATGGCCACGTTGCCGTTCCATGACATCGCCAGGCAGGTGTCGCCATTGGCCAGGTCGGCGATGTTGCGGTCGTTGTCGAAGTAGCGGATGTGCGGGCGCACCTTGGCCAGGTGCGCCTCGGCGCGTTCGAGGTCGGCGAGGTCCTGGCGGTTGATGTCCAGGCCCAGGTAGCGGAAGGCGGCGGCGAACACCTCGTTGGGGTCGTTGAGCAGACTCACCCCGCAGTCGGCGAATCTGGCCACCGCCGCCGGGTCCATCAACATCGCCCAGCTGTCGGTCGGTGCGTCCTTCATGCGCGCGGCGATGGCCTGCTGCTGGTAGCCGAAGCCGGTGGTGCCCCAGACGTACAGGCCGGCATGCCGGTTGCCCGGATCGAAGGCCGCCATGTGCGCGGTGAACTCCGGCGCCAGCCCGGCGAAGTGCGGCAGCGCGGCCTTGTCCAGCGGCTGCACGGCGCCGCTGCGGATGGCCCGCTGCAGGTGCTGGCCGGCGGTCAGCACCAGGTCGTAGCCGCTGCGCCCGGTGAGCAACTTGGTCTCCACGGTTTCCAGCGAATCGAAGTGGTCGACCACCACGCGGATGCCGCTCTTGCGCTCGAAGGACGCCAGGGTGTCCGGAGCCAGATACTCGTTCCAGATATAGAGGTTGACCTGTTTGGCGGGCTCCGCCGCCTGCGCGGCGGCGGACAAGCCAAGGGCAATGCAGAGTGCGGACAGACGCATGGCTAGACCTCCTGGCGCTTCGGCGCGGCGTACTGGGGCATGGTGATGCAGGCGACGTTGCCGCCGCCGAGCAGGATCTCCCGCGAATTCTCGATACCGATGATGCGATGCCGGGGGAACAACTCGGCCAGGGTGGCCTGGGCGATGCGGTCGTTGGGGTCGTTGAACAACGGCAGCACGATGGCCGAGTTGCCGGCGTAGTAGTTGATATAGGAGGCGCAGATCTGCGTGCCGGCCTGACGGGTGTGGGTGGTGTCGTCCTGATCCAGGCCCTCGGCTTCTGCGGCCGTCCACTCCAGCACCCGCGGTTGCGGCAGCTTGTGGATCTGCAGCTGGCGGCCCCGGGCGTCGCGGGTGCTGCGCAGGATGTCGTAGGCCTCCTGGTAGATCTCCCACTGCGGGTCGCTGCGGTCGTCGGTCCACTGCATCACCACCACGCCGGGGCGGACGAAGCAGGCCAGGTCGTCGATATGGCCGTCGGTTTCATCGAACTTGCAGCCGCGCGGCAGCCAGATCACCTGCTCGGCGCCCAGGTAGTTCTGCAGGCGGCGGGTCATCTCATCCTTGCCCAGGTGGGCGTTGCGGTTGCGGTTGAGCAGGCACTGCTCGGTGGTCAGCAGGGTGCGCTGGCCGTCGCTCTGGATGCCGCCCATCTCGGCGATAAAGGGCGCGCGGTAGCGCTCGAGGCCTTCGATCTCGAGGATCTTCTGGGCGATCTGGTCGTCCTTGTCCCAGGGGTAGTAGAGGCCGCCATCGAGGCCGCCGTAGGCGTTGAACTCGAAGTCCACGCCGCGCACTTCGCCGCTCTCGTCGTTGACCAGGAAGGCCGGGCCGCTGTCGCGGAACCAGGTGTCGTTGCAGGTCATCTCCACCACCCGCACCTGGGCCGGCAACTGGCGGCGGGCGTTGGCGTACTGCGCCGCCGAGGCGCACACAGTGACCGGCTCGCTGCTGGCGATGGCGCTGACGATCTCGACCCAGACCTTCTGCGCCGGCTTGCCGCCGTTGCGCCACACGTCCGGGCGCTCCGGCCAGCCGAGCCAGCAGCGGGCCTTGGGTTCGAATTCACCGGGCAGGCGGAAGCCGTCGGCCTTGGGCAGGGAGGTCAGGGTACGGGCCATTGCTAGGTACTCGTCGGTGGCTGTTGAATGGCTCGACAGTACCCGCGGCAGAGCGCCCGCGACCAATGACCATTATCGCGGGATAGCTGAATTCAATTCACAGGTCAGCCAGCTGATTGGTGAACCACTCGACGAACTGCGCCACCGCCGGCTTGTCCAGGCGCAGGCGTTCGCAGACCAGCGCGTACTGCCCGAGCGACGCCACCTGGGCGGCGAACGGGCGCACCAGGCGGCCGCTGGCCAGGTCCTCGGCGCTGGTCAGGTTGTCGCCGATGGCCACGCCCTGGCCGCGCGCCGCCGCCTCCATGGTCAGCCCGGCATGGCCCAGGTAGAGGTGGCGCGCCGGCTGGATGTCGCCGGCATGGGTGGTCAGCCAGGCGGTCCAGGTCTTGCCGTCCTGGTCGTCGTGCAGCAGGCAGTGCCGCGCCAGGTCGCGCGGGTGCTTGAGCGGCAGCTAGTTGAACAGGCCGGAGCTGCACACCGGGAAGAACTGCAGGGTCGGCAGCGGCCGCACGAAGTAGGCGCTGGCGTCCTCCGGGCCGGTGCCGTAGGTGATCGCCAGGTCGATCTCGGCGCCCGGCAGCGGCGCCTCCAGCGGCTGCTCGTGCAGGTGCAGGGTGATCTGCGGGTGGCGCTCGGAGAAGTCGGCGAGCCGACCGACCAGCCACTTCTGCGCCAGCTCCACGGTCACCGCGATGCGCAGCTGCGCCTGCGAGCCGGGGTCGCGCAGCTCATCGCAGGCCTCACCGATCAGCTCGAAGGCCTGCTGCAGGCTGCGCAGCAGGCACCGCGCCTGGGGCGTGGGGCGCAGCTGGCGGCCGTCGCGCTGGAACAAGGCGGTGCCCAGTTGCTCCTCGAGCTGGCGAATCTGGTGGCTGACCGCGCTGTCGGTGACGCACAGCTCGGCGGCAGCGCGACCGAAATGGGCGTGGCGCGCAGCGGCCTCGAAGGTGCGCAGGGCGGTGAGCGATGGCAGGCGACGCATGGCCTCAGCCGTTGATCCGCTTCACCAGCCGCGCCTGCAGTTGCTCCAGCTCGGCCGCGTCGGCCTGCTTGGCGGCATGGATGCCCAGAGCCTCGCCCTCGTAGCGCGGCACTATGTGCATGTGGATGTGGAACACTGTCTGCCCGGCCGGGGCGCCGTTGAACTGCGCCACCTGCACGCCGGCCGGCTGCAGTTCGTCCACCACCACCTGGGTCAGGCGGCGCACCACGGCCATGACCTTGGCCAGGTTGGCGTCGTCGATTTCCAGGATATTGCGCGCCGGGGCGTTCTTCGGGATCACCAGGCAGTGGCCATAGGACTGCGGGAACAGGTCGAGGAAGGCGAGCACGTCCTCGTCCTCGTACAGCTTGTAGCAGGGCGCCTCGCCCCGAATGATCTTGGCGAAGATGTTCTGCGGATCGTAAGTGCCATGCAGGCTCATGGGTAAGCTCCCTAACCCGGGTGAATAAAGCCTGAACCATACCGGCTCGGGCCGCCGCTGCCCATGCCCCCGCGGCCGGGCCGGGGCGAAATGTCGCAGTGACCGCGCGGTCATGCGGCGGCGTCATTGCCCCATTCCCCGATCCGGCAGAAGAACCAGCATGCACCCACTGCGCGTCACCCTGCACAACGAACTGCACTCGCGCCCCTCGATCCACTTCCGGGAACCGGCCAACGTCCATCACCTGGCCTTCGTCGATCCGGACGAGGCCTGCTCGGTGCTGATCGGCCAGCTCGAACGACTGGCCGACGAGCGCCTGCCCCGCAACAGCGTGCAGGGCCTGCTGCGCCTGGGCCAGGCCACGCTCAAGTGGGAGCGCCACGGCGAGTTCTTCACCCTCACCCTGGTGCAGCCACGCCAGGCCGGCGACCCGCTGCGGGGCGACTGGCCGGCGGCGCTGGAACCGCTGCTGGCGCCCCATCGCGAACGCCTGATCAGCGCCAGCCAGCTGCTGGTGGAGTCCGCCGCCCACTGGCCCGACGGCCCGGCCCGCTGCGGCTTCAAGGACCCGGCCGCCTCCGCCCTGGGCGACGGTGACGCCATCGCCTGGTCCGACTTCCGCCTCGACGAGCAGGGCGTCAACCGCCTGCTGCTGGTCAACCACCGGCTCAATGCCTACCGCCTGGGGCGCATGGTGCGGCGCCTGCTGGAAATCGAGACCTACCGCATGATGGCCTCGCTGACCCTGCCGGTGGCGCAGCAGGTCAGCCGTGAGCTGAAGGACCACGAGCGCGAGCTGGATCGCCTGTCCGCGCGCAACGCCGAAGGCCGCGACGGCGCCCGCGAGCTGTCCGCCGACCTGGCCCGGCTGTCGGCGCGCATCGTTCACTGCAGCGCGCGCACCCGCCAGCGCTTCGGCGCCGCCACCGCCTATGCGCAGCTGGTCGGCGAACGCATCGCCGAGCTGCGCGAGAAGCACGTCGAGGACTGCCAGCGCCTGGGCGTGTTCATCGAGCGGCGCTTCCTGCCCACGGTGCGCTACTGCCAGGCCACCGACCAGCGCCTGACCCGCCTGGCCCAGGGCGTCGCCCACCTGAGCGACCTGCTGCAGGTGCGGGTGCAGGGCGAGGTAGAGGAACAGAACTCGGCCATCCTGCGCAGCCTCAATGCCCGCGCCGACACCCAGATCAGGATCCAGAAGGCGGTCGAGGGCCTGTCGATCATCGCCATCAGCTACTACCTGCTGAGCCTGTTCAAGCTGCTCTACCAGGGCCTGCTCGGCCTCGGCCTGGAACTGTCGGAACGCACCGCGCTGCTCACCCTGGGGCCGCTGGCGCTGCTCACCCTGGCCGGAGTGATGCTGCGCATCCGCCGGGCGCGCCGGCAGGGGGAAAGAATCGCCGCGGCTGATAGCCACTAGCGCCACTATCGATTTTCCCGCAGCCGCAGCGCTGTGCTGAGATGGCCCGAGTTCTCAACCGCCAAGGAAGCCCCATGACCGACCTGTCCGCCTTCGCCATCACCCGCAAGTGGCCCGCCCGGCACCCCGAGCGCCTGCAGCTGTACTCGCTGCCCACGCCCAACGGGGTCAAGGCCTCGATCATGCTGGAGGAGACCGGCCTGGCCTACGAGCCGCATCTGGTCAGCTTCGACAGCAACGACCAGTTCAGCCCGGAGTTCCTCTCGCTCAACCCGAACAACAAGATTCCCGCCATCCTCGACCCCAATGGGCCGCACGGCGAGCCGCTGGCCCTGTTCGAGTCCGGCGCCATCCTCCTCTACCTGGCCGAGAAGACCGGCCAGCTGCTGCCGCAGGACCCGGCCCTGCGCTACCAGGCCATCCAGTGGCTGATGTGGCAGATGGGCAGCATCGGCCCGATGTTCGGCCAGCTCGGTTTCTTCCACAAATTCGCCGGCCGCGACTACGAGGACAAGCGCCCGCGTGACCGCTACGTGGCCGAGTCCGCGCGCCTGCTCGGCGTGCTCGACCGGCATCTGCAAGACCGCGACTGGATGCTGGGCGACGACTACGGCATCGCCGACATCGCCATCTTCCCCTGGGTGTGCAACCTGGTCGGCTTCTACGAGGCCGGCGAACTGGTGCAGTTCGAGCGCTTCGCCAACGTCGCCCGCGTGCTCGACGCCTTCCTCGCCCGCCCGGCGGTGCAGCGCGGCCTGCTGATCCCGGCACGCGCCTGAGCGCAGCCCGCCCCGCTCATCCGCGCGCGGGGCGGGCTATAGGCGAAGGGCCGCGCTGCGGGTATCTTCTGCGCCCAGTCGTCGCAGCCAGAACCACCGATCCATGAGCAGTACCCTCCGCACCCTCCTTCTCAGCACTCTGGCGCTGGTCGCCAGCCCCGCCCTGGCCAAGGTCGAAGTCGAATCCGGCGAGCAGAAGCCACTCGGCCGCGTGCTGGTGGCCAAGGTTTCCGAAGAGATCGCCCCCGGCGATTACGAAGCCCTGCTCAAGGGCCTGCGCGCCCACCCCGGGCAGTTCGCGCGCAAGATCCTGCTGCTCGACAGCATCGGCGGCAGCGCGGCCGAGGCCATCCGCATGGGCCGCCTGTTGCGCGAGACCGGCTTCGACACCCTGGTGCCGAGCGACGGCGTCTGCCAGGGCAGCTGCGTCTACCTGCTGGCCGCCGGCCGGAAGAGAACGGTACGCGGCCACGTGGCCATCCATCGCCCGCACTTCCCCGCCGGCGAATCGGCCCGCGCGCGCCTGGCCGGCATGCCCTACGACACCGCCGGCTACCTGCGCGAGATGGGCGTGTCGCCGGCCCTGGCCAGCGACATGCAGGCCATCGAGCCGCAGCGCATGAAGCTGCTCACGGCCCAGGAGCTGGCGCGCTACCGTCTGTACTGATGCGCTGGCCGCCGCAACGGGGATTGCGTACCATCCGCCCCCCCTTTGCAACTCCGCAGTACCGGGCCGGCGAGTGCCGGCCGCTTCAGGAAAGCCCATGAAAATCGCCCGTCTGCGCGCCGACATCCTGGCCGGCCTCACCTCGTCCTTCGCCCTGGTGCCCGAGTGCATCGCCTTCGCCCTGGTGGCCCAGCTCAACCCGCTGATGGGCCTGTACGGCGCCTTCATCATCTGCACCCTCACCGCCCTGTTCGGTGGCCGCCCGGGAATGATCTCCGGCGCGGCCGGCTCCATGGCCGTGGTCATCGTCGCCCTGGTGGTGCAGCACGGCGCCCAGTACCTGCTGGCCACGGTACTGCTCGGCGGCCTGCTGATGATCCTGTTCGGCGTGTTGCGCCTGGGCAAGCTGGTGCGCATGGTGCCGCACCCGGTGATGCTCGGTTTCGTCAACGGCCTGGCCATCGTCATCGCCCTGTCGCAGCTGGAGCACTTCCACGCAGGCGAAGGCTGGCTGCAGGGCGGGCCGCTGTACTGGATGCTCGGCCTGGTGGCCCTGACCATGGCGGTGGTCTACCTGCTGCCGAAACTGACCCGCGCGGTGCCGCCGGCGCTGGTGGCGATCCTCGGCGTCGGCCTGCTGGTCTACCTGCTCGACCTGCCCACCCGCACCCTCGGCGACATGGCCCACATCGCCGGCGGCCTGCCGCAGTTCGCCCTGCCGGAGGTGCCGTGGAACCTGGAGACCCTGCGCATCATCGCCCCCTACGCGGCGCTGATGGCCCTGGTCGGCCTGCTGGAAACCCTGCTCACGCTGAACCTCACCGACGAGATCACCCAGAGCCGTGGCCACACCAACCGCGAGTGCGTGGCCCTCGGCGCGGCCAATGTGGTGTCCGGCGCCTTCGGCGGCATGGGCGGCTGCGCGATGATCGGCCAGACCGTGATCAACCTCAGCTCCGGTGGCCGCGGCCGCCTGTCGGGGGTGGTCAGCGGAGTGATGATCCTGCTCTTCGTGCTGTTCCTGGCGCCGCTGATCGAGCTGATCCCGCTGGCCGCGCTGGTCGGGGTGATGTTCGTGGTGTCGCAGCAGACCTTCGCCTGGGGCTCGCTGCGCGTACTCGGCAAGGTGCCGCTCAGCGACGCCCTGGTGATCGCCGCCGTGACCGTCATCACCGTGTTCACCGACCTGGCCACCGCCGTGCTCTGCGGCATCGTCATCGCCGCGCTGAACTTCGCCTGGCACCATGCCCGCGAGCTGTACGCCGACAGCGACGAACAGGCCGACGGCAGCAAGCTGTACCGCGCCCACGGCACGCTGTTCTTCGCCAGCACCACGCCCTTCCTCAACCTGTTCGACGTGGCCCGCGACCCGGCCCAGGTGACCCTGGACTGCCGCCACCTGAGCTTCGTCGACTACTCCGCCATCGCCGCGCTGAAGACCCTGCGCGAGCGCTACGAGCGCGCCGGCAAGCACCTGCGCGTGGTGCACCTGTCCGAGCGCTGCAAGCAGCTGCTCAAGCGCGCCGGCGCCCACGACTGAGGCGCCCCGGGATTTCCGGCAGGGCTCAGACCCAGCCGTCGTTACGCTTGCGCTTGACCCGCAGCAGCGTCGGCAGGATCAGCCCGAGCAGCAGCCCGGCGCCGGCGATGCTGCTGCCATAGACCATGTAGCGCATCAGCACCTGCTTGTTCTCGTCGCCCAGCTGCGCCTGCGCCTCGCGCAGGTCGGCCTGGGCCAGGGTGAGCTGGCCGTTCAGCTCGGTGCGCGAGGCCTGCAGCTCGTCGATCAGCGCCTTGCGCGTGTCCAGGGTCTCCTGCATGCCCTGCACGCGGGTCTTCCAGGTGTCGTCGATGCCTTTCAGCTGTGCGCTCAGCTCGGCCACCTGCTGCTCCAGCTGCGGCAGGCGCTCGGCCTGGCCGGGCACGGACTGCAGGTCGCGAGTCGGAATCCACACGCTGTCGCCACTCTCGCTGCGGACCTGGCTGTAGTCGCCCTGGGTGCGCAGCAGCTCGACCTTCTGCCCCGAACTCAGGGTGCCGACGATGCGATAGCCATCGGTGGGGCCACTGCGCACATAGGTGGCCAGGTTGTCGCTGACCCAGCGGGTTTCGCCGGCACTGGCGCCGGCCGCCCACAGCGAGCCGAGCAGGCAGGCCGCCAGCGCGGAAAGACGGATGGAGGAGGAAGGTGCGGTAAAAGGCGAAAAAGCAGACATGGGCAATCTTCACAAATGCGGAGGAACGAAGCCCGCAACACGGGCGCGATGGCCGTCGGCCACCTCGTGCGGCGGGCAAACGCCGCGCACGGGCCGACTGCCGACTGACTCCTCGCTGGCGGCAGAGTTCAGCGCCCGCCCCCGCCAATCCGCCTGCCTGTGCGACAGCTCACCCTTTGCCGTGCCCGCCCGCACAGCGGCCACGGCACCCTCCCGACCGGCACGGATACAGGCTGATCGGCGCGGCCATCCGGCCCCGGGCCTGCCCAGCGCGGCCTCGCCGGCCGCGCGCCAGGCGCAGCGGTTCCACTGAGCGCCGGCGTTTCAGCGGGTTTTCTTGCGCCCGGTCTTGCGCGCATGCGCCGCGCTGGCGGCGTCCTTGAGCAGGCGCTGGAAGGTCGGGCACTCGGCATGGCTCGGCGCCGGGCAGGCGGCGGCATGGCGCAGGCCGCGGCTCATGGCGCGCAGGCGCTTGATGCTGGCGTCGATCTCGTCGGCCTTGGCCAGCAGCGCCTGGCGATCGATGTTCGGCTCGCCGTTGCTGGTCAGCATGCTACGGATCTCCTCCAGGCTGAAGCCGGCGGACTGGCCGAGCGAGATCAGCGCCAGCTGGTCGAGGATCTGCGGGCCGAAACGGCGCCGCTCGCCGTGCCGGTTGAGCACCCGAACCAGCCCCTTCTCCTCGTAGAAGCGCAGCGTCGACGCCGGCAGACCGGAGCGTTTGGCGACTTCGGCGATGTCCATGCGAATACCTCTTGACCTCAAGTTCACTTGAACTTGTAGCCTCACATCGAACCCCCTGTTGGTCAACCCGAGTGAGGCCGCCATGAACCCGTTACTGCACAACCTCCTGCTCATCAGCGCCATAGGCGCCGGCGCCACCCTGGTGATGGATGCCTGGCTGCTGCTTCTGCAGCGCCTGGGCGTGCCGCCCCTGAGCTTCGCCCTGGTCGGCCGCTGGGTCGGCCACCTGGCCCGCGGCCGGGTGCGCCACGCCGCCATCGCCAGGGCCAGCCGATTCGCGGCGAACTGGCCCTGGGCTGGCTCGTCCACTACGCCACCGGCATCGCCTTCGCCGCCCTGCTGCTGGCCCTCGTCGGCCCGGCCTGGGCCGCGCGTCCCAGCCTGCTGCCGGCCCTGGCCCTGGGCGTGGCCACGGTCGCCGTGCCGCTGCTGCTGATCCAGCCGGCCATGGGCGCCGGCATCGCCTCGCGCAACACCCCCACGCCGCTGCGGAACAGCCTGAAAAGCCTGGCCACCCACAGCGTGTTCGGCCTCGGCCTGTACCTCAGCGCCGCCCTGATCGACGCGCTGCAACCCTGAACCCGCCAAGGAGCCATCCCATGAAGCAAGTCGCCATCCTCTATCACAGCGCCCACGGGCACACCCAGCACATCGCCGAGCGCATCGGCGAGGGCGTGACCGGCGGCGGCGGCGTCGCCGCCCACCTGCTGCAAGCCCAGGAGCTGGTCGCCCGCCCCGACGAACTGCCCGCCTACGACGGCCTGATCCTCGGCTCGCCGACCTACCTCGGCGGCGTCTCGGCGCCGCTCAAGGCGCTGATGGACGCCACCGGCGGCCTGTGGCGCCAGCAGCGCCTGCGCGGCCGGCTGGCGGCGGGCTTCACCGTGTCGGCGCTGCCGGCCGGCGACAAGCAGTCCACCCTGCTGTCGATGTTCACCTTCTGCATGCAGCACGGCATGCTCTGGGTCGGTAACCCGATCCTGCCCGAGCAGCACCTGGGCGTGCCCTACGACGAAGCGGCCAACCGCCTGGGCTCCTGGTCCGGGCTGATGGCCCAGGCGGACAAGGCCTCCCCCGGCCACGCCTTCGCCCCCGGCGACATCAAGACCGCGCGCCTGTTCGGCCAGCACTTCGCCCACACCCTGCTGCGCCTGCACGCCGGCGCCACCCTGGAGCACGCCTGATGATCCCACCCAAGTACGCCCCGCTGCTGTTCGCCCTGATCCTCTCCGGCCTGATGTCGCTGCTGGTCTCGGGCATCGCCACCTTGCGCGCCAGCGGGCTGGTGCCGCAGTTCACCGAGATCTGGCTGAGCGCCTGGCTGACGGCCTGGCTGTTCACCTTCCCCACCGTGCTGCTGGTGGCGCCACTGACCCAGCGTCTGGTGCGCCTGCTGCTGCGCCAGCCCTGAAACCGGCGGCACGCTGCAGCGTGCCGCGGCCCCTCAGCGCAGGGTGTAGCCCTTGTCCACCACCCAGTCCTGGCCGTAGACGCCACGGGCACCCTGGGACAGCTGGAACAGCACCACCTCGGCCACCGCCGCGGCGCTGAGGAACTCGCCGTCCACCAGGCGCGCACTGACCTCGCTGGCCACACCGGCCAGCGCCTCGTCCGCCAGGCCCAGACTGCTCCAGATCGGCGTGGTGGTCGGCCCCGGCGACACCAGATTGAGGCGCACACCCTCGCCCGCATGCTCCAGCGCCAGGCTGCGCACCAGCGCCGACAGCGCCGCCTTGCTGGCGATGTAGGCACCCAGGCCGACGAAGCCCAGCTGACGCAGGAAGGTGCTGATGAACACCACCGACGCCGGCTCGGCCAGCTGCGCCTTCAGCGCATAGAAGGTGTTCACCGCGCCGGCGCCGTTGACCCGCCACTGCGCCTCGAACGCCTGCAGGTCGCTGCCCGGCGCCAGCTGGGCGATACCGGCGTTGGGCACCAGGTAATGCACCTCGCCCAGCTCGGTGGCGCGCGCGGCCAGAGCCTGCAGCGAGGCCGCGCGGGTCACATCGCCCTCATGCCAGTACAGCCGCTCGGGATAGCACTCCAGCAGCGGCGCCAGCCCACCCAGGCTGCGCGACATCGCCAGCACCCTCGCACCGCGCTCAAGCAGTTGCTCGCACACGGCCAGGCCGATACCGGAACTGGCGCCGGTCACCACCGCCAGGCGTTGCTCGAATTCGTTGTTCATCATTACCTCGAAAGCAGAAAAGAAGGGTCGCGCCCCGGGCCCGGCCCGGAGCGGCTGCGCAGACATCAGTGGGGATAGAGCCGGCCCTGGCGCAGGTCTACCTGCTGGCCACGCTCGAAGCGCTGGTGCGGCGAGCGCACCCAGCGCTCCTCGCCCTCCTCGTCGCGCACGACGTAGGCGGTGCCGCTCTGCCCAGTGGCGCGCTGCACCTGCGCCCCGGTCCAGCCACCGACTGCCGCCCCCACCACGGCACCGACCGGTCCGCCGGCGGCGGCACCGACCATCAGCCCGGTCAGGCCACCGAAACCGGCGCCGACGGTGTTCTCTTCCTGCTCCGCCACCACCTCGGCGGCCTGGAGGGATTGCATGGCCAACAGGCCGGTTGTGAAGGCAAGCAAGGCAAGGTGTTTCATCTGAGGACTCCTGTGTTGGGCATTGCGCCTGGAGTTACTCAGCTTTCGTGCCAGGTATTTTTCTATTTAATTTCAATTACTTGACGGAATAACAAGTCGTCATGACAACGATGATTCGCGGTCGATAAGACATTCAATGAGGTCGCAATGACAGCGATTTGGCAGTGACTGCGGTTCTGGAGGGGCATCGATGTAAACGGGATGCTTGAGCACCCTGCGAGTTCAGGTTAGGCAGAGCGTTAGCCTCCCCGTAGTTCCCAGCCCATTCGGCATTACCCGCGTTATGTCTTAAGATGGCGGGCTGCCGAAAGAACCGTCATGGCCGTAGCCATGAAGGGCTTTCATTCTTTACAGAGACCTGTGGTGAAGATGAACAAGCCTTTCATTTCGCTGTGCCCTGAAATTACTCGGGCACACGCGTTGAAGCTGATGGACTGGTTGGAGGACGAGCGCGTCACCTGCTACCTGAGCGATTCGCGTCATACCTCGCGCTTCATCGAGCAAGCCATCGATCGTACTCAGCTACCGATCCTGACACATCTGTTCAACCGCGGCGGCCGATTCTTCATGGCCTATGACCGGCATGACGCTCCGGTGGGCTTTGTCCGCCTGATCAAGACCGGCGCACAGTGCGAAATCGTGCTGGTCATCGGAGACAGCGACACATGGGGCCGCAACCTTGGCACCAGCACCCTCCGCGAAGGCATGAAACTGGCGTTTCTCGACATGCGGGCCGAAAAACTCATTGCCAAGATCCACCCGGATAACGTGCGCTCGCTAAAAGCCTTTCTGCGCAGCGGCTTTCTGCTTGAGAGCGAATCGCCTGCATTGAAGTCATTTTCCATGACGGCAGGGCGCTATCTCCAGCTCTTGCGCGAAGGTGGCGCTGGCGACTCCGGCAGGATCTACATCACTGAAGTCGACAAATCCAGGCTCGAGAGCCTTATCGCACTTGAGCAGGGCCCGGCCGTTGTTGAGCTCGAACACGAGCTTGAACGAGCCATTGTCGTCAAGCCGCAGCAGGTGGCGTGCAACGTCGTCACGATAAACTCCAGGGCCTTGCTGCAGCTGGACGAAGAAGAGCTCGAAGTGGCCTTGGTCTACCCGGGGGACGCGGACACCAACGCCGGGAAGCATTCCGTGTGTTCCGACATCGGCGCTGCCATCCTCGGCTATCAGGAAGGGGACGCCATCGACTGGCGTATTGCTGATCGGACCTGCCGGATTGCCATCAGGAAAGTGCTTTACCAGCCGGAGGCTGCGGGCCATTTCCACCTCTGATTGCGATCTTGGCTCGCACTCAGAACCAATTGGGGACAGACCACGCTTTATCCGAAGCGCAGGCTCTAGGTCGAAACACTTTCCTCGGCTGAAGCTACAGGTTTCGCCCTGCACGGCGAGTCACTTTCTCTTTGCGCGCGCAAAGAGAAAGTAACCAAAGAGAAAGCGCGCCCGACATCCGGGTCTGGCCTGCGGCCAGACTTCCCTCGCTCCGGCGCTGCTCCGGGGGCCGGCTTACAAGGGCCATCCTTGGCCCTTTAAGCCTCTCGCCGCATCCATGCGGCTCGTCCCCCTGCGCAACACCTCCACTCGGCCTCCTGACGGGGTTCGGGCTACGAGTTGCCTGATGGCTTTTCCTGGCGCTGCGCGCATTGATCGTTCCCATGCCCCGCGTCCATTCGTTGTTTTGTACGGGCCGGCAGCTCTGTGACGAGGAGCGTAACGGGATTAGCTTCCACGCAGAGCGTGGGAGCTGGAGAAGACACATGACTGTCAGGCAGCTCCAAACGCCCCTTCAGGAGGGTGAGCGGAATCGTTGCGTAGAGGGGTGAGCCGCATGGATGCGGCGAAAGGCTTAAAGGGCCAGGGACGGCCCTTGTAAGCCGACCCTCGGAGTAGCGATGGAGCGAACGAACCCGGAGCGAAGCGTAGGGCCGGATGGCGGGGCAGGCGCTTTTGGTTACTTTTGTCGCGACTGACAAAAGTGACCCGCCCAGCAGGGCGGAACTGAAGCGTCAAGCAACGCGAGAATCAGCAGCGGCACGAAACCAAAGCCCCTCTCCCCTACCCCTCTCCCGTAAACGAGAGAGGGGAGTTACAGTGCCCACCCTGACTGCCTGCCAGCC
Organism: Pseudomonadaceae bacterium; assembly: GCA_033838285.1. GTDB lineage: Bacteria > Pseudomonadota > Gammaproteobacteria > Pseudomonadales > Pseudomonadaceae > Aquipseudomonas. Next base: position 58,992 of record JAJLLC010000022.1, read on the forward strand.
CTGAGCAAGAACCCGATGAGCAACGACCCTCTCCATGGCCTGCCCCTGAAAGCCATCCTCCAGGCCCTGGTCGACAAGCACGGCTGGGAGCGCCTCGGCCAGCTCATCGCCATCCGCTGCTTCACCCACGAACCCAGCCTCGAATCCAGCTTGAAATTCCTGCGCAAGACGCCCTGGGCGCGGGAGAAGGTGGAGGCGCTCTACATCAAGGACATCGCCCGCAGCCGCTAGCCCTCAGGGCTGCAGGTAGCGCTGGCGAATCTGCGCATAACGGCCCTCGGCGATCTGCCGGCGCAGCGCCTCGGCATAGCGCCGGACGAACTCGGGCGCGACGCTCTTCTTGCTGAAGGCGGTTTCCGCGCCCTCGCTGGACACCACCACCGGCGTCGCCAGGATCAGCTCGCTCAGGCCCAGGTCGGCCAGCTCCTGTTGGCCGGAATGTTCGTCGGCGATCACGCCGTCGATGCGCCCCTTGGCGACCATGCGCCAGAGGTTGAGGCGGGTGGCGCTGAACTCCATGCGCTCGTGGAAGGCCGGGGTCTGGATCAGCTCCTGGTAGCCGGGGCCGTAGGACACGTCGATCTGCGCGCCAAGGCGAAACGGCGTATCGCGCAGCTGCAGCAGCTCGCTCACCGGCCAGCGGGCGGCAGCCTCGCGGTGCATGAACAGGATGTTGCGCGAGGGCTCCTCGACCACGCCGGAGAAGTGCGCGTAGACCTCGCGCTCGGGCTTGCGGAAGGCGCCGGTGAGCATGTCCAGGCGGCCCTGCTCCAGATCGCGCAGGGCCCTGGCCCAGGGCAGGCGCACCAGGCGCACCTCGCAACCGAGGCTGTGCAGCACCTCGCGGGCGCTGTCGATGGAGATGCCGGCGATGGAGCCATCGGCCAGCTGCATGCTGAAGGGCGGGTCGTTGTCCCAGCGCAGCGACATCTCGCAACCGGCCCTGGCCAGGCCCGGCACGAGGAGTAGCAGCCCGAGCAGGAGGCGACGGCAGTGCGGTGTGCTGAGACGGGTCAGAGGCATCGGGGCGCTCGCGGGACTGCTCGGGGCCGGGAGCCTCCGACTCTAAGAGAAAGTCGCCGCTGCGGTAAAGCGCGCCGCACTCAGGGCTTGAAGCCCTTGACCGCCTCCAGCCAGGCCGGGTCGAGGCGCTTCTGCTCGGTATCCAGGCCGCGCTGCTCCATGGCCTCGCGGTGCGCGTCGATCTCCCGCACCATCTGGCTCAGTTCGCTGCTGTTGCCATCCAGCTGGTGCATCTGGGTCAGGCCCAGGTGATAGAAGCGCAGCAACTGCATGGCCGTCTGGTCACCCGCCGCCACCCCGGCCTTGACGTGATGCATGACGTTGGTGACGCGCATCAGGCTGCGCTTGAGCCGCCAGCCGTATACCGCCGCCGCCATGAACGGCCGCTGCCAAAGCTGCTGGCGCACCAGGACTATGGTCAGGGCCAGGCCTGCGAGCACGCCGAGCAGGTTCCACTTGAAGTTGTCGCCACCGGGCGTGCCCAGTAGCTGGGTGCTGACGGTGGCACAGAGCATGCCCAGAGCCAGGAAGATGGCGATCACCACGAAGGTGCTGCGGCGGGTCTGCTGGCGGTAGAGCTCGGGGCTCATGGGCTGGATTTCGAACATGGCGAAGGGCGATTCCGGGTTGATTCGACTGGGCGCAACGTTGCCCTATGTGCCGCGTCGAGTCGAGCCCTGCCGCTCCAGGCGGGCGCGCAGGGCCTGCTCCTCGCGGTTGGTATTGCGGATATAGGGCAGCAGCCAGAGGTTGGCCGCCAGGACCAAGAAAGCGTAGGCCCATTGGCTGCCGGCCCAGAGTAGGCCGAGCCCGATCGACAGCGGCAGCAGCGCCGCGATTCGAAACGCCCTGTCGGGCAGATTGCGGAGTCCCTGTAACATCGACTTTCCTTCCTTCTGACGGATCAGGCCTCGACCTGGCTCCACTGCTTGCTCAGGCGCTTGTCCGACACCGCCATTTTCGTCCCCAGCTGCTGGGCGAACAGCGACACCCGGTACTCCTCCAGCATCCAGCGATACAGCACCAGCTCGGCGTCACGCTTGCCCTCTTGGGCATGCTTGGCGGCGCGGGCCTGGTACTGCTCCCAGGCGGCGCTCAGCTCGCCGGTCCACACACGGTCGCGCTGCACCTGGCCAGCGACCTTGTCCAGACGCTGTTCGATGGCCTTGAGGTAGCGCGGGATTTCCTTCAGCCACTCGCCCGGCGTCTCGCGGACGAAGCCGGGGTAGACCAGGTTGGCCAGCTGCTGCTTGATGTCGTTGAGCGCCATGGCCTGGGCCAGGTCGATCTTGCCCTTGAAGCGCTTGTGCAGGCCGTGGGCGAGCTTGAGGATGTCCAGGGTGAGTTTGGCGATGCGCTCGGCGTGACCGGTCCAGTCGCCACGCTTGCGCTCGGCCAGCTGCGCCAGGGCGGCGCCATCGCGCGGCAGGCTGGCCTCGCCCTCGAGGATGCAGGCGTCCAGGCTGGCCAGCAGGATGTCCTCGACCAGCGCCTCGGGCCGGCCCATCTCACGGTACAGCAGGCCCAGCTCGGTGAGGCCCGGCAGCTTGCCGCGCAGGTACTTGGCGGGCTCGGCCAGTTGTTGTAGGAGCAGGCGCTGCAGGGCGCGGCGGTGCTGGAAGTCGGCCTCGGCCTGGGTCGGGAAGCGGCCTTCCTTCACTACGCCCGCCTCTTCCACCAGCGCCGGGAACACGGTCATGGAGAGGCCGGCGATCTTCTGCTGGGTCTTCTCGGCGACCTGGGCGAAGGCCTTGGCCTCCACCGGCTTCTGCTCCTGCTTCTGCTGCGGGATGGCCAGGGCGGCCTGGCTGGCTTCGGCGAAGCGCGCGCACAGCTCGGCCAGGTCGCGGCCTTCGCCGAGGAACTTGCCACGCGCATCGACCACCTCGATGTTCATCTTCAGGTGGCTTTCCAGCTGCGCGGCGGCCTCCTCCCAGGCCTCGTCGGACACACGCGCACCGGTCATGCGGGTCAGCTCGCGGCCGAGGGATTCCGGCAGGCTGCCCTGGCCGAAGGGGATCTTCGACAGGGCCGCGCCGACGAAGTCCGGCACCGGCACGAAGTTCTTGCGAATCGCCTTGGGCAGGCCGCGCACCAGGGCGATGGCCTTGGCCTCGATCAGGCCCGGCACCAGCCACTGCAGACGCTCGGCCGGCAACTGCGGCAGCAGCGGCGCCGGCACGCGCAGGGTCACGCCGTCGCGCGGGTGGTTGGGCTCGAAGTGGTAGGTCAGCGGTAGCTGCAGTTCGCCGAGCTGGAGGATGTCCGGGTACTGCGCGGCGGTGACTTCCTTGGCATCGCGCGCCAGCACGTCTTCCTCGCGCATGATCAGCAGCTGCGGGTTCTTCGCGCCCTCGCTCTTGTACCAGTGCTCGAAGGTCGCGGCCTGGTGGATCTCCGCCGGGATGCGCGCCTCGTAGTAGGCGTACAGGGTTTCCTCGTCGGCTAGGATGTCACGGCGGCGAGCCTTGGCCTCCAGCTCGTCGAGGCGCTCCAGCAGTTCGCGGTTGGCCGTAAGGCACTTGGCGCGGCTGTTGATCTCGCCGCGCACCAGGCCCTCGCGGATGAACAGCTCGCGCGAGGCCACCGGATCGACCGGGCCGAAATGCACCGGGCGGCGGCCGACCACGATCAGCCCGTAGAGGGTGACCTGCTCGTAGGCCACCACCTGGCCACGGCGCTTCTCCCAGTGGGGCTCGAAGTGGTTCTTCTTGATCAGGTGGCCAGCCAGCGGCTCGATCCAGTCCGGCTCGATCTTGGCGACCATACGCGCAAACAGCTTGGTGGTTTCCACCAGCTCGGCGGTCATCACCCAGGCCGGCTTCTTGCGGCCGATCACGCTGGACGGGTGAATCCAGAAGCGCCGCTGGCGCGCGCCCAAATAATCACCGTCCTCAGTCTTCTGGCCGATCTGGCTGAGCAGGCCGGACAGAATCGCCTTGTGCACGGCCGCGTAGCTCTTGGCGCGCTGCGCCGCCTCGCTGGCCTCGGCCTGCTCGCGGACGATTACATTGACCTTGGTGTCGGTGGTCGGGCTCGGCGCGCTCTTGTGGGAGCGGCCTTGGCCGCGATCAGCTGCCGGTTGACTCGCATCGCGGCCAAGGCCGCTCCTACGGTTGCCTTCCAACTTACTCGCGGACAGCTGCAGGTCGCGGGCGATCAGCACCAGCTGGCGATGGGCGTCGCGCCACTCTCGGAGCCGGAGGTAGTTGAGGAAGTTCTTCTTGCACCAGTTGCGCAGCGGATTGCTGCCCAGCTCCTGGCGCTTCTCCTCGAAGCCGCGCCACAGGTTGATCAGCGCGGCGAAGTCGGAATCCACGTCCTTCCACTGCGCATGAGCCTGGTCGGCGGCCTGCTGGCGGTCCAGCGGCCGCTCGCGCGGATCCTGCACCGACAGCGCCGAGGCGACGATGAGGATCTCGTCCAGGGAGCCGAGCTTGGCCGCCTCCAGCACCATACGGCCCAGGCGCGGGTCGATGGGCAGGCGCGCCAGTTGGCGGCCCAGCGGAGTGAGCTGGCCCTCGCGGTTGACCGCCGAGAGTTCCTGCAGCAGGTTGAAGCCGTCGCTGATGGCCTTGCCGTCCGGCGGCTCGATAAAGGGGAAGTCCTCGATGCTGCCCAGGCGCAGGTGCAGCATCTGCAGGATCACCGCCGCCAGGTTGGTGCGCAGGATTTCCGGATCGGTGAATTCGGGGCGGGCGAGGAAGTCCTCCTCGCTGTACAGGCGGATGCAGATGCCCGGCTCGACCCGGCCGCAACGGCCCTTGCGCTGGTTGGCGCTGGCCTGGGAGATGGCCTCGATGGGCAGGCGCTGCACCTTGGCGCGATAGCTGTAGCGGCTGATTCTGGCCGTACCCGAGTCGATCACATAGCGGATGCCCGGCACGGTCAGCGAGGTTTCCGCCACGTTGGTGGCCAGCACGATCTTGCGTGCGCCCATCGGCGCGAAGATCTTCTGCTGCTCGGCCGGGGTCAGGCGTGCATAGAGCGGCAGCACCTCGGTGAGGCGCAGGTTGGCCTTGCGCAGCACCTCGGCGGCCTCGCGGATCTCGCGCTCGCCGGGGAGGAACACCAGCACGTCGCCGGGGCGCTTGCCTTCGGCCCGTTCGTGGGCGGCGATCTCGTCCAGCGCGGCGAGAATACCCTGGTCGACGGTCAGGTCGTCGAGCAGGCGCTCGCCCTCCTCGTCCACCTCGGCGGCCAGCGGGCGATACCAGGTTTCCACCGGGTAGGTGCGGCCGGACACCTCGATGATCGGCGCGTTGTTGAAGTGCTTGGAAAAGCGCTCCAGGTCGATGGTCGCCGAGGTGATGATCAGCTTGAGGTCGGGGCGGCGCGGCAGCAGGGTCTTCAGGTAGCCGAGCAGGAAGTCGATGTTCAGCGAGCGCTCGTGGGCCTCGTCGACGATGATGGTGTCGTACTTCTCCAGGAAACGGTCGTGCTGGGTCTCGGCCAGCAGGATGCCGTCGGTCATCAGCTTGATCAGGCTGGCGTCGCCGGAATGGTCCTCGAAGCGCACCTGGTAGCCGACCAGTTCGCCCAGCGGCGTGCCGATCTCCTCGGCCACGCGGGTCGCCACGCTGCGCGCGGCCAGGCGGCGCGGCTGGGTGTGGCCGATCAGGCCGTGCACGCCACGGCCCAGCTCCAGGCAGATCTTCGGCAGCTGGGTGGTCTTGCCCGAGCCGGTCTCGCCGGCGATCACCAGTACCTGGTGTTTTTCCAGCGCTGCCTTGATCTCGTCGCGCTTGGCGGCGATCGGCAAAGCGTCGTCGTAGCGGATGGTCGGGATGCTGCGCTTGCGCGCCTCGACTCTGGCGCAGGACGCCTGGAAACGCTCCAGCCACTGCGCCAGCTTGGCCTCATCGGGACTCTTCTGCAGCTCGTGCAGCTGGCGGCGCAGGCGGTGGCGGTCGGCCTGCATGGCCTGGTCGAGGTTCTGGTGCAGGGTGTGGAAGTCGGTCATTGCAACGCGGCGGTCTGGCGAGGGCGGGCGGCGATTGTCGCAGATTGCGCGGCCCGGCGTGAAACCGCGCGTGCCGGGCGTGGCACCGGCCCGGCGGCGGGCTAAAGATCGCCCGAGGCCAACCGTTATAGAGAGCAGCGACGGCTCTCTTGACCCGGATCAAGCCGGGGCGAACTGTCGCAGGCATGATAGCGGCCTTGTGCCATCCCATCAGTCGATGAAGAAGTTCGCCATGGATGCATGGATTCGTAATCTCTCTCTGAAATACAAGTTCTGGGCCGTCAACCTGGTGGCCTTCGCCACCACCCTGCTGCTGGTGCTGTTCGCCATGCAGCAGGAGCAGCACGGCCGCGCCGAGACCGCGCGCCAGGCCGGCCAGGCCCTGGCCGTGCAACTGGCGGCCCTGGCGGAGCTGCCGGCAGCCAGCCAGGCCCGGCGTTTCGCCGCCTCGGCGCAGCCGCCGCTGGGCCTGCCGCGCACTGCCCGCGGCTGGGTGGAGCTGGAGCATGACGGCCTGTGGGGCGACTCGCCGCTGATCGGCGCCTGGGTGCTGGACAGCGCCGACGGCCAGCGCCTGGCCCTGCCGGTGCACGCGCCGAGCCTGTGGCAGGTGTTCGGCGAGCGCGCCGGCGCCTACGCCATCGCCGTGGCCGTGCTGATGCTGCTGTTGCTGGGCGCCTCGCAGCTGCTGATCCGCTTCATCCTCGGCCACCTCAACCAGCTCAAGGACGTGATGCTGCATGTGGAGCGCAGCGGCGACCTGGCCGCCCGCGCCGAACTCGACAGCGGCGACGAAGTGGGCCAGATGGCCAGCGCCTTCAACGCCATGCAGGCCGGCTACCAGCGCGTGGTCGGCACCGTGGCCCAGGCCGCCGCCAGCCTCGACGAGGGCGCCAAGCGCCTGGCCGCGAGCATGGAGCAGGTGCGTAGCGGCATGCTCGGCCAGCAGGCCGAGACCGACCTGGCCGCCACCGCGATCAACGAGATGTCCGCCACCGTGCACGAGATCGCCCGCCACGCCGGCGATACCCGCGACCAGTCGGCCGAGGCCGACCGCCTCAGCGGCGTCGGCCAGCAGGTGGTGGCGCGCGCCGGCTCGGCCATCGCCAACCTGTCGCAGGGCGTGCAGCAGACCGCCGAGATGATCCAGAAGCTGGCCGAGGACAGCCACACCATCGGCGGCATGGTCGAGACCATCCACGGAATCGCCGAGCAGACCAACCTGCTGGCGCTCAACGCCGCCATCGAGGCCGCCCGCGCCGGCGAGATGGGCCGCGGCTTCGCCGTGGTCGCCGACGAGGTGCGCAACCTGGCCAAGCGGGTGCAGGACTCCACCGACGAAATTACCAAGATGATCGGCAACCTGCAGGCGGCCAGCCGCGATGCCGTGGAGTTCATGCGCGAGAGCTCTATCAAGGCCGACCATTGCGTGCAGGAGGCCGAGGCCGCCGGCGCCGCGCTCGGCGACATCGCCCGCGCGGTGGCGCAGATGCGCGACAGCAACGTGCAGATCGCCGTGGCCGCCGAGCAGCAGAGCCAGGTGGCCGAGGAGATGACCCGTTCGGTGGTGGGCATCCGCGACGTCACCGAGCAGACCGTGCAGCAGACCCTGGCCTCGGCCAGCACCAGCGCCGAACTGGTCGGCCTGGCCGACGATCTGGGCAAGGCGATCCGCAAGCTCAAGCTGTAAAGCAGCGGTAGCCCGGATGCAGTCCGGGAACCAGCGGCCCCGCCCCGGCTTGGCCGGCAGAGAAACGAAAAAGCCCCGCCGAGGCGGGGCTTTGTCATGGTGGCGAAGATCAGGCCGTGGCGGCCAGCTTCTTCAGCTCCTCGTCGCGCAGTTCGCGGCGCAGGATCTTGCCGACGTTGGTGGTCGGCAGGGCATCGCGGAACTCGACGAAGCGCGGCACCTTGTAGCCGGTGAGGTTGGCGCGCATGTGCTCCATCACCTGCTCCTTGCTCAGGCTGGCGCCCGGCTTGACCACCACGAAGACCTTGATCGCCTCGCCCGACTTCTCGTCCGGCACGCCGATGGCGGCGCACTGCAGCACTCCCGGCAGGGTGGCGAGCACGTCTTCCAGCTCGTTCGGATATACGTTGAAGCCGGACACCAGGATCATGTCCTTCTTGCGGTCGACGATACGCATGTAGCCGTCTTCCTGGATCACCGCGACGTCGCCGGTCTTCAACCAGCCATCCTTGAGTATCTCGTCGGTGGCTTCCTGGCGCTGCCAGTAGCCCTTCATCACCTGCGGGCCCTTGACGCACAGCTCGCCGCGCTCGCCGATGGCCAGGTCGTTGCCGTCGTCGTCGATGACCTTGCACTGGGTCGAGGGCACCGGGATGCCGATAGTGCCGATCTGGATGTTCTGGTAGGGGTTCACCGATACCACCGGGCTGGTCTCGGTCATGCCGTAGCCTTCGCAGATGGCGCAGCCGGTGACGTCCTTCCAGCGCTCGGCGGTGGCCAGCTGCAGGGCCATGCCGCCGGACAGGGTCAGCTTCAGGCTGGACAGGTCTAGCTTGCGGAAGTCCTCGCTGTTGCACAGGGCGACGAACAGGGTGTTGAGGCCGACGAAGGCGGTGAACTTCCACTTGCCCAGCTCGGCCACGGTGCCCGGCAGGTCGCGCGGATTGGTGATGAGGATGTTGTGGTTGCCGGTCAGCATCATCGCCATGCAATGGAAGGTGAAGGCGTAGATGTGGTACAGCGGCAGCGGGCAGATGACGATCTCGCAGCCTTCGCCGAGGTTGGAGCCCATCAGCGCCTTGGACTGCAGCATGTTGGCCACCAGGTTGCGGTGGGTCAGCATGGCGCCCTTGGCCACGCCGGTGGTGCCGCCGGTGTACTGCAGCACGGCGATGTCGCCGTTGCTCGGGTTGGCTTCGCTGAACGACTTGCCGCGGCCCAGGGCCAGCGCCTTGTTCAGCTTGACGGCCTGCGGCAGGTTGAAGGCCGGGACCATCTTCTTCACGTGCTTGACCACGGTGTTGACCAGCAGGCGCTTGAGCGGCGGCAGCAGGTCGCCCACTTCGGTGACGATGACGTGCTTGATGCCGGTCTTGGGCAGCACTTCCTCGGCCAGGTGGGCCATGTTGGCCAGGCAGACGAGGGCCTTGGCGCCGGAGTCGTTGAACTGGTGTTCCATCTCCCGCGCGGTGTACAGCGGGTTGGTGTTGACCACGATCATGCCGGCGCGCATGGCGCCGAATACCACCACGGGGTATTGCAGGACGTTGGGCAACTGCACGGCGATGCGGTCGCCGGGCTTGAGATCGGTATGGTTCAGCAGGTAGGCGGCGAAAGTGCCGGAGAGTTCGTACAGTTCGCCATAGGTCAGGGTCTTGCCCATGTTGCTGAAGGCAGGCTTGTCGGCGAAGCGTTGGCAGGACTCTTTCAGTACGGCCTGGATATTGGGGTACTGGTCGGGATCGATCTCGGCAGCGATTCCGACAGGATATTTGTCCTTCCAGAAGTTATCGGTCATGGAAGCCTACTCCTGTGCAACAGCTTATCTGTACCGCGCGTGGGCGGTCATTTGTTGTGATGATTGGGCCTGAATGCGCGGCGGGGCCTGGCGCAAGGCGTGCCGAGAGTAGCAGCTTTGCCAGGGAGCGCCTAGCACCAAAGAGGGCCCCGCCGGTCAGGAAAATGACCGATCACAGTCGATCGGTCATTTCCTGATTGCGCGGCTAGATTGCCCTGAGAGCGGCGTTTCAGGCGATGTCGCGCAGCTCGCGACGGAGTATCTTGCCGACCGGAGTCATCGGCAGGGCGTCCTTGAGGACGATGTGCTTGGGCACCTTGTAGCCGGTGAAGTTCTCCCGGCAGAAGGCCTTCAGCTCGTCCACCGTGACGCCCCCTTCGCGCGGCACCACGAACAGCTTGACCGCCTCGCCGGATTTCTCGTCCGGCACGCCGATGGCCGCGCAGCTGGCCACCTTGGGGTGGGCCATGACCACGTCCTCGATCTCGTTGGGGTACACGTTGAAGCCGGAGACGATGATCATGTCCTTCTTGCGGTCGACGATACGCACATGGCCGTCCGGGTCGATCACGGCGATGTCGCCGGTCTTGAACCAGCCCTCCTCGTCCAGCACCTCGGCGGTCGCCTCGGGGCGCTGCCAGTAGCCCTTCATCACCTGCGGGCCCTTGATGCACAGCTCGCCACGCTCGCCCAGCGGCTGCTCGACGCCGTTGTCGTCGATCACCTTGAGCGCGGTGCCGGCCACCGGGATGCCCACCGAGCCCAAGCGCGCCAACTTGCCGTAGCAGTTGGTGGTGGCCACCGGCGAGGTCTCGGTCAGGCCGTAGCCCTCGACTATGGTGCAGCCGGTCATCTGCTGCCAGCGCTCGGCGGTGGCCTTGACCAGCGCGGTGCCGCCGGAGTTGGTCAGCTTGAGACGGGAGAAGTCGAGGTTCTTGAAGTCCGGGTGGTCCATCAGCGCGACGAACAGGGTGTTGAGGCCGAGCAGCGCGGAGAACTGCCACTTGCCCAGTTCCTTGACGAAGCCGGGGATGTCGCGCGGGTTGGTGATCAGCACGTTGTGGTTGCCGCTGACCATCATGCACATGCAGTTCGCGGTGAAGGCATAGATGTGATAGAGCGGCAGCGGCGCGATCATGATCTCGCCGCCCTCGCGCATCAGCGGCTGGCCGTCCTCGCCGACCTGCTGCAGGCAGTTGTGCACCTGCAGCATGTTGGCCACCAGGTTGCCATGGGTGAGCATGGCGCCCTTGGCCACGCCGGTGGTGCCGCCGGTGTACTGCAGCACGGCGATGTCGTCCTGGCTCAGCTTGGCGGGCTGGAAGGCGTGGCCCTTGCCCTCGCGCAGCGCCTGCTTGAAGGACACGGCCTGGGGCAGCTGGTAGTCCGGCACCATCTTCTTCAGGTGCTTGACCGCGGCATTGATCAGCATGCCCTTGAGCGGCGGCATCATATCGCCCATGCGCGCTTCGATCAGGTATTCGAGCTGGGTATCGGGCAGCACCTCCTGCACCGACTTGCCGAAGGTGTTGAGGTACACCAGCGCGCGCACCCCGGCATCATTGAACTGGTGGCGCATCTCGCGCACGGTGTACAGCGGGTTGGTGTTGACCACGATCAGCCCGGCGCGCATGGCGCCGAACACGGCGATCGGGTACTGCAGGATATTGGGCATCTGCACGGCGATGCGCTCGCCGGGCTTGAGGTCGGTGTGCTTCTGCAGCCAGGCGGCGAAGGCCGCGGAATGGCGCTCCAGCTCGGCGTAGGTCAGCGTGACGCCCAGGTTGCTGAAGGCCGGGCGGTCGGCGAACTTCTTGCAGGAACGTTCGAACACTTCGACCGCGGAGCGGTAGGCGCTCAGGTCGATCTGGTTGGAAACACCGGCCGGGCGCTTGTCGTCCCAGAAATCAGGTTGCATTGTTGTCGTTCTCCTTGACCTGAATATAGGGGCCGGGCACCTGCGAACTCGCCCGGATAGTGCCGGAACTTAACAGCTCGGCCAGCCCAGGCAAATACCCCGGTGCGCTCATTGACCCTGTGAATCTTTGCCATGCTTTTCAGCGATTCGTGCCACGCTCGACTATAGCTAGTACTCGCACCTGGACAGTTGCCGGACCATGCCCCGACGCCTCTACCCGCTCCTCCTCGCTCTGGCCTGCCTGCCGCTGGCGGCCGCACCGCGTCTGGCCACCCTGGAATACCCGCCCTACAGCAGCGAGAGCCTGCCGGGCGGCGGCAGCATAGTCGAGCTGACCGAGCGCGCCTTCGCCACCCAGGGCCACCGCCCGCGCATCGACTTCCTGCCCTGGGCGCGGGTGCGCGCCGAGCTGCGCAGCGGCACCTACCAGGGCGCCCTGGCACTGTGGCCGCAGGAAATAAAGGAAGAGCGGCTGATCGCCTCGCGCCCGCTGTTCTACAGCCAGCTCGGCCTGTTCGCGCGCCGACAGGAGCCGGTGAGCTTCGCCAGCCTGGCCGACCTGCGCGGGCGCCGCGTGGGCATAGTGCGCGGCTATGGCTACCCGCCGCGCATCCTCGCCTCCGGCATAGTGGTCGAGGAGGCGGTGGACGACATCAGCAATCTGCGCAAGCTGGCCGCCAGGCGCTTCGACCTGGTGCTGCTGGAGCGCATCGTCGGCGAATACCTGATCGCCGGCGATGCCGAGCTGCGCGGCAAGCTGGTGTGGCAGGAGCCGGCGCTGGAGCGCATCCCCCTGGTGGTCGGCTTCAGCGAGCCGCGCCCGGGCCAGCCGGACTGGGCGGCGGTGTTCGAGCGCGGCCTGCGCGAACTGCACGCCCGTGGCGAGTACATGCGCATCCTGCAGCGCTACCAGCCGCAGTAGGACCCTTTGCCTGGCCGGCCGCGCCATGCACAATGCCGGCACTTCCCGGGCACAAGGACCCGCCATGCAAGAAGAACAACTCTGGATCGACGCCGGCGACGGCACTGCCCTGTTCGTGCGCCACTGGCATGCCGGGCAGGCGCCCCGCGCGGCCCTGATGATCGCCCATGGCATGGCCGAGCACAGCGCCCGTTATGCCCGCCTGGCCGCCGCGCTGGTGGCCGAGGGCTTTGCGGTCTATGCCCTCGACCAGCGCGGCCATGGCCGCACCGCCGAACGCGGCATGCTCGGCCACTATGCCGATGCGGGCGGCTGGACCAAGGTGGTCGGCGACCTGGCCACGCTCAACCACCACATCCGCCGACAGCACCCGCACACGCCGATCCTCCTGCTCGGCCACAGCATGGGCAGCTACATCGGCCAGGCCTACCTGATGCAGCACAGCTGCAGCCTGCAGGGCGCCATCCTGTCCGGTTCCAACTACCAGCCGCTGCCGGTGTACCAGGCCGCCAGCCTGATCACCCGCTTCGAACGCTGGCGCCTGGGCCCGACCGGGCGCAGCCGGCTGATCGACTTCCTCTCCTTCGGCTCCTTCAACAAGGCCTTCAAGCCCAACCGTACCGCCTTCGACTGGCTCAGCCGCGACCCGGCCGAGGTCGACAAGTACGTGAGCGACCCGCTGTGCGGTTTCGTCTGCACCACCCAGCTGTGGTGCGACCTGATGCAGGGCCTGCAGCAGATCACCCCGGTCGAAAACCTTGCGCAGATCGACAGCGAACTGCCGCTACTGGTGATCGGCGGCGCCTGCGACCCGGTCAGCGCCGGCAAGCGCCTCGGCGACCTGGCCGGCGCCCTGCGCAGTGCCGGGCTGCAAGACGTGGAGCTGAAGATCTATCCCGAGGCCCGTCACGAGCTGCTCAACGAGAGCAACCGCGACGAGGTCACCGCCCACCTGCGCGACTGGCTGGAACGGGCCCTGGCCCGCGGTCGACGCGCCTCATGCACACAGGAGTCCCCATGACCCAGGTCACCAACATTCCCTACGACAAGCTGGAAGTCGGCCAGCAGGCCAGCCTCGACAAGAAGGTGGAGGAGCGCGACATCCAGCTGTTCGCCGCGGTCTCCGGCGACAACAACCCGGTCCACCTGGACGCCGCCTTCGCCGCCGAGACGATGTTCAAGGAACGCATCGCCCACGGCATGTTCAGCGGTGCGCTAATCAGCGCCGCCATCGCCTGCCGCCTGCCCGGCCCGGGCACCATCTACCTCGGCCAGCAGCTCAAGTTCACCCGCCCGGTGAAGCTCGGCGACACCCTGACGGTCAAGCTGGAAGTGCTGGAGAAGCTGCCCAAGGGCCGTGTGCGCCTGGCCACCCGGGTGTTCAACCAGAACGCCGAACAGGTGGTGGACGGCGAGGCCGAAGTGCTGGCGCCGCGCGCCGAGCAGACCCTGAACATGCCGGAGATGCCCAAGGTCACGGTTGGTTGATGGGCGACCAGGACCGGTTACGACAAGGCCGCTCATCGAGCGGCCTTTTTTCTGCTTCATCGTTGCCGTAGCCCGGATGCCATCCGGGAGCGGAGCCGCCTGTCTCCCGGATTGAACCCGGGCTACGACTGATAGCAGACTCCCCTCGCCCATTAATGGGAGAGGAGCCGGGGGAGAGGGTAATGCCCTCAGGCGCCCTCTCCCTGGCCTTCTCCAGGCCACGACGCTGCCAGCCCACCTACTCCCGCTCCACCCGCACGCTCGCCGTCATCCCCGCGCTCAGCGGCAAGTCCTTCGGCACTTGCTCCAGCTCGATGCGTACCGGGATGCGCTGGGCCAGGCGCACCCAGTTGAAGGTCGGCTCAACATTGGCCAGCAGCTGCGCATCCGGCGCCGCGTTGCGGTCGGTGATGCCGCGGCTGATGCTCTGCACCCTGCCGCGCAGCGTCTCGTCGCCGCTCATCAGGATCACCTCGGCGGGCGCGCCGACGCGGATGCCCGGCAGCTTGGTCTCCTCGAAATAGGCCTGCACGTAGAAGGAATCGTCGGCCACCAGGGCCATCACCGCCTGACCGGCCTGCACGTAGTTGCCCTGGGCCAGGTGCAGGTTGGTGACCTGCCCCGCGCGTGGCGCGCGCACCTCGCTGCGCTTGAGGTTGAGTTCGGCCAGCTTGACCTCGGCCTCGGCCTGCTGGAACTCGGCGCGGGCGATCTCGGCGTTGATCTGGGCGTTCTCGCGCAGCTCGGCGCTGATCGCCTGCGGCCCCAGGCGGGTGCGCCGGTTGGCCTCGTGCTCGCGCAGGCGCAGCTGCTGGCGGCGCGTCTCGGCCAGGGCGCGGGCCTTGTCCAGTGCGGCCTGGTAGCGTTCGCGGTCGATGCTCATGAGCAGGTCGCCGGCCTGCACCTGCTGGTTGTCCTGCACCTTCAGCTCGACCACCCAACCGGACACGTCGGGGGCCAGGGTGACCACGTCGGCGCGCACCCGCGCATCGCGGGTCCAGGGCGCGATCATGTAGAAATGCCACAGCCACCAGCCGGCCAGCAGGGCCAGCAGCACCGCGATCAGGGTCACCGCCTTGCGCGGAAGTGCGTTCATCCTCAACTCCTTACCAGGTGGCCAGCGCCGCGAGCAGCGCCGCCAGCACACAGACGTACAGGGCGCAGTCGAACAGCGCCTCGTGCCAGATCCAGCGCGCCAGCCCGGCACGCTGCAGGGCCAGGCGCAGCGCGCCGGTCAGCAGCAGCGCCAGCAGCGCGTAGAGCAGCATGGGGCTGAGCAGCACGCCACCCAGCGCCCATTCACGCAGTTCCATGGACATCTCCTTGGCGGTCGCACCACTGGCGCCAGCTGTGGCTCAGTTGCAGCAGCGCGGCCTCGGCCAGGCGCAGTTCGATGGCCGGCGGCTGCGCCTGCAGGGCCTGTACCAGGGTCTCGGCAGGTCGCTCCAGGGCCTGGCTGCGGGCCGGTGCCGGGCCCTGAGCCAGCAACCGCTGCACTTCGCCGAAGAAGCGCCGCTCGGCCTCACGCGGCGCGCCGGGCGCCGCCGCCAGGCAGGCACGCAGGTGCAGCAGCTCGTCGCCCAGGTCGAGCCCGTCGAGGCCGTCGTCCCAGCGGCTGCGCCCACCTTCCGGCAACTGCGGGTAGTGGCGCGCCAGCTGCAGCAGGCGGTCGGCCATGCGCCCACCGAACCAGTTCTCGGCGCCTTCCAGCGCACGCGAGCAGAGCCGCGCCAGGTCCTCCAGGGTCGCCGCCAGCAGGCGCCGCGCGTGCCAGATCGGGTTGCGCAGCACCACCAGGCGCAACGCCAGCACCGCGCAGCCGACGCCGATCAGCATGGCCAGCGCCTCGTTGAGGAACAGGGCGACGTCATAGACCATGTCGTTGCGCGGCGCACAGAGCACGATGAAATGCAGGCAGAAGGAGGTGGCGGCGCCGGCCAGCGACGGCCGCGCCATCGCCAGCAGGCCGAACAGCAGCGGCACGCCGAGCCCCAGGCAGAGCATGGCAAAGCCGTTCCACTGCGGCAGCAGCAACTGGCCGACGACGAAGGCCACCGGCAAGGCATAGAAGATGCCGCGCAGAAAGGCCATGCCGATCAGGTCGGCATTCTCGCGGCTGGCGAACAGGCTGCACACCACGGCCGCCAGCAGCAGTGCGGCGCTGGCGGTCGGCCAGCCGGTGGCCAGCCAGAAGACCGACAACGCCAGCAGGCTCAGGCAGCTGCGCAGACCATAGACGGCGGCGGTCTGCAGGTCGCGGTGCCAGGATAGCGGCGGCGGCGCGTCCGCTGGCGCCTCGCCGCGCTCCACCGCCTGCAGGGTCGCGGCGCTGCGGCCGAGCTGGCGCACCAGCAGGGCCAGCCGCCCCAGGCAGTATTGCCGTGGCAGCGGCTGGCCGGGCGCCTGCGACTCCTCCAGCAAACGCCGGTAGAGCGCCTCCTGGCGCTCCGCATGCGGTTCGGTCAGCAGCGCCTGGACCTCGTCCAGCCAGCTTCCCAGGGCATGCGCATCCGCCTCGTCCAGCTGCCGCCACTGACGCGCCACGCCGCGCGCCATGCGCAGCAGGCCGAGCAGCTCGCGAGTCAGCGCGCGCAGGCCGCGGGCCCGCTGGCGCCCGCGCGGCCCCTCGAACCAGGCATGCTCGCGCTGGGCATCCACCGCGACTATCCGCCCCAGGGTCTCCAGCAGGCCCTGGCGCGCCGCCGCCCGGCCCTGCAGCGCCGTGGCCGCCGCCTGCAGGCCACCCTGCCAGGCGGCGCGGGCCTGCTGCACCACCACGCGCTCGACCCGCTGCGGCCACAGCACGGCACTGACCGCCATGGAACAGAGGATGCCCAGGCTGATCTCGGTGCAGCGCGCCACGGCCGCATCGAACACCTGCAGCGGCTTGCCGAGGATCGGCAGGCAGATGATCGCCACCGTGTAGCCGGCCAGCACGAAGGCGTAGGCCCAGGCGCTGCGCAGCAGGGTCGAGGCGGCCGTGCACAGCCCCAGCCACAGCGCCAGCGCCAGCAGGAACAACCAGGGCGCCTGGGCGAACAGGGCCATGAACAGCACCGCCATGGCGGTGCCGACGAAGGTGCCAAGCAGCCGCGCCAGGCCCTTCTGCACCACCATGCCGGCCAGCGGCAGGGCGACGATGAAGGCGGTCATCAGCGCCCATTGCGGCTGGTCGAGGTCGAAACGGAAGGCACACCACAGCGCCAGGCCGCCGCTGAGCAGGGTCTTGAGGGCGAACTGCAGCGCCACTGGGCCGGGCGCGAGGAAGGCCGAGAAGGAATCACGCACGGCGGCTACCTGATGGACTCATGCTGGACATGCCGTTACAGCAGATATAAACACAAGCTAATTATTAGCTAACTATCATTACGGCTCCAGTCGAATTTTCGCTACAGGAGTTTTAGCGGATATGTCGCGATGCTGCCGCCGAGAACAGGGCCGGCTATGCTCGGCCGAGGTAGATACGTGGAGGCCAGGTCATGCGCCGCTCATCCGCCCTCTCCACCCTGGCGCTGCTGGCCAGCCTGAGCCTGCTGGCCGCCTGCAGCCGCCTCGACCTGGCCTACCGCAACCTGGACTGGCTGCTGACCTGGCGCGCCGACCAGTACCTGGACCTGAACCGACAGCAGAAGGCCTGGCTCAGGCCACGCCTGCAGCAACACCGGGACTGGCACTGCAGCGCAAAGATGCCGCAGCTGGCCGCCTGGCTCGAGGAAGACGGTGCCCGCCTGGCCAGCGGCCGATTGCACGACGACGCCCTGCTGCAGCGCCTCGGCCAGCTCCGCCAGGCCCTCGACGAGGTATCGCTGCAGGTCGCCCCCACCGCCGCCGGCCTGCTGCAACAGCTCAGCCCGCAGCAGGTCGCGCAGCTGCGCCAGGCCCTGGCCGAGGAAAACGCCGAGCTGCACCGTGAATTCGTCGAGCCGCCGCCGGCCGAGCGGCTGGAGCGCCGCCGCGAGCGCATGGAAGAACGTCTGCAGCCCTGGTTCGGAGAGCTCGATCCGGCGCAGCGCGACCTGGTGGCCCGCTGGGCAGGGCAGCTGGAGGGGCAGAGCGCGCTCTGGCTGGACAGCCGCGAGCGCTGGCAGGCAGCGCTGCTGGCCGCCCTGGAGCAGCCGCAGGGCGAGGACTTTGCCGCCCGCATCGAACAGCTGATCGCCCAGCGCCAGCGCTACTGGAGCGAGGACTACCGGGCCGCGTTCGCCCGTAGCGAGCGGGCCCTGGCCGAGCTGCTGGGCGGGCTGATCGCCAGCAGCTCGGCGCAGCAGCGCCAGCGCCTGCAGGAGCGCCTGAATGAGCTGCGCGCGGATATCGCCGGGCTGGGCTGCGAAACGGCTACAGGGGCGGCAGTCGCCAGTCGATCGGACTGAGGCCGCACTGCTCCAGGTACTTGTTGGTCCGGCTGAAGTGGCCGTTGCCGAGGAAGCCGCGATGAGCCGAGAGCGGCGAGGGATGCGCCGACTTCAGCACCAGATGGCGGGTGGCGTCGATCAGCTTCTGCTTGCTCTGCGCATGTGCGCCCCAGAGCAGGAACACCAGGTGGCCCGGGCGCGCGTTGACCACCTCGATCACCCTGTCGGTGAACGGCTGCCAGCCCTTGTTGGCGTGCGCGCCGGCATTGCCCTGCTCCACGGTCAGCGAGGTGTTGAGCAGCAGCACGCCCTGCTCCGCCCAGCTCTGCAGGCAGCCGTGACTGGGGATGTCGATGTTCAGGTCACGCTTGAGCTCCTTGAAGATGTTCACCAGCGAGGGCGGCGCCGGCACCCCGGGCTGCACCGAGAAGCACAGGCCATGGGCCTGGCCCGGCCCGTGGTAGGGGTCCTGGCCGATGATCACTACCTTGACCCGCTCCAGCGGCGTGGAGTTGAGTGCGTTGAAGATCAGCGGCCCCGGCGGATAGATCGCCTTGCCGGCGGCCTTCTCGCTGCGCAGGAACTCGCTCAGCTCGCGCATGTAGGGCTTGTCGAACTCCTCGCGCAGGGCCTCCTTCCAGCCCGGTTCGAGTTTGATGCGGTCGTCGGCGCTCATGCGGTGTTCCTGCTGCGAAAAAACGAAAGCGGCACGCTAGGCAAGGGCCGCGGGCAAGTCAAGCTGATGCCCGGCCATCACGGCCGTGGATGCATGTGGCCCATACGCCGAAGCCGGCCAAGACTGCAGGCTCCCCACCTGCGAGGAGCACCCGCATGGACACCGCCACCGGCATCAGCCGCGAACGCCTGGAACAGGCCCTGCAACACTCCACCTTCGCCCAGCTGCTGGGCGCCGAACTGCTCGACTTCGCACCCGGCAAGGTCAGCCTGCAGGTACGCAGCCGCCCGGACCTGTGCCAGCATCACGGCTACCTGCACGGTGCCGTGGTCGGCTTCATGGTCGATAGCGGCTGCGCCTGGGCCGCGGCCTCGGTGTGCGGCGACGTGGTCACCAGCGAATACAAGCTCAACCTGCTGGCCCCGGCCCTCGGCGAGCGCCTGGTCTGTCGCGCCGAAGTGCTCAAGGCCGGCCAGCGCCAGGCGGTGTGCCGGGCCGATGTGTTCGCGGTGCAGGATGGCCAGGAGAAACTGGTGGCGACGGGACTGGCGACTATTGCGCGGGTGTGAGCTTGCAGAGCTGATACCGGAATTAAGGGCTATTGAGTGGCGGGTTTCGGCCAGAAGCAGCCATCCAATGGCTACCAAAACTTGTGCGATTCAGTTGGTGACAGCGGCTAGATCAGAAGCCAGATCGGGCGATAAGCACATAGGCGCAAGAGCCAGCATCTACGATGAGGACAGCAGGGCATTCAGGGAGGCGCTCAAGCGGTCGATCCGCTCGGTGCTTTCGGTGACCAGCTGGGTGATCTCTGTTGCCGAATCGGCGGACTGCTGGGCGAGCTTGCGGACCTCATCCGCAACCACGGCGAAGCCGCGGCCGGACTCACCGGCCCTGGCCGCCTCAATGGCGGCATTCAAGGCCAGGAGGTTGGTTCTCTGGGTGATCGAGTTGATCGTTGCGATGATGTTGGCGATCTGGGTGCTCGACTCCTGTACAAGGCGCATCTCGCGATCCGTGACCAGCGAGGCATCATGCTTGGCCTGCTCGTCGATGCCGTAGCTGACCAGGCGCTGAATCCTGCCAATCGAATCGGTGATTGGGCAGACGGCCCCACTGAATTGGATGGTGCGCCCATCCTTGCCTGGGATCGTATAACCGCCAGCGTATTGCTCACCCTTGAGCAGTCTCGAAAAGACTTCGCCGCCCAGGATATCGCGAAGGTTGAGCTTGAGGCGCAGCAGCTCGGATGCCTGCTGGCAACCCAGGTGCTGGACCAGGTAACCGTTGGCCGAGTACATCAAGCCATCTGTTCCCCATTCAGCTACGGCATTGGTGACGCTGATAGCTTCAAACCGCTTTTCCGACTCAAGGGACAGCTCCTTGGTTTGGGTGATATTGGCCTGGATTGAGATGTACTGCTCGACCTCACCCGCAGCGTTGAAAATGGGATTGATCACCAGCGAAATCCAGTAATGCTCGCCCGCTTTGCCGTAGTTCAGGATCTCGTTGTAAATGGGGCGGTTGTTACGCAGGTCATCCCTGATCTGCGCGACGGTTTGCATGTCAGTGGCCGGCCCCTGCAGGAAGTGGCCCGGCTTCTTCCCGACCACTTCATCCAGGCTGTAGCCGGTGAGCTTGGTAAAGCCCTGGTTCACATACTGGATGAAGCCATCCTTGTTGGTGATGACGATGGAGTTGTCTGTCTCGTTGGCGACCAGGGAGAGCAGCTTGAATTCCTGATTGCGAAGCACCTCGGCGGTGATGTCATTGGCGAACTTGATGACTCGCACAACCTCGCCATCGGAGCTGCAAATGGGGTTATAGGTGGCATGAATCCAGACAGGGCGGCCACTCTTGGTGATCCTCTCGTACTCGGCTGTCTCGAAGTTGCCGGCGCGCAGCTTGTTCCAGAATTCGGCGTAAGACCTGGATGTGCGCTCGGACTCACGGACGAAAATCTGGTGCTTCTTGCCGCGAATCTCTGCCAGGGAATAGCCCATCAGATTGAGGAAGTTTTCGTTGGCTTCGAGAATCGTGCCGTCAGGGCCGAACTCGATAACCGCCTGTGAGCGATTGATGGCCTCCATCTGCGCGCGAATGCGGGCGCCCTCGATCACCTGGGCGGTAACGTCGGTGGCAAACTTGATGATCCGCTGGACCCTGCCGCCACGAATAATCGGGGTGTAGGTTGCCTGAATCCAAACAGGCTCCCCGCTTTTGCTGAGCCGCTTGAACTCTCCAGTCTGAGGCCTGCCTGCCCGCAGATCCTGCCAGAAGGAGCGGTATTCCGGGCTCCGGGCGTAATCGGGGGTGGCGAAGATGCTGTGATGACGGCGGCGCACTTCGTCGAGCGAATAGCCCAACAAGTCCAGGAACTTCTGGTTGGCTCGAATAATTTTGCCGTCAAGATCGAACTCGATGACCCCCTGCGTCTGCTCGATAGCATCCATCACATCCAAGGCAGATCTTTTACGAAATAGATTAAGCATCTAGGTTCCTGGCCATCCGGATAATTCTGCTTTTTGTTTATCGGCAAGCCGGAGGCGAACATAAGCCCCGCACGCCAAGTCTAGATGCTCTCGTCGGCAGCACTTGGTTGAGGGGCTGCCGCGAGCGCGAGCCATCGGGCGATTCAGTTAACTGACATTGCCCCAGTCCTAACACGCTTTGAACTCAAGCCCCCCACCGGTCGAACCTACCCCTGATGCAGCGCCCGGTAATAACTGGGCGCCATGCCCACCACCTTCCGGAACAGCCGCGAGAAGTAGTAGGGATCGTCGTAGCCCAGCTGCTCAGCGATCTGCCGCACTTCCAGGCTGCCCTGGTCGAGCAGGCGACAGGCCTGGGCCATCTTCAGCTGGATGAAGTCCTGGATCGGCGCGTGGCCGGTCAGGGCGCGGTAGGTCTTGGCGAAGTGGAAGCGCGACAGCTTGAACTGCGCCGCCAGCTCGTCGAGGTTGAGGCTACCATGCAGGTGGCTGCGCATCACCGCCTGCACCGCGTCCACGTCCAGCACCCGCCCGGACTTCAACGTGGTGCGCGCCGGCAATATGGCCAGCGAGCTGAGCAGTGCCTGCAACTGGTGGGCGGCGTGGATGAAGTGCGCCGGGTTGAGGCCCTGGCGGTGCAGGCCGAGCAGCGCCTCGAAGTCCGCCAGCAGGCGCGGCTGCACACCGATGCGCCGGGCGCCGGGCCTGCCCAGCAGGCGCAGGAAGTCGTCGCCGAGGCTGCCGTCGAAGTGCACCCAGTACAGGGTCCAGGGCCGCTCGGGGTCGGCGCCGTAGGCGTGGGCCTGGCCGCGCGGCAGCAGCAGCAGGTCGCCGCCACCGACCTCTAATCGTCCATCCACCGTCTCCAGCCAGCCACGCCCGGCGCGGCAGTAGATCAGCAGGTGATCGTCCGGCTGCGCGCGCTGCATGCGGTGTCCGGCGGCCTCCGGGTAGAACCCCAGGGCCAGCGGGTAGCAGCCGCCGCTGAGCGGATGGCGGGCCAGCACACGGCGCAGCCGCGGCGGGACGATGAAGCGCAGGCCGCCGGCGGGCAGCGGCCAGTTGGAGGTTTCGACGGATGCGGCCATGCTGACTCTCCGGTTTCGAATCCCAAGATCGTCCATCCCGAGAGCAATATCGTCAATCCACAGGCTGGTCGGCTGCGGCTATAACAGGGGCACACAAGAACAATCAGGAGGCCCGCGATGCCCCGAGTGATCCCCCAGCTGATCGATGGCCAGTGGCAGGCCAGCCACGCCCGTGAACTGATCGAAGTGACCGACCCGGCCACCCAGGAAGTCCTGGCCCTGGCACCCAAGGCCACCCATGAGGAGATCGAGGCGGCCATCGCCAGTGCCAAGAAGGCCTTCCTCGCCTGGCGCGAAGTGCCGGTGCCGGAGCGTGCGCGGCTGATGCTGCGCTACCAGCACCTGCTCAAGGAGCACCACGACGAGCTGGCCGAGATCCTCGCCAGCGAGACCGGCAAGACCTTCGCCGATGCCAAGGGCGACGTCTGGCGCGGCATCGAGGTGGCCGAGCACGCGGCCAACATCTGCAGCCTGATGATGGGCGAGACGGTGGAGAACGTCGCCCGCGAGATCGACACCGCCAGCTATATCCAGCCGCTGGGCGTGTGCGTCGGCATCACCCCGTTCAACTTCCCGGCGATGATCCCGCTGTGGATGTTCCCGCTGGCCATCGCCTGCGGCAACACCTTCATCCTCAAACCGTCGGAGCAGGACCCGCTGACCCCCAACCGCCTGGCCGAGCTGTTCCTCGAGGCCGGCGCGCCGGCCGGCGTGCTGCAGGTGCTGCACGGCGGCCGCGAGGTGGTGGACGCCCTGCTCACCCACGAGGACATCCGCGCCATCTCCTTCGTCGGCTCGGTGCCGGTGGGCCAGCATATCTACCGCACCGGCACCCAGCACCTGAAGCGCGTGCAGGCCTTCGCCGGCGCCAAGAACCACATGGTGATCATGCCCGACGCGCCCAAGGACCAGGTCATCAGCAACCTGCTCGGCGCCAGCTGCGGCGCCGCCGGCCAGCGCTGCATGGCGATCAGCGTGGCGGTATTCGTCGGCGAGTCGAAAGACTGGATTCCCGAGCTGGCCGCGCAGATGGCCGAGCTGCGCCCCGGCTACTGGAAGGACAGCGGCGCCGCCTACGGCCCGCTGATCAGCCAGCAGGCCAAGCAGCGCGTACAGCGGCTGATCGCCGAGGGCAAGGCCGAAGGCGCCGAGTGCCTGCTCGACGGCAGCCACTGCGAGGTACCCGGCTACCCGGACGGCAACTGGCTGGGTCCGACCCTGTTCCGCGGCGTGACGACGAAGATGTCACTCTACCGCGAAGAAATCTTCGGCCCAGTGCTGGTATGCATGGAAGTCGACACCCTGGAGCAGGCCATTGAGCTGGTCAACGCCAGCCCCTACGGCAACGGCACCAGCATCTTCACCCGCTCCGGCGGCGCCGCGCGCCACTACCAGCACGCGGTGGAAGTCGGCCAGGTGGGCATCAACGTGCCGATCCCAGTGCCGCTGCCGTTCTTCTCCTTCACCGGCTGGAAAGGCTCCTTCTATGGCGACCTGCACGCCTACGGCAAGCAGGCGGTACGTTTCTACACCGAGACCAAGACGGTCACCAGCCGCTGGTTCGATGACAGCCCGGTGAGTGGACCGAACATGACCATCCAGCTGAAGTGAGACCTGACTCACCTCAATAACGGACGACTAAGACGAAAAGACAATGCCTCCGCGTTCGCCAGGGCCTCAGAGTGGCCCTGGCACAACAAGAACAAGGAGCCATTGTCCGATGAAACGACTGACCGCCACCCTGGCCCTGTGGGCCGGGATCACCGCCTGTGCGCAGGCCGCCGAGCCCATCACCCTCGGCCTCAACTACCCGCGCACCGGCCCTTACAAGGAAGAGGGACTGGCACAGATGCGCGGAGCCTTGCTGGCCATCGACGAGCTCAACGCCCAGGGCGGCGTGCTGGGCCGGCCGCTGCGCCTGTCCAGCCGGGACAGCGCCTCGCGCCCGGAAAAGGCGGTGAAGAACGTCGACAAGCTGGCCGACGAGGGCGCCGCCATGCTCTTCGGTGGCGCCTCCAGCGCGGTGGCCATCGCCGCCGGCAAGCGCGCCCGCGAGCGCGGTCTGCTGTACTTCGGCACCCTCACCTACTCCAACGACACCACCGGCAAGGACGGCCAGCGCTACCTGTTCCGCGAGTGCAACAGCGCCTGGATGAGCGCCCGCGTGCTCGGCCAGTACCTGGCCAAGACCCTGCCGGGCAAGCGCTACTTCTACGTCACCGCCGACTACACCTGGGGCACCACCAGCGAGAGCTCGCTGCGCCAGGCCACCGGCACCCAGGACAGCGCTCGCCACCCGGGGCTCAAGGTGCCCTTCCCCGGCGCCCGCCTCGGCGACTACCACGAGCGCCTGAGCCAGGCCGCCACCAGCCAGGCCGAAGTGCTGGTGCTGGTGCTGTTCGGCGAGGACCTGGTGCGCGCCATGCGCGTGGCCGAGGACCTGGGCCTGACCCGGCGCATGCAGATAGTCGCGCCCAACCTGACCCAGGGCATAGTCGAGCAGGCCGGCCCCAGCCTGATGCAGGGCGTGATCGGCACTGAGCCCTGGACCTGGCGCGTGCCCGAGCTGGTCGGCTCGCAGGCCGGCAAGGCCTTCGTGCGCGACTTCACCGAGCGCTACCAGGTCTACCCCTCCAGCTCCGCCGCCTCGGCCTACAGCATCGTCCACCAGTGGGCCGACGCCGCCGAACGGGCCCGCAGCCTGGACAGCGAAGCCTTGATCAAGGCCCTCGAAGGCCACAGCTACCGCCTGCTCAAGGACCAGCAGCAGTGGCGCGCCTTCGACCACCAGAACGTGCAGAGCGTCTACGCCGTGCGGGTCAAGCCGCGCGCCGAAGTGATGAAGGACGCCCTGCGCCAGGATTATTTCGAGATCGTCCACCAACTGGACGGCGCCCAGGCCGCACCCAGCCTCGCCGAATGGCAGGCCGAGCGGCAGGCGGCCGGCCAGCCCAGCACCCTGCAGTGAGGAACCATGGACTTTGAGCTGAACGAAGAACAACGCCTGCTGGTCGACAGCGCCCGCGCCTTCGCCCAGAAGGAGCTGGCGCCGCATGCCGCCGACTGGGACCGCGACCACCACTTCCCGGTGGACGTGATCAAGCGCGCCGCCGAACAGGGCTACCTGGCTCTGTACATCAAGGAAGAGGATGGCGGCCTGGGCCTGTCGCGCCTGTCCAGCTCGCTGATCTTCGAACAGCTGTCCGCCGGCTGTATCGCCACCACCGCCTTCCTCACCATCCACAACATGGCCAGCTGGATGCTGGCCAGCTTCGCCGACCAGGCGCTGAAGGATGCCTGGCTGCCGCGCCTGACCAGCGGCGAGCTGCTGGCCTCCTACTGCCTGACCGAGCCGGACGCCGGCTCCGACGCCGCCCACCTGCGTACCCGCGCGCGGCGCGACGGCGACGAGTACGTGCTGGACGGCAGCAAGTGCTTCATCTCCGGCGCCGGCAGCACCGATGTACTGATCGTCATGGCGCGCACCGGCGAGGACGGCGCCAAGGGCGTGTCCTGCTTCCTGGTGCCGGGCGACGCGCCGGGGGTGAAATACGGGCGCAACGAGCTGAAGATGGGCTGGCGCGCGCAGCCGACCCGCACCATCGCCTTCGAGGGCGTGCGCATCCCGGCCGGCAACCGCATCGGTCCGGAGGGCCAGGGCTTCGTCTATGCCATGAAGGGCCTGGACGGCGGCCGCATCAACATCGCCAGCTGCTCCCTCGGCGCGGCCCAGGCGGCGCTGGAGCAGAGCCTGCGCTACGTCGAGGAACGCAAGCAGTTCGGCAAGCAGCTCAGTACCTTCCAGGCCCTGCAGTTCAAGCTGGCCGATATGCTCACCGACCTGACCGCGAGCAGGCAGATGGTGCGCCTGGCCGCGCACAAGCTGGACCACGGCCACGCCGAGGCCAGCCTGTACTGCGCCATGGCCAAGCGCTTCGCCACCGACCACTGCTTCACGGTGTGCAACGAGGCCCTGCAGCTGCATGGTGGCTACGGTTACCTCAACGACTATCCGCTGGAGCGCTGGGTGCGCGACAGCCGCGTGCACCAGATACTGGAAGGCACCAACGAGATCATGCGGGTGATCATCGCCCGCCGCCTGCTGGACCAGGGCGGCATGCTCGATCGCCTGCTGTAGCTTTTGCTTATAGTCCCCTCTCCCCCCGGGGAGAGGGTCAGGGAGAGGGGGCCGAACAGCCACCCTCTCCCCCTGCCCCATCTCCCATGAATGAGACGGGCAAGAACACAGACGAGGAGCGTTATGAGCACCGCCATCGAAGCCTACAAACCCGGCATCTTCGACCTGACCCACAAGCTGACGGTGGAGAAGCACGGACACACCGCGCTGATCACCATCAACCACCCGCCGGCCAACACCTGGGACCGCGACTCGCTGATCGGCCTCAAGCAGGTGGTCGAACACCTCAACCGCGACGACGACATCTACGCCCTGGTGGTGACCGGCCAGGGCAGCAAGTTCTTCAGCGCCGGCGCCGACCTCAACCTGTTCGCCGACGGCGACAAGGCGCGCGCCCGCGAGATGGCGCGGCGCTTCGGCGAGGCCTTCGAGACCCTGCGCGACTTCCGCGGCGTGTCCATCGCCGCGATCAACGGCTACGCCATGGGCGGCGGCCTGGAATGCGCCCTGGCCTGCGACATCCGCATCGCCGAGCGCCAGGCCCAGCTGGCCCTGCCCGAGGCGACCGTCGGCCTGCTGCCCTGTGCCGGCGGTACCCAGGCCCTGCCCTGGCTGGTCGGCGAAGGCTGGGCCAAGCGCATGATCCTCTGCGGCGAGCGCATCGACGCCGAGACCGCCCTGCGCATCGGCCTCATCGAGCAGGTGGTGGACAGCGGCGAGGCGCGCGGCACCGCCCTGCTGCTGGCGGCCAAGGTGGCGCGGCAGAGCCCGGTGGCGGTGCGCACCATCAAGCCGCTGATCCAGGGCGCACGTTCACGCGGCCCGAACACCTGGCTGCCGGAGGAGCGCGAGCGCTTCGTCGACCTGTTCGACGCCGACGACACCCGCGAGGGCGTCAACGCCTTCCTGGAGAAACGCGACCCGCAGTGGCGCAACAAGTGATGACCGCCATGAACCTGCATTTCGAAGAACGCCCCGCCCAGCATGGCTACCGCATCGGCATCGCCAGCCTGGATGCGGAGAAGAGCCTCAACGCCCTGAGCCTGCCGATGATCGAGGCGCTGGACGCCAAGCTGCGCCAGTGGGCCGAGGACGAGCGTATCGCCTGCGTGCTGCTGCGCGGCAACGGGCCCAAGGCCTTCTGCGCCGGCGGCGACGTGGTGCAGCTGGTGCAGCAGTGCCGCGAGCACCCCGGCGAGGTGCCGCCGCTGGCGCGGCGCTTCTTCGCCGACGAATACCGCCTCGACCACCGCATCCACACCTATCCCAAGCCGCTGATCTGCTGGGCCCACGGCCATGTGCTGGGCGGCGGCATGGGCCTGATGCAGGGCGCGGCGATCCGCATCGTCACCCCGAGCAGCCGCCTAGGGATGCCGGAGATCAACATCGGCCTGTACCCGGACGTGGGCGGCAGCTGGTTCCTCGCCCGCCTGCCGGGCAGGCTCGGCCTGTTCCTCGGCCTCAGCGCCGCCAGCATCAACGCCCGCGACGCCCTGGACCTGAATCTCGCCGACCGCTTCCTGCGCGACGACCAGCAGGACGCGCTGCTCGACGGCCTGACACAGCTCAACTGGCAGCAGCAGGCCGCCGAACAGCTCACCAGCCTGCTCCGCGCCCTGGAGCACGAGGCCCGCGCGGAACTGCCGCAAGCCCAGTGGCTGCCGCGCCGCGAGCGCATCGACGCGCTGCTCGACGTGGCCGACCTGCCCGCCGCCTGGCGTGCCCTCGCCGCCCTGCAGGGGGACGACGACCTGCTGCTGGCGCGCGCCGCCAAGACCCTGGCCGCCGGCTGCCCGCTGACCGCGCACCTGGTCTGGCAGCAGATCCGCCGCGCCCGCCACCTGTCGCTGGCCGAGGTGTTCCGCATGGAGTACGCCATGAGCCTGAACTGCTGCCGCCATCCGGAATTCCCCGAGGGCGTGCGCGCGCGCCTGATCGACAAGGACCAGGCGCCGAAGTGGCACTGGCCCGACCCGGCCGCCATCCCGGCGGCGGTGATCGAGGCGCACTTCGCCCCGGTGTGGGAAGGCGCGCATCCGCTGGCGGATCTGTAACCGTGGGAGCGGTCCTGGCCGCGAATCTGCCCCCTCAAGAGCATCGCGGCCAAGGCCGCTCCCACTTCCCTGACATGCTGGCAATTCGAGGAGAACAACAATGACCCAGATCGCCTTCATCGGCCTCGGCCACATGGGCCTGCCCATGGCCCGCAACCTGCTCAAGGCCGGCTTTGCCGTCACCGCCTTCGACCTGGTGCAAGAGGCGCTGGACGCCTTCACCCAGGACGGCGGCAAGCCTGCCGCCAGCGCCGCCGAGGCGGTGCGCGACGCCCAGGTGGTGGTCAGCATGCTGCCGGCCAGCCGCCATGTGGAAGGTCTGTACCTGGGCGATGACGGCCTGCTGCAGAAGATCACGCCCGGCAGCCTGGTGCTGGAATGCTCGACCATCGCCCCGGACTCCGCGCGCAAGGTGCATGCGGCGGCGGCCGCGCGCGGCATCGCCCTGCTCGATGCGCCGGTATCCGGCGGTACCGCCGGCGCCGCCGCCGGCACCCTGACCTTCATGGTCGGCGGCAAGGCCGAAGCCTTGGAAAAGGCCCGACCGATCCTCGCCGCCATGGGCAAGAACATCTTCCACGCCGGCCCCGACGGCGCCGGCCAGGTGGCCAAGGTGTGCAACAACCAGCTGCTCGCCGTGCACATGATCGGCACCGCCGAGGCCATGGCCCTGGGCGTGGCCAGCGGCCTGGACCCGGCCGTACTGGCCGAGATCATGCGGCAGAGTTCGGGCGGCAACTGGAGCCTGGAGAAGTACAACCCCTGGCCGGGGGTGATGGACAACGTGCCGGCGTCGAAAGGCTACAGCGGCGGCTTTATGGCCGAGCTGATGGCCAAGGACCTCGGCCTGGCCCAGGAGGCGGCGCAGGCCACCGGCAGCAGCACGCCGATGGGCGCGCTGGCGTTGCAGCTGTATCGCCTGCTGCTCAAGCAGGGCAACGGCAAGCTGGACTTCTCGGCGGTGCAGAAACTCTTCGTCGAGCCGCGCTGAGGCGACGGCGGGACGCTCCCCGCTGCCCCTCACTCAGTTGGAAATCCCCCAGTAGCGGCCATCGCCGCGCTGGCTGCGCCGATCCGGCTCGCGCTCCTGGCTGCGGTGGCGCTCGTGGCGGTGCTCCTGGTGCTGGCGCGAGTAGCCGTCGTAGCGCTGGCCGTCCTGGCGCCGCCAGGACGACTGGTCGCGGCGGTCATGCTGGCGGTAGCGCTGCTCCCAGCCCTGGCGTGGCGGTTGGTAGCCCTGCACGCGCTGGCGCTGGCGATCGCGGTAGCGGTCGTAGCGGTGCCTGTCGTCGTGCCACTGGTAGCGGCCGTCGTAGCCCGGCGCGTAGTGCGAATGGCGGCGCTCCTGATAGCGGTCGCGATGCCAGCGATGGTAGTTGCGGTCATCGTCGTAGTAGTAGACGCGGTAGGACGGATAACTGTCGTAGTACTGCACGCGATAGCCGGGATGGCCATAGTCGCCGCCATAGGCGACGCAACCGCTGAGGCTCAGGGCCAGAACTGCAAGGGCAAGGGCTAGACGGGACATGGCGGCCTCCTTCGACCGCTGGGATGGGGCCGGCGAATGCCGACCCCGGGACTGCTCCCACTACATCTGACCGCGTCACCGGGGCGAGCGCCTGCCGGGCCCCGGGCGAACTTTCATTACAAGTTGTTACAGCGCCGGCAGCTCGATGTCGTCCTTGTAGGGCGACTGCAGGTCACGCTCGGGGATCTCCCAGATCAGCAGCTGCGGTGGCGTCTCGCGGAAGGCCGGGCTGGCGAAGTAGTCCCTGGCGGCGCCGGAGAACTCGCCGCCGTCCTTGGCGAAGTTGCCCAGGCTGGCCCCCAGCGCCTGCTCGAGGAAGGCCACGAAGTTGGAATTGCGCGAGAAGGAGGTACCGATCAGCGCCACGTTGGGCAGCTGACTGTCGCCGAACAGGTCGTCCTCGCTCAGTGCTTCGGCCTGCTCGACCTTGCTGAAGCGCGACTCGGCCACCCGCTCGCCGGCCGGCTGCAGGCCTTGCGGCAGCCAGTCGAGGCCCGCCAGGCGCACCAGATCGCCGGGGCGCGGCGCCTCCGGCTGTACTTCGCGCACCAGCTGCTGCGCCGGTGTCGGGGTCACGCCGAGCGCGCCGACCTGGGGCGCCAGGGCCAGCGCGGCCGCCTGCGCCCCGGCTTCGCTCCAGTGGGTGTCGCTGCGCAGGTAGGCCGAACTGCCGAGCGCCTGCAGGGTCGGCGCCAGGTCCAGCACCGCCACACCGGCCTGCTGCAGCTGCGCCTGCCAGCGCTGCGCGCGATCGGCCAGCTGGGCGGAACGACTGATGCCGCACAGCTGGTCGGCGGCGATCCGGCTCTTGTCCGGCACCAGCGCCACCAGCAGGCGGATGTTGCGCGCCGCCAGCCAGTCGCGCACGGCGAGCACCTTGTCCGCACGCGCCTGGGCATTGGCCTCGGCACGCGGATGGATGCGGTTCTCGTCGGCCAGGAACAGCCAGCCCGGACAACCCTGACGCACGCGCGCGCCGGTGTCGCCGATCAGCAGCCAGCTGGCGGCCCGCTCCAGGTCGGCAGCCTTCCTGGCCAGGGTCACGTGGGAAAGCTCCTTGGCGATATGCTGCGTCAGCGCGCCATCGAGCATCTGCTCCAGGCTGAGTTGCTCGGTCGGCTGCAAAGCGACTTTATTGCTCACCAGCATGGCCCAGAGCACAGAGACCAGACCAGCCACGAGGAAGACCAGCATCACCATGCCCGCGAGGGGGCTCAGTTTCGCGGCTAAACCCTCGGCGGCTGAGTTGTGGGTATCAGTCATCACTTCAGGCCTTAGAACTGGAAGTACAGGAAGGGCACGGTTTCACGGCTGGCGATCAACGCGAACGACAACAGGAAGCCCACCACCGGCCACAGAGAACCCGCCAGCCAGAACAGGGCATTGTGGCTGTAGCGCGCCTCGAAACGCTGCTGATAGATCGGTGCAATGACGCAGAACACGCCGAGCAACGCAGCGATCGCATGCGTGGGACGAACCGTCGCCGCCAGGGCGTCGCCCAGGGCAAAGGCATGCAGACCGAATTGACCGGCATACATGTTCAGCGCCGTCGCAAAATCAGGGGCGCGGAACAGGGTCCAGGCCAGCGCGACGAACAGCAGCGTCAGCACGTGTGACAGTGCCCTGGGCATGCTGAACCAACCCGCACTGCTCCAGACTCGCGCCACGCACAGGGCAACCCCGTGCGCCACACCCCAGAGCAGGAAGTTCCAGCTGTCACCACCGTGCCACAGGCCGGCGATGGCCATGGTCAGCAGCAGATTGCGGTAGATCATCCACTGGCTGCCGCGATTACCGCCGAAGGGGATATACAGGTAATCGCGAATCCAGCTGGACAAGGACAGATGCCAGCGCCGCCAGAAGTCCTGGATGCTGCTCGCCAGATAAGGGCGATTGAAGTTCTCCGGAAAGTGGAAGCCCAGCATCAGGCCGATACCGATGGCCATGGCACTGTAACCGGCGAAGTCGAAGAACAGTTGCAGTGAATAGGCCAGACAGCCCATCCAGGCATCGACAAAGCTGGGCTCGGGCAGCGCGAACGCCACGTCGACCACTGGCGCCAGGCTGTCGGCCACCAGCACCTTCATGCTCATACCGATCATGAAGCGCCGGGCGCCGAGACTGAAGTTGCGCCTGCTCAATCCACGATGGTGGAGGTCTTCGCTCACCCAGCTGTAACGAATGATCGGCCCGGCGATGGACTGGCCGAACATCAGCAGGTAGGTGGCGTAGTCGACGAAACTGCGCTCTACCTTGACGGTGCGCCGATACACATCGACCAGGTAGGAGATGGCCTGCAGCACGATGAACGACAGGCCCGCCGGCAAGGCCACCTTCTGCCACTCCAGCGGCAGCGCGCCCTGCGACATCAGCACCTCGTTGAGGGTGGCGGCCAGGATGTTGGCGTACTTGTACCAGCACAGAACCAGTACGTTGAGCACGATCATGGCCGCCAACCAGCGCCCACGGCCCCTCGAGCCGGAGGGCGCCCGGTCAATCAGCAACCCCCCTACCCAGGTAATCATGGTCAGCACCGTATGCAGCAGCATGAACATCGGGCTGAGCCAGCCGAAGAACACCCAGCTGCCGACCAGCAGCACAGCGTTGCGCCACTGCGTGGGCGAGATCACATAGATCAGCAGAACGAGGGGTAGAAAGAGCGTCAGGAACTCGAGTGAGGTGAAGACCATGTCTGGGGCGTCAGTTCGCTAGGTTGTCCAGGGCCTGGAACAGGCGCGGCCCCTGGGCCGAGGGCACCAGGAACAGGGTGTAGCGCTGACCGGCGGCCAGCTGGCCGAGGTCCAGCGGCTGGCCGACGGCGGCACCGCCGCAACGCAGCTGCACGGACAGCTTCAGCGGGTTGATCGAACGCCGCTGCAGGCTGCCTTCGGCGACATCCTTGAAGATGTCGACATTGCGCCCGGCGGCCTGCAGGCCGGCGTTGGCACAGCTGCCGTCGAGGCTGTAGAAGGCCAGCGAGGCCTTCAGCGCGTTGAAGTCATCCGGCTGTTCGCGCAGGGTCAACAGGCGCAGTTCCTTGCCGTTACCGAGGCCGACCACGGTGGCGAACTCGCCCGGCTCGACGCTGACGTCCAGCGCCTGCTGCCCGTCGCCCTGCTTCAGACTGCCCTGGATCGGCTTGCCGGCCGGCACGGTGAGGAAATCGGAGGCACGCTGCTCGCCTTCCAGGCGCAGGCTGGCACCGTTGGCGGCGTTCAGTTCCAGCGGCGTCTCGCCGGCATTGAAGAAGCGCAGGAAGGCCGAGTCTTCGCTGGGCCCGGTGGGGTACAGCGGAATCTCCGCCGCCAGGGCCTGGCCCAGCGGCAGCACAGCGAACAGGCCGAGCAGTGCGCGCTTCATCACTTGCCTCCTTTCAGGCTGGTGGCCGGCAGCTTGCTCATCGCTTCGGCGATGGCATTGCCCCAGGCCTTGTAGCCGGCCACGGTGAAGTGCTGGCCATCGGTGGTCACCCACTGCCCCGGCTTGGACATCTTCAACGAGTCGACATAGGTGCAGGGCGCCACGTTGGCGGCGAGGAACTGCGACATGAACTGGGTGCGCGGGTCGTTCTTCTTGTACTTGCCGCCGGCCTTGCCCCAGGCCGGGCCGACCCACACGCACTGGGTGCCGGTGGCGGCGATGGCCTTGGTCAGGTTGGTCACGCTCTGCCAGGCCCAGGCCTTGGGAAAGGCCGGCTTGTCGTAGGAGGCCATGGTGTCGCCGATCACCAGCACCACCACGTCCGGCTTCTGCTGCGCGATCAGCTCCTTGATCGGCGTGGTGGTGGCGCCACTGCCCTTGAGCACCAGCTTGCCGTTGTTGTCCTGCACGGCACCGCAGTCGACCTTCTTGGTCACCAGCCAGTCGGCCGCGCCGGCACCGCAGGCGCCGATCGAATGCACCTTGGCGCCCTTGGCCACCAGTGCCGCGTTGAGCGGCTCGGTCAGGTGGTTCTGCAGGCTCATGTGGCTTTCGCCGAGCACCAGAAGGGTCAGGCCGGCCAGTACGGAAGAAGACATCTGAAACTCCTTGAATCGTTCGTAAAGAGGAAACCAGGCTTACTGGGCGGCGCCCTTGCGCACCGTCTCCAGCTCGGCGCTGATGGCCGCGCCCCACTTCTGGTAGCCCTGCACATTGAGGTGCTGGCCGTCGGTGGTGGCCCACTCGCCCGGCTTGGAGAATTTCAGCGAGTCGACGTAGCTGCACGGCGCCACATTGGCGGCGAGGAAGGCCGACATCTGCTTCACCTTGGCGTAGGTCTTGCCGTACTTGCCGCCCTCGGTGCCCCAGTTCGGCCCGATCCAGGCGCACTGGGTGCCGGTGGCGCCGATGGCCTTGGTCAGGCTGGTGGTCTGCTGCCAGATCCAGGCCTTGGGGAAGGACGGCTTGTCGTAGCCGGCCATGGTGTCGCCGATCACGATCAGCACCAGGTCCGGCTTGTCCTTGGCGATCAGCTCCTTGATCGGCGTGGTGCTGGCCTTGCCGCGCAGCACCTGGGCCGGCTCCTTGCCACGGCGCTCGGCAGCGCCGCAGTTGCCGCCCGGGGAAACCTTCAGCCAGTCGCCGGCGTTGGCCCCGCAGATCCCGATGGAATGGACATTGGCGCCCTTGCGGATGAGGTCGTCGTGCAGGCCGCCGATCAGGTAGTTGGGGGTGGCCATATGGCTGTCGCCAATGATCAGGATCGACAGGCCGGCAAGCAGGGAGGAAGCCATCGAATAAATGCCTTTCTAGTTCGCGTAGGGAGATTGATAGGGAGAAACGGGCAAGCTCATCGGGCCAGTCATTTCTTCAAGCATGTAGCGCAGGTACAGGCTGCCATTCAGTTGCTCGTAGTCCTGGGCGTTGTCCATTCCGAGCTGGCCACCGAGAAAGAAGTGATCACCTAGCTTGTACTCTGCGGCGGCGCTCAGGTTGTAGCCGATGCCGGTTTCGCTAGACCCCTCAAACCGGGTAGGTAGATAGCCACCATTGCTCGCCGCCAGCGCCGCATAGTCTTCGAGCTGATCCTGCCTGCCACCATCATTGATGAAGTAGGGCGTCGAGTCCTGCTTGAAGTGCTGGACACCCACGGAGCTACGAACCCTGTATGTCCAACGTTCGCCGCGATGAGCCCAGTTGACCGGGATGAACAGTGAATAGAACTGCTGCGGACTGAAGTACCCGCCACTACCGTAGGTGAAGTTGCCCTGGTTGTTCTCGTAGCCGATGCCGGTGGCTCCAAGCCCGGCAGTCAGCATGCTGCGCTCGTCATTGAGCAGGTACCAGTAGACGCCACTGCCCAGCTCAGCACGGGTATTGGATTTGACATTGTTGCCCAGCAGCGCATGGGCCGAACCGTAGCCATAGGCACCGATCTCGCCGTCATCGTAGGACAGCTGAGCGCGCAGACCGTTGGCCGTGACGCCCCCCCACTCCTCGCCCGAACGCTCGTCGCGCGAGCCGGCGAAGGAGGTCAGGCTATCGGTCACCGCGCGGCGCGACAGGCTCAGGCCGTAATGCAGGTTTGGATGGCCAGCAAACGAACGCTCGAGGCTGATGCCGCCCACGGCAGTGCTGTAGAGGAAACCCAGCGGGCTCACGCCAATATCGGCCTTGAGACCGTGTGGCTCACTTTCCCAGGCGACTGCAAGCCCCACTCCACTATCCTTCTGCCGCCCCATGCCCTTGTTCAACAAGCGCTTCGTCTCTGCGGCCAGCTCTTCGGACGTCACGCCCGGGTTGTCAGAAGCGAATGCCAGCGCTTCGTTGATCACGCCGGCAGCACCCGTGCCATAGCGCATGCTGGCGTCGGCATCCAGCTTGCCAGCATCCAGGTGCACCGGGGTCACCCGCAACGCCACGCGCTGGTCGCCCAGCGGCATGCTGGCCTCGATCGGCGCCTGGATGTCGGTCATCTTGCTCAGGCCGTCCTCGCTGTCGTTGGTCCGCACCGTCACGCCCTGCACCACATAAGCGCTGCGCTGCTGCAGGATGTCGTCCAGCGCGCGGGCCACTTCGCTCATGCCGGCACGCGGGTCCGGCTCTTCCTCGGCCCCCGGCAGGAAGGGGTTGGCCGAGGCAGGCTCGGCGGCGGCCAGAGCGGTCGCCGATACCGGCGCGGGCTCCAGGGTCAGCAGGCTGTCGCGCGTGGTGGCCACCGGCAGCTCGGCACGGGCCGGGGCACGCGGCTGGCTGCTCGCCGGAGCGGGAATGTCGTCCAGCGCCAGGCGCGGACGTTCGACCGGCGCCGGCAGGGTCGATACCGGGTCGGGAATCGCGGCGGGTGCTGCGGCCAGACTGCCAACACCGGCGAAGGGGTTGGCCGGCGCGCTGGCCGGGCGGGTGCTGGCGGCGTAGCTCGGGGTCTGTTCGCGTTTCTCCTGGGCCACCACCTTGCCCAGCAGCTCGGCGGCGGTACCGGTGCGACCAAGGTAGCGGTACACACGGGCAGCAGTGGTGAGGATGTCGACATCGTTGGGCGCCAGCTTCAGCGCCTGCTCCAGGCGCTCCTCGGCGTAGCCGTTCTCGGCCTGCTGGGCGGCCATGTCGGCGGCACCGACCTGCAGGTTGGCGTCCTGCGGGTGACGCTGCACCAGCGGCTTGAACAGCTCCAGGGCCTTGGCGGTGTTGCCGTTGGCGCCGTACATGCGCGCCAGCGCGGAGACCGCTAGCGGGTCCTGCGGGCGCAGAGCCAGGGCGGGCGCCAGAGTGTCGTAGGCGGCGGCCAGCTCACCGCGCAGGCGCAGCTGCTCGGCCTGGCGCACGCGGTAGTGGAACAGCAGGTCGTCGTACTGCTTGCGCTGCTCCACGGTCATGCTGCGGCCCTGCAGGTCGCGCAGAATCGCGGCCACCTCGGCGTCCTGCTCGGCGCGCAACAGCACGCCGGCGTAGCTCAGGATCAGCGACAGATCGTTGCGCGGGCTGCGCGCCAGCAGGTCGCGCATGATGACCATGGCACGCTGCGGGTCGTCGGCATCGGCGTAGGCCGAAGCCATGCTGGCCAGGCGCGCCGGCTTGCCCTGGGCCAGCGGTTCGATGCGGCCGAGGAAGGCACGCGCCTCGGCGCGCCGACCGCTGCGGTTGAGGCGCTCGATTTCCTGCATCTGCAGGTTGAAATCCACTTCGGCCACCAGCCGGCTGACGTCCGAATTGCGCGCGTCGCGCGGAATGCGCGCAAGGGTCGCCTGGGCCTTGCGCCAGTCGCCCAGCTGCATGGACAGCAGGGCGCTGGTGTACAGCGCGTCGCGGTCGTTCGGCTGGGTCTGCAACAGGCCATCGACCAGGCTGCGCGCCTCGTCCACGGCGCCCAGGTCAACGTACAGGCGCGCCAGGGCGAAGCGTGCCCAGGCATTGTTCGGGTCATCGCGCAGGGCGTTTTCCAGCTCGCGGCGCATGCCGGCGCTGTCGCCGCGCTGTTCGGCGGCGCGGGCGCGCTGCAGCGCCTGCTCGGCACGCAGCTGGCTGAGGCTGCCGATCTTCTCGCGCTCGGCCTTGGGCAGCTTGTCCAGCTCGCGCAGGGCCTCGTCGGCCTTGCCCTGCCCACCCAGCACCTGCACCAGGCCGCGCAGGGCGCGCGCCTGCTGCTGGCCCAACTGCAGCGCCTGGCGATAGCCGGCTTCGGCGGCCGCGAGCTCGCCCTGCTGGGCCTGCAGCTCGGCCAGGCTCAGCACGGCCTCGGCATCCTTGGGCTTGAGCCGGCGCGCCTGTTCCAGTTGCTGGCGGGCATCGGCATTGCGCGCATTGGCGATGTTGTCGCGCGCACGCTGCAGCAGCGACCAGTAGCGCACATCGTCCAGCGCGCTCTGCCAGGCGCGGCCACCACCGCCCTTCACGGCACGGGTGAGCAGCAGCTCGGCATCCTCGAAGCGCTCCTGGCGCTGGCGCAGGATGCCCAGCCCGCCGAGGGCATCAGGGTCCTTCGGGTGCTTCTCCAGGTAGGCACTCAACTCGCGCTCGGCCACCTGCAGTTCGCCTTTCTCCAGTGCCTTGAGCCCGCGGTCGAGCTGCGGATCACGGCGCCAGGCCGCGGCTGCGCTGGCGGGCTGCGTGCGGCCCTTGACCAGCAGCGCGCGGATTTCCTCGTCGTCCGGATGGGTCTTGAGGAACTGCTCGAACAGCGGCTGCTGCGCCTTGTTGGGCGGGCCGATCCAGGTCAGCGCCAGGCGCCAGCTTTCGTCGGCGTCGCCACCGATATCCTCGCGCTCGGCCAGCTTGGCCAGGGCACGGATGCCCTCCTCGCGTGCGCCCTGGTTGCGCGCCAGGTGCTTGGCCAGGAACAGCGCGGCGTAGGGGTCATCCGGGTACTCGCGGTGGATACGCTCCATGCCGCTGCGGGCCTCGG
The DNA here is from genome assembly GCA_033838285.1 of Pseudomonadaceae bacterium. GTDB lineage: Bacteria > Pseudomonadota > Gammaproteobacteria > Pseudomonadales > Pseudomonadaceae > Aquipseudomonas. Next base: position 97,445 of record JAJLLC010000022.1, read on the forward strand.
CCCAGTGCGCGTCGACGTAGCCCAGGTTGTTGTAGAACTCCAGGCCGATCTGCCCCTGCGCGGGCTTGCCACCCAGCGCACGGCGATAGACCTCGGCAGCCTCGGCGCGCTGGTCGCTCTCGACCAGCAGGCGAGCCTCGTCGAGCAGCTTCTGGTTGGCCGGATCGGCCAGGCGGATGTCCTGCTCCAGCAGCAGGGCCTGGCGCGGCAACGGCTGGATGGCCTGCAGGCGCTGCAGGTAGCCAGCGGCACTGGCCAGGTCGCCGTCCTTGACCGCGATGAAGCCCAGGCCATAGAGCGCATCCGGCTGCGCCGCATCGATCAGCAGCAGCTTCTGCCAGACCTCGCCGGCACGCTTGGGCTTGTCCTGCGCCTGCCAGAAATGTCCCTGCTCGATCAGCAGGCGCTGGGCATCGCTGCCCTCGGCCTGGGCACCGCCATGGGCCAGGACGGCGAGCAGCGCCAGAGTCAGCGGGCGGTAGCGGAACATGGAGACTCCCAAAGCGGTAGCAGACGGCCATCGGCCGCGAAACGGTAGTACTTGTCTGCCCAGCCGAGGCCGAACAGGCTGAGCATGTAGTCGTAATAGAACGGCGCAGGCCCGGTGCCGGCGATCCACTGGTCGATGGCGCCGCGCGCACGCTGGTCCTGCAACTCTTCCAGCCAGGGCTGGCCCTTGGCGCGGAAGTACGGCACCAGCGCGCCGGAGAAGCCGCTCGGGCTCTGCCCCGAGGTGACGCCCGTGCGCACGTCGACCTTCTCCGGCGGCAGGCCGCTGGAGGCGGTGGCGCGCGCCATGCCGAACAGGCTGTCGAGCAGCGGCTTGGCCAGCGGGTCGGCAGGGTCGGTCATGCCGGCCCAGAGGTAAACGCGAATGGCGTCGTAGCTGCCGCTGTCACCCTTCATTGGGTCGCTGGCGAACAGCCCGGCACGCTCGGACACGGCGCGGTAACCGATCCAGTCGGCGGCAAAGCCATGCGGCCCGGCCTGCTCCTGCAACACCGCACTGTGCCGGGCGATGGCGTTCCACGGCCCCTTGGGGTCGACGGCGGCGAGGCGGCGCAGCAGTGGCAACGGCTGGTAGCTGGGATTGATGCGCCACAGATGGCCGATATGCGAGAAGCCGATCGGCCCCGGCAGCAAAACGGGGCCCAGGCCTGGCAGCTCGGTGGTTTCTCGGGCCTTGATCTGCGCCAGCAGAGCCAGCGCATCGGCGCGGTATTCGGGCTTGCGCCACAGGCGGTCGGCTTCCAGCAGGGCGTAGACGAACCACAGGTCGGCGTCGGAGGCGGAGTTGGGGTCCTGCACCTGCCACTGGCCATCCTTGCCCTGCCCCCACAGCCAGGCCGGCAGGATGTTCTGCGGATCGTTGCCGGCGAGGTTCTCGCGGCTCCAGCGCCAGATGCGCTCGAAACGCGCCTGGTCGTTGGCCACCAGGGCGAAGAAAAGCGCGTAGGACTGCCCCTCCGAGGTGCTGTGGTTCTTCTCCAGGCTGGACTCCAGGACGCGGCCGTCCGGCTGGATCCAGTGTTCGGCGAAGCGCTGCCAGTGCGGCCAATCGACCGGGCAGGCAGCCTGCGCGGCGCCGCCGAGCACGAGGCTCAGCAGGCCGGCGCAGAGAGTCGGATACAGGCGCCGCATCGCCGACCTCAGCCGTTCAGGCGGGCACGGGCCCGCGCACGCAGGCTGACGAACAGCAGCAGGCTGATCAGGCCGACGCCCAGCGCGGTGAGCAGCAGCATCCAGCCCAGGTTGTGCGCCAGCAGCCACTGCAGGTAGCGGAACCAGCCCAGGTCGCCGACATGGTATTGCTCGTCGGCCACCAGCGAGTTGATGCGCGTGCCGTTGACCACCGCCAGGCTGCCCTGCAGGGACTGCTCGTAGTCCTCGCCGCCGCGCAGGGCCGCGCTGACTTCGCCCAGCCGCTCGGCGGCGCTGGCGGCGATCACCACCACGCTGCGCTCGCTGGTCAGCGGCGACTCGAAGCCGGCCACGTAGGCGCCGGCCGCGCCGCTGCCCAGCACCAGGTTGCTGCGCGCCGGGCGGCGGCTGTCGCTGTCCACCCAGTGGCGCACGCGATGGACCAGGTCGGACAGCTCGAAACTGGCGCGCCCGTTGATCTGCGCCGGCAGCCAGTCGGCCCAGCGCTCCAGCAGCGGCTGGTTGCTGCCGGTGGCCAGCACCAGCAGGTCCTTGTCCTCCAGCTCGGCATCGTTGTCGCCCTGGGTCACGCTGACGCCGCTGGCAGGCAGGCCGGTGGACTCGCCGAAGCGGCCGAGCAGGTCGAGCAGCAGGGAGATTTCCTCGGCACTGGCGCCGGCCGGGATCACCACGGCGGTCTCGGCCAGGTCGGCCATGCGGGTGAACGGGAAGCCGCTGCTCTGGAACACGCCCAGGTTGGGCATGGCGATGAAATGCTCGTAGCCGCTCAGGTCCAGGGTCGAATCCGGCTCGATGGTGCCGCGCATGTTGTCGATGATGATGTCGCGACAATCACCCTGCTTGATGTAGTCGTACATGAAGCGCAGCTGCAGGGCCGACTGCAGCGGCAGGCTGTCCAGCGGCAGCATCAGCTTGGCCTCGCGCAGCAGGCTGTCATCCTGCAGCTTGGCCAGCAGGGACTTGTCGAGGTTCTCCTGCGACGGCAGCGGCAGCGACTTGATGAACTTGCCGCCGACACTGATCAGCAGCGACGAGTTGGTCGACACCGGCTGCGGCGTGTAGCGGTACTTGAGGTGCAGCGGCACGCCAGGCGCGCGCCAGTTGAACAGGTCCGGCGGCAGGCGCATGGGCAGGTTGATGGTGCCCGGGTCATAGCCGGAAACGCTCAGGCGCTTGGCATCGGCCAGCTCGCCGAGGCGCACCGGGCGGTCGCTGGGCAACCAGTTCGGCGCGTCATAGGGTTCGCGCGGCGCCAAGCTGTCGATGCGCTCGATGCGCGCGTGGGCGCCGGACAGCACCTGGCTGCCGGTGACCAGCGCCAGGGCGGCCTGCTTGAGCTGTTCGCCGTCGTCACCGCGCAGGATCAGCAGCTTGCCGAAAGGGTCGGCGGGGTGCGCCATCAGGGTCAGACTGGGGCCCTTGTCGGTTGCCGCGGGCACACCGTCGACACTGGCCGCACCGCTGAGCAGGACAATGGCGTTGCCCTTCTCCGGCAGCTGGCCGAGGCTCACCGGGAAACGCGCACCGCGATAGCTGGCCAGCGCGCCGAACCACGAGGACACCATGCCAGCGGCCTCCAGGCTGCGGTTGTCCGGCGCACCGGCAAACACGAAGGGTAGCTCCAGCAGACGCGAATCACGGCTGTCGAAGAACGGCAGCGGTAGCTTGGCCAGGTCGTCCGGCAGGGCGATCTGGGTGGTCTCCAGCTGCAGTTCGCTGGTGTTGCTGACCTTGGCCCACAGGCTGGAATGCAGCGGGTCCTCGCACATCATGGTGTAGTGACCGATCAGCTGCAGGGTCAGGCGGTTGAACTCGGTGATCAGGTGCGGCGGGATGTCCAGCACCTGCTGCTGCAGGGTGCCGGCGGTCTCCTTGGGCACCGGCAGGCTGGCCGCCACCTGGTCGTTGATCATCAGGTTGATCTGCGACAGGTCGGGCAGCAGCGCCGGTGAATAGCTGTACTCCAGCTGGACCCGCGCCTTGCTCACCACCTGGTCGGCGCGCACGTCGAAGCTGACGCTGTCGCTGCCCTCGATGCCGCGCAGGTGCATGGTGTAGTTGGCGCCCAGCTGCTTGAGCGTGGCGCTGTAGGTCGGCACGAACTCGACCGGCACGGCCTCAGTCGGGACTTCCTCGCCCTCGACGGCCACCGCGCCCTCCTCGATTGGCTCCTCGGCCCAGGCGGAAGCCACCAGCAGCGGCAGGGTCAGTGCGAGACACAGGGACGAGAGTCCATTGCGTTTCTGGCTCATGGGTTCCTCGGGGTGGAGCGAAGGTGGAAGGACGGGCTGCGCAGGCGCGCACGCAATTCGGCGAAAGTGGCGCGCGACAACAGGCGAATGCCGCGCCAGCCGATGCTGGAGACTTCGGCGAGGGCGCCGAGCGGGGTATCGACGGCGCCCTGGCCCCAGGTGGCGGCCCAGGTGTCGGCGCGCGAGAAGGTCATGCGGGTTAGCTCGCGCTGCTGCTCGATGTTCAGCTTGAGGAAGTTCAGACCCAGCACGCCGTCGCGGGAGAACATCACCACGGCGGGGAACACGCATTCCTCGTTGTCGCGGAACAGCGACACCAGCAGCTGCTCGCCACGCTCGACGTGCGCCCCTTCGGGCAGGGCGATGCCGATGCCGCGCTGGGAGAAGTCGTTGGTGCGGCAGACGATGGTCTTGCCGTTGGCCAGGCTCAGGGTGGCCGGCAGCTCGGCGTACACCCGCGGCTCGGCGCGGATCTGCCGGGCCTCGGCGGCCACCGCCACCGAGGCGGCGCTGATGACGATGTTGTAGAAGGTCCAGGTCAGGTTGATCAGCACGGTGGCCACGCTGACCTCGGGGTCGAAGCCCAGCTTCCACAGGCCGGCCAGCACGCCCAGCAGGTTCAGCGCCAGCACCACGATGTAGGGGCGGGCCATCTTCCAGTCGAAGTAGCTCTGGTCGATCACCCCGCCCTTGGCCGTCACGTTGAACTTGCCCAGCTTGGGGTTGACCATCGCCAGCAGCACCGGACGCATGATGTACCAGGCCAGCACCGACTCGTAGACCTCGTTCCAGAAGGAATGGCGGAAGCGCCCCTGGATGGTCGAGTTGGTGACGCTGGCGATGAGGATGTGCGGCAGCGCGTAGGCCAGGATCAGCAGGGCCTCGGCCTGGAAGATCTGCGCGCCGAAGAACAGGTAGGCCAGCGGCGCGGTGAGGAACACCAGGCGCGGCAGGCCGTAGAAGAAGTGCAGCATGGCGTTGAGGTAGCACAGGCGCTGGCCGAGCTTGAGCCCCTTGCCCAGCAGCGGGTTGTCTGTGCGGAAGATCTGCGCCATGCCACGCGCCCAGCGGATGCGCTGGCCGATGTGCCCGGACAGGCTCTCGGTGGCCAGGCCGGCGGCCTGCGGCAGCGCCAGGTAGGCGGTGTTGTAACCCAGGCGATTGAGCTTCAAAGCGGTGTGGGCGTCCTCGGTGACGGTCTCCACGGCGATGCCGCCGACTTCCTCCAACGGGCCGCGCTTGATGATGGCGCAGGAGCCGCAGAAGAAGGTGGCGTTCCACAGGTCGTTGCCGTCCTGCACCAGGCCGTAGAACAGCTCGCCCTCGTTGGGCACCGAACGGAAGGTGTCGAGGTTCTTCTCGAAGGGGTCCGGCGAGAAGAAGAAGTGCGGCGTCTGCAGCATCGCCAGCTTGGGGTCACGCAGGAACCAACCCATGCCGACCTGGAGGAAGGAGCGGGTAGGCACGTGGTCGGCATCGAAGATGGCGATGTAGTCGCCGTGGGTCAGCTTCAGCGCGTGGTTGAGGTTGCCGGCCTTGGCGTGGCGGTTGTCCGTGCGCACCAGATAGCCGACGCCGACCTGCGAGGCGAAGGCGCGGAACTCGTCGCGCCTGCCGTCGTCGAGCAGGTAGACGTTCAGCTTGTCGGCGGGCCAATCGAGCGCCTTCGCAGCGAGGACGGTCGCCCGTACCACCGAGAGCGGCTCGT
>JAJLLC010000023.1:0-11025 GCA_033838285.1 Pseudomonadaceae bacterium
CTCGATGCGCGGGTAGCAGAAGATGCACTTCTCGGATTTGCCGCTCTTCCAGTTGAAGTAGATCTTCTTGTACGGGCAGCCGCTGATGCACATGCGCCAGCCGCGGCACTTCTCCTGGTCGATGAGAACGATGCCGTCCTCTTCGCGCTTGTAGATCGCGCCGCTCGGGCAGGAGGCCGCGCACGCCGGGTTGAGGCAGTGCTCGCACAGGCGCGGCAGGTACATCATGAAGGTGTTTTCGTACTCGCCGTAGATGTCGGCCTGCACCTTGTCGAAGTTCTTGTCCTTGCGCCGTTTGGCGAACTCGGTGCCGAGAATCTCCTCCCAGTTCGGGCCCCACTCGATCTTCTCCATGCGCTGGCCGGAGATCACCGAACGCGGCCGGGCCACCGGCTGGTGGTTACCCAGCGGCGCGGTGTGCAGGTGCTGGTAGTCGAAGTCGAACGGCTCGTAGTAGTCGTCGATGCTCGGCAGGTCCGGGTTGGAGAAGATGTTCGCCAACACACGGAACTTGCCGCCGATCTTCGGGTTGATCGAACCATCCTTGTTGCGCACCCAGCCGCCTTTCCACTTCTCCTGGTTTTCCCACTCTTTCGGGTAGCCGATACCGGGCTTGGTCTCGACGTTGTTGAACCAGGCGTATTCCATGCCTTCGCGGCTGGTCCAGACGTTTTTGCAGGTGATCGAGCAGGTGTGGCAGCCGATGCACTTGTCCAGGTTCAGGACCATGCCTACTTGTGAACGAATTTTCATGTCGGCTCTCCTCACTCGATCTCGGTCGGCAGCGGTTGTGGCAGGGCGTCGCCGTTAGGCCCGTCCAGCCAGTCCACCTTGTTCATCTTGCGCACCACGACGAACTCGTCGCGGTTGCAGCCCACGGTGCCGTAGTAGTTGAAGCCGTAGGCCAGCTGGGCGTAGCCACCGATCATATGGGTGGGTTTCAGGACCACGCGGGTCACCGAGTTGTGGTGGCCACCGCGGGTCTGGGTGCTCTCGGCGCCGGGCACGTTCACGATGCGTTCCTGGGCGTGGTACATCATCACCATGCCTTCCTTGACCCGCTGGCTGACCACCGCGCGGGCGGTCAGGGCGCCGTTGGCGTTGAAGCACTCGATCCAGTCGTTGTCCTCGATGCCGACCTTCTTGGCGTCGATCTCGCTCATCCACACGATCGGACCGCCACGGCTCAGGGTGAGCATGATCAGGTTGTCGGTGTAGGTGCTGTGGATGCCCCACTTCTGGTGCGGGGTGATCCAGTTCAGGCAGATCTCCGGGTTGCCGTTGGACATCTTGCCCTTCACGTAGCCGGTCGAGCGGGTGTTGATCGGCGGCCGGTAGCTCATCAGGCCCTCGCCGAAGGCCAGCATCCAGGGGTGATCCTGGTAGAACTGCTGGCGACCGGTGATGGTGCGCCACGGGATCAGCTCGTGGACGTTGGTGTAGCCGGCGTTGTAGGACACATGCTCGTCTTCCAGGCCGGACCAGGTCGGGCTGGAGATGATCTTGCGCGGCTGCGCCTGGATATCGCGGAAGCGGATCGCCTCATGCTCCTTGGGCAGCGCCAGGTGGCTGTGATCGCGACCGGTGAACTCCGACAGCGCGGCCCAGGCCTTCACGGCAACATGGCCGTTGGTTTCCGGAGCCAGCGAGAGGATGACCTCCGCCGCGTCGATGGCCGACTCGATCTTCGGCCGGCCCTGGCTGACGCCCTCCTCGCGCACCTTGTAGTTCAGCTCGCCGAGGAACTCGACCTCGTGCTCGGTGTTCCAGTTGATGCCCTTGCCGCCGTTGCCCAGCTTGTCCAGCAGCGGGCCGAGCGAGGTGAACTTCTTGTAGGTGTTCGGGTAGTCGCGCTCGACCACCGTGATGTTCGGGCAGTTCTTGCCCGGCTGCGGCGCCACGCCCGCGGTCTTCCAGTCGCTGCCACCGAAGGGCTGCGCCAGTTCGCCGGGGGTGTCGTGCAGCAGCGGCACGGTGACCAGGTCCTGCTCGACGCCCAGGTGCCCCTTGGCCATCTCGGAGAAGGACTTGGCGATGCCCTTGTAGATTTCCCAGTCCGAACGCGCTTCCCAGGCCGGATCGATGGCGGCTGACAGCGGGTGGATGAAGGGGTGCATGTCCGAGGTGTTCATGTCGTCCTTCTCGTACCAGGTCGCGGTCGGCAGGACGATGTCGGAGTACACGCAGGTCGAGGACATGCGGAAGTCCAGGGTAGTCACCAGGTCGAGCTTGCCGATGGCGCCCTCGTCCACCCACTCGGCCTCGTTCGGCTTGAAGCCGCCGCGCTTGCCGAGGTCCTCGTTCATCACGCCGTTCTTGGTACCCAGCAGGTACTTGAGCATGTACTCGTGGCCCTTGCCCGAAGAACCGAGCAAGTTCGAGCGCCAGATGAACATGTTGCGCGGGAAGTTGACCGGGTTGTCCGGCTGTTCGCAGGAGAAGCGCAGCGAACCGTCCTGCAACGACTTGGTCACGTAGTCCACCGGCGACAGGCCGGCGGCCTGGGCGTCGCGGCAGATCTGCAGCGGGTTGCGGTTCAGCTGCGGGGCGCTCGGCAGCCAGCCGGCGCGCTCGGCGCGGATGTTGTAGTCGAGCATGTGCTCGGGGAACTGCGACTTGTCGGCCAGCGGCGAGAGCACCTCGTGAATGCTCATCTTCTCGTGGCGCCACTGCGAGCTGTGGTTGTAGAAGAAGCTGGTGCCGTTCATCTGCCGCGGCGGACGGCTCCAGTCCAGGCCGAAGGCCAGCGGCAGCCAGCCGCACTGCGGACGCAGCTTCTCCTGGCCGACGTAGTGGGCCCAGCCGCCACCGGTCTGACCGACGCAGCCGCACAACATCAGCATGTTGATCAGGCCACGGTAGTTCATGTCCATGTGGTACCAGTGGTTCATCGCCGCACCGACGATGATCATGGAACGGCCCTTGGTCTTGTCGGCGTTGTCGGCGAACTCGCGGGCGATCTGGATGGCCTTCTCGCGGCTGACACCGGTGATCTTTTCCTGCCAGGCCGGGGTGCCCGGCACGCGGTCGTCGTCATAGTGGTTGGCGACGTTGGCGCCGCCCAGGCCACGGTCGATGCCGAGGTTGGCGGCCATCAGGTCGAACACGCTGGCGACCCGCGCCTGGCTGCCGTCGGCCAGGATCACGGTGCGCACCGGTACGCGGCGCAGCTGGATCTCCTCGCCCGGCACGGCGGTGAAGTATTCGTGGGTCTGCCCGCCGAAATAGGGGAAGGCGACTTCCGCCACTTCGCCACTGTCGATCTGGCTGAGCTTGAGATCGACCTCGCGCCCGGCACCGCCCTCGCGGGCCTCAATGTTCCACTTGCCCTTCTCGCCCCAGCGGTAGCCGATGGAGCCCTGCGGCGACACCAGCTCGCCCGAGGCGTCGACGGCGATGGTTTTCCACTCGGGGTTGTTGCCCTGGCCGAGGCTGTCGGTCAGGTCGCTGGCACGCAGGAAGCGCTCGGCACGGTAGCTGCCGTCCTGCTCATTGAGCAGCACCAGCATCGGCAGGTCGGTGTAGCGCTTGGCGTAGTCGGTGAAGTAGGCGCTGGGCTTCTCCAGGTGGAATTCCTTGAAGATGACGTGAGCGAAGGCCTGCGCCAGCGCCGCGTCGGTGCCCTGCTTGGGGTTGAGCCAGAGGTCGGTGAGCTTGGCCACCTCGGCGTAGTCCGGGGTGATGGCCACGGTCTTGGTGCCCTTGTAGCGTACCTCGGTGAAGAAGTGCGCGTCCGGGGTACGGGTCTGCGGAACGTTGGAGCCCCAGGCGATGATGTAGTTGGAGTTGTACCAGTCGGCCGATTCCGGCACGTCGGTCTGCTCGCCCCACACCTGCGGCGAGGACGGCGGCAGGTCGCAGTACCAGTCGTAGAAGCTCAGGCACACGCCGCCGATCAGCGACAGGTAACGGCTACCGGCGGCATAGCTGACCATCGACATGGCCGGGATCGGCGAGAAGCCGACCACGCGGTCCGGGCCGAACTGCTTGACGGTGTAGACGTTGGCCGCGGCGATGATCTCGTTGACCTCGTTCCAGCTGGAACGGATGAAGCCGCCCATGCCGCGCTTGCTCTTGTAGCTCTCGGCCTTGACCGGGTCGCTGACGATGCTGGCCCAGGCCTCGACCGGCGCCAGGGTCTTGCGCGCTTCGCGCCACAGCTTGAGCAGGGGTTTACGGACCTTGGGGTACTTCAGGCGGTTGGCGCTGTAGATGTACCAGCTGTAGCTGGCGCCGCGCGGGCAGCCACGCGGTTCGTGGTTGGGCAGGTCGTTGCGCGTGCGCGGGTAGTCGGTCTGCTGGGTTTCCCAGGTGATCAGGCCGTTCTTCACGTAGATCTTCCAGGAGCACGACCCGGTGCAGTTCACCCCGTGGGTGGAACGCACGATCTTGTCGTACTGCCAGCGCGAGCGGTAGACGTTCTCCCAGTCACGCGATTCCTTGCGGGTCTCGCCATGGCCGTCGGCGAACTCCCCCTGCTTGCGATTGAAGAAGCGCAGCTGGTCGAGTATGTGGCTCATTTTCTCTTCCTCTCAGGCTGAGTGCGGGCGGCCCCGCGCTCGTCATTTCTTGGGTTGTGGCGGACTAGCAGGGGGTCTCTGCGCCCTTGCGCGAGTACCACCACCAGGTGACCAGGATGCAGCTGACGTAGTAGCCAACGAACACGTACAGGGCGACCTCGGGCCCGCCGGTGAGGGCGATGGAGCTGCCGAAGGACTTGGGAATGAAGAAGGCGCCGAAGGCCCCGATGGCCGAGCTGAAGCCGAGCACCGCGGCCGATTCCTTGCCGGCGGCCTTGATCGCCTGCTCCTTCTCGGCGGCGCCCTTGCCGGCGCTGAGGCGCTCGTGCAGGGTGCGGAAGATCACCGGGATCATGCGGAAGGTGGAGCCGTTGCCGATGCCGGTGGTGACGAACAGCAGCATGAACATGGCCAGGAAGCCGTAGAAGTTGCCGCCCTGGCCGCTCTGCGGCAGGAAGGCGATCACCCCGAACACGGCGGCGATCATCAGCACGAAGTTCCACAGGGTCACTCGCGCGCCACCCAGCTTGTCTGCCACCCAGCCGCCCAGCGGACGCACCAGGGCGCCGACCAGCGGGCCGAGGAAGGCGAACTTGAGCGCGTTTACCTCGGGGAAGGAATGCTTGATCAGCAGCGGGAAGGCCGCGGCGAAGCCGATGAAGGAACCGAAGGTGGCCAGGTACAGCCAGCACATCAGCCAGTTGTGCTTGCGCCTGAAGATCACCGCCTGCTCGGCGAAGGACGCCTTGGCGCTGGCCAGGTCGTTCATGCCGAACCAGGCCGCCAGGGTCACCGCCGCGATCAGCGGCACCCACACCAGGCCGGCGTTCTGCAGCCACAGCTGGCTGCCGTCAGCCAGCTCCTGCGGCTTGCCACCGAGCGCGCCGAACAGGCCGAAGCCGATGACCAGCGGCACCAGGAACTGCATGGCCGACACGCCCAGGTTACCCAGGCCGGCGTTCAGGCCCAGGGCGGTGCCCTGCTGCGCCTTGGGGTAGAAGAAGCTGATGTTGGACATGCTGGAGGCGAAGTTGCCGCCGCCGAAACCGCACAGCAGAGCGATGATCACGAACACGCTGTAGGGAGTGCCCGGGTCCTGCACGGCAAATCCCATCCAGATCGACGGAATCAGCAGCGAGGCGGTGCTCAGGGCGGTCCAGCGGCGCCCGCCGAACACCGGCACCATGAACGAATAGAAGATGCGCAGGGTCGCCCCGGACAGCCCCGGCAGTGCCGCCAGCCAGAACAGCTGATCGGTGCTGAAGCTGAAGCCGATGGCGTTGAGGCGCACGATCACCGTGCTCCACACCATCCACACGGCGAAGGCGAGAAACAGCGCGGGAATCGAGATCCACAGGTTGCGGGTGGCGATGGCCTTGCCGGTGGAACCCCAGAAATGCGGGTCCTCCGGGCGCCATTCCTCGATCACCGGCCCTTGCCGGGGCGGCTGCCCCATGGCCGGATTCTTGGTTGCGGACATGCTCAGTCTCCTTGTCAGGAAGCGGAATCCATGGGGCCGGTGGAACCCGAACCCATGACCGGGGTTTTGCGAACCTCGCTGAGGTACATCCAGATCAGGGAGACCCAGACCACGCCGTACATCAGCATGAAACAGGAGCTGCGCACGCCGGTGAGGTCCACCAGGGCGCCGAACATGATCGGCAGGACGAAGCCGCCCAGGCCTCCGGCGAGGCCGACGATTCCGGACACGGCGCCCATGCGATCAGGGAATTCGTTGGAGATGTACTTGAACACCGAGGCCTTGCCGAAGGCCCAGGCGATGCCCATGACGAACATCAGCGCGGTGAACACCCAGACGTTGAGGCCGATGTGGAAAGTCTGCGGGCCGTTGACCGTGTGCACGGTGAAGTCGGTCTGCGGGTAGGACAGGATGAACAGGCACACCCAGCTCACCCACATCACCCACCAGGTCACGCTGTGCGCGCCCCACTTGTCCGACATCCAACCGCCGATGGCGCGCAGCACACCGCCCGGCAGGGAGAAGCAGGCGGCCAGCAGCGCCGCGCTCTGCAGGCTGAAACCGTATTCCTGCACGTAGTACTTGGTCATCCACAGGGCCAGCGCGACGTAGCCGCCGAAGACGATCGAGTAGTACTGGCAGTAGCGCCAGACGCGCGGGTCCTTCAGGGTCTTCAGCTGCTCGCCCAGCGACACGCTGCTGGCCACCCGGTGTGACTTGTCCTCGTAGGTGAAGAACCAGAACAGCAGCGCGGTGACGAACATCACCAGCGAGTACACCTTGGGCACCATCTGCCAGCTGGCCGCGGCGATGATCGCCGGGGCGATGAACTTGGTCAGCGCCGAGCCGGCGTTGCCGGCGCCGAAGATGCCCATGGCCAGTCCCTGGCTGGACTTGTCGAACCACTTGGCGACGTAGGCGATGCCCACCGAGAAGGAGCCGCCGGCCAGGCCGACGAACAGCCCGAGGACGAGGAACTGCCAGTACTGGGTGGCCTCGCCGATCAGGTAGATCGGCAGCACGCAGACCAGCATCAGGATGAAGAACACGATGCGCCCGCCGAAGCGGTCGGTGAGCATGCCCAGCGGCAGGCGCACCAGCGAGCCGGTCAGCACCGGCGTCGAGGCCAGCAGGCCGAACTGGGTCTCGTTGAGCTGCAGCAGTTCCTTGATGGGCACCCCGAGCACCGCGAACATCATCCACACCATGAAGCAGATGGTGAACGCAGCGGTGCTCATCCCCAGCACCAACCCCTGTTGTACTTTCCGGCTTGCCATGAACGCTCTCCCAAGCGGTTTCATGGCTGCAGGCTATTGTCCGGCGCCCTTCTTCTCTTGACCTGGATCAAGGAACACCGGCGCCCTCCAGCCCTACCATTGCCCCAACTACCACCAAAGTGATAGTGCCGAAAAACAAGATCAAATCCTTTTAAATCATGTACTTATCGAAACAACAGAGCCTCGGCCGGTAGATCGCGGAGCGCTCCGAACTCTTTGGAGGTAGCGCGATGCTGGACTGGTTCAAGGGCTCGTTGCCGGCCCGTGCCGGGCTGGCGGTGATACTGATCGCCACCCTGGCCTTCTGCAGCGCGATCAGCGCCGTGCTGATCGCCATGGTCAGCGAGGACGACGCCGCCGCCATCAACACCGCCGGCTCGCTGCGCATGGCCACCTACCGCCTGAACTGGCGCCTGGAGGCCAACGCCGGCGCCGCGGCCATCGCCGACCTACGCGACGACATGCAGCGGCGCCTGGACAGCAGCTCGCTCAGGCACATGATCGGCGACGAGCCCGACGACCCGGTCGGGCATGCCTTCGCCAGCATCCAGCGGCAGTGGAGGGAGCAGCTGCTGCCGGCGCTGGAGCGCGGCGACCGGTTCGCCTTCCAGCAGCAGTCGGAGATCTTCGTCGGCCAGCTGGAAAACTTCGTCATGCAGCTGCAGAAGCAGAGCGAGAAGCGCCAGAGCTGGCAGCAGAGCATCCAGGGCGCGGCCCTGCTGCTGACCGTGGTGATCCTGCTGATCGGCATGTTCGAGCTGCAGAACAGCGTGATCACCCCGCTGCAGGAACTGGTCGGCGCCACCGAGCGCTTCCGCGCAGGCGACCTCGACGCGCGCATCGAATACCGTTCCATCGACGAACTGGGGCAGATGGCGGTGAGCTTCAATGCCATGGCCGACGCCATCGAGGAATCGCACCGCACCCTCGAATCGCGGGTGGCGGAGAAGACGCAGAACCTGGCGCAGAGCAATGCCGCCCTCGAGCTGCTGTACCAGAGCAGCCGCAGCATCGCCAGCAGCCCGGCCAACGCCGAGCAGCTGGACGAGCTGATCGACAGCTTCCAGCAGCGCCTGCCCGGCCTGCGCCTGACCCTGTGCCTGAAAGGCGATGCCCAGGCGCCGGTGGAACACCTGATCGCCCTGCATGGCAACGAGTCGCGGGAAATCTGTGCGCGCAGCGACTGCGCCAGCTGCCAGCGCCATACCCGGCCCAACGGTCTGGACTTCGTCATCAGCTCGCAGGGCAACAGCCTGGGCGAGCTGCGCGCCCACTACGAGGACGGCCATACCCCGCGCCAGTGGGAGCAGGAGCTGATCCAGGCGCTGGCCAACCTGATCGGCACCTCGCTGTCGCTGGAGCGCCAGCGCGAACAGGACAACCGCCTGCTGCTGCTCGACGAGCGCACCACCATTGCCCGCGAGCTGCACGACTCGCTGGCCCAGGCGCTGTCCTACATGAAGCTGCAGGTCAGCCGCCTGCAGACCCTGATCCGCCGCGGCGAAAGCAGCGAAGTGCTGCTGGAAGTCAGCGACGAGCTGCGCGAAGGCCTGAACAGCGCCTATCGCCAGCTGCGCGAACTGCTCACCACCTTCCGCCTGCAGATCCAGGACGGCGGCATCGAGCAGGCCCTCGACGACACCGCCCGCGAGTTCGCCGAGCGCGGTAACCTGCGCGTGCTGCTGCACAGCGAGCCGCTGGCCTTCACCCTGTCGGCCACCGAGCAGATCCACCTGCTGCAGATCGCCCGCGAGGCGCTCTCCAACTGCGCGCGCCATGCCCAGGCCGGCCAGGCCTGGGTGCATCTGCGCCAATGCGGCGAGGATGTCGAGCTGCTGGTCGAAGACGACGGCATCGGCATCGATCCCGCTTTCGACAGCCGTCACCACCATGGCCTGAACATCATGCAGGAACGCGCCCGCAGCCTGGGCGGCAGCCTCGCGCTGACCCACCGGGAGCCTCGAGGCACCCGCGTGCGCCTGCTGTTCTGCCCGGAATTCCTGCGTCAACCGACTCCCGAGGCCCTTTCATGAACGCCACCCTGCCCCACACCCTGCTGCTGGTCGACGACCATCCGATGATGCGTCGCGGCCTGCGCCAGCTGATCGAGCTGGAAGGCGACCTGACCGTGGTAGGCGAAGCCAACAACGGCATCGAGGCCTGCGAGCAGGTACAGCGACTGGCCCCCGACCTGGTGGTACTGGACAACAACATGCCACAGCTAAACGGCGTGGAAACGCTCAAGCGCCTGCGCGAGCAGGGCTTCGCCGGCAAGGTGCTGCTGTTCACCGTGTCCGATGCCGAACACGACGTGCGCGACGCCATGCGCTTCGGCGCCGACGGCTACCTGCTCAAGGACATGGAGCCCGAACACCTGATCGCCCGCCTGCGCGAAGTGCTGCGCGGCACCCTGGTGATCAGCCCGTCGTTGACCACCGTGCTGGCCCAGGCCCTGCGCGCGCCGCAGAGCGCCAGCTCGCTGGACCTGACCGACCGCGAGCGGCAGGTGCTGAAGATGATTGCCGCCGGCCTGAGCAACAAGATGATCGGCAACAAGCTGGGCATCACCGAAGGCACGGTGAAGGTCCATGTGAAGAACCTGCTGCACAAGCTCGGCCTACGCTCGCGAGTGGAAGCGGCCGTGTGGGCGCTGGAGCACCTGGGCTGAATCAGAGGTCGTAGAGGAAAGTGCTGTCGAGCTGGGACGCGTTGTCCAGCGTCACCTGCAGGTCCTTCACCAGGCCATCGGCCAGGCCGTAGATCCAGCCATGCACCGCCAGCGGCTGCCCGCGCTGCCAGGCGTTCTGCACGATGGTGGTGTGGCAGACGTTGCGCACCTGGCGCTGCACGTTCAGCTCGCACAGCAGGTTGACCTGCTGCTCGTCGTCCAGCCCGTCGAAGCGCACCAGGTTCTGGTGATGGATGGCCTTGAGCGCGCGCAGCCAGTTGTCGATCAGCCCCAGCTCGCGGTGCCCCAGCGCGGCGCGCACGCCACCGCAGCCGTAGTGGCCGCAGACGATCACATGACGCACCTGCAGCACGTCCACCGCGTACTGCAGCACCGAGAGAAAATTCATGTCGGTGGCCACCACCATGTTGGCCACGTTGCGATGCACGAACAGCTCACCGGGCATCAGCCCGACCACTTCGTTGGCCGGCACGCGGCTGTCCGAGCAGCCGATCCAGAGAAACTCCGGCCGTTGCTGCCGCGCCAGGCGGGCAAAGAAATCGGGGTCGCGGGCAGTCAGCGCTTCGGACCAGAAGCGGTTGTTGGCCAGCAGTTGCTTGATCTCCAAGATTCACCTCGCAGGGTTCAGGGGGCGCCGGCCGCGGCGCTGCGCAAGCAGGCCGCAGTGACAGCAGCCTATCGATCTGCCTACGACGCTAGCCGCCCGCTCCGACGCTGAAACTGACCAAAATCAAGAAAGCCGAGAAACCACCCAGGCTCGCAGCGGAACTTGATGTCCATCAAGGCCGCGGTGGGGTGGCGCTCTATCGTCGCCGGCAAATTCAGTACCGGAGACGTCCCATGCAACTGTCCCATCTGCGCTGGCTCACCCTGCCCCTGCTGGCTGTCGCCGCCCCGTCCTGGGCGGACCAACCCCTGAGCAACCTGTTCACCCAGGGCAAGCCGATCCTCGACGCCCGCTACCGCTTCGAGAACGTCGACCAGGACAACGCCCTGCGCGACGCCAACGCCCAGACCCTGCGCACCCGTGCCGGCTTCCAGAGCGGCAAGTGGTACGGC
>JAJLLC010000024.1:0-5348 GCA_033838285.1 Pseudomonadaceae bacterium
CGGCCAGCCCTTCCAGCCCTTCCCCCTGGGCGAGGCGCAGCGCGCAGCGATGCACCAGTACACCGCCAGCCTGGCAATCCACGACGAGCTGCGCCTGCTGGCGCTGACCGCGCCGCGCGGCAACCGCTTCTTCATCTGGCACCTGGACAGCACCGAGCTGCTGCTGGATGCGCCGCTGCCGGACTGCGCCGGGGTCGGCGCGCTGGCCGAGGGCTTCGTGGTCAGCTCCGGCCAGGGCCGCTGCCGCCTGTACCACTGCCGCGGCGAGCGCATCACCGCCGAGCCGCTACCGTTGCCGGCGGGGCTGTGGGACAACCACCTGCGCCTGGCCTGAAATGGCGGATTTCCACTAGAAAATCCCGAATGAAGGCTTAAGGCCAGCAGTTTCCTACCGACCTATACTGAACCTGGCGGCACAGGCCGCTGTCATCGGCGTTTCACGGCCGACCGATAGGGATATCCGTGATTCCGTCGCCAAGCGGGCGGCGGAGGGCTATCACCTGCCAAGAGGTTCCTCCCATGTTCCTGCAGAAATCCCTGCGCGCGCAGATACTCGCCCTGCTCGGCGGCAGCCTGGCGCTGATCCTGATCACCGCCCTGGCCTGCTTCAGCTTCCTCTCCGGCGGCATGCAGGCCTACCGCGGCCTGCTCGACGGCCCGTTGCAGGCCGCCCGGCTGATCGACTCGGCCAACGTCGAGTTCAAGATCCAGGTGCAGGAATGGAAGAACGTCCTGCTGCGCGGCCAGGACAGCGAGAACCTAGACAAGTACTGGGGCCAGTTCGAGGCCCAGGAAGGCAAGGTGCAGGACATCCTCGGCGAACTGTCCGGTCTGGCCCGGGAGGATGCCGCGCTGAAGAACCAGGTCGAGCGCCTGCGCAGCGAGCACCAGACCCTCGGCGCCAACTACCGCAAGGGCCGCGCGGCCTTCGTCGCCGCCGGTGGCGATGCCAAGGCCGGCGATGCCGCGGTCAAGGGCATCGACCGCGCCGCCAGCGAGCAGATGAGCGCACTGGTCGTCCAGCTGCGCGAGCAGAGCCAGGAGCAGGCAGAGCGGATCAACGCCGGCGCCGAGCGCACCATACTGCTCGGCACCCTGGTCATGCTCGGCGCCAGCCTGGTGATCGCCCTGTTCAGCCTGTGGCTGGTCAACCGCCACCTGATCATTCCGATCCGCCACCTGATCACCCATGTCGACCAGCTCAGCCACGGTCACTTCGGCCAGCGCGTGGAGACCAACCGCCACGACGAGCTGGGCATGCTGGCCATCGCCTCCAACACCCTGCGCGACTTCCTCGCCAGCACCACCGACAGCCTGCGCCAGAGCAGCGGCAATCTGGACAGTGCCAGCGGCGAGCTGAACCAGATTGCCTCGCGCATGACCCTGGGCATCAACGAGCAGTTCGAGCGCACCGACCAGGTCGCCACCGCCATGCACCAGATGTCCGCCACCGCCCAGGAAGTGGCGCGCCATGCCGCCGAGGCCGCGCACGCCGCCGACGACGCCGACAGTTCCGCGCGCCAGGGCGGCAAGGTGATGGAGTCGACCATCCAGACCATCACCGGCATGCGCGGCGAGATCGCCAACACCGCCGAGGTGATCCGCCGCCTGGAGGCCGACAGCGGGCGCATCGGCAAGGTGCTGGAAGTGATCCGCGGCATCGCCGAGCAGACCAACCTGCTGGCGCTCAACGCCGCCATCGAGGCGGCGCGCGCCGGCGAGCAGGGCCGCGGCTTCGCCGTGGTGGCCGACGAGGTGCGCACCCTGGCCCAGCGCACCGCCGAGTCCACTGCCGAGATCCACCAGATCATCGATACCGTGCAGTCCGGCGCGCTCAACGCCGTGCGCGCCATCGAGAGCGGGCAGAACCGCAGCGAGGAAGGCGTGACCCAGGTGACCGAGGCCGGCGCCATGCTGCAGCGCATCACCGGCGCGGTGGAGGCGATCCGCGACATGAACCGGCAGAGCGCCACCGCCGCCGAGGAGCAGACCTCGGTGGCCGAGGACATCTCGCGCAACCTCACCGAGATCACCGCCATCGCCAGTTCCAACCAGGAGAACGTCGAGCGCACCCAGGCCGCCAGCCACACCCTGCGCGACCTCTCCGGCGAGCTCAGCGAAGTGACCCGGCGCCTCGGCGCCTGAGGTCCCCTGCACTGGCGCCCGGCCAGGGCTTCGGCGACACAGAATGGTCGCGAAAATGCGGCCATCTGTGCGGTTTGCACAACAACCCGTTGCGCGATAATGCACCGGCAACCTTTTGCAAATGGGTTTTTTTGACTTGACCGTCAAGCGGTACTAACGTGCCGACTTCGTTTATTCCCAGGCCACCCTCTGCCCTGCCAAGGAACCGGAATATGTTGCTTCGCCGCATGCTCATCATGCTGGGCGCCGTCGTCCTCGTGGTGTTCGCCCTCGCCGCCTACAAAGGCTTCTCCATCTACCAGGAAATCCAGATGTTCTCGGCGCCGCAGCCGGCCATCAGCGTGTCCGCCGCCGTCGCCGAAGAGCGCCCCTGGCAGAGCCGTCTGCCGGCCATCGGCACGCTCAAGGCGTTCCAGGGCGTGGACCTGACCGCCGAGGTGCAGGGCACGGTCAAGGAAGTGCTGTTCCAGTCCGGCGAGAAGGTCGCTCTCGGCCAGCCGCTGCTGCAGCTGGACAGCGAAGTCGAGCGCGCCATCCTCGCCACCGCCGAGGCGGTGCGCGCCCTAGCCCGCGTCGAATACCAGCGCGGGCAGGACCTGATCAAGCGCCAGGCCATCTCCAAGAGCGAGTTCGACCGTCTCAATGCCGAGCTGCTCAAGGCCGAGGCCAGCGTCACCCAGCTCAAGGCCGAGCTGGACAAGAAACGCATCCTCGCGCCCTTCGCCGGCACCATCGGCATCCGCCAGGTGGACGTCGGTGACTACCTGAGCCCCGGCACCTCTTTCGCCACCCTGCAGGATCTGTCCAGGCTGTACGTCGACTTCTTCCTGCCGGAGCAGGCCTACCCGCAGCTGGCCATCGGCCAGCGCGTGAGCCTGTCCGTGGCGGCCTACCCCGGCGAGGTGTTCGAGGGCGAGATCAGCGCGCTCAACCCCAAGGTCGAGGAAACCACCCGCAACGTGCAGGTCCGCGCCATGCTGGCCAATCCGGACAGCAAACTGCTGCCGGGCATGTTCGCCAACCTGGACGTGCTGCTGCCCGGCGACAAACCACAGGTGGTGGTGCCGGAAACCGCGATCACCTACACCCTGTACGGCAATTCGGTGTACGTGATCGGCGAGAAGAAGGACGACCAGGGCCAGGTAGTGAAAGACGACCAGGGCCAGCCCCAGCTGGTGGTGGAACGCCGCTTCGTCGACACCGGCGAGCGCCGCGATGGCCAGGTTCTGATCCGCAAGGGCCTGCAGGCCGGCGAGCAGGTGGTCACCGCCGGCCAGCTCAAGCTGGACAACGGCGCCCACGTCAAGGTGATCGACGACCAGGCCCTGGAGCGCCAGAGCGCCCCGGCACCAGCCGCCCCGTAAGAGTCCCGGCGCCGGCCGGCTCCACCGGGGCAGGCCAGGCGCGTGACCCGCAGTTTCACCGGCCGCCCCGCGGCAGCCAAGGAATTCGTTATGGCTTTTACAGATCCTTTCATCCGTCGCCCGGTGCTGGCCACCGTGGTCAGCCTGCTGATCATCCTGCTGGGCATGCAGGCCTTCGGCAAGCTGGTGATCCGCCAGTACCCGCAGATGGAGAACGCCCTGATCACGGTGACCACCGCCTACCCCGGGGCCAACGCCGAGACCATCCAGGGCTACATCACCCAGCCGCTGCAGCAGAGCCTGGCCAGCGCCGAGGGCATCGACTACATGACCTCGTCGAGCCAGCAGAACCTCTCGGTAATCTCCATCTATGCGCGTATCGGCGCCGACACCGACCGCCTGTTCACCGAGCTGCTGGCCAAGGCCAACGAGGTGAAGAACCAGCTGCCGCAGGACGCCGAGGACCCGGTGCTGTCCAAGGAGGCAGCCGATGCCTCGGCGCTGATGTACGTCAGCTTCTACAGCGACGAGCTGAGCAATCCGCAGATCACCGACTACCTCTCGCGGGTGATCCAGCCCAAGCTGGCCACCCTGCCCGGCATGGCCGAG
This sequence comes from Pseudomonadaceae bacterium, assembly GCA_033838285.1. Taxonomy (GTDB): domain Bacteria; phylum Pseudomonadota; class Gammaproteobacteria; order Pseudomonadales; family Pseudomonadaceae; genus Aquipseudomonas. The sequence continues at coordinate 4,119 of JAJLLC010000024.1, forward strand.
GCCGAGATCCTCGGCAACCAGGTGTTCGCCATGCGCCTGTGGCTCGATCCGGTGAAGATGGCCGCCTACGGCATCACCGCCGGCGACGTCACCGATGCCGTGCGCCGCTACAACTTCCTCGCCGCCGCCGGCGAGGTGAAGGGCCAGTACGTGGTCACCAGCATCAACGCCACCACCGACCTCAAGTCGGCCGAGGCCTTCGCCGCCATTCCGGTGAAGACCGACGGCGACAGCCGCGTGCTGGTGCGCGACATCGCCCGGGTGGAGATGGGCGCGGCCAACTACGACTCGATCAGCTCCTTCGACGGCATCCCGTCGGTGTACATCGCCATCAAGGGCACGCCCAGCGCCAACCCGCTGGACGTGATCCAGCATGTGCGCGCGATCCTGCCGGAGCTGGAGGCGCAGCTGCCGCCGAATCTGAAAGTCTCGATCGCCTATGACGCCACCGAGTTCATCCGCGCCTCCATCGAGGAAGTGGTGAAGACTCTGGGCGAGGCGGTGCTGATCGTCATCGTCGTGGTCTTCCTGTTCCTCGGCGCGTTCCGCTCGGTGCTGATCCCGGTGATCACCATCCCGCTGTCGATGATCGGCGTGCTGTTCTTCATGCAGCTGATGGGCTACTCGATCAACCTGCTGACCCTGCTGGCCATGGTGCTGGCCATCGGCCTGGTGGTGGACGACGCCATCGTGGTGGTGGAAAACATCCATCGCCATATCGAGGAGGGCAAGACGCCGTTCGACGCCGCCATCGAAGGGGCCCGCGAGATCGCCGTGCCGGTGATCTCGATGACCATCACCCTGGCCGCGGTGTACGCGCCCATCGGCTTCCTCGAGGGCCTGACCGGCGCCCTGTTCAAGGAGTTCGCCCTGACCCTGGCCGGCGCGGTGATCATCTCCGGCGTGGTGGCGCTGACCCTGTCGCCGATGATGTGCTCCAAGCTGCTGCGCCACGAGGAAAACCCCTCGGGCCTGGCGCACAAGCTGGACCTGATCTTCGACAGGCTCAAGCGCCGCTACCAGGCGGCCCTGCACGGCACCCTCAACACCCGCCCGGTGGTCCTGGTGTTCGCCGTGCTGGTGCTGGCACTGATTCCGGTGCTGCTGATGTTCACCGAGAGCGAACTGGCGCCCGAGGAGGACCAGGGTATCGTCTTCATGATGGCCAGCGCACCGAAGACCGCCAACCTGGACTACCTGAACGCCTACACCGACCAGTTCCTGGAGATA
>JAJLLC010000025.1:0-13378 GCA_033838285.1 Pseudomonadaceae bacterium
GGACCTCTACTTCGGCGCCACCGCACCGCTGTTCGGCGGCACGCTGCAGGCCTGGTACCACGACTTCTCCACCGAGCAGGGCAGCGACGACTACGGCAGCGAGATCGACCTGTCCTACGCCCATCCGATTCCCGGGGTGAAGGGCCTGGTCGGCCTGGTCAAGTACGCCAGCTACGACTCCGACGACGAGGCGCGCAGCGTCGATACCGACAAGGTCTGGCTGCAGCTGCAGTACAGCCTGTAAGACCGGGAGGCGGCCATGGCATCGTTCCTGCGTTCCCTGCTGCTGCTTGGCCTGCCGGGCTTCGAAGCGCCGCTCGACAGCGGCCAGCGGCAGATTAAGGCCCTGCATCAGGCCAATCGCCTGGCCTTCCTCGGCCAGCATGCCCTGCTCTACTGCCTGCTCGACGACAACGGCATCACCCGGCGTCACCTGCAGGAGAGCCTGACCGGCCTGGAGGCGAGCACGCGCCAGCTGCAGTGCCTGCTCACGGACTATGCTCTGCAACAACAGGCGGCGGCCCTGCAGCCCTTGCTGCACAGCTACGCCCTGTTGCTGCCGGCCGCCAGCGGCGACGACCTGCGGCGCCTTGCCCTGCTGCTGTCCGAGAGCCTGCTGGCGCGCACCCTGGCCCTCGCCGCGGCATTGGCCGTCGGCGGCCCGGGGCCGGTGGCGCGCTGGCTGGCCCTCTGCGGCCAGGCCTATGCCTACAGCCAGCGCACGGTCTGCCTGCTGGCCGTGCGCGACACCGCGGCACTGCACATCGACCGCCCCGCGCTGCTGCTGGAATGCCGGGTGCGCTGCCACGGCGCGCTCAACGAGCTGAGCAGCCTCGCCCGCTGCCATGAGGAAATCGCCGACCTGCTGAGCGAGCTGGACCGGCTGCACAGCACGCCACCGCACGAACCTGGCGCGCCCTGGCTGCACCATGTCAGCAGCAGCCTGCTGCACAGCCTGCAGCGTCTGGAGCGGCCAGAGCAGTGAAACTGCCTCTTTGGAGGTAGCGCCTCAGAGGAATGGGCCGACCACAGCCCCCCACCTACCATGCCGGACATGGAGGTGGACCATGCTTACCGACTGCGCAACCCAGGCGTCCCTGCGCCAGCACCATCTGTTCGACCGGCTGCCGGAGCCTCTCTTCCAGGAGGTCTGCTGCCTGGCCAACCACCGTCGCCTGGAAGCCGGCGCCGCCCTGTTCCATCAGGGTGATACGGCGGATCGCTTCTACCTGCTGCTCGAAGGCCAGATGACCCTGACCCGCGTGCTGCCGGAGGGCCAGGAAAAGCTGGTGGAGGTCATCGCCCCCGGCCAGAGTTTTGCCGAGGCCCTGCTGTTCAGCGGCGCCCGCCACTACCCGGTGACCGCATCGGCCTTCAAGCCGAGCAGCCTGATCAGCATCGATGGGGCCCACTATCGCCGCGTGCTGGAGGAGCAGCCCAAGGCCTGCCTGGAGCTGCTCGGCAGCCTCAGCGTGCGCCTGCACCAGCGCCTCAACGAAATCGACACCCTGACCCTGGGCAACGCCAGCCGTAGGGTGGCGCGCTACCTGTGCCAGGAGCAGGAGGCCGGCAACGGCCATATCCAGCTCTGCGTGCCCAAGCGCCTGATCGCTTCGCAGCTGGGCATCCAGCCGGAGACCTTCTCGCGCATCCTGCACCGCCTGATCGATGCCGGCCTGATCGCCATGGAACGCCGGGTGATCCGCGTGCTCGACCGCCCCAGCCTGGCCAACTATCACGAATAGCCCGCGCGAGGAGTTCCCCATGCACGACCCCAAACTACCCCTGGTCTACTCCTGCTCCGGCTGCTCCAACGTCGCGCAGCTGGCCAACACCCTGGCCGTACGCCTGGACCGCGCCGGGCTGGCAGAAATGTCGTGCATCGCCGGGGTCGGCGGGCGCGTCGCCTCGCTGGTCAGCAAGGCCAACAGCGGAAGGCCGATCCTGGCCATCGACGGCTGCCCGTTGCAATGCGTACGCGGCTGCCTCGACCAGCACGGCGTCAAGCCCAGCCAGCACCTGATCCTCAGCAGATACGGGCTGAAGAAGCGCTACGGCGAGGACTTCAGTGCGGACACCGTGGAGCAGCTCTACCTCGGCGTGGTCGAGCTGCTGGCCGGAGAACGCATGCAGAAGCGCTTCCAGGCGCCGCAGGCGGTCGGCGAAGACTGAAATACCGCCCGGGTCGAGCGGATGCGGCCAGCGGCAGCACGCCTGCCGGCGAGACGCCCGCAAGCCGACGGCCGCGACCTACAGGCCTCTGGCCCTCCCCCACCATGCCGGTGGTCATCGCTGCACTGAGTGGAGTGGCTACCCCTGTTCCCCTCTGACTTGCCGTGGACTGCTGGTCCTGGCAGGCGCGAACCACTGCCGCGGCCAGGCAGTAGCGGCACGAGGCCGACTGCCCGCGGGGCCCTCAGCGCACCGCCGCCCCCAGCTCCTGCATCAGCCGCCACAGCCTGGGTGGCAGCTGTTCCGGGTCCAGCCCGTCGAGCAGGTTCTTCACGCCCAGGCCCAGATCGGTGTCGCCCTCGATCACCAGGCGGCGGCGGAAGAATAGGGTATCCGGGTCCTCCTGGCGGCTGGCCAGCAGCAGGAAGTCGCGCCAGCGCCCGCGGATGCACACGTCCACCGCCTCGCGGCGGGCCACGCGCAGTCTGGAACCATTGCTGCTGAGGCACCAGGCCAGGCCCAGATCGCTGACTTCCAGACGCAGCCAGCGCCCCTGCAGCAGGTCGAAGGCACCCTCGGCCAGCGGCGTGGCGAACAGGCGGCCGACCGCCAGTTCGATCAGCCGCCCCTGCATGGCGAAGGGTATGTGGCGACCGTATGGCAGCAGCGGCTCGCCGAGTTTCACCAGCCAGTGCGCCGCGCTCACAGCCCCACCTCCTCGACCGTCAGCATGCCCGGGCGGCCGTGCCAGTAGCCGTTGCAGCCACTGACCGCCAGCGGCGGCAAGGCGCCGTCGCGCACCGCGGCGAACTCGCCAATGATCCGCTCCATGCCCTCGCTGCGCGGGCTCAGGCGCAGCACGTCGACACCGTTGGAGGCGATGGCGGGGTAATCGGCCAGCAGGTTGCCGACCTCGGCGGACATGGTCTGGATGCCGTTGAGGGTGAACAGCGCCTGCCCCTCCTGGCTGAGCAGCGGAATGCCTTCGGGGTAGTTCTGGCAGCAGAACTGGCAGTCGTCCTTGGGCCGGTTCTCCGCCCGTGCGGTGAAGCAGCGCGCCGAGTAAGCCAGCGGCAGGTGGCCGTAGGCGAACAGCTCCACCTCGGGGCGCGCCACCTGCTGGGTGTCGAGCTGCTGCAGGCAGTCCTGCAGCAGGCGCGCGGAGCATTCCACCGGCGGCACCCAGCGCTGCAGACCGCAGTCCTGCAGTTCGCGCAGGGCATGGGCGTTGTACAGGTTGAGCGCCGGCCCGGCGACGAAGGGGCGGCCGCGCTCGGCGAGCAGCTGCACCGCGCCCATGTCGTTGGCCTCCACCAGCAGCTCGCCGTTGTCGCACAGGCGGCGCAGGCTGGACAGCTCGGAAGCCGCCTCGACCAGTGCCAGACCGGACAGCACCAGCTCGGCATGGGTGCACTCGCGCAGCTCGCGGGCCAGGCCGAGCCAGTCGTCCAGCGACAGGGCGCGGCGCTTGGAGCAGACCGTTTCGCCCAGGTAGATGATGTCGAGCGGCTGGGCGGCCATCTCGGCGTAGAAGTCCAACAGCTTGCTGCGGCTCCAGTAGAACAACACGGGTCCCAGACTCAGTTTCATAGCTTCCTCACTGCCAGGATCGGTGATAGGCGCCGAGGGTCGTCTGGCTGCCTTCGGACAGCCCGGCCAGGGCCTTGCGCCAGTGCTCCTGAACGACGAAACGGCCACCGGTATGGGCATCCAGCGCCTCGCGCCAGACCCGCGTGACCTGCTCGACATAGGCCGGGCTGCGCTGGCGGCCCTCGATCTTCACCGCGGCGATGCCCATCTCGGCCAGCTGCGGGATCAGGTCGATGGTATTGAGGCTGGTCGGCTCCTCCAGCGCATGGAAGCGCTGGCCGTCGACCAGGAAGCGGCCCTTGCACAGGGTCGGGTAACCGGCCGACTCGCTCGGCGCGTAGCGGTCGATCAGCACGCCGCCCAGGCGCGAGCTGAGGCCCTCGGCATCCTCCTGCCAGCGCACCGCCTTGGCCGGCGAGCACACGCCGCAGAGGTTGGGCGACTCGCCGGTGACGTAGGACGACAGATGGCAGCGGCCCTCGGCCATGATGCAAAGGCTGCCGAAGGCGAACACCTCCAGCGGCACGCTGCTCTTCTCCGCCACCTGGCGCACCTGGGCCAGCGACAGCACCCGCGGCAGCACGGCGCGCCGGATGTTGTAGCGCTGCTGGTAGAACGCCAGCGCGGCGGGGTTGGTGGCCGAGCCCTGCACCGAGAGGTGCAGGTTGAGATCGGGATGGCGCCGGCTGGCGTAGGCCAGCACCCCCGGGTCGGCGGCGATCAGGGCGTCCACCCCGAGTGCCGCGGCCTGGTCCACCGCGCGCTGCCAGCGCGCCCAGCCCTGCGGCTGGGCATAGGTGTTGACGGCGACGTAGAGCTGCCGGCCGCGCTGACGGATCAGCTGCAGGCCGGTTTCCAGCTGACGCTCGTCCAGATTGAGCCCGGCGAAATGACGGGCATTGGTGTCATCGCGAAAGCCCACGTAGATGGCGTCCGCGCCTTGCTGCAGGGCAGCCTTGAGGGCGGGCAGGCTGCCCGCCGGACAGACCAGATGCATGATTCGACTCCTGCTTCAACGGCGATGCGCCACTCTAGGCGCTGTGGTTGCGGCCACCTTGATTGCGGTCAAGCCATCCCGCACTTGCCTGCCTCGGGGACGGCGCGCAGGGTGGACCGGGCTGCACGATCCAGCGGCTCCGCTGGATCGAGGACTGGCGCTCAGCTCAGGCCAGCAGGCTGTCCAGCGCCAGAAAATCCACCGGCTCGCCGGCACTCAGAGTGCGCCCCGCCTCGACCACGGCCAGGCCCTCGGCCCAGCTCATGGTGCTCAGCATGGCCGAGCCCTGCTGGGCATGCGGCACCACCCGCAACTCGCCCGCCACCGTCTCCAGACGCGCGCGCAGGTACTGGCGCCGTGCATTGGCCTTGGGCCAGTCGAAGCCGGCCGCCAGCGGCAATGCCCGCGGCAGCACCGCGCTGCGCCCCTGCGCCGCCAGCAGGAAGGGCCGCGCCACCACCAGGGCGGTGAGCAAGGCCGCCACCGGGTTGCCCGGCAGGCCGAGCCAGGGCGTGCCACACACCTTGCCGAAGGCGAACGGCTTGCCGGGCTGGATGGCCAGGCGCCACAGGTGCAGCTCGCCGAGATCACGCACCGCCTGCTTGAGGTGATCCTCCTCGCCGACCGAGACACCGCCGGAGCTGATCAGCACGTCCCACTCCGAGGCCGCCAGGCTCAGGGCGTCGCGGCTGGCACTCAGCTCGTCCTCCAGCACGCCGCAGTCCTCCACCTCCAGCCCCCAGCCTCGCAGCGCGGCGAACAGGCTGTAGCGGTTGGCGTCGTAGATCTGCCCGGGATACAGCGGGGCGCCCGGCTCGCGCAGTTCGTTGCCACTGCTCAGCAGGCCGACGCGCAGGCGCCGATGCACCGCCACCTCGGCGATGCCCAGGCTGGCCAGCAGGCCCAGCTCCGGCGCACGCAGGCGCTGACCGGCCTGCAGCACGCAGGTGCCGCGCTCGTACTCCTCGCCGCGCCGCCGCACATGGTCGCCACTCGCGCAGGCAGGCAGCCAGACGCCCTCGCCTTCCAGGCGCACCAGCTCCTGCGGCACCACGCTATCGGCCCCGGGCGGCAGTGGCGCACCGGTGAAGATGCGCACCGCGTGCCCGCCCGGCAACTCGTCGAAGGCGGCCTCGCCTGCGGCGATGCGCCCGGCCAGCGGCAGATGGCCGCCCGTCGCGGGCAGGTCGGCGGCACGCACGGCATAGCCGTCCATCGCGCTGTTGTCCCAGGCCGGCATAGGCCGCAGGGCATGCACCGGCTCGGCCAGGGTCAGGCCCAGGGCATCGTCCAGTGCCACCCATTCGGCCGCTGGCGGGCTCGGCGCCTGGGCCAGCAGGTCGGCGATGGCCTCATCCACCGGGCGCAGCCCGGACTGATCGCAGCCGCAGGCGTTCATGAGCGCACCCCGCACAGCGCCGGCGCCTGCTCGGGGCGGTGCTTGAGATGGGGCACGAAGTTGCACGGCCGCGTGCGGCTGTCCAGCTGTTCGCGGAGGATGCCGTGCCAGGCGGTGCGGCAGGCGCCGGGCGAGCCGGGCAGGCAGCACACCAGGGTGCCGTTGCTGATGCCGGCCAGCGCGCGGGACTGCACGGTGGAGGTGCCGATCTCGCTCAGGGAAACCTGGCGGAACAGCTCGCCGAAGCCATCCACCGCCTTCTCCAGCAGCGGCGCCACGGCCTGCGGGGTGTTGTCGCGCGCGGTGAAGCCGGTGCCGCCGGTGACCAGCACCACCTGCACTAGCGGGTCGGCGATCCAGGCACACAGGCGTGCGCGAATCTGCCAGATGTCGTCGGGCACCAGCGCCCGCTCGTACAGGGCGTGCCCGGCGCCTTCCAGCGCCTCGATCAGGGTCTGGCCCGAGCCGTCGGTGGCCAGGCTGCGGGTATCGCTGACGGTCAGCACGGCGATGCGCAGTGCCTGGAATTCGGGGTTGGACAGGTGAGCCATGTTGGCGTCTCCACAGTGTGACTGGGTGCAGCCTGAGCCTACGGGGAAGGCGCGCCCATTCCCCAATGGAGGTATCACCAGGGGTGAATCGGGCCAACCTTGACCTCGGTCAAGGCTTGTGCAGCCTGGCGCACTAGCCTGAGGCCGACTGCTTGCCGCGAGTGGAACCGGCGACATGGCCAAGAAATTCCCTCTGCACCCCAGCCACCCCGAGCGCATCTGCTGGGGCTGCGACCGCTACTGCCCGGCGGATTCACTGGCCTGCGGCAATGGCGCCGACCGCACCATGCACCCGGCCGAGATGCTCGGCGATGACTGGTACCAACATGGCGACTGGGGCATCGAGGCGCCCGCCAGCGGCGTCGAGGTCGTGCGCCTGATACCGAGCGAGTAGGCCACGCCAGTGCGTACGAGCGCGGCTCCATCGCTGCCGGCTACCAGCGCTGCGCCGCCTGCTGGTCGCTGAGCCGCGCCGCCACCCACTGCCCGCCCTGCTCGTTCATCTCCTTCTTCCAGAACGGCGCCCGCGTCTTGAGCTGATCCATGAGGTAGGCGCAGGCTTCGAAGGCCGCCTGGCGGTGGGCGCTGCCGACGCCGACGAAAACGATCGGCTCGGCCGCCTGCAGCAGGCCGTGGCGATGCACGATCAGCACCTCCTGCAGCGGCCAGCGGGCCCGGGCCTCGGCCTCGATGGTAGCCAGGGCGCGCTCGGTCATGCCGGGATAGTGCTCGAGGAACAGCGCCCGCACCTCGCCATCGTCGCTGTAGTCGCGAACCAGGCCGACGAAGCTGGCCAACGCGCCGGCACCGGCGCAGCGGCCCTGCATCTGGTCGAGCAGCTGCGCCGCGGAAAAGCTCTGCGCCTGCACCTGCACGCTCATCTCAGCCTCCGGTGACCGGCGGGAAGAAGGCGATCTCGTCGCCGTCCTGCAGCACCTGATCGAGCCCACAGAGCTCCTGATTGCGCGCGCACATCAGGTTCTGCGCGGCCAGCGCCGACCAGGCACCGCCACGCGCCACCAGGCTCTGGCGCAGCTGCTCGACACTGGCCAGCTGCGGCTGCCAGTCCAGGCGCTCGCGATCCAGCCCCAGGCGCTCGCGGTAGCCCGCGAAGTAATGGACTTCCAGCATCCTTCTTCACTCCGCTTTCAGGGGGCCAGGCGCTCGCGGCGCCAGCCCCCGGCAGTCAGTTGGTAACGCAGGCGGTCATGCAGGCGGTCCGGCCGGCCCTGCCAGAACTCCAGGCTGTGCGGGATCACCCGGTAGCCACCCCAGCCCTGCGGGCGCGGCGGCTCGGCATCGAGGAAGCGGTACTTGGCCAGGGCCAGGCGCGCCTCCAGCTCGCCTCGCCCGCTGATCACCCGGCTCTGCTCGCTGGCCCAGCAGGCCAAGCGGCTGGGCAGCGGGCGGCTGTCGAAGTAGGCATCGGCCTCCTCACCGGCCACCTGCTCGACCTCACCCTCGACGCGCAGCTGGCGCTCCAGCGCGGGCCAGTGGAACAGCAGAGCCGCATGTGGATTGCCGGCCAGCTCCTGGCCCTTGGCGCTGCCGTGGTGGCTGTAGAACACCAGGCCCCGGGCATCGATGCCCTTGAGCAGCACCACCCGGCAATGCGGCCGGCCCTGGGCATCGACCGTGGCCAGGGTCATGGCATTGGCCTCCACCGGCGCCTGCTCGTACTGCAGGGCCTGGTCGAGCCAGTCCTGCAGCAGCTGCAACCCCAACTCCCCGGCCTGGCTCTCCAGCAGCCCACCCTGCCGATATTGGCGGCGCATGCCGCCCAGTCGCTCGCTCTCGCGCATGGATACCTCCGCGCATTCAGACTGTGCCAGTCTGGCGCGCCGGGAGCGGCCCCACCTTGCGTTTGGTCAAGGCGCCCGGTAAGTCCCCGAGGCGCCGCCGCTCTTCTGCTGCAGGCGCACGGCCTCGATGCACATGCCGCGATCCACCGCCTTGCACATGTCGTAAATGGTCAGCGCGGCGGCGCTGGCGGCGGTCAGCGCCTCCATCTCCACGCCGGTCTGCCCGGCCAGCTTGCAGCGCGCGACGATGCGCACGCAGTCCTCGCCCTCGGCCTCCAGCTCGACCTTGACGCTGGTGAGCATGAGCGGGTGGCACAGGGGAATGAGATCGGAAGTCTTCTTCGCCGCCTGGATGCCGGCGATGCGCGCCACGGCGAACACGTCGCCCTTGGGATGGCTGCCGTCGGCGATCATCGCCAGGGTCGCCGGCAGCATGCGCACGCGCGCTTCGGCCACGGCCTCGCGCGAGGTCGCCGGCTTGTCGGTGACGTCGACCATGTTGGCGCGGCCTTGGGCGTCGAGATGGGTCAGCATGAGGTTCTCCAGGGTCAAATGAGGTTGAGCCGCCGCGCCAGCTTGCGCAGGTTGCTCGGGTCGATGGCCAGCGCCCGGGCAGCGGCGGCCCACTTGCCGCCGTACTGGGCCAGGGTGTTCTGGATCAGTTCGCGCTGATAACGATCCATGGCCTGCTGCAGGCTCTCGCTGGGTGCCAGCGGCAGCGCCGCCGGGGCGCTGGCCGGCACGGCTGCCGGGCCGTCCAGCCCCAGCCAGGGCGCCTCGATGCTGAGCAGCGCGGTGCGCGACTCGGCCTGGCTGAGCACCTTGAGCGCGGCGCGGCTGATCACATGCTCCAGCTCGCGCACGTTGCCCGGCCAGGCGTAGCCCAGCAGGGCGCGCTCGGCATCGGCCGACAGGCGCAGGCAGCGCAGCCCCAGGCGGGCGCGGTTGAGTTCGAGGAAATGCCCGGCCAGCACCAGCACGTCGCGGCCGCGCTCGCGCAGCGGCGGGATGTGCACCGGGTAGACCGACAGGCGGTGGTAGAGATCGGCACGAAAACGCCCCTCGCGCACTTCCTCGTGCAGGCGCCGGTTGGTCGCGGCGATCACCCGCACGTCGACGTGCCGCGGGCGGTCGGCCCCCAGGCGCTGGATCTCGCCGTTCTGCAGGGCGCGCAGCAGCTTGGCCTGGATCGACAACGGCAGCTCGCCGATCTCGTCGAGGAACAGGGTGCCGCCGTTGGCCGACTCGAAGCGCCCGGGGCGATCCTGGGCGGCACCGGAGAAGGCGCCCTTGACATGGCCGAACAGCTCGCTCTCGGCCAAGGTCTCCGGCAGCGCCGCGCAGTTGACGTAGACCAGCGGCTTGCGCGCGCGCGGCGAGTGGGCGTGCAGCCAGCGGGCGAACAGCTCCTTGCCGACGCCGGTCTCGCCCTGCAGCAGCACCGGCAGCTCGGAGTCCGCCACCACGCCCAGCTCGTCGAGCAGCTGGCGCAGCACCGGGCTGTCGCCGAGGATGGTACCGCCCGCCTCGTCGCCGGCCTCGCCCTCCTCGCGGCGGGCCAGGCGCAGGCTGCGAATCTCATTCTCCAGGCGGCACACCCGCAGCGCCGCCTCGATCAACAGGGCATAGCGCTGCAGGCGCTGGGTGGCGCTGCGGTCGAAGGTGCCGGGGCGCAGGGCGTCCAGGGTCACCGCGCCCCACAGGCGGCCGTCGAGGAACAGGCTCATGCCCATGCAGTCGTGCACCGGCAGCGGCTCGTCGGGGCTGTCCTGCAGCAGGCCGTCGTAGGGGTCGGGCAGCTCGCTGTGGGCGGCGAACTGCAAGGGCTCGCGCTGCGCCATGATCTGCGCCAGGCGCGGGTGCTTGGCGATCACGAAGCTGCGTCCCAGCGTCTCGTGCTCCAGGCCGACCGCCGCCTGCGGGCGCAGGCTCTCGCCATCCAGGCGCAGCAGCACCACCGCGCTGCAGGCGAAGATTTCGCGCAGGCTGACCACCAGCCGCTGCAGGCGCACGGCGGCGGGCAACTCCCCGGCCAGGTCGGCGAGCAAGGCGTTCTGCAAGGGGGTGAAATCTACCATTTCGGGTATCCGTTACCTGATTGCTGTCGGGTAGATTAGACCCTGGCGGCACGCAAGCCCTTGATTTCCGTCAAGTCGAAACCCGGCACGCGGCTTGCGATGGCTCAGGCAGACCAACAAGCCTGATAGGAGCCCTACATGGCCAGCCAACTACTCGACAGCACCCTGGGCAATATTGCCTGCAGCATCCCCGGTGCCACCCGGGTGTTCCATGAATTCCATCTCGACTTCTGCTGCGGCGGCCAGAAGAGCCTGCGCCAGGCGGCGCTGGAGCGCGGCATCGACGCCGACCGCGTGCAGCAGCGCCTGCTCTCGCTCAGTGGCGAGGACGCCCTGGAGGCGGACTGGCGCAAGGTGCCGCAGGAGCGCCTGATCGAGCACATCCTGCAGCGCTACCACGAAGTCCACCGCGCGCAGCTGCCGGAGCTGATCCGTCTCGCCGCCCGGGTGGAACAGGTACACGGCGGCCGCGAGCACTGCCCGCAGGGTTTGACCGAGCTGCTCATCGACATGCAGCAGGTGCTGGAGAGCCACATGCAGAAGGAGGAGCAGATCCTCTTCCCGATGCTCCAGCGCGGTGGCGGGGTGATGGCCGGGGGACCCATCTCGGTGATGCGTTACGAGCACGACCAGCACGGCGACGCGCTGGAGCGCATCGTCGAACTGACCGACGACATGCAGCCGCCGGCCAATGCCTGCAACACCTGGCGCGCGCTGTACCGCGGCCTGGACGAGCTGCGCCGCGACCTGATGCAGCACATCCACCTGGAAAACAACCTGCTGTTCCCGCGCGCCCTCGGCGAGGAGGTGCAACATGGGTGAGTACCGCAAACTCTGGTGGATGCTGATCGCCGTGCTCGGCGTGACCTTCTGCGTACTCGGCTGGTTCGGCCGCGAGGTCTATCGCCAGGCACCGCCGATCCCGCAACAGGTGGTCAGCGCCGACGGCGCCACGCTGTTCACGGATGAAGACATCCTCGATGGCCAGACCGCCTGGCAGAGCGTCGGCGGCATGCAGCTCGGCTCCATCTGGGGCCACGGCGCCTACCAGGCGCCGGACTGGACCGCCGACTGGCTGCACCGCGAACTGAGCGCCTGGCTCGACCTGGCCGCGCAGCAGGCCTATGGCAAACCCTACGCCGAGGTGGACGAGGATCACCAGGCCCTGTTGCGCCAGCAGCTCAAGCGCGAGTACCGCGGCAACCAGGTGCAGGATGAGCGACTGGTGCTCAGCGAGCGCCGCATCGAAGCCATGGCACAGACCGCCGCCTACTACGACGCGCTGTTCGGCAACGACCCGGCGCTGCAGGGCAGCCGCAAGAGCTTCGCCATGAAGGAGAACACCCTGCCCGACGCCGCCCGGCGCGAGCAGCTGACCCGCTTCTTCTTCTGGACCGCCTGGGTCGCCGCCACCGAGCGCCCCGGCCATGAAGCCACCTACAGCAACAACTGGCCGCACGAGCCGCTGATCGACAACAAGCCCACCGCGGAGAACCTGATCTGGTCGATCACCAGCGTGATCCTACTGATCGCCGGCATCGGCTTCCTGGTCTGGGCCTGGGCCTTCCTGCGCGATCACGAGGAGGACGAGCCGGCCGCGCCGGCCCACGACCCGCTCAGCCTGGTGGCCCTGACGCCCTCGCAGAAGGCGCTGGGCAAGTACCTGCTGCTGGTGGTCGGGCTGTTCGCCTTCCAGGTCATGCTCGGCGGCGCCACCGCCCACTACACGGTGGAAGGCCAGGACTTCTACGGCTTCCCGCTGTCGCAATGGTTCCCCTACTCGCTGCTGCGCACCTGGCACATCCAGAGCGCGCTGTTCTGGATCGCCACCGGCTTCCTCGCCGCCGGCCTGTTCCTCGCACCACTGATCAACGGCGGCAAGGACCCGAAATTCCAGAAGCTCGGCGTCGACGTGCTGTTCTGGGCGCTGGTGGTCGTGGTGCTCGGCTCCTTCGTCGGCAACTACCTGGCCATCGCCCAGATCATGCCGGCCGAGTGGAACTTCTGGCTCGGCCACCAGGGCTACGAGTACGTAGACCTCGGTCGCCTGTGGCAGATCGGCAAGTTCGCCGGCGTGGCCTTCTGGCTGCTGCTGATGCTGCGCGGCATCCTGCCGGCCTTCCGCAAGCCTGGCGACAAGAACCTGCTGGCCCTGCTGTCGGCCTCGGTGATCGCCATCGGCCTGTTCTACGGCGCCGGCTTCGCCTACGGCGAGCGCACCCACCTGTCGGTGATGGAGTACTGGCGCTGGTGGGTGGTGCACCTGTGGGTGGAGGGCTTCTTCGAGGTCTTTGCGACCACGGCCCTGGCCTTCATCTTCTCGACGCTCGGTCTGGTGTCGGTGCGCATGGCCACCACGGCCAGCCTGGCCTCGGCCTCGCTCTTCATGCTGGGCGGTGTGCCGGGCACCTTCCACCACCTCTACTTCTCGGGCACCACCACGCCGGTGATGGCGGTGGGCGCGGCGTTCAGTGCGCTGGAAGTGGTGCCGCTGGTGGTGCTGGGCTACGAGGCCTGGGAGCATTGGCGCCTGAAGGCTCGGGCGGCCTGGATGGACAAGCTCAAGTGGCCGCTGATGTGTTTCGTGGCCGTGGCTTTCTGGAACATGCTGGGTGCAGGCGTCTTCGGCTTCATGATCAACCCGCCGATCTCGCTGTACTACGTGCAGGGCCTGAACACCACGCCGGTGCATGCCCATGCAGCGCTCTTCGGGGTCTATGGCTTCCTGGCGCTGGGCTTCACGCTGCTGGTGCTGCGCTATGTACGCCCGCAGCTGGTGTTCAGCGAGG
>JAJLLC010000026.1:0-22654 GCA_033838285.1 Pseudomonadaceae bacterium
TTAGAACGTCGTGAGACAGTTCGGTCCCTATCTGCCGTGGACGTTTGAGATTTGAGAGGGGCTGCTCCTAGTACGAGAGGACCGGAGTGGACGAACCTCTGGTGTTCCGGTTGTCACGCCAGTGGCATTGCCGGGTAGCTACGTTCGGAAGAGATAACCGCTGAAAGCATCTAAGCGGGAAACTTGCCTCAAGATGAGATCTCACTGGAGCCTTGAGCTCCCTAAAGGGCCGTCGAAGACTACGACGTTGATAGGTTGGGTGTGTAAGCGCTGTGAGGCGTTGAGCTAACCAATACTAATTGCCCGTGAGGCTTGACCATATAACACCCAAACAATCTGTGGATTGTGGGTCGATGGTGAAGTCGACAAACGAACCGAAAGTTCGCTAAGAACCGCAAAGCCAAGATCACATACCCAATTCGCTGTGGCGACTTAACACCGACACAGCAACCGAATTGCTTGACGACCATAGAGCGTTGGAACCACCTGATCCCATCCCGAACTCAGTAGTGAAACGACGCATCGCCGATGGTAGTGTGGGGCTTCCCCATGTGAGAGTAGGTCATCGTCAAGCTCCTATCCCCAAACCCCAGTCGAGCAATCGGCTGGGGTTTGGTCTTTTGGGGTTCGAAGAATCCTGGAAATGCTCGAGCCATCCGTAGATGGCTGCTATCTCGGCATGTGCTCGGTGTGGGGTGCAGGCGGCTCCCATCCATCGTTTGCCTGCGGCGCGGACATCCCGGTCCGCGCTAGCGACAGCGCTCAAGGTACTAGAGGCAGCTCGCGCTTGTGGCGGGTGTTGTCGTAGGTGCGCACTATGGTGGTGTAGGCCGCTTCGCTGACCGGCTGGCCATGCAGGAAGGCGTCGATCTCGGCGTAGCTCACGCCATGCGCTTCCTCGTCCGGCTTGCCCGGGCGCAGTTCTTCCAGGTCGGCGGTCGGGGTCTTCATCACCAGGTGTTGTGGTGCCCCCAGATATTGGGCAATGGCGCGTACCTGGCTTTTCACCAGGCCGGAGAGCGGGGCCAGGTCGCAGGCGCCGTCGCCGAACTTGGTGAAGAAGCCCATGACCGCTTCGGCGGCGTGGTCGGTGCCGATCACCAGGCCGTTGTTGGCGTTGGCGATGGCGAACTGGGCGACCATGCGGATGCGCGCCTTGATATTGCCGAGTACGAAGTCGCGGCGGGCATCGGTGAGTTTCTGCAGATGGGTGACCTGCTCGCCTAGCCCCACGACGCTATCGGCGATATTGACCGTGTCTTCCTCGTCGGCGCGGATGAAGTGCATCGAGTCCTGGGCGTCGTGTTCGTCGTGCTGGGCGTTGTGTGGCAGACGCACGGCGATGAAGCGGTAGGCGGAGTCGCCGGTCTCGGCGCGCAGCTCCTCGATCGACAGCTGGGCCAGGCGTCCGGCGGTCAGCGAGTCGACGCCGCCGCTGATGCCCAGCACCAGCACCTTCAAGCCGGAGTTCTTCAGGCAGTTCTTGATGAAGGCCTTGCGGCGTTCGATTTCCGTTACCAGGGCGGCCTCGTCGGCGAAGGGCGGTACCACGTCCAGGGCGGCGGCGATTTCGGCTTGGCGGTTGCTCATCTCGGGTTCCTCGGGCAGCGCGCCGTGGCCATGCTGGCTGCGGCGCTCGTTGTATCGCGGTCGATGGCGAAGCTTACTTGGAACGGTTGGAAAAGTGCACGGCAGAGCTGCGGCAAGTGAGCTCGATGAAATGGGTGGTGGCGCCATGCCATTATCCTGTGCGTGAACTTATCCCGGCTCTCGGCTACTCTGCGGGAAAAGAGTTTCAGCCAGGACGGCGTCCCCCTGCTTGCCGGTTTGCGGAAGTCTTCCCATGAAACCTCGCCCTACCATCCTGTTTCTCGCCCTCGCGTGCCTGCTCAGCCGGCCCGCGGTGGCCGCCAGCCTGTCTGCCGAGCTGCTCGACGAGCAGGGGCGGCCGCTGCCTGACGGAGTCCTCAGCCTGGTGGCGCAGGGCGCTTCGAGCCAGCCCGGCACCGGCCTGATGGACCAGCGGGGCAAACAGTTCAGCCCGCGGGTGCTGGCAGTCCGCACGGGCACCGAGGTCAGCTTCCCCAATAGCGACGACATCCGCCACCACGTCTACTCCTTCTCGCCGGCCAAGCGCTTCGAACTGCGCCTGTACAAGGACACTCCCAGCGCCCCGGTGCTGTTCGACCAGCCCGGTGTGGTGGTGCTCGGCTGCAACATCCATGACTGGATGGTGGGTTACATCTACGTCACCGACCATCCCTGGTTCGCCGTCAGCGATGCCCAGGGGCGCCTGACAATCGATGGCCTGCCGGCGGGGAGCTACCAGGTCAGCCTCTGGCACCCGCGGCTGGAGAACATGCAGGCGCTGGCCGCCGGCACCCTGCAGGTGCCTGAGCAGGGGCTCGGCAGGAGCTTTGCGCTGCCTCTGGCAGGGCCGCTGGAAACAGCGGAGCCGCCCGGCCCCAGCGCTTTCGGCGAAGCCTTCAGGAAGGCCACGCGTGAAGTTCAGCCATAGTTTCCAGGCGCGCATCGCCGTCGCGCTGGTCGCGCTGCTGATGGCGGTGGTCGGTGCCCTGTATTTCTCGGTCAAGGCGGCCACCGGCGTGGCCGTGGAAAGCCAGTTGCGCGAGGAACTCGGGGTCGGTGGGCGGGTGCTGGAGCAGCTGATCGAGCTGCGCGGGCGCCAGCTACACGATGCGGTACAGGTGCTGGTGGCCGACTTCGGCTTCAAGGAAGCGGTGGCCAGCGGCGATCGCGAGACCATCCGCTCGGCGCTGGCCAACCACGGTGCGCGGATCAACGCCGGCGCCGTGCTGCTGCTGGGGCTCGATGGCGTGCTGCAGGTCAGCAGCGACCCACGCATCGGTGCCGAGGCCGCCGAGCGTCTGGCCGGGCAGGTGCGCGATCCGGCGCAGCAGGGCAGCCAGGTGATCCTGTTGCCCATCGCCGGCGAGGTTTACCTGCTGGTCGAGGCCTATGTCAGCGCGCCGCTGCCCATCGCCCGGGTGGTGATGGGCTTCCCTATCGACGAGGCCTTCGCCTTGGAGCTGCGCGAACTCACCCACCTGGAACTGACCTTGCTGTCGATCGAGGAGGGGCAGGCGGCTGGCTGGCTGAGCACCCTTCCGGCGGCCATGCATGGCCAGTTGCGTGAGGAACTCCTGCGGCAGCGCGGCAGCACGGGTAGTCGCATGCTGCAGGCCGCTGGGCAGCGCTACCTGGGCGAGTGGCGGACCCTCGCCAGTGGTGACGACTACCAGGTGCTGGCATTGCTGCACAAATCCCTCGACCGCGCCGAACAGACTTTCGCCCCGCTTGATCGCGCCATCCTGCTGATCGCCCTGGCCGCATTGTTCGCTTCGCTGCTGGTGGCCCTGTTGCTGGCGCGCGGCCTGGCGCAGCCGGTGCGTGAACTGGCGCGGGTCGCCGGGCGTATCGGCCAGGGCGACTACCAGACGCCCATCGCGCTGCAGCGCCGCGACGAGCTGGGCAGCCTGGCCCAGGCCTTTACCCGCATGCAGGAAGGCATCGCCGAGCGTGAGCGGCAACTGGCCCACAACGCCCTGCACGATGCATTGACCGGGCTGCCCAACCGTACCCTGGCGCTCGAGCGCCTGGGCAGTGCGATCAGCGCCGGGAGGCCGACGGCCGTGCTGTACCTGGGAGTGGCCAACTTCCGCGGCATTCTGGAGAGTTGCGGCGCCGATGGCGCTGACCTGAGCCTGCAGCAACTCAGTCGCCGCCTGCAGGCTGCCCTGCGTCCCGGCGACAGCCTGGCGCGGCTGGTGGCCGATGAGTTGCTGCTGATGCTGGATGGCCGCGACGGGGCCGCCGCCATCGCCGCGGCTGACCGCTTGCAGCAGCTGCTGATCAAACCGATGCGCGTCGGCACTCTGGATGTCGTCCTGGACTGCCGCATCGGCATCGCCGCCTTCCCCGAGCATGGCAACAATCCGGATGACCTCCTGCGCCGCGCGGCCATCGCCATGCACGATGCCGCCCAAATGCCCGGGCGCCTGCAGCTGTACCAGGAGGGGCGCGATGATGCCCACCTGCGCCAGGTCAGGCTGGTACGCGACCTGCGCCACGCCGCCGGCAATGGCGAGCTGCAGCTGTACTACCAGCCCAAGCTGGATATCCACGGGGGGCGCGTGCATCAGGCCGAGGCCCTGTTGCGCTGGAACCACCCGCACTATGGGCCGGTCTCGCCCGGCGAGTTCATTCCGCTGGCCGAACGGACCGGCAGCATCCAGTTGCTCACCGCCTGGGTGGTCGAGGAGGCCGTGCGCCAGCTGCATGACTGGAACGGGCGCGGCCTGGGCATGCAGGTATCGCTGAATATCTCCGCCGAGGACCTGATCAACCTGGAGCTGGCCGAGCGCGTCGGCACTCTGCTGATCGGCCAGGCGGTGGCGGCCGAGCAACTGGTGTTCGAGATCACCGAGAGCGCCATGATGCAGGACCAGCAGCGCGCGCTGGAGGTGCTGGAGCGCCTGCGCCGACGGGGTATCCAGCTGTCGGTGGACGACTTCGGCACTGGCTACTCGTCGCTGGCCCAGCTCAAACGCATGCCCGTGCAGGAGCTGAAGATCGACCAGTCCTTCATCCGCGAACTGAGCGAGCACGGCGGGGATGCGGTGATCGTCCGCTCGACCATCGAGATGAGCCACAGCCTGGGGCTCAAGGTGGTGGCAGAGGGGGTAGAACTCGCGCCCGTCCTCGATCTGCTGCGGCGCTGGGGCTGCGACACCGCCCAGGGTTACCTGATCGGCAAACCGCTGCCGGCGCCTGCCTTCGAGCATTGGCTGCAGCAATGGCACGAATCTCAGCTGGCGAGGGCTCTCTGAACATGCTCAGGCCTCTGGCGACACTGTTCTGCAGCCTGCTGCCGGCCCTGGTCGCCGCCGAGCAGGGGCGTCTGCTGGCCACCGGCGGTGCCAGCAGCATCGATGGCGCCGCCGGCGGAGGCATAGTGCCCTGGGCGGTACTGGCCGGTTATGGCGAGCAGGGCGAGTGGGGCGGCGCAGCCTTTCTCACCCGGGTGGAAACCGGTGACTACCGCCTGGATGTGGGCGGCGCGGCGCTTGCCTACGACAACCGGGTGGAGTTGTCCTTCGCCCGCCAGCGCTTCGACCTGGGTACCCTGGCGCGCGACCTGAGGCTGCCGGACGACAGCCTCAGCCAGGATATCTTCGGCGTGAAGCTGCGCCTGTTCGGTGACCTGATCTATGACCGCCTGCCGCAGCTGTCGCTCGGCGTCGAGCACAAGCGGCAGCGGGACTTCCGGGTGCCGCGCCTGGTCGGTGCCGTGCGCGACGAGGATACCGAGGCTTACCTGGCGGCCAGCCGCCTGATCCTCGGCGGCGCCTTCGGCTACAACCTGCTGCTCAATGGCAATCTGCGCTACAGCCGGGCCAACGAGCAGGGCCTGCTGGGCTTCGGGGGCGATCGCCGTGACCGTCACTCGGTGCTCAAGGAGGGCTCGGTCGCGGTGCTGCTCGATTCGCACTGGGTGGTGGGCGTGGAGTACCGCGAGAAGCCGGACAACCTCTCGTTTGCCGGCGAGAACGACTGGTCCGACCTGTTCGTCGGTTACTTCCCCAACAAGCACCTGGCCGTCGTGCTGGCCTATGCCCGCCTCGGCGAGATCGCCGGCCTGGATCACCAGGATGGGGTCTACCTGTCGCTGCAGGGGAGTTTCTGAGCATGCGCCTGCTGGCGATCCTCCTGGCGCTGCTGATCGGTGCCTGCGCTGGCCAGTCGCCCCGCGACGACAGCCTGTACCGCGGACTGGGAGAGCAGGCCGGCATCAGCCGTATCGTCGAGGGCATGCTGCTCAACGCCGCGCGCAACCCGCGCATCTCCCGGCATTTCCAGGACATCGACATCGAACGCCTGCGCGACAAGCTGGTGGAGCAGTTCTGCGTGGAGGCCGGCGGCCCCTGCGAATACACCGGCGACAGCATGGAGGAGAGCCACAAGGGGCTGAACATCAGTCGCGCCGACTTCAACGCGCTGGTCGAGGACCTGATCGAAGCCATGGAGGCGGAGGGTGTCGCCGTGCCCGTGCAGAACCGCCTGCTGGCGCGTCTGGCACCGATGCGCGGGCAGATCATCGAGCGCTAGGGGCGGCGCGCTAGACTCCGGCCAGGCCCAGCACCAGCTTGACCAGGCCGAACAGCACCAGCACGAAGAGGCCGGTGAACAACACGCCGAGGATGATGAAGTGGCTGGGCTTGCCGCGACTGAAGTCGCGCGCGCGGTTTTTGCCGCTCTGCACGCCAAAGGCGGCGGCCAGCACGCTCTGCAGCATCTCGCGAAAGGTCAGGGGTTTGTCTTCTTTCTCTGGGCTCATGAAGCACCTCCTGGGCTCAGCTTAGCCCAGGAGGCGGCACTCATAGCTCCGCGTCCAGCGCCTGCACGCGCTTGCGCTCCAGTTCGTCGAAGCGGCTGGCCTGCAGCTCGGCAATCGCCGCCTGCAGGTCGGGCTGGCTGAGGCCGGACTCGCGTAGCCTGTTGCGCTCGGCGGCGTAGTCGGCCAGGCGCTGCTGCCAGGCGGCCTGCTGGCGATCCAGCTCCGCCAGGGCGGCCGCGGCCTCGCTGCCCAGCGCGGCTTCGCGCAGCTGGCGGATCTCCTCGGCGCTGGCGCCCCGGGCCTGCAGGGCCTGGGTGGCGGCATACAGCTCGCCGTGGCGGCTGCTCTCGGCGCGGGCCTGACGCACGTCCTCGGGCAACTGCAGCTCCAGTTCGGCCAGCGCCTGCTGAAGCTGCCGTTCGTCGAGGCCGCTCTGCTGGCTCAGCGCCAGGCGCTGCACCATGTATTCGTCCTCGGCGCTGTCACGGGCGAAGAACACGGCGTATTCCTCGCTGCTGAAGAACTGTCGGCGCACCGCATTGAGGGCGTCCAGGCGCTGGCGCAGGGCAGTCGCATCCATCTCGGGGCCAGCCTCGGGCAGGCCCTGCAGGGCGATGCGGTAGTCCACGTAGCGGCGCAGCAGGTCGCGCGCCTGGGCCAGGGCCGGCTCCTGCAACTGCGCGGCGAGGTCGCGGTGGATGCGCGTCAGCACCTTGTCCAGGCCTTCCTCTTCGCGACCGGCCAGATAGAAGTCGAACAGGTGCAGCAGGTCCGGCGTCAGCAGCAGGTTGCCTTGGCCGTCCATCTGCAGGGTCACGCCATGGCGGGTGCCTTGCAGCGAGGCAGGTAGCGGGCCGGGATCAGCCAAGGTGTTGGCCGGGGTTTGCTGCAGCTGGCGGTTGAGGGCGCTGGCTTCGGTGCTCCGTGCATCGCTCGGCGGTGCAACGACGAGTGCCTTGGCGGGGGCGCCGGGCAGGGGGGCGGGACGATAGAACAGCAGGGTTCCGGCGACGGCGAGGGCGCCCATGGCCAGGGCGCCCAGGATGATTCGGTTGGACATCTAAGGCTCCTCGTGGCGGGCATGGCGGCGCAAGCGCCATGCCCGCGCGTATTACAGGCCGAGGTTCTTCAGGCGGTTGGCCTGAGTCTGGTACAGGGTCTTGGGGTTGGTCTCGAACAGCGACACCAGACCCAGGACCTGGTTGGTGATGTCCAGGTGGTTCATGAAGTAGTTGTCCTTCAGCACCTTGCCGAAGTGGCTGGAGCAGCGGCCGGTGACGCCGTCGTTGGCCTCGCTGAAGCCGAAGGCCAGGTAGGTGACGCCGAACAGCGGATCGGAGATGTCCAGCACGTGGGTCAGCGGAGCAGTGCCGCTCATGGAGTACATGCGCACCGTGTTGCCGTTGATGCTGGCGGTCTCCGGGCCTTGGCCGCAGGCGGTGCTGGGAATGCCGACCGGGTAGGCCGCGTTGTTGGCTGCCGCGCCGTTCTTGTTGAACTCGGCGAGCATGGCGCGTACGTCCGACGGGCTCTTCTTGTTGTTCGACATCAGGTTGACCAGGTTGCCCACGGCGTTGGCGAATACGTCGAAGGCCACACCCTGCAGGCTGCCGGGCGGGGCGACGCCGGTCACCAGGTCGGCCAGCGGCGAACCCTTGTGCGGCGAGTTGAGGGTGGTGACCGAGGCGACCAGGTCGGGACGGGTGTTCATCACGTAGCGGGCGGTGACGCCGCCCTGGCTGTGGCCGATCAGGTTGAACTTCTTAACCGTGCCGCCGGAGGCGGCGCGGATCTGTTCCAGCTGGGCGATCAGCGACTCGCCGCGCTTGGCCGAGCTGTCGAAGGCGTTGATCTTCGGCACGTGCACCTTGGCGCCCTGGCTCTGCAGGGCGCTGGGGATCTTGTACCAGTAGTCGATGGTGGCGATGGAGTCGAAGGCGAAAATGCCGGGGACGAGGACGATGGGGTTCTTGGTCTGCGCCTGGGTGTTGGCCAGGGCAGGGAGGGAGGCGCACAGGCCGAGGACGGCCAGTGCCGGAACGAGCAGCTTCTTCATGAGGTGTACCTGTGTGTTCGTTTTTTGTTGTTGTAGCTCCGCACACAGCAGCGGAGGTGGCGGCCATGAAAGCACCGCTCGGGCGTCATCGTCTTGTAAGAACTGATGATCGAATAGCGTGTTGTCAGTGACTGGCGAGAAACTCGACCAGCTGCCGCGCATGGGGCGACAGCTGCTCCCAGCCGCGGATGCAGATACGCAGCTCGCGGGTGGCCCAGGCGTCCTCCAGCGGCACGATGCGCACCGGCAGCTCCAGGGCGAGGCGAGCGGCGGCGACCTCGGGCAGCATGGCGATGCCGACGTCCTGGGCCACCAGCTGGGCGATGGCGTCGAAGCTCGGCGCGCGCACCCGGATCTTCAGCGGCATCAGGTATTTCATCGCCATGCCCTCGATGAAGCGCTGCATGGCGCGTTCGGCCGGCAGGCAGACGAAGGGGTGGCCGAGCGCGTCGAGCAGGGGCGTCATGCGGCGCTCGGCCAGTTCGTGCTGGCCGGGCACCAGCAGCACCAGCTTGTCGTCGCGAAAGGGCAGGGAGAGCAGGCCGCCGGTAGGCAGGTTGCCGTCGTACACGCCGATCTCGCATTCGCCGGCCTGCACGGCCTGGAGAATCTCGTTGCTCTTCTGCTCCACCAGCTGCAGGTCGACCTCCGGGTAGTCGGCGAGGAAGGGGCCGAGCGCAGCGGGCAGGAAGGTGCTGTTGGCCACAGTGGTGGCGGCCAGGCGCAGGCTGAGGCGCTCCGCGCCGGCCAGCTCGCGCAGGGTCTGGTCGAACTTCTCCGCCTCGGCCAGCACGCCGCGGGCGCGCTCCAGCACCAGGCGCCCGGCCGGCGTCGGCAGCATGCCGTCGGACTTGCGGGTGAACAGGGTCAGCCCGCAGCGCTGTTCGAACAGGCGCAGGCGGGTGCTGGCGGCGGACACGGCCACCGGTATGCCGGCGGCCGCCTTGCTCAGGCTGCCACTGGTGGCGATGGCGAGCAGCAGGCGCAGGTCGGCGAGGTCGAAGTGCAATGCTTTCTCCTTTTCAGAAGGCTGTGTTCTTTAAATAGCGATTCTGGCTATCAGGCTTTCGCTTCACAATAAGGCCTATGCCCGCCTGCCGGAACCTTCATGAACACTCTCAGCCTGCACTACCGCCTCTGGCTCAACGACGGGCGCCTGTTCGCCGTGCTGTCCGCCGCCGGATTCAGCCTCAAGGCGATCTTCGTCAAGCTTGCCTACGCGGCGGCGCCAGTCGACGCCATCACCCTGCTGGCGATGCGCATGGGGCTGGCCCTGCCGCTGTTCGCCTGGCTGATCTGGCTGAGCCGCGGCGACAGCAGTGCGCCGCTCGGGGGCGCGGGCGTGCTGCGCATCCTGCTGCTCGGCATGTTCGGCTACTACCTGTCCAGCCTGTTCGACTTCTACGGCCTGGAGTCGATCAGCGCCGGGCTGGAGCGTCTGATCCTGTTCTCCTTCCCGACCCTGGTCCTGCTGCTGCAGGCCCTGGTCCAGCGCGAACGGCCGAGCCGGCGCACGCTGCTGGCCATGGGCGTGTGCTACGCCGGGCTGGGCATCGCCTTCCTCCACGACCTGCGGCTGGAGGGGGCGAGCGCGCAGGTCATCCAGGGTTCGGCCTGGGTGTTCGCCAGCGCCGTCACCTACGCCCTGTACTATTTCGGCACCGGGGTGATGGTGAAGCGCCTGGGTTCCATGCGCCTGGCCGGTCTGGCCGGCGCGGCATCCGCCCTGATGGTGCTGGCGCACTACGCGCTCACCGGCGATGTGGCGCAGCTGGCGCGCCTGCCCGCCGAGGTCTGGCTGCATGCCGTGCTGATGGCGCTGCTGTCCACGGCCCTGCCGATCTACTGGATGGCCCTGGCGATCCAGCGCATGGGCGCCGCGCATACCGCCGCCATCGGCAACCTGGGGCCGGTGCTGACCATTCTGGCGGCCTGGGTACTGCTCGGCGAGGCGGTTTCGCTCTATCAGCTGGCGGGGCTGGCCCTGGTGCTGTTCGGCGTATCCCGCCTGCGTCCGGCCCGGGCATAGCCGCTTCGCCAGTCCTGGCCGGCGCTTCCCGCGTTTCGCTGGCGAGCGCACAAAATCGCCACTGCGCGCGTGCCCGGCTTGGCTCGGCGGGGCCGGTTGTGCTACCCATCGCGCAACAAGAACAACAAGGGCGGGTGACGTCCATGCAAGCGAGCGAAGCGCCGGTCCTGCTCTACCTGTGGGACAAGCGCACCTTCTATCTCAGCCCCTTCGCCGAGCCGCTGTGCCTGTCGCAGGCCGCCGCCATGCTGCTGGTGGCCCTGGATGGCGAGCTGCTGATCCACTGCCAGGGTGATGCCTTGCTCTGCCGCAGCGCCCTGATTCCGCCGGGCCTGGAGCTGACGGTGGACACCCGCGGTTCGCGGGTGGCGATCACCTGCCTCGATGTCTTCGGCGAAGACCATGCCCTGCTCGCGCCGCGCATGGCCGGCCGCTGCGGGGCGGTGCATTTCGCCCTGGACGACGAGGCCGCCAGCATCGCCCGCTTCGACGAGCTGCACCGTGCCGACGCCGCACCACAGCAGATGCACGACTGGCTGGAGCAACTGATCAATCCGCATGGCAGCCCGCCCGTGGGCTTCGTCTGCGACCCGCGCATCGTGCGCGTCGTGCAGCTGATCAAGGACGAGGTGGCGAGCAACACCTCCATCGAATACCTCGCCGAACGGGTCGGACTCTCGGTGCCACGCCTGACCCAACTGTTCCGCCGCCAGGTCGGCATCCCCATCCGCCGCTACCGCCAGTGGCACCGCCTGTTCGTCACCAGCGTCGGCGTGGCGCGCGGCCTGAACCTCACGGATGCGGCGGTGGCCGCCGGCTTCACCGACTCGGCGCACTTCAGCCATACCTTCCGCAGCATCGTCGGGATGACCCCGTCCACCGCGCTGGCCCAGCCGCGGGGCATCCGCCTGTTCGCGGGTTGACGACACGTCGGCCTGCAGGGGCGCTCCCTGGCGCGATGCGGTCGGCTTGCCCAGGGGCTTGCGCGAGACAGCTCTGAGGCTGCCCCGCTAGTATCTGCCATCCCTTGCCTGTCGGAGATCGCGATGAACCCCTGGCGCAACATCAGCCTGTGGCTGGACCAGCTCGACGAGCCGCTGGAGGCACGGCCGAGCCTGCAGGCCGACATCCAGGCCGACGTGGCCATCGTCGGCGCCGGCTACACCGGGCTGTGGACCGCCTACTACCTCAAGCGCCAGGCGCCGCAGCTGCGCACCGTGGTGCTGGAGGGCGAGATCGCCGGCTTCGGCGCCTCCGGGCGCAACGGCGGCTGGCTGATGGGCAATCTTCTCGGCGAGGATCGCCTGCTCGGCGCGCTGCCGGCCGAGCAGCGGCGCGCGGCCTTCGCGCTTCTGCACGACATCCCCGACGAGGTGGCCCGGGTCAGCCAGCGCGAGGGCATCGCCTGCGATCTGCGCCAGGGCGGGGTGCTCTACTGCGCGGCGCGCTATCCGGAGCAGCGCGCCAGCCTGCAGGAGCAGCTGCGACACCTGCGCGGCCTGGGCCTGGGCGAGGACGACTACCGCTGGCTGGAGCCGGCCGAGCTGGCCGAGCAGCTGCGCGTGGCCAACCCTTATGGTGCGCTGTACAGCCCGCACTGTGCGACCCTCCAGCCGGCCAGGCTGGTGCGCGGCCTGGCGCGCTGCGTCGAGGCCATGGGCGTCGAGCTTTACGAGCAGAGCCGGGTGATCGACTGGCAGCCGGGCCTGCTGCGCACTGCCGCCGGCAGCGTGCGCGCCGACTGGCTGGTGCCGGCCGTGGAGGGTTACGCCGCCGAGCTGCCGCCGCTGGGCCGCCACCAGCTGCCGGTGCAGAGCCTGCTGGTCGCCACCGAGCCGCTGCCGGCCGAGGTCTGGGCCGGGATCGGCCTGGAACGCGGCCAGGCCTTCAGCGAGGCCAGCCGGCAGGTCACCTACGGCCAGCGCAGCACCGACGACCGCCTGGTGTTCGGCGCGCGCGGTGGCTATCGCTTCGGTGGGCGCCTGCGCACCGACTTCAACCTCACCGAGGACGAGCGCGAACTGCGCCGCTACCTGTTTGGCGAGCTGTTCCCGCAGCTGCGCGACGTGCGCCTGACCCACGCCTGGGGCGGCAACCTGGGCATGGCCCGGCGCTTCCACCCGCACATGCTGCGCGACACGCGCAACGGCATCGCCCTGTCCGGCGGCTATGGCGGCGAGGGCGTCGGCGCCAGCAACCTGGGCGGGCGCACCTTGGCCGCGCTGATCCTCGGTCAGGACAACGAGCTGACCCGCCAGCCCTGGGTACACGCCGATTCCGCCCTGGAGCGCCTGCCCGGCTGGGAGCCCGAGCCCTGCCGCTGGCTCGGTTACAACGCCATCATCCGCAGCTTCGTGCAGGAGGACAGGGTGCTGGCCGATCTCCACAGCGCGCCCTGGCGCCGCCGCCTGGTCCGGCGTGTGGCGGGCTTCATGGAGGGCCTGATGAGGTGACTCGCCGGTGAAGCCTGCGCGCCAGTCGTCGGAAGGCCGCTAGCGGCGGGCCCGAGGCCATGCGGCTGTCTATATTCATTGCTGGGAGGCTGTCGAAGCAGGAGGCGCGATGCTCAACTCGTTCCCGGCGGGCTTGGCCGATGCACTGAGCATGGTGGTACGCCAGCGCCTGCCCGGGGCGCTGGACGAGTTGCTCAAGGCGCTGCAGCTGGCGCTGGCCGAGCAGCACCTGCGGGCCATCTCCAACCGCGAGGCGCAGGCCTGCGCCGACTTCCAGCGCTTCTGCGCGCGCCAGGGCGACTGGCTGCAGGCCAGTGTCTGCGCCAGCATCTGCCGGCACCTGCCGCAGTGCAGCGCGGCCCTGGCGGAGCAGGTCAGGGTGCATGACGAGTGGACCCTGGTCGACGACACCGAGGTCGAGGACATGCTGCTCGCGCGGCGCATGGTGCGCCAGCTGCGCGAGAGCCTGGGCGACCTGGAGTGGCGCGCCTGCGCCTGTCTGAACCGTATCGGCGGGGAGCATGTCGCCGACGCCGATCATCCGCTGTCTCTGGAGTACCTGCTGCGCCAGCTGCAGGCCGGCCTGCGCCTGAGCGGCCAGCCCGAGGCGATACGCCAGCTGTTCCTCGAACAGGCGGTGCAGGTGCTGGGCGATGCGCTGCGCGACTATTACGCCGCGCTGGTGGCCCAGTTCGACCGCCAGCGCATCACGCCGCTGCCCGAGCCGCAGGCACCGAGCCAGGGGCGACGCACCCTGCAGGGCGGGCGCAAGCCGTCATCGCAGGCCGCCTGGCAGGCCATGCACGGCCTGCAGGGCGGCGAGAGCCCAGCCCAGGCAGAGGCACCGGGCGGGCAGGCGCCCGCCATCGCCGCGGCGCTTTCGCCGCTCTACCGCGAGGTGCCGCCGCGCCAGGGCTGGAGCGCGCCCGAGCTGCTCGCCCAGCTCGAGCGCCAGGGCTGTCGGCTCAGCACCCGTCAGCGCGAGGATACCCAGCTGGTCAGCGAGATGTTCCAGGCGCTGGGCGAGGAGGCGCGCATCGCTCCGGCGCTCAAGCCGACCCTGCAACGCCTGCTGCTGCCGGTGCTGCAGTCCACCCTGGAGGATTCGGCGGCCATCGCCGATGGCAACCACCCGGTGCGCACCACCCTGGACCGCCTGCTGCGCCTGTGCGACCACAGCGAGCCGCCCAACAAGGCCCTGGAAAGCCGGGTGCAGGAAGTGGTCGAGCAGATGCTGGCGGCGCCCGAGGCCTTCACCAGCCACGATGCCGAGCTGGACGAGCTGCTGCAGCAACAGCAGCGTGCCTACCGGCATGCCGCCGAGCGCGTGATGCAGCAGCACCGTGGCCGCGACATCCTGGAAAAGGCCCGCAGCGATGTGGCCACGGCCATCTCCGGGCTGACCGGCGAGCAGATGCCCAAGCTGCTGCAGGACTGGCTGGATGCCGGCTGGCGCGAGATGCTGGTCAACGAACTGATCCGCCGCGGCGACGAGGACTACTCCTGGCGGGTCGACCTGGCGCTCACCAGCCTGCTGGCCAAGCGTCTGCAGGAGGGCACGGAAGAGCTGGCGGCGATGGACCCGGTGGCGCGCACCTTCGACATCGACCACCTGCTGCAGCTGCTCAAGCGGCGCATGGACGAGTTCGGCGCCGGGCACTACCAGCATGGCCCGGTGCTCGGCCAGCTGCGCCGCCAGCTGCTCGGCGAGGAGCAGGTGGAATTCATTGCCCGCCCGCCCGAGCCGCCGCCGCGCCCGGTGGTGTCGGCCGAGCACCAGCGCTGGCTGGAACGGGTGCAGGCGCTGAAGCAGGGCGACTGGTTGCATGATGCCCAGGGCCAGCCACTGCAGCTGGTATGGAGCAATCCCGAGCGCGATCACTACGTGCTGGTCGACGGCCGCGGGCACGAGGCGGGCGACTATGGCGCCGCCGAGCTGAGCGAGCGGCTCGCCGACGGCAGCCTGATGATCGGCGAGGCCGCCAGCGGCGGCGACAACCTGATCCAGCGCACCCTGCAGGACATGGTCGGGCGCCTGTACCGGGAGATCGCCCATGCGCGCAGCCACGACGAGCTGACCGGCCTGCTCAACCGGCGCAGCTTCGACGGCGCGGTGGCTCAGGCCCTGTCCTCCGGAGGGCAGGCGGCTTTCCTGATGCTGCACCTGGACCAGTTCAGCCTGATCAACAGCCATGCCGGTCCGGTGGCCGGCGACGCCTGCCTGCGCCAGGTGGCCAACTGCCTGGGCGAGAGCCTGCCGGCGCAGGGCAGCCTGGCGCGTCTCGGCGGCGTGGAGTTCGCCGCCGTGCTGCCCGGCTGCACGGGCACTGCAGCGGTCGACTGGGGCGAGCGCGTGCGGGTGGCGGTGGAGAGCGCCGGCTTCGCCTGGCAGGGGCATCGTCATGGCCTGTCCCTGAGCATCGGCGTGGTCGAGGCGGCCAGGCATCACGATGTCGCCAACCTGCTGTGCGACCTGCATGCCGCCTGCAGCGTGGCCAAGGAGCAGGGACGCAACCGGGTGCACCGCTTCGACAGCGCGGTCGACGAGGCGCGCACCGGCCTGCTGACCATCGCCGCGCGAGTGGACGACATAGTCGAGCGCGAGGATCTGTCGCTGCGCGTGCAGCAGATCGCGCCGACCGACTCGCAGGCCGAGGAGCTGCCGCACTACGAGCTGCTGCTGGTGATGCAGAACGAACTGCAGCTGCAGGACTTCATCGCCGCCGCCGAGCGCTACAGCCGCATGGCCAAGGTCGATCGCTGGGTGCTGCGGCGCATCTTCGCCGAGCTGGAGCGCTGCCCGCAGGTCTGGCAGCACAGCTCCGGGCTGTCGATCAACCTGTCCGGCAGCAGCCTCAACGACGACCGCCTGCTGGGCTTCATCGAGAGCCTGTTCGAGCGCTACGCGGTGGACCCGCGGCATATCTGCTTCGAGCTCACCGAGACCACCGCCGTGGCCAACCTGGCCAAGACCGCCGACCTGGTGCGCCAGCTGCAGCGCGCCGGCTGTACCTTTTCCATCGACGACTTCGGCGTCGGCTTCTCCAGCTACGACTACCTGAAGCGTCTGCCGGTGGACTACGTGAAGATCGACGGCAGCTTCGTCAAGGAGATCGAGCACTCCAGCGGCGACCTGGCCATGGTTCGCTCGATCAACGAGATCGCCCATGCCCTGGGCCGGCGCACCATCGCCGAGTATGTGGAGACTCCGGCGATCCGCAGCCGCCTGGCCGAACTGGGCGTCGACTACGTGCAGGGCTTCGGCGTACAGCGCCCGCGTGCACTGGGCGACTGGCTGGCGAGCGCCGAGGTGGCGCTCAGCCTGCCCTGAGCCTTTCCTCCTCCGTCGAGCTGGCGCGTTTAGCGGCCTTGGCCCTGGAGCTGCGCGGCAATATCGCCGAGGTCGGGGCGCTCTGGCGCAAGCGGCTGCTGGCAGGCCGCCGCCAGCTGCAGTAGGGCCGCCGGCGGCGTGTCGCAGCGCTGCAGCAGCTCCTCCAGCAGGATGCCGAAGGCGCGGCTCTCCAGGCGCTGCAGGGCCGCACCCTGGGTGCTGCCGGGGAGGAAGAAGGAGGCGGCGCCGAAGTCGCTGAGGCGGCAGTCCTGGCCGTCGACCAGCAGGTTGTGCGCGTACAGGTCGCCGTGCAGGATGCCGCGGCCATGCAGGTGCGCCAGGGCGCCGGCCACGCCGCGGGCCAGGGCCCACACCTGCTCGGTGCTGAAACGCTGTTCGGGCGCGTAGCAGTCGCGGGTGCAGCTGGCCAGCGAGGGCGGCCCGGCCAGCACGCGGAAGCGCGGTTCCATCAGTTCCAGCAGCAGGCCGTCGGGCTCGCCGGGCTGCGGCTGCAGCGGGCCGATCACCGGCAGCAGCTGCGGATGGCGGCCGGCGGCGAGGCAGGCGGCCATCTCGCTGTGCGGCAGGCCGTCGCTGGTCATCTGCCCCTTGAACAGCTTCACCGCCACCTCGCGCTCGCCCCAGCGCGCGCGGTGGATCAGGCCGCTGGCGCCCTGGCCGAGCAGCTCGCCCAGTACCAGCTGCTCGCGGCCGATCGGTGCCTGCGCATGGCTGGCCAGCGCGGCGGCTTCGGCACGGTCGCTGCCCGGATTGCCGGCGAAGGCCAGCCAGGCCAGGCGCGGCAACTGCGGCAGCCAGTCGGGCAGGGTATCCAGGCGGTTGGCGGCGATGCGCAGCAGCTCCAGCTGGTGCAGGGCGGCCAGGCTCTGCGGCAGGCTCGCCAGGCGATTGCCGGCCAGCATCAGCTTCTGCAGGCGCGGGCGCTCGCCCAGCGCGTCCGGCAGAGACTCTATGCGGTTGTCGGTGAGGATCAGCCAGCGCAGCCGGGCCGGCAGCGCGGCGGCCGGCACTTCGCGTAGGCGGTTGGACTTGAAGCCGACCATCTCCAGCTGGGCGCAGTCGCCGAGCACCTCCGGCAGGGTCTCGAAGAGGTTGTCCGAGCAGAACAGCACTTTCAGCCGGTGCAGCCGCGACAGGTCGTGGGGCAGGGCGCGCAGGCGATTGCCGCTGAGGTTGAGCACCTCCAGGCTGTCGGCCAGCGCAAAGATCTCCTCGGGAAACTCGCTGAGGTCGGCGGCCAGGTCCAGGCGGGTGATGCCGGCCAGCTCGCCGCGGCGCAGTTGTTCCAGGCTGTGCATGTCAGTCGTTTTCCAGCAGTTGCAGGTGCAGGCGGCGCGGCAGGTGGTCGGCGCCGAGGTCCGGCCCCAGGTGTTGCTCGGCCACGCGCCAGGGGCCACGGACCAGCACCTGGTCGATGGCGATGCCGAGCCAGCCCCGGCCCAGCGCGGGCCAGGTGGCCTGCAGATCATTGGCGCGATACCAGCCCTGTTCGTGCAGCTCGCGGGTGGCCTGCGACCAGGGGCTGGCGTTGAGGTCGCCGGCCAGCAGGCCGGGCAGCCCTTGCGCGGCGTTGCGCTGCAGGGCGACCTGCAGGCCGAGGTTGCGCTTGTGGTGCCAGTAGGGCGACAGCGGTGGCATCGGGTGCACCAGGCTCAGGCTGACGGCCTGGCCGGTGTGGCGCAGGGTCGCCTCGATGCGCGGGATGTCGTCGCCGTCGCGCTGTACGCGGCCATTGCCCAGGGGCAGGCGCGACAGCAGGGCCAGGCCGAACGGCGAGTTCTCCGGGGCGAGCACGCGGTGCGGGTAGTCCTGCCAGCCGGCCAGTTGCCGGGCCAGGGCCGGGGTGACTTCCTGCAGCAGCACCAGGTCGGCGGGCTGGGCATCGAGCCAGGCGCGCAGGGCGGCGGCATCGTCGGTCTGCTGCAGATTGGCGCTGACCAGGCGCAGCTCCAGGCGCACCTCGCCGGCCTGCGGCGGCAGGGCCGGTGCCACGCTGAACCAGGGCAGCGCGAGCAGCGGCGCCAGCAGCAGCCAGCGCGGCCGGCGCCGTGCCAGCAGCACCAGGCAGCCCAGCAGCAGGGCCAAGTGCAGCCATTGCCAGTGGCTGGCCAGGTCCAGCAGCCAGGCCAGGTGTTGCGAGTGGTCCGCCAGCAGCGTCACCAGCCAGGGCGAGAGCAGCCCCAGGGCGGCGCAGGCCGCGAGCAGGCGCAGCATCAGCGCCGCAGCCGACTGGTGTTGACGATGTCCACGGCGCGCGCGCGCAGTTGGCCGCAGCCGCCTTCGACATCCTGGCCGGCGCTGTTGCGCACCTTGGTCAGCACGCCGCGGCTGTGCAGGTAGCGCACGATCTGCACGATGCGCTCGCCGTCCGGGCGCTGGTAGTCGTCGCCCTCCAGGCTGTTGAAGGGGATCAGGTTGAGCACCGCGTACTTGCCCCTGAACAGGCGCAGGATCTCGTCCAGCTCGTCCTGGCCGTCGTTGATGCCCTTGAGCAGGGTCCACTGGTACTGGATCGGGTAGCCGACCTCGCGGGCATAGGCCTCGCCCAGTTCCATCAGCTCGGCCGGGGCGATCTTCGGCGCCTTGGGCAGCAGGTGCTCGCGCAGCTGCGCCTTGGTGGTGTGCAGCGACAGCGCCAGGGCCGGCTTGACCCGCTGCTGCGGCAGGCGCTCGAACACCCGTGGATCACCCACGGTGGAGAACACCAGGTTCTTGTGGCCGATGCCGCCGTCGGTGCCCAGCACGTCGATGGCTTCCAGCACGTTGTCGAGATTGTGCGCCGGCTCGCCCATGCCCATGAACACCACCTTCTTCACCGGCCGTTGGCGCCGCGCCAGCACCACCTGGGCGACGATCTCGGCGCTCGACACCTGGCGCAGCAGGCCGCTCTTGCCGGTCATGCAGAAGCGGCAGCCGACCGCGCAGCCGACCTGGGTGGAGACGCAGACGCCGTCACGTGGCAGCAGCACGCTCTCGACCATCTGGCCGTCGGCCAGGTCCACCAGCAGGCGTGCCGAGCCGTCGCCGGCGGGGTGGCTGGAGCGCACCCGCGCCAGGCCTTCGAGTTCTTCGGCCAGCTGCGGCAGGCCATGGCGTACGGACAGGGGCAGGAAGTGCTCGGTGTGCTGGCGGCGGGTGCCGGCATCCAGCGGCTTGCCCTGCAGCCAGGCGCGCACCACCCGGCCGCGGTGGGCGGGCAGGGCGCCGAGGTCGGCGAGGCGCTGGTGAATGTCGGAGATACGCATGGGGCGCGCATGCTACCACTGGCCGTGGCCGGGGCGTAGGGCTGGTCGTCAGGCCTCGAAATAGTCCGGGCCGGAACAGGCAAGGAGCGGTAGGAACACGAGCAGGAGAGCGAGCTGGCGGCGCATGAGGCTTTCTCTGTGAGGCGCTGCATCGAGCGTAGTCGAGCCCCGCGCGGTGTGCTCCGTCGCTCGGCCCCGGGTTGGCCTGCACTTCGTGCTATTGTCGCGCTCCGTTTTTCCCGGTCCGGTTCCTGTTCATGAAATTCATCCACCAGCGCGAGCACCTGGAAGAGGGCGACACGGTCGTCATCCACTGCTCGCAGCCGTGCAACATTCGTCTGATGAACGATGCCAACTTCCGCAGCTTCAAGAATGGCGGCCGCCACACCTACCACGGCGGCGCCTTCGACCGCTTCCCGGCGCGCATCAAGGTGCCCAGCGACGGTTTCTGGAACATCACCCTGGACACCGTGACCCGCCGTGCCATCAGCCTGACGCGCAAGCCGCAGATGGAGTACAAGATCAAGTTCCTGCGCGGCAAGCGCCAGGGAATCTGAGCGCCCCGCCCGGTCATGACGCCTCGCCGCGCGTACCGCGCTCAGCGGGGCGCCGCCGTTGTGGGCGCAGTGGGTGCAGCAACAGCCCCAGGCTGTCGTGCTGGCCCGGCTCCCGGGGGGCGTTGACGCCGACCCGCTCCGGCGCGCCGTGCCGGCGGAAGGTACCGAACAGCTGATCCCAGAGCGGCAGGGCGGTGCCGAAGTTGAGCGCCTCCGCCACCCTGATGCTGTGGTGCCAGCGGTGCAGTTCGGCGCTGCCGATCAGGTAGTTGAGCCAGCCCAGGGTGCCCCGGGTGTTGGCATGGGTGGCGAACGACTGGGTCTGGCTGAACAGGCCGGCCAGGGCGATGGCCTGCGCATCGAACCCGGCCAGCCAGAGCGGCAGCATGTGCGCCGTCTTGCGCAGCAGCAGGTCCAGCGGGTGGGTGGTGAAGTTGTTGGTCACGTTCAGCGCCGTGGGCCGGTGGTGGACGAAGTGCACTCGCCACAACCAGCCGCCACGGTGCTTCAGACGGTGCATCCAGTAGTCGCCGAACTCGCCGAGCAGCGCCGCCAGCGGTACCGCCAGCCACAGCGGCAGCGCGGCGGCGGGGCCGGTGTCGTGCGCATTGAGCTGCATCACCAGGGCGCGGATCAGCAGGTCGGCCAGGGCGTCGGTGGCCAGCAGGGCGAGCGCGAACAGGGCGTCGCGGCGCCGATCGGCGGGGCGTGCACGCCAGTCCTCGCGGTAGGGCCAGCGCCACTCCCAGAGGGCGAACCAGCCGAGGACCAGGAGCAGGCCTCCCAGCAGCAGGGGCAGGCTGCCCAGGTTCATGTACAGCGCCAGGCCAGCCCAGGCGGCGGCTAGCAGCAGGGCGCCGAGGTGGGCCCAGTTCAGTCGAGCGAGAGTGTTCATGCGGTGGTCTTCCGTAGTAGGGTGCGGGCAGTTTTCCGCCGCCGGCCCTGCCGCCGCATTAACCTGGGTTTATGAGCACCGACTCCCTGCACGATTGCCTGGCCTGTGCGCCGCAGCTGCTCGCTCAGCTCGAACGCCAGCCGCTGCTGGCCCAGCGCTGGCAGACCCTGCCGCGCCGCGACTTTGCGGCCGGGCAGCCGCTGCTCGGCGCTGGGCAGCTGGTGGAACAGGTGTGGTTCGTCGTGCATGGCCTGGTGCGCGTGGCGCACCTCTCGGCCGAGGGCGTCGAACGCAACGCCGCCTTCCATGGCGAGGGCACCTGGGTCGGCTGGGGCACACCGCCTTTCACCACGAGCAGCCCGGTGGACATCTTCGCCCTGGAGCCGACCCAGGTACTGGAGCTGAACTACGCCACCCTGCGCCAGTGGCAGGCCGAGTTGCCGCTGGTGCAGGAGCTGCTCAGCGACGGCATTCGCGCGGTGCTGGAGCGCAGCAGCCAGCGCGAGGCGGAGCTGCTGATGCTGGATGCCGAGGCGCGCTACCGGGCCTTCCTCGAGCAGCGCGGCGACCTGGCGGCGCGCATCCCGCTGCACCATGTCGCCAGCTACCTGGGCATCACCAACGTGGCCTTGTCGCGCATTCGCGCGCGCATGGGGCTGGTGCGGCGCTGAGTCTCGCGCTTCAGCCGAGCAACCGGGCGACCCGGGCCATGGCCTGCTCCTCGCGCTGCGTCCAGTCGCCGCCGATCTCCACCCAGGGCCGTGCGTGGCGTTGCAGCCAGGTGCGGCAGTCCTGGTGGAAGCGCAGACGGTCGGCCAGCGCGGGCTGGCAGCGCTGGCCATCGGCCTGCCAGTCGACGCCTTCCGGCGACAGCAGCAGGTGCAGGTCGTAATGCCGCTGCTGCAGCGTCGGCTCAAGCCAGTCCGGACAGTCGCCGAACAGGGTGCGGCTCCAGAGGATGTTGCTGAGCAGGTGAGTATCGAGGATCAGCAGGTGCGGCGCCTGGGCGCGGGCGGCGTCTTCCCACTCGAGCTGGCCACGGGCGATGGCCGGGATATCGGCCAGGCAGGTGTCACGACCTTGCTGCTCGATGAAATGGCGCACGTACTCGCCCACCACCAGGCCGCCGAAGTGCCGTTGCAGGCGTTCGGCGAGGAAGGTCTTGCCGCTCGACTCGGGGCCGGTCAGCACCACCAGCTTCATGCGGGTTGCAACCGGGCGGCGCGCCATTCGCGCAGGCCGAGCAGGGCCAGGGCGGTGAACACGCCATAGAGCCCGGCCGTCAGCCAGTACTCCTGGAAGGCGAAGAAGCCGACGTAGAGCAGGTCGACCAGGACCCACAAAGGCCAGCACTGCCAGCGCTTGAGCGCCATCCACAGCTGGGCCAGCAGGCTGAAGGCGGTGAGCAGGGCGTCCGGCCAGGGATGGACCGCCTCGGTCAGGTGCTGCATGGCCAGGCCCAGCGCCAGGCCAAGCAGCAGGGCGGCGCCAAGGCCGACCAGTACCTCATCGCGACTGGCCGTGCTGACCGGGCGCCGGCCGCTGTCATCCACGCCCTGGCGCCACTGCCACCAGCCGTACAGCTGCATGGCGGCGAACACGCCGTGTAGCAGCACCGCCGAGTACAGGCGGGCATCGAAGAAGAACCAGGCATAGAGCAGCACCATCAGCAGGCCGATGGGCCAGCACAGCGGGTTCTGCCGCACGGT
>JAJLLC010000027.1:0-24995 GCA_033838285.1 Pseudomonadaceae bacterium
GCCATGCTGGAGTAGCCGGTGCCGTAGTCGTCGATCGACAGGCGCACGCCCAGCTCGCACAGCTGCTGCAGCTGGCCCAGGGCCTGCTCGGGGTCGGCCATCACCGCGCTCTCGGTGATCTCCACCACCAGGCCGGCCGGCTGCACGCCGTGCTCGCCGAGCTGGGCGGCGATATAGCCGGCGAAGCCGGGATCGGCCAGGTCCAGCGCCGAGACGTTGACCGCCACCTTCAGGTCCAGCCCCTGGTCATGCCAGGCGCGGCTCTGCGCCAGGGCGGTACGCACTACCCAGCGGGTCAGCGCGCAAACGTTACCGGTCTGCTCGGCCAGGGGGATGAACTCGTCCGGGGGGACGAAGCCGTGCACCGGATGAATCCAGCGCACCAGGCACTCCACCCCGAGCAGGCGGCGCGCCCGAATCTCCAGCTTGGGTTGGAAGTACAGGCTCAGCTGGCCCTGCTCCACCGCGCCCTTTAGCTCGCTCATCAGCGCCAGGCGCACCAGGCTGTGACGGTCCAGTTCCGGGCGGTAGAGGGCATAGGGCGCATGCTGCGCCTTGCCCCAGTACATCGCCACCTCGGCATGCTGCAGCAGGCTGCCGGCGCTCTCGCCGTGGTCGGGATGCAGAGCGATGCCGAGGGTGGCGTTGAGCGTCATGCCGATGCCGCGCACCACGAAGGGCTGCTGCAGGGCGCCGCGGTAATGCTCGGCGGCCGGTATCAGGTCGCCGGGGTGGCAGCGCGGCAGCAGCACGGCGAACTCGTCGCCGCCCAGGCGCGCCAGCTGCTCGTCCTCGCGCAGCAGCTCCTGCAGGCGCCGCGCGAGCAGGCACAGCAGCTGGTCGCCGGCCTCGTGACCGAGGGTGTCGTTGAGGTCCTTGAAGTTGTCCAGGTCCATCAGCAGCACCGCCACGCCCTCCCCCGACGGGCATTGGGCCAGGGCCTGCTGCAGCTCGGCGGCGAAACGGTTGCGGTTGGCCAGCTGGGTCAGCGGGTCGCGGTAGGCGAGGAAGCCGATGGTGGCCTCGCGCTCGGCGATGCCGCGCTGCATGGCGACGAACTCGCGGGCCAGCAGACCGACCTCGCCACCGGTCTGGCTGGCCACGCTGGCCTGGTAGTCGCCGCCGGCGATGCGCCGCACGTTCTCCACCATCTGCGCCAGTGGCCGGCTCACCGTGTTGGCGATCCACAGGGCGCCGAGCCCGGCCAGCAGCAGGGCGGCGGCGAAGATGCCCGCCAGCTGCCATTGCAATGGCCGGTAGTGGGCCAGTTCGGCGGACAGCGAGCGCATCAGCAGCACCTGCAGGTCGCCGTCGGTGCCCGCCAGCGGGGCACGCAGGGCCAGCTGCTCCAGGCCCTGCAGGGGGAAGCGGAACACCTCGGCGCTGTCCGGCAAATGGCTGCCGCCCAGCTCGGCGCGCGGCAGGTCGGCCAGGTTGCTGGCCAGCACCCGGTAGGCGCCGGGCGCGCCGTCGAGCAGCGCCACGTCGGCACCACTGAGCTCGGCCAGGTGGCTGACGGCCGCATCGTCCAGCTCGAAGGCCATCAGCAGCCAGCCCATCAGGTTGGGGCGCGGGGCGAAGATCGGCGTCAGGTTGATGTGCAGCACGCGACCATCGAGCACTACTAGGCGCTCGGCGCTGTCCGGTTCGGCCGCGTTCAGCAGCCCGGTCCAGGGCAGGCGCGTGCCGGGCTCCAGCTCGGTACTGGTGCCGGCCAGCACCAGGCCGTCCGGCGCCAGCACCAGGGCGAAGCCGGCCTGGCTGCGCGAGGCGAAGGACTCCAGCGCAGCGGACAGCGACTGCGCCTCCTGCTGCGGACTGGTCACCAGGTCGGCGATCTCGCCGAGCAGGGTGAAGTCCTTGGCGATCAGCTCGGCCATGGCGCTCTGCGCCTGGCGCCGGCTGTGCAGCTCGTTGTCCAGCACGCGGTGGGCGAAGCCCAGCTGCGCCTGCACCTGCTGCAGGCTGTGGCCGAAGGTGGAGCGGTAGACCAGTAGCGCCAGCAGCAGCATCAGCGCCACCAGCAGCAGCAGGAAGAAACCGAGGATCTTGCCGCGCAGGCTCATGGCGCGTAGCCGCCCTTGCCCTTGGGTCGCCCCTGGGGCTCCTTGGGCCGCGGGTCTGGCCTGAGCGGCGCGACCAGCTGCCAGTTCACCGGCCCTGCACCGTCCAGCCCGCGGACCAGCTGCGCCGGGGCATCGGCGATGCGCGGGTGCCACAGGTGCAGGCGCTGGCCGGCGGAGGGCATGTAGTCGATGCGCGCCAGCCCCCGGGCATCGGTCTGGGCGAACCAGGGGCTGTCCAGCACCAGCACGAAGCCGAGCATCCAGTCGTGGATGTTGCAGCCCAGGGTGACTAGGCCGGGCTTGTCGAACAGCACCTCCTGCGGCGCCTCGCTGCTCTTCTGCAGGCGCAGCTCGAAGCGCTTGGCGGCGGAGAAGGAATAGACGTGGTGGTTGATCGGGTCGGTGTTGGGGAAGCTCACCCGGGTGCCGGTCTGTACGGCGAGGATATAGGGCACGAACTGGCGCTTGCGCTGGTCGACATGGGCCGCGAGCGGCAACGCCTGCACGGGTCCCGGCTCGATCCACAGCACCGCCTCGCTCAGCGGCCGGCCCTGGTCATCGCGCAACTGCACCTCCAGAGTCGCCGCCGCCAGCGGCGAACACAGCCACGCCAGCGCCAGCCCCCAGTACCGCCTGCCCATAGCCATCCCTCCAGTTGCGATGGCTTGAGTATAGGAAGCCCTATTCCAGACCGATTTCGCGGATGCGCGCGACCAGCCACTGCAGCGCCTGGTCGCGGCGGCGCAGGTCGAGGCTGACGATCTCCAGGTGGAAGGGCCCCAGGGCGAACGGCAGGTCGAACAGCTGCAGCGGCAGCAGGCCGGCGAAGTAGCGCGCCAGGCGCGTCGGCAGCACCGCCACCAGGTCGCCGCCGGCGGCGATGTGCGCCGCCTGCAGGTAGTTGGGCGTGGTGTAGACGATCTCGCGGGCGAGGCCGTGCTCGCCCAGCCACTGCTCGACCATGCCGCGGGTCTGCCCGCCGTGCACCCAGAGGTGGCGCAGGCGCAGGAAGGTCTCCAGGTCCAGTCCCGCCTGCAACTGCGGGTGGTCACGGCGGGCCACCAGCTGCAGCGTCTCGCTCATCCAGCGCACCCCGGCGAAGCGCGGCGGCAACGCCTCGAAGCGACCCAGGGCGAGGTCGATCTCGCCCTTCTCCAGGGCCTCGGCCGGCAGCCGTGGCGACAGGTGCTGCACGTCGATGCGCACGCCCGGCGCCTGCTCGGCCAGGCGCGCCAGCAGGCGCGGCATCAGCAGCATCTCGGCGTAGTCAGTCAGGGCGATGCGAAAACGCTGGCGGCTGCGTGCCGGCTCGAAGCGGCTGCCCTCGCCCAGGCTCTCCTCGATCTGCCGCAGCGCCGCACGGATCGGCGCCTCCAGCTCCAGGGCCCGCGGCGTCGGCTGCATGGTGCGGCCGACACGCACCAGCAGCGGGTCGTCGAGCAGGTCGCGCAGGCGGCTCAGCGCGTTGCTCACGGCCGGCTGGCTCAACGCCAGGCGCTCGGCGGCACGCGACACGTTGCGCTCGCGCAGCAGCACGTCGAGCACACGCAGCAGGTTGAGGTCGAAGGTCAATATATTCACGAGAAGAATTCAACTTATCACAAGCCAAAATTTCTCAAATAGTACCTGCGTACTTAAGGTGCGTCAGTTTCCATTGGGCTTAGCGAGACAGGGCAATGCACAACTACAAGATCGACAGCGCCGCCGTGATCGGCGCCGGCACCATGGGCCGCGGCATCGTCATCAGCCTGGCCAGCGCCGGCATCCCGGTGCTGTGGCTGGACAACAACCCGCAGATGGTCGAGGCCGGCCTGCAGATGGCCGAGGACACCTGGGCCCAGCACGTCGCCAAGGGCCGCATCAGCACCGGCGAAGCCAGCCTGCGCCGCGCGCGCATCCAGGCGGTGAACGACTATGCCGAATTGGCCGAGGTCGACCTGGTGATCGAGGCGGTGTACGAGAACCTCGAACTCAAGCAGCAGATCTTCCGCACCCTCGACCAGACCGTGAAGCAGGGCGCGATCCTCGCCAGCAACACCTCGGCGCTGGATATCGACGCCATCGCCGCCGTCACCGCCCGCCCGCAGGACGTGCTCGGCCTGCACTTCTTCAGCCCGGCGCACATCATGAAGCTGCTGGAAATCGTGCGTGGCGCCCACACCGCGCCGGCCGTGCTGGACGCCGCCCTGGCCCTGGGCCAGCGCATCGGCAAGGTCAGCGTGGTGGCCGGCAACTGCGCCGGTTTCATCGGCAACCGCATGCTGCATACCTACGTGTTCGAGGCGCGCAGCCTGCTCCTCGAAGGCGCCTACCCGCACCAGGTGGACAGCGCCCTGCAGGGCTTCGGCTTCGCCATGGGCCCGTTCCGCATGTACGACGTGGTCGGCATCGACCTGGAATGGCGCGCCCGCGAACTGTCCGGCCAGGGCCAGGACGTGGCCCAGGTACAGGTGGACAACCGCCTGTGCGAACTCGGCCGCTTCGGCCAGAAGTCCGGCAAGGGCTACTACCTCTACGCACCGGGCAGCCGCCAGGCCGAGCACGACCCGCAAGTAGACGCCCTGGTGCAGCGCGAGAGCGAACGCCTCGGCTTCGCCCGTCGCCGCATCGGTACGGAGGAAATCCTCGAGCGCTGCCTGCTGGCGCTGGTCAACGAGGGCGCGAAGATTCTCGAAGAAAACATCGCCGCCAACGCCCACGACATCGACCTGGTGTACCTCAACGGCTACGGCTTCCCCGCCGACAAGGGCGGGCCGATGGCCTGGGCTGACGCCCAGGGCGTGGCCGCGATCCGCGCGCGCCTGCTGCAGTTGGCCGAGCGCTTCGGCGCCCACTGGCAACCGGCCGGGCTGATCGACCGCCTGGTGGCCGACGGCAAGAAATTCGCCGATGTCCAGGAGGGCCGCGCATGAGCTACCAAGCCCCCCTGCGCGACATGCGCTTCGTCATGCACGAACTGTTCGACGTCGCCGGCCACTGCCAGCGCCTGGGCAACGGCCTCGATCGCGAGCTGATCGACGGCGTGCTGGAAGAGGCCGCGGCCTTCACCGCCAACGAAATCGCCCCGCTCAACCGCAACAGCGACGAGGAAGGCTGCCAGCTGGTCGACGGCAAGGTCAGCACGCCCAAGGGCTTCCGCGCCGCCTACAAGCAATACGTGGACAACGGCTGGGCGAGCATGACCGGCCCGCTGGACTTCGGCGGCCAGGGCTTCCCGCAGCTGGTCAGCTTCGCCTTCCACGAAATGCTGATGGGCGCCTCGCTGTCGTTCCGCATCTACTCCGGCCTCACCGAGGGCGCCGTGCTGGCGCTGCACAAGCACGGCAGCAACGAACTGAAGGACGCCTACCTGGCCAAGATGGTCGGCGGCCAGTGGACCGGCACCATGTGCCTGACCGAGCCGCAGGCCGGCACCGACCTGGCCCTGCTGCGCACCCGCGCCGAGCCCCAGGCCGATGGCAGCTACAAGGTCACCGGCAACAAGATCTTTATCAGCGGCGGGGAGCAGGACCTGTCCGAGAACATCGTCCACCTGGTGCTGGCGCGCCTGCCGGACGCCCCGGCCGGGGTGAAGGGCATCAGCCTGCTGCTGGTGCCCAAGTTCATCGCCACCGCCGAGGGCGGCCTGGGCCAGCGCAACGCGCTGTCCTGCGGCGCCATCGAGCACAAGATGGGCATCAAGGGCGCCTCCACCTGCGTAATGAACTTCGACGGCGCCACCGGCTGGCTGGTCGGCGAGGCCAACCAGGGCCTGGCCTGCATGTTCACCATGATGAACGA
This sequence comes from Pseudomonadaceae bacterium, assembly GCA_033838285.1. Lineage (GTDB taxonomy): Bacteria > Pseudomonadota > Gammaproteobacteria > Pseudomonadales > Pseudomonadaceae > Aquipseudomonas. The sequence goes on from JAJLLC010000027.1 coordinate 5,847, forward strand.
CGCGCGCTTCCAGGTCGGCCTGCAGGGCCTCGGCATCGGCGAGGCGGCCTTCCAGGGCGCCCTGCGCTATGCCCGCGAACGTCTGCAGTCGCGGGGCCTGAAGGGCGCCGTGGCGCCGGAGAAGGCGGCCGACCCGATCATCAATCACCCGGACGTGCGACGCATGCTGCTGACCCAGAAGACCCTGGTCGAAGGCAGCCGCATGCTCGCCGCCTACACCGCGCGCCAGCTCGACCTGGAGCACGGCGCCAGCGAGCCAGCCGCGCGCCAGGCCGCCGGAAAACGCGCGGCGCTGCTGATCCCGATCGTCAAAGCCTTCTTCACCGACATGGGCCAGGAGGTCGCCAGCCACGCGGTGCAGGTCTACGGCGGCCACGGTTTCATCCGCGAATGGGGCATGGAGCAGCTGATGCGCGACAGCCGCATCACCCAGCTTTACGAAGGCACCAACGGCATCCAGGCGCTCGACCTGATCCGCCGCAAGCTGCTCGGTGACGGCGGCGCCGAACTGAGCGCGCTGATCGGCGAATTCAGCGAGCTGTGCGATGCGCAGGCCAGCCAACCGGCGCTGGCAGAGATGGCGCACACGCTGCAGGCACGCCTGGGCGAGTGGCGCGAGCTGAGCGCCGAGGTGCTCGCCCGCAGCCAGCGCGACGCCGAGGAAATCGGCGCCACCTCGGTGGATTTCCTGCAGTACTCGGCCTATGTGTTGCTGGCCGGTTTCTGGCTGCAGGCCGCCGCTGCCGCCCAGCGCGCACTGGATGCTGGCACCAGCGAGGCGGCCTTCTACCAGGCCAAGCTGCACAGCGCCGCGTTCTATCTGCGCCGCGTACTGCCGCGCGCCAGCAGCCACCGCGAGGCCCTGCTGGGCGGCGCGGCGTGCCTGATGGCGATGCCGGAGGAGAGCTTTGCGTTCTGACGCACGGCCGTAGGGCGGGTGAAACCCGCGGGTTGCACCCGCCCTACGCGGACACTGAGGTACTCGTAGGGTGGATCACGCTTCACCGATCCACCGGATGGCACTCCACCGAGCGGAGTCATTGGTGGATGAACAGAGCGTCATCCACCCTACTTCACTAGCAAACCGACCGAGAGCATCTGGTGAAAAAAACAAAAATAGCCCTCTCCGTACTTCTGCTGATCGCCGTGACTCTCGGCGCTCTGTACAGCTATTTCCTCTACGCCGCCAAACCAGCCGCGCCGACCCTGAGCGCCAGCCTGCAGCACGCGCAGATCGAGGTCGGCAACCGCCAGCGCGACTACGTCTATTACCTGCCCGCCAAGCTGCCGGCCAAGGCACCATTGCTGTTCGTGCTGCACGGCTCGCTGCAGACCCTCGACGACATGCGCACCTTCAGCGCCTACCAGTTCGAGCGCCTGGCCGATGAGCACGGCTTTATCCTCGTCTACCCGCAGGGCGTCGAGCGCAACTGGAACGACTGCCGCGCCGCGGCCGACTACCCCGCACGCCAACAGAACGTCGACGACGTCGGCCTGATCGCGGCGCTGATCCAGCGCTTCACCGCGCAGCACGGCGCCGACCCGCGGCGCGCCTTCCTCGCCGGCTATTCCAACGGCGGCCACCTGGGCCTGCGCATCGCCCTGGAGCGCCCGAACCTGCTGGCCGGCGTCGCCGCCGTCGCGGCCAGCCTGCCGACGTCCGACAACCTGGCCTGCCAGGCCGTGGCCGGCGCCACGCCGGTGCTGCTGATGAACGGCACCCGCGACCCGATCAACCCCTACAACGGCGGCCGCGTCACCCTGTTCGGCTTCGGTGATCGCGGCCACGTGCGTTCGTCCTACGCTTCGGCGCTGTTCTTCGCCGAGCGCGCCGGTTATGCGGCCGCCGAGATGCAGCGCGAGAACCTGTGGCAGAACGGCGACAACCCGGCGCAGCGCGTCGACCTCGACCGCTGGCAGGCCGCCGGGCGCGCCGAAGTCGCCCTGTTCGCCGTGATCGGCGGCGGCCACCTGCTGCCCCAGGCCGGCTTCCGCGCCCCGCGCCTGCTCGGCCCGACCCTCTCCGGCTTCGACGGCCCGCAGGCCATCTGGGACTTCTTCGCCCGCCAGCGCCCCGCGCCAGCGCAGCCCTGATCGTCAGGAGGATTCGCCATGCAACCCTTCAGCTTTGCCACCACTGCGCAGATCCTCTGCGAATCCGGCGCCGCCACGCGCCTCGCCGAACTGTGCCGCGAGCGCGGCGCTAAGCGCGTGATGCTGGTCACCGACCCCGGCATCACCCGCTTCGGTCTGCTCGACGGCGTGCTGCCGGGCTTCGCCAGTGCCGGCCTGGCCGTGGAGGTTTTCGACCAGGTGATCGCCGACCCGCCCGAGGCCATCGTACTCAACGCCGTGGAGCGCGCCCGCGCGCTGGGTGCCGACCTGGTGGTCGGCTTCGGCGGCGGCAGCTCGATGGACGTGGCCAAGCTGGTCGCCCTGCTCGCCCATCCCAACTGCCAGCAGGCGCTGCCGGACATCTACGGCGTGGGCAATGCAAAAGGCCAGCGCCTGCCGCTGATCCAGGTACCGACCACCGCCGGCACCGGCTCGGAGGTCACGCCGATCTCCATCGTCACCACCGGCGAAACCACCAAGATGGGCGTGGTCTCGCCGCTGCTGCTGCCGGACCTGGCGCTGCTCGACGCCGAGCTGACCCTCGGCCTGCCGCCGGCGGTGACCGCCGCCACCGGCATCGACGCCATGGTCCACGCCATCGAGGCCTACACCAGCAAGATCAAGAAGAACCCGCTGTCCGACCTGCTGGCCCGCGAGGCCCTGCGCCTGCTCGCCGCCAACCTGGATGAGGCGGTGCACAACGGGCACAACCGCGAGGCACGCCAGGCCATGCTGCTAGGCGCCTGCCTGGCCGGCCAAGCCTTCGCCAACGCGCCGGTGGCGGCGGTGCACGCCCTGGCCTATCCGCTGGGCGGGCACTTCCATATTCCCCATGGTCTCTCCAACGCCCTGGTGCTACCGCAGGTGCTGCGCTTCAACGCCCCCGCCGCCACGCCGCTGTACGCCGAGCTGGCGCCGCTGCTGCTCGGCGAGCGCTTCAGAGAGGGCAGCGCCGAGCAGCGCTGCGCCGAGTTCATCAACGAGCTGGCCGCACTGAATGAGCGCTGCGGCCTGCCCAGCCGCCTGCGCGACGCCGGCGTGCCCGAGACCATGCTGCCGACCCTGGCCCGCGACGCCATGCTGCAGCAGCGCCTGCTAGTGAACAATCCGCGCGAGGTCAGCGAGGCGGATGCGCTGGCTATCTATCAGGCGGCGTATTAATGCCCCTCTCCCCAACCCTCTCCCATAAATGGGAGAGGAGGCAGTCCTGTGCAGTGATCAAGCCGTACACGGCTTGCCTCCCCTCTCCCGTTCACGGGAGAGGGGCCGGGGGAGAGGGAAAGACCCTCGCAATCACCAAGAACAACACCCACGGTAGCCCGGATGCAATCCGGGAAGCCCGCCACTCCGCCCCCGGATTGCATCCGGGCTACGACTGGCCAATAGACCGAAATACAGCCCACGAATCTAACTACCCCGCGCACCATCCAGCCCCTAGGCTGGTACGCAAGCACGACGAGAACCGTCCCATGAGCCAGCCCGAACACCTGCGCAGCGACTACGTCCACTTCCAGCCGATCACCACGCGCTGGCACGACAACGACCTCTACGGCCACGTCAACAACGTCGTCTACTACGGCTTCTTCGACAGCGCGGTGAACACCTACCTGATCGAGGTCGGCGGCCTGGATATCCACGAGGGCGAAGTCATCGGCTTCGTGGTCAGCTCGTCGTGCGACTACTTCGCCTCCATCGCCTTTCCCGAGCGCATCGAAGTCGGTCTGCGGGTCGGCAAGCTGGGCAACAGCTCAGTGCAGTACGAGCTGGCCATCTTCAAAGCTGGCGAAGACGAAGCCTGCGCCGCCGGGCGCTTCGTCCATGTGTTCGTCGACCGCGCCAGTAACCGGCCGGTGCCGATTCCCGAAACCCTGCGCCAGGCGCTCGCCCGCCTGCTGCGCGACTGATCAAAAACAAAACTGAGGATTCCGCCATGCAAGACGCCGTCATCGTCTCCACCGCCCGCACGCCGATCGCCAAGGCCTTCCGCGGTGCCTTCAACGACCTCAAGTCGCCGTCCATGGCCGCCATCGCCCTGCGTGCCGCCGTCGAGCGTGCCGGCATCGAGCCGGGTGAGATCGAAGACGTGGTGATGGGCACCGCCATGCAGGGCGGCACCGCCTCCACCAACCTCGGCCGCCTGTCGCTGCTGGCCGCCGGCCTGCCGCTGTCGGTCAGCGGCCAGACCATCGACCGCCAGTGCGCCTCCGGCCTGATGGCGATTTCCATTGCCGCCAAGCAGATTATGGTCGACGGCATGGCCGTCACCGTCGGCGCCGGCCAGGAGCAGATCAGCCTGGTGCAGAACACCCATATGAAGTGGACCGCCACCGACTACGATCCGGCCGTGGTGAAGATGGCCGAGCACGCCTACATGCCGATGCTGCAGACCGCCGAGCTGGTGGCCAAGCGCTATGGCATCAGCCGCGAAGCGCAGGACGCCTACTCGCTGCAGTCCCAGCAGCGCACCGCCGCCGCCCAGGCCGCCGGCCTGTTCGCCAACGAGATCGTCCCGGTCACCGCGCGCAAGAAACTGGTGGACAAGGAAACCGGCGCGGTCAGCTTTGAAGACGTCACCCTGAGCCTGGACGAGGGCAACCGCCCGCAGACCGTGCTGGACGACCTGACCAGACTCAAGCCGGTGATCGAAGGTGGCTGCATCACCGCCGGCAACGCCAGCCAGCTGTCCGACGGCGCCAGCGCCAGCGTGCTGATGAGCGGCGCCCTGGCCGCCCAGCGCGGCATCCAGCCGCTGGGCCTGTACCGCGGCATCGCCGTGGCCGGCCTGGCCCCGGAAGAGATGGGCATCGGCCCGGTATTCGCCGTACCCAAGCTGCTCAAGCAGCACGGCCTCACCGTTGACGACATCGGCCTGTGGGAGCTCAACGAAGCCTTCGCCTGCCAGGTGCTGTACAGCGCGCAGAAGCTCGGCATCGACCCGGCCAAACTCAACGTCAACGGCGGCGCCATCTCCATCGGCCACCCCTACGGCATGAGCGGCGCGCGCATGGTCGGCCACGCCCTGCTGGAAGGTAAACGCCGTGGCGTGAAGTACGTGGTCATCACCATGTGCGTCGGCGGCGGCATGGGTGCCGCGGGGCTGTTCGAGGTGCTGTAACAAGCCTCGCGCAGCAAACAAAAATGGCGGCCTAGGCCGCCATTTCTCATTCTACCGAGGGCTGCAGCCAGAAGCTGCTGTCAGCTTCCGGCAGGCCTGCGGGTGCCTCGCTCTGCAGGCGGATCAGCCGCCGTTCGCTCAGCCGACTCTGGCGCACCAGCTCACCGAAATGGCGCAGGAACAGCTGGTGATAACTGCCGTCGCTACGAATCTGCGCCAGGCCTTCCTCGAAACGCCGCTTGAGCTGCGCATCCGCACGATTGAAGGTGAAGTACACCGGCTGCGCATAGGCCAGGGCGAGGTGCGGCTCGACCATCAACAGCGGGTAGCTATCGCGGTGGGCGGCCACCTCGCGCCAAGCCTCGTGGAGGCCTCGGTGGTAATAATCGAAACGCCGGCCGTTGAGCATCGCCAGCAGGTTGTCCGCCTGAGCGACACCGACCACCGGCAGGCGGTTGTGGGCAAACAGCGGGAAATCGCTCCACTGGCTGCCGAAACCACCGGTAAAGCGGCGCAGGTCTTCGAGGCTGTTTACTGAGGCAAAACGCTGGGCATCGGCGCGATTGATCAGCAGCAGGCGGTAGCCGAGCATGCCGCTGTGTAAATCGAAGGGAATGACGGCGAATTCACGCAGACGGGCGTCGCTTGGCGGCACATAGGCCAGGTCGACCAGGCCGTCAGCGAGCAAGGCCAGGCAACGATCCTGAGCTGGGTCCGCGCGGTCATGGAAGCGGATGCGCAGCTCGCCGTAGCGCTCGTCCGTGCGCGCCAGGATCAGATTGGCCAGCTCGATACGATAGGCGTACTTGCTCGGATCCTGCTGGCATACCCGTAGCTCGTCTGCCGATGCAGACGCCAATGCGCAAAGGTATAGCGACAGTAAAGCGGACCACCACTTGAAAGACATAGGAGTCCTAGGCCAGAGCAAACGCGGAGCACTATAGAACACTATAGTTACAGCTAGAAGCGCTCCCGCTGGCCGGTCGCTTTCAACCTAAAGCGACAGTGGCGCTCGCTCGCACAGCACCTTGAGCGCCTGCACCCACTGCGGGTGGTCGTTCAGGCAGGGCACCAGCACCAGGTCCTCGCCACCCGCCTCGCGGAACTGCTCGCGGCCGCGGTCGCCGATTTCCTCCAGGGTCTCGATGCAGTCGGCGACGAAGGCCGGGCACATCACCAGCAGCTTCTTCACCCCGGCCTTGGCCAGCTCGTCGAGGCGCGCCTCGGTGTAGGGCTCGATCCACTTGGCGCGGCCCAGGCGCGACTGGAAAGCCACCGACCACTTGCCGGCCGGCAGCCCGGCGCGCTCGGCGAACAGTTCGGCACTGCGCAGGCACTGGGCGCGGTAGCAGTTGGCGAGCACCTGCGGCGAGGCGTTCTTGCAGCAGTCGGCGCCTTTCAGGCAGTGGCCAGTGGGGTCCAGCTTGTGCAGGTGGCGCTCCGGCAGGCCGTGGAAGCTTAGCAGCAGGTGGTCGAAGTCCTGCTCGAGATAGGGCTTGGCGCTCTCCGCCAGCGCGTCGACGTACTCCGGCTGGGCGTAGAACGGCGCCAGCTCGGCGAACTGCAGGCTTAGGCCGCGCTCGCGCACCACCCGCCGCACTTCCTGCAGCGCGGTGGTGGTGGTGCTGTCGGCGAACTGCGGATAGAGCGGGGCCAGGGTGACTTTCTTCACGCCCCGGGCCGCCAGGCCGACCAGCACCTTCTCGATCGACGGCTCGCCGTAGCGCATGGCCAGCTCTACCGGGCCATGCGGCCAGTGCGGCGCCATGGCCTGCTGCAGGCGGCGGCTGAGCACCACCAGCGGCGAGCCCTCCTCCCACCAGATCGAGGCGTAGGCGTGTGCCGACTGCGCCGGGCGCTTGAGCAGGATCAGCGACACCAGCAGCCGGCGTACCGGCCAGGGCAGGTCGATCACGTAGGGGTCCATGAGGAACTGGTTGAGGTAGCGACGCACGTCGGCCACCTCCGTGGAAGCCGGCGAACCCAGGTTGAGCAACAGCAGGGCGTGATCGGTCATGCGGAGTCCTTGAGCAGGTCGGCCAGGGCCGAGTCGAGGTCGGTGAAGCGAAATACGTAGCCATCGGCCAGGGCGCGCTGCGGCAGGGTCTTCTGCCCGCCCAGGAGCAGCTCGGAGAGCTCGCCCAGGCCCAGCTTGAGCGCCAGGGCCGGCACCGGCAGGATGGCCGGGCGATGCAGGGCCCGGCCCAGGGCGCGGGCGAAGTCGCGGTTGCGCACCGGCTGCGGCGCGCAGGCATTATAGGGACCGCTGGCGCCCTCCCGCCGCAAGAGAAAATCGATCAGGCCGATTTCATCCTGCAAATGAATCCACGGCATCCACTGCCGGCCGTTGCCGATCGGCCCGCCCAGGCCCAGGCGGAAGGGCAGCAGCATGCGCTTGAGGAAGCCACCAGCGGGCGCCAGCACCAGTCCGGTGCGCAGCAGCACTACGCGGATGCCGAGGGCCTCGGCGCGCTGCGCGGTCTCCTCCCAGGCGCCGCACAGCTGGGCGGCGAAGTCCTCGCAGACCGGCGCATCGCTCTCGTGCAGTTCGCGCTCGCCGCCGTCGCCATACCAGCCCACGGCAGAGCCGGAGATCAGCACCCGCGGGCGCTGCGCGCGCGCCTCCAGCCAGGCCAGCAGCTGTTCGGTCAGCGCGATACGGCTGGCCCACAGCAGGGCCTTGCGCTTGTGCGTCCAGGGCCGGTCGGCGATCGGCGCGCCGGCCAGGTTGATCACGGCGTCCAGGGGTTCGTCGCCATATTCTTCCAGCCGCGCGATGTCTCGCACCGATGCGCCACAGAGCTGGCTCACCTTCTCCGGCCTGCGGCTCCACACGGTCAGGCTGTGGCCCGCGGCCAGCCAGTGCCGGCACAGCGCGCGGCCGATCAGACCCGTACCGCCGGTCAGCAATATGTGCATGGCATCCTCCTCGCATGGCGCTAACCACCAGTCTCGCCCTAGTCTGAAGTATGACGCAGGCACGTGCCTTGTCCGCCCGGACCTGACGTCGCAGTTTCAACAGGTTCGCGATTGGAACCGAACATAGCTGTACAAGACAAGTGTTTGTACAGAATTCGTCGAGAGCGTAGCCTGTAGTAAAGGCAAACGAGGTAGACCATGAGCGCACCCATCGCCATCATCGGTACCGGCCTGGCGGGCCTCTCCGCCGCGCAGGCGCTGCACGCCGCCGGGCTGCAGGTTGAACTGTTCGACAAGAGCCGCGGCAGCGGCGGGCGCATGGCCAGCAAGCGCAGCGACGCCGGCTCGCTGGACCTCGGCGCCCAGTACTTCACCGCCCGCGACCGCCGCTTCGTCGAAGTGGTGCAGCAGTGGCAGGCACGCGGCTGGGTCGCCGAGTGGGACCCGCAGCTCTACCACAGCAACCAGAACGGCCTGCAACCCTCGCCGGACGAGCAGGTGCGCTGGGTCGGCACGCCGCGCATGAGCGCCATCACCCGCGCCCTGCTCGGCGCCCTGCAGGTGCATTTCGCCTGCCGCATCACCGAGGTGTTCCGCGGCGAGCAGCACTGGGAGCTGCTGGATGGCGAGGGCAACAGCCACGGCCCCTACAGCGCGGTTATAGTCGCCACACCGGCGCCGCAGGCCACCGGCCTGCTCAGCGCCGCACCGAAGCTCGCCGGCGCCGCTGCCAGCGTGATCATGGAGCCGGCCTGGGCGGTCGCCCTGGCCTTCGCCACGCCGCTCGATACCCGCGTGGAGGGCTGCTTCGCCCAGGGCAGTGCGCTCGACTGGGTGGCACGCAACCGCAGCAAGCCCGGCCGCGACGGCACCTTCGACACCTGGGTGCTGCACGCCAGCAGCACTTGGAGCAAGCAGCATCTGGACCTGCCCAAGGAGGCAGTGATCGAGCGCCTGCACGGCGCCTTCGCCGAGCTGATCGGCTGCGCCCTGCCGGCGCCGGCCGTCAGCCTGGCGCACCGCTGGCTCTACGCCCGCCCGGCCAGCGCCCACGAGTGGGGCGCGCTGGCCGACGCCGACCTGGGCCTGTACGCCTGCGGCGACTGGTGCCTGTCCGGCCGTGTGGAAGGCGCCTGGCTGAGCGGCCAGGAGGTGGCGCGGCGGCTGCTGGAACATCGCCAGTGACGCCGGGCCGGATCAATCCGCGCAAGCTGCTGCTGTCGAAGTGGACGGCGCGCCAGCCGCGCAACCGCGAGAAGCACTTCCTGGTCACCGAGCTGCACTGCGACGAGGAGGGCGAGGTGCTGGCCGTGGAGCTGCAGGCCGTGCTGACCCGGCGCAGCGAGCGCATCGACTGGCGCCTGCTGGAAGATGGCGAGCGCTGGCGGATGGGCTGGACCTAGCGGACAATGCCGCCCCCCTCGCCCGCCGAAGCAGTCACCATGCGTCAGAAGAACCCGCCGCCGCGCCAGCCCAAGGCAGTCGTCAAGGGCCAGCTGCACCCGCGCAACCGCCACCAGGGTCGCTACGACTTCCCCAGGTTGATCGAGAGCAGCCCGGAGCTGGGCCGCTTCGTCATCCTCAACCCCTATGGCAAGCAGAGCATCGACTTCGCCGACCCCGAGGCGGTGCGGGTGTTCAACCGCGCCCTGCTGCGCCAGCTGTACGGCATCCGCCACTGGGACATCCCGCCGGGCTACCTGTGCCCGCCGATCCCCGGCCGCGCCGACTACCTGCACGGCCTGGCCGACCTGCTGGCCGAGGGCAACGCCGGGGTCATCCCGCGTGGCGCCGGGGTGCGCGTGCTGGACGTGGGCTGCGGGGCCAACTGCATCTACCCGCTGCTCGGCCACAGCGACTACGGCTGGCGCTTCCTCGGCTCGGACATCGACGCGCGGGCACTCGATTCGGCGCGCCACATCGTCCAGGCCAACGGCCTGGGCGAGGCCATCGAACTGCGCCGGCAGCCCGACGCCCGGCACATCTTCCAGGGCCTGCTGGCGGCCGACGAGCGCTTTGCCCTGACCCTGTGCAACCCGCCCTTCCATGCCTCGGCCGCCGAGGCGGCCAGCGGCAGCACGCGCAAGTGGAAGAACCTCGGCAAGCTCGACCCCAGGCGCAAGCTGCCGGTGCTCAACTTCGGCGGGCAGAGCAACGAGCTGTGGTGCGCAGGCGGCGAGGCGGCCTTCCTGCGCCGCATGGCGCGCGAGAGCGCGGCCGTGGCCGGCCAGGTGCTGTGGTTCAGCAGCCTGGTGTCCAAGGCCGCCAACCTGGCGCTGCTGAAGGCGGCGCTGCAGCAGGCCGGTGCGCTGGAAGTGCGCCAGGTGGACATGGCCCAGGGTAACAAGCAAAGCCGCTTCGTCGCCTGGACCTTCCACGAGGTCGCCGCCCGTCGCACCTGGCTGGGTGCTTGCGCCGGCGCGAATGCGGGATGACTATGCTAGGGCTGTAAGAGCGGAGACCGCCGGGAGCCGAGGAGTGCCCATGCGCTGGACAATGCTGCTGACCATCTGCTGCCTGTGCTGGGGGCTGAGCGCCCAGGCGCAGCCGCGCGAGCTGCAGATCAGCGTCGGCGACTGGCCGCCCTACCTGTCCACCGACCAGCGCCACAACGGCGTGATGGCCCATATCATCAGCGACCTGTTCGCCGCGGAAGGCTACAAGGTCAACTTCCGCTTCCTGCCCTGGCCGCGCGCCTACTCGGAGGCCGCCGCCGGCAAGTTCGACGCCACCGGCGTTTGGATGCACAAGGGCGAGCGCGAGGCCGACTTCCTGTTCAGCGAGCCGCTGCTGAACGAGCAGTTCGTGTTCTTCCACCTCAAGTCCATGCCCTTCGACTGGCAGCGCTTCGACGACCTCACCGGCATGACCCTCGGCGGCGGCCTGGAATACAGCTACGGGCCGGCCTTCGATGCCTTCCTGGCACGCGGCAAGGTGCGCATGGAGCGGGTCTCCAGCGACCAGCAGAACTTCGAGAAACTACTCAAGGAGCGCATCGTGCTCTACCCGCAGGAGCTCAACGTCGGCTACGCCGCCCTGCGCAGCCAGTTCACCCCGGCCGAGCGGGCGCGCATCACCCATCATCCCAAACCGCTGCTGGTCAACCAGAGCTACCTGATGCTGCCCAAGCGCCTGGCCGGCAGCGAGGCACTGGTGCAGCGCTTCAACCAGCGCCTGCGCGAGTTCCGCAGCAGCGGCCGCTACGACCGCTACTTCCATGACCTGCAGGCGGGCAAGTACATGCTCACCGAGGACGGCGCCGAGCAGGCCGTGGTCCTGCCCTGAGCGCGTAAACGCAAGAGCCGCCCCGAAGGGCGGCTCTTGCCATGCAGGCCCGTTACTCGACCAGCTCGAACAGCGCCACGCTGCCGTTCTTCTCCAGGCCGGTGACCAGGAAGTGGCGGCCCTCGTGCTCGACATGGGCCAGGCCTTCCGGCGCCAGTTCACCCTTGCCGGCCCCTTCCGCCACCGGCACCACCTGCAGCACCTTGGGCTGCTGCGGCTGGCTCAGGTCGATCAGCGCCAGGCCGTCGGCACGCTCCAGCGCGGCCACCGCCAGCGACTTGCCGAATGCGGCGAAGGCCACCACGCCTTCCGGCTCGCTGCCCTTGTTGGGGCTGCGCGCATCCGGGTAGATGCCGGCCTGGGCCGCCATGTCGTCCAGCTGGCTACCGGTGTCGCCGACCAGCGCGCCGCTCTCGGCGTCGAACAGGCTGACGCTGCGGCCGCCGCCGGTGGGCAGGCCGGCCTTGGTCTTGGACGCCTTGGGATCGGTATCCCCCTCGTCGGCGGTGACCAGGTAGCGGCCATCGGCGCTGACGCTGATGCCATCCGGCTCGCGCAGCGCCAGCAGGCTGGCCTCGGGCTTGTACTGGCCGTCGTCCTCGATGTCGGCGGCATGCTCGATGGTGCCCAGGCCGAACACCTTGAGCAGCCTGGCGCCGGCCACGTCGACCACGGCGATGGCATTGTTCTCCTGCAGGCTGACGTAGGCCTTGCTGCCGTCCCTGGAGAAGGTCACGTACTCCGGTTCGATGTGCTCGGGCGAGCTGCCGAACGGCACCTTCAGCTCCTCGCCGTCGATCATGCGCTCGACCAGGCGCTTGTGCGCGTCCTGCACGGTGCCCGACACCTGGGCCAGGTCCGGCAGCTCGACCTTGTGCTGCACGGCCTGGTCCAGCCCGGCGCGCAGGTCGATCACGCTGATCGAGCCCTCGCCACTGCGGTAGCCGGTACCGTCCTTGACATAGGCCTCGCCCTCGTTGGCCACCACCAGGAACTCGCCGTTCGGCGAGAAGGCCAGGCTGTCCGGCCAGACGCCCACCGGCACGCTGGCCAGCAGCTTGCCGTCGGCGGCCGAGCGCAGCTGTACCTCGCCGGCGGCCATGCCGTCGCTGCTGCGCACGCACACGGCGTAGAGATCCTCGCTGGGGTGGAAGGCGGCCGAGGTGATCTCGCCGGCGCCCTTCTCCACCAGGTTCTGGCGCGCCGTGCGCTGCAGCTTGCCGGCCGGGTCGAGCTGGAGGATATCGACCAGTCCCTCGGCGCTGTTGGTGAGGATCACCCGCATGCTGGAGGCCTGGACGTTGACGATCTCGGTGCCCTCGGCAAAGCCGCTCTGGTACAGGTCCAGCGGTTTCAGTTCGAGGGCGCAGGCCAGCGGGCTCAGGGCGAACAGCGCGCAGAGAGCGGGGAGACGCAGCATGTGGAGAGTTCCTTGTGCGGGTTGGTCGGATGAACCGCCGCAGTCTCCACGGGCCGTGTGAAAGGTTGATGAAGCCGCGGTTACAGCCTCACATCGGCCATTCGTTGACCACCATGTGGGTCTTCACCCGCTGCATGCCGGGGTAGTTCTCGATCTCGCCGCGGATCTCGGCCAGGCGCGCCATGCTCGCCGCCTCCACCTGCACCAGCATGTCGGTCTCGCCGCTGATGCCGCAACACTGGCGGATCTCCGGATGGGCGCGCATGCGTTCGACGTAGTCCTGGCAGCGGCCGTTGCTGTAGAAGAGTTCGAGGAAGGCCTTAACCGCCGTGCCTTGCGCCTCCACCACGCGGGCGTGGTAGCCGCGGATGATCCCGGCCTGCTCCAGCTGGCGGATTCGCTCGCCCACCGCCGAGCGCGACAGGCTGACCTCGCGGGCGATCTGGCTGACGGAGGTGCGCGCGTCGCTGCGCAGCAGGGCGAGAATCTGGCGGTCGAACTTGTCCACGGAGGCTCCGGCGATCTGACGGGCGATTCCGCCAGTTTGCCGGCGATCGGCGGCAACCTGGCCGCGGCGGCGCGCTTAACATGGCGGGATCGAAAAGGATCGCACGAGCATACCTCATGAGCCGTCTGAACAAGGAACTGGGCCTGCTGCAGGGCATCGGCCTGCTCAGCACCTCGCTACTGGGCACCGGCATCTTCGTGGTGCCGGCACTGGCCGCCACCGCCGCCGGCCAGGCCTCGCTGTGGGCCTGGCTGATCCTCATCGCCCTGGTGCTGCCGGTGGCCTTCACCTTCGCCCAGCTGGGCCGCCGCTTCCCCCACGCCGGCGGCGCGCCGCACCTGATCGGCCGCGCCTTCGGCGCGCGCAGCGAGCGACTGATCGCCTTCCTCTTCCTCGCCGTGCTGCCGGTCGGCCTGCCCGCCGCGCTGAACATCGCCACCGGCTTCTGGCAGGCCGTGCTGCCGGTGGGCCGCGGCGAGGCGCTGCTGATCCAGCTCGCCACCCTGGCCGCCATGCTCCTGCTCGGCCAGCGCCCGGCGCGCGCCAGCGGCCTGGTGCAGGGGCTGATCGCCCTGGCGATCATCGGCACCGTCGCCCTGGTGTGGTGGGTGGGCGAGCTGCCGCTGGCCAGCCAGCCGCTGCTGCCGCCGGTCGGCGACTCCTGGCAGCTGATTCCCGCCGCGCTGGGTGTGATGTTCTGGTGCTTCGTCGGCATCGAGGCCTTCACCCACCTGGGCGAGGAATTCCGCCGCCCGCAGCGCGACTTCCCCCTGGCCCTGCTGCTCGGCGTGCTGCTGGCGGGCCTGGTGTACTGGGCCTTCTCGGTGGCGGTGCTGAGCTTCGGCGTGTACGGCGACGAGCACAGCGACGCCGCCTCGCTGCCGCGCCTGATGCACCTGCTGCTGGGCGATCGCGCCGGCTGGCTGGTGGCGCTGATCGGCTACCTGGCCTGCTTCGCCTCGATGAACGTCTACGTGCAGGGCTTCGCCCGGCTGATCTGGAGCCTGGCCGACGAGGGCAAGCTGCCGGCGCCGCTGGCCGCGCGCAACCGCCACGGCGTGCCGGCGAAGGCGCTGCTGCTGGTGGTGGCGATCTGTGCCCTGTGCGCAGGCCTGGCCGCCGTGCTGCAGCTGTCGGTGGACGACCTGATCCGCTATGCCAACGGCAACTTCATCCTGGTCTACCTGCTCAGCATGGGCGCCGGCGTGGTGCTGCTGCGCGGCCTGTGGCGCTGGCTGGCGGCGTTCAGCGCCCTGCTCTGCGCGCTGGTGCTGCTGGCGCTGGGCGTCGACGCGCTGTATGCCCTCGCCCTGCTGGCCGTGATCGCCCTGCTGGATCGCTGGCGCGAGCGCCGCGGCGCACAGGCCAGCCTGCAGAGCTGAGGCGATTCCGGCTATCCTGCCCACTGGGATAGCCTCAAGGACCGACCATGCGCCGCATTCTCCGCGACCTGAAAATCCTCATCCTCGCCAACCTGTGGCTGGTGCCGGTGCTGGCCGGCCTGGTCGGCGCGCTGTTCTACTTCGTCGCGCCGCCGCCGCCGATGCACGCGCGCCTGGCCACCGGTGCCGAGGGCGGCGGCTACCACGCCTTCGCCGAGCGCCTGCGTGCCGAGCTGGCCGAACAGGGCTTCGAGCTGGAGCTGGTGCCGAGCCAGGGCTCGCGCGACAACCTGGCCAAGCTGGGCGCCGGCGAGGTGGAGCTGGCCCTGGTGCAGAGCGGCCAGGAGCTGACCCTGGACGCCGAGGCGCGCGCCCGGCTGCTCGGCCTCGGCGTGATGTACCGCGAGCCGCTGTGGCTGTTCACCGGCCGCAAGGTGAAGTTCGAGGGCCTCGCCGACCTGCGCCGCCTGCGCCTGGCCATAGGCGCCGAGGACAGCGGCACCCAGGCGGTCACCGCCGCCCTGTTCGCCGCCAACCGCATCACCCCGGCCGACTACCCCAGGGGCTGGCAGAGCCTGGGCGGCAGCCGCGCCGCCGACGCGCTGATCGAAGGCCGGGTGGACGCCGCCTTCTTCGTCGGCCCGGCGGAGAACCCGCTGGTCCAGCGCCTGGCCGCCGAGCCCAGGGTGCGCCTGGTCAGCCTGCGCCGCACCGAGGCCTATCTAGCGCGCCTGCCCTACCTGAGCCCGCTACAGGTCGGCGAGGGCATGCTGGACATGGCCAACAACAGCCCGGACCTCGACATCGTCACCCTCGGCCCGGTGGCTACCCTGGTGGCCGGCGAGGACTTCCACCCCTCGCTCACCCCGCTGATCCTCGAGGCCGCGCGCGAGGTGCTCAAGGACGGCAGCCTGCTCGACCCGGCCGGCAGCTATCCGCAGCGCCCGCCGCGCTCGCTGGAGACCCTGGCCGAGGCCGAGTACTATTACGACAAGGGCCTGCCGATCCTGCAGCGCTACCTGCCGTTCCGCATCGCCTCGCTGGCCGACCGCTACATCATCCTCGCCATTCCCCTGGTGATCCTGCTGTTCCCGCTGTTCAAGGCCATCGGCCCGATCTACCAGTGGCGCATCCGCGCGCGCATCTACCGCTGGTACAAGCACCTGCGCGAGATCGACCAGCAGCTCTACAGCGGCAAGCTCAGCGGCGATATCGACGCGGAGATCGCGCGCCTGGAGAAGCTGGAGGACGAGCTGGCCAAGGTCGAGGTGCCGCTGTCCTACTCCAGCGAGCTGTACGAGTTGCACATGCACCTGCGCTACATGATCGAGCGCCTGCGCGCGGTGCAGCAGCGGCGCCTGGCCGGCGCATGAAAAAGCCCCGCCAGGGCGAATCTGGCGGGGCCTCGGCGCAGCCCGGGATCACTTGATCCAGTGCTTGCCCCAGTGGGTGATGTCGTAGGCCTTGGCGGCGCGCTTCAGGCTGGGCCCGGCCTGGCTCGCGGCGATCTCGTCATCGACCACCTTGGTCGACAGCGCCAGCCAGCTGGTGACGAAGGCCATGGCATCACCATTGACCTCCAGGGCACGCTGGTCGAGGTTGTTGAGGTCGTCGCAGGCCGCGTGGTAGCAGGGGTCGAGGGCGATGCCGGGAGTGCCGCCGTAGCGCGCCGCCTGCTCCTCGGTCTTCAGCACCTCGGCGCCGGTGAACAGTCCGCCGAAGGCGATGCCGTCGGTGAAGAACTGCGCATAGTCGGAGCGGAAGGTGATCTCGTCGCCCTCGAACGGCAGGCCGCGCAACTTGTAGTACTCCTCGAACAGCTTCTCCAGCGCCGCCGAGCCGGGTGGCCCCTGCAGGCCGAAGTCGGAGCCGTCGCCGTCATAGATGAAGTAGGCGAAGTTGGGCGAGGCGATCATGTCGAAGTTCAGGTAGGCCTTGATCTTCGCCTTCTCCTCGGCCGGCAGCTCGCTGACGTAGTAGGTCGAGCCCACCAGCCCGGACTCCTCGGCCCCCCACCAGGCGAAGCGCAGCTTGTTGTTCGGCCTGGCCTTGCGCATCTGTACGGCCAGCTCCAGCAACGCGGCGCTGCCCGAGCCGTTGTCGTTGATGCCGGCGCCCTCGTACACCGAGTCCAGGTGCGCGCCGGCCATCACCACGTTGTCCGGGTTGCCATGGCGCGACTCAGCGATCAGGTTGAAGGTCTGGGTGCGCTCGCGCACCACGTCGGTGAACATGCGCAGCTGCAGCTCGGCGGTCTGCGCCAGGCTCACGCCCAGGTCGTAGGTGGCGAACAGCACCGGGATGCCGCCGGCATAGGCATCGCCCAGGGTGGCGTTGAGCAGGCCCTTGCGCTCCTCGGTGTCGCCCTGGTTGAAGATGACCACCCCGCTGGCACCGGCCGCCGCGGCGTTCTCCGCCTTCAGCTGGAAGTTGCAGGTACCGCGCTGCAGCAGGGCGATGGCACCGGCCGGGAAGCCGACGAAATCCTCGGCCTCGCAACCGCTGCTGGAGGTGTTGCCGAGGCCGAGGGCGATATCCACCGGCGCCACGGCGGCGGTCACGTCACCGGCGTCGGTCTGCGACAGGTAGGTGAAGTCCACCTCCCACTCGTACTGCACGGGCGTTGGCGCCAGGGCCTGCAGCACGCCGTGGCCCTGCGGGTAGAAGGCGCTGAACGGGAAGGACTGCTGGGTGACGTTGTAGCCGGCGTCCTCCAGGGTGCGGCGCACATAGTCCAGCGAGCCCTGGTAGCCGGGCAGCCCGGCGGCGCGATTGCCGCCGTTGGCCAGGGCCACGGCGTGGAGCATCTGCAGGTGCTCGAGGGTATTGCGCACCTGCATGCAGCGCGGCAACCACAGCGGCGAGCCGTTCAGCAGCCCGCCGCGGCACTCCATGGGGGCGAGACGGCTCGGGCTCCACAGCCGGTCGAACAACTGCGCGGTGTCTTCGGGGCCGGCGGCCATGGCCGGTGCGGCCAGGCTGGCCAGCAGTGCAGCGAGAGATAGGTTCTTCTTGTTGGGCATGGTTTTTCTCCAATCCATGTCTGGAGCAGATGGATGCGACAGCGCTTGTGGCGCGGCCGCGGGTCGTCCCTTACTGCGTCGTGTGGACGCAGGAGACGCTAGACAGGGATTGCCGGGCAGGCGAAGAAACCACCCTCCTTATTGCCGGAATATTGCGCTGGTTCACCGAAGATAACGGCCAGTTGCCAGCAAAACGGCGGCACCATACTGGCACCGCCAGCGCGCCCCTGAAGCCGCCGCCAGACTCGGGTAGACTTCGCGCATGCCGCGGCGCCCCCGCCGCCCCCGAACCAGCGCGAAGTACACGACCCATGCCGATCCGCCACTGCATCGTCCACCTGATCGACAAGAAGCCCGACGGCTCGCCCGCCGTGCTGCACGCCCGCGACAGCGAACTGGCCGCCTCGCAGGCCATGGAAAACCTCCTGGCCGACCTCAACGAGAGCTACAACGCCAAGCAGGGCAAGGCCTGGGGCCTGTTCCACGAGGAGTCCGGCGCCTATCCCTTCAGCGGCTGGCTGAAGGCCTATCTGGACGGCGAGCAGGACTTCACCGCCTTCAGCCGCCAGGCCGTGGAGCAGCTGCAGAAGCTGATGGAGGAGTCCAACCTGTCCACCGGCGGCCATGTGCTGCTGGCCCACTACCAGCAGGGCATGACCGACTACCTGGCCATCGCCCTGCTGCACCACAGCGAGGGTGTGGCGGTGACCGAGGCGCTGGACGTGGCGCCGGCCAAGCACCTGGACCTCGGCCAGCTGCACCTGGCCGCGCGCATCAACATCAGCGAGTGGCGTAACAACCCGCACTCCAAGCAGTACATCTCCTTCATCAAGGGCAAGAACGGCAAGAAGGTCTCGGACTACTTCCGCGACTTCATCGGCTGCCAGGAAGGCGTCGACGCGCCGAGCGAGACGCGCACCCTGCTCAAGGCCTTCAGCGACTTCGTCGAGAGCGAGGACCTGGCCGAGGAGCAGGCCCGCGAGAAGACCGACGCGCTGGTCGACTACGCCTCCAGCCAGGCCAAGCTGGGCGAGCCGATCACCCTGGAGGAGCTGTCCGGGCTGATCGACGAGGAGCGTCCGCGCGCCTTCTACGAGCACATCCGCAACAAGGACTACGGCATGGCCCCGGAATTTCCGGCGGACAAGCGCACCCTCAACCAGTTCCGCCGCTTCACCGGCCGCGCCGAGGGGTTGTCGATCAGCTTCGAATCGCACCTGCTGGGCTCGAAGATCGAATACGACGAGGACCGCGACATGCTGATCATTCGCCAGCTGCCCACCCAGCTCAAGGATCAGCTCAAGCGCCGCAAGGACTGAACCCACCATGCGCCTGCCGGACAGCCTGCTCGATGACTGCCTGTGCGACCCCAGCGCCCCGCT
>JAJLLC010000028.1:0-35972 GCA_033838285.1 Pseudomonadaceae bacterium
GCCCATCTGTATGGGGCGGGGCGCGCCCCCCTGTTGCCCGCGGGGGCCGCCCTGGCGGGGGCGGGTGGGCACCTGCGCGCGGCGGTGGTGGGGTGGCGCGGGGGCGCCGCGGCGCAAGGGAGGGTGGCCCGATTGCTGGAATGGCTGCAGGAGGGCCGGGAGCTGGCGGCGGCAGGCTGCCTGGCCGGAGTCTTCACGCCACTGGAGGGCAGCCTGGTGCGGGCTGCGCAGAGTGCCGGCAGCCCGGCCGGGATGTTCGAACGGCTGGCCGAGCGGCATGCCCGGCGCGCTGAGCAAGGCGCCGCTCTGCGTGCGCGCTTGCTGCTGCCGGGAGGCGTGCTGTTGCTGGCCTTGCTGATCCAGCCGCTGCCGGCGCTGGTCGGTGGCAGCCTAGGTGCGGGCGCTTATCTGTGGGGCGTGCTGCAGCCCTTCCAGCACGCGGGCCCCCCGCCCTGGCGCCGCGGCGCCGAGGCGCAAGCCTTCCAGCGCCTGCAGCAGTGGCACACCGGCACGCTCCAGTGCTGCCAGCTGGGCAAACAGTTGGGCGCGCTCGGCGAATGACAGTGGCGCGACGACAGGTATGCGCTTCTCCCGAAGAGCGGATGACGGATAGTTCAAGGCGCCGCGGCATCCGGCAGCCAACGCGCCAGAATGCGCCGCAGGCTGCCGTCGGCACGCATGCCGTCGAGCTCGCGCTGCCAGCGCGCGACCAGCTCCGCCGAGGTCTGCGGGGAAAAGGCGATGTAGTAGTCGGAGCGCATGAAGGCCAGGTGCGCCTGCACGTCCTCCGGTGCCAGGCCGCCGCTGGCCAGCTCCTCGCGCAGGGTCAGGTCCTCGGTGGCGATCAGCTTGACCCGGCCGTGCTTGAGCATGGTGACCATCTGCCTGGAGCCGGGCACGCCGTACAGGTTGGTGAAGCCCAAACGCTGCAGGGTCTCGTAGGTGTACCACTGCTTGGGCAGGGCCAGGGTGCCAACGCGCGCCGCATCCTCCAGGCTATCGATGCGCAGGTTGCTGCTCTTCAGCGAATAGAAGCGCGTGGCTCCCTGCAGGATCGGCCCGACCCACTGGAACAGCGCCTCGCGCTCGGCGGTGCGCACCACCGAGAACAACCCGGTATCGGCCTCGCTCTTGGCCAGGGAGTAGGCACGGGTCCAGGGCAGCAGCTCGATGCGGGCCTGGCTGTCGGTGCGCCGGATCAGCTCGCGCACCACTTCCACCGAGTAGCCGTCGGGCTGGCCGTCGCGCAGGAAGCTGGTGGGCGGCGCCTGCTCGGTCAGCAGGCGCAACTCCGCCGCCGCCAGCAGCGGCAACAGAGCGCAGCAGAACACCCAGACCCGCACCGATGCACGCATCCGCACCTCCCACGCCCTCAGGGCGCCAGCAGCCGCTGCACCTCCTCGTCGTCGAGATTGCGACTGTCCACATACCTGGCCGGCAGGTTCACCTGGCGAGGCCCCGAGAGGTCGCCATCGAGCAGTCGCCGAGCCCGGGCGACGCTTTCCGAACCCAGCAGGCGCGGCTGCTGCACCATCAGTCCGGCGATCTCGTCGCGCTGTAGCGCGTCGATCAGCAGGGGGCTGGAGTCGAAACCGATATGCGCCAGCCTGCCGGCCAACTTCAACCGGCGCAGCGCGGCCAGCACTTCCAGCGTAGTCCCTTCGCTGGGGGTGAACAGGCCATCGAGGCGTTTCAGCTGTTCGCCCAGCTCCGCCATCGCCCGCGGGTCGGAGAGCGGCAGGTAACGATCCAGCACCACCTGCAGGCCGCCAGCGCGAGCACCTTCGATAAAGCCACGCTCCCGCTCGCTGGTCGATTGCACTCGCTCATCCAGGCGCAGCACCGCCACCCGCCCCTGCCCACCGAGCAGGCGCGCCAGCTCGGTGCCGGCGTGTCGCCCGGCGGCACGGTTATCGGTGGCGATGGCGGCCTGCACCGCATTGCCGCCAAGGTCGCGATCGACATACAGCCCCAGCACACCCAGCTTCTTCAGCTCGGCCATGCGCCGTCCCACTTCGGGGCCATTGGGCGCGACTATCAGCACCTTGCATTCGAACTTGAGCATTCGTTCGATCAGCTCCAGCTGCACCCGCGAGTCGCCGTCGCGCGAGGGACCTCGGGCATAGAGGGGGATATCCAGCTCATCGGCGGCCTGCTCGGCGGACTGCCGGACCTGACTCCAGAAAGACTGACCGCCAGCGCTGGTAACCAGACTGACGCAACGCTCCTGTGCCGAAGCGCCCGCGCTCAATAGCAGCAGGCTCCACGACCAGGTTCTTATTCGCTGGTACATCGTCGACTCCCCTTACGACAGGGTCGGTTATCGGCAACTGGATGCATCTCTTCAGTAATCTAGCAGCAGGCCAGATGCGCCGACCATCTGCACGCGCACTGCAGGCCACTCTGGCATACACTGCGCGGCCGTTTTTTTCCGGAACCGCCGCGCCATGAACCTCGCCTCCCCCGCCAACGCCCTGGGCATCGACTTCGGCACCTCCAACTCCACCGTCGGCTGGTGGCGACCGGGCGTCGAACCGCTGCTGGAACTGGAGGACGGCAAGATCACCCTGCCCTCGGTGATCTTCTTCAACACCGAGGAGCGCCGCCCGGTCTACGGCCGCCAGGCCCTGGCCGAATACCTCGATGGCTACGAGGGGCGCCTGATGCGCTCGCTGAAGAGCCTGCTCGGCTCCAAGCTGCTGAAGAGCGAGACCACCGTACTGGGCAGCGCCCTGCCGTTTCGCGACCTGCTCGGCTTCTTCATCGGCGAGCTGAAGAAGCGCGCCGAGGCCCAGGCCGGCCGCGAGTTCGAGCAGGTGGTGCTGGGCCGCCCGGTGTTCTTTGTCGACGACGACCCGCTCGCCGACGCCGAGGCTGCCAACACCCTGCAGGCGGTGGCGCACAAGCTCGGCTTCAAGGAGGTGTCCTTCCAGTTCGAGCCGATCGCCGCGGCCTTCGACTACGAACGCAGCATCACCCGCGAGGAACTGGTGCTGATCGTCGACATCGGTGGCGGCACCTCGGACTTCTCCCTGGTGCGCCTGGCGCCGCAGCGCCGCGAGCTGAGCGAGCGCCAGGACGACATCCTGGCCACCGGCGGCGTGCATATCGGCGGCACCGACTTCGACAAGCAGCTGAGCCTGGACGGGGTGATGCCGCTGTTCGGCTATGGCAGCCGAATGAAGAGCGACGCGCTGATGCCGACCAGCCACCACCTCAATCTGGCCACCTGGCACACCATCAACGCGGTGTACGCGCAGAAGGCCCAGCTGGCACTGAAGAGCATGCGCTACGACATCGTCGACCCGACCGGCGTCGATCGCCTGCTGCGCCTCACCGAACAGCGCGCCGGCCACTGGCTGGCCATGCAGGTTGAGGAAGCGAAGATCAGCCTGACCGAGCGGGACGAGCACCTGATCGACCTGGCACGCGTCGAGGATGGCCTGCTCGCCATGCTCGACCGGCCGCTGTTCGACCAGGCCATCGACGGCCTGCTGCAACGCATCCGCACCGGCGTCGACGAGCTGCTCAGAAGCGCCGGCGTGGATCATGCCGCAGTCGACACCATCTTCTTCACCGGCGGCTCCAGCGCCGTGCCGGCCCTGCGCCAGAGCGTCGCCGCCCTGCTGCCCAACGCCCGCGCCACCGAGGGCAACAGCTTCGGCAGCATCGGCAGCGGCCTGGCCATCGAGGCGCGGCGGCGCTACGGCTGAGGCGCAAATAAAAAAGGCCGGGCAATGCCCGGCCTTTTCCTGCCCGCGGGGATCAGGCCGCGCGCCTGAGCAGCACCACCCCGGCCAGGGCGCAGATCGCCGCCGGCACCGCCACCGCCAGCAGCGGCGCGAAGCCGAACACCAGGCTGGATGGCCCCAGCAGGTCCTGGGCGATGCGGAACACGAAGCCCACCAGCACGCCGGTGAAGACGCGCTGCCCGAGGGTCACCGAACGCAGCGGACCGAAGATGAAGGAAATCGCCATCAGCACCAGCGCCGCGGTCACCAGCGGCTGCAGCACCTTGGTCCAGAACGCCAGCCAGTAGTTGCCGTTGTTCAGGCCCTGCTCGCCGAGATAGTGGATGTAGCGCCACAGCCCGCTGATCGACAGGGCATCGGGCTCCAGCACCACGGTGCCGAGCAGCTCGGGCTTGAGCTCGACGTCCCAGCGTTCGCTGGCGGCCTTGAGCACCTCGGTGCTGCGCTCGCGGAAGTGGGTGGTCTGCACCTCTTCCAGCAGCCAGTGGTCGCCCTGGTACTGGGCGCGACGGGCGAAGCTGGCGGAGAGCAGCTTGCGCTCGCCATCGAACTGATAGCGGGTCACGCCGAGCAGCTTGCCGCCCGGCTGCACGGCGTTGATGTGCACATATTCCTGGCCCTGGCGATGCCACAGGCCGCGCTTGGAGCTCTGCGCCTCGCCGCCGCCCTGGGCCAGCGAGCGATGGGCCTGGGCCTGGCTCTCGCTCCAGGGCGCCAGGTATTCGCCGACCAGCAGGCCGACCAGCATCAGCACCAGCATGGGCTTCATCACCGCCCAGACGATGCGCCCGACCGACACGCCAGCGGCGCGCATGATGGTCAGCTCGCTGCTGCTGGCCAGGCTGCCGAGGCCGATCAGGCAGCCGATCAGCGCCGCCATCGGCAGCATCTCGTAGGCGCGCCGCGGCAGGGTCAGCAGTACGTAGATCAGTGCTTCCAGGGTGCCGTAGTTGTCGCCGACGTCGCCCAGTTCGTCGATGAAGGCGAACAGCAGGGCCAGCCCGACGATGATGCCGAGCACCGCCAGGATGGCGAAGAACACACTGCTGCCGATGTAACGATCAAGCCTGCCCATGGGCCATCTCCTTGGCTGCGCGGCGACTGGCCAGCTTGAGTTGCAGGGGCTGCCAGCCGACCAGGCCGAGGCCGATCAGCAGGAACAGCGCGTGGACCCACCACAGGCCCAGCTCCAGAGGAATCTTGCCCTTGTCCAGCTGGCCACGGGCACCGATCAGCAGCGCCAGGTAGGCCATGTACAGGAGGATCGCCGGCAGCAGCTTGAGGAAGCGACCCTGGCGCGGATTGACGCGGGCCAGCGGCACCGCCAGCAGGGTGACGACGAACACCAGCAGCGGGATGGACAGGCGCCACTGCAGCTCGGCCTGGTGGCGCGGCTCGTCGCTGCCGAGCAGCTCGCGGGTCGGAATCGCCTCGCGCTCGCCGATCTCGCCACTGACTTCCGGCTTGGGCAGCAGCACGCCATAGGTGTCGTACTTGATCGCCCGGTAGTCGGCGCGGCCGGGGTTGCCGTCGTAGCGGTAGCCGTTCTCCAGGATCAGGTAGCGGCTGCCATCCTCCTGGATCACCTGGCGGCCCTGCTCGGCCACCAGCAGGGTGATGCCGCCGGCGCGGCTCTTGCCCTGATCGGCGCGGCCCTGGTCGGCGCGCTTCTCGGTGATGAACACCCCGGCCAGCTGGGCGCGGTCATCGGACAGGCCCTCGGTGTAGGTCACCCGCGAGCCGTCCTTCATGGCCTGGAAGCGGCCGGGAACCAGGGTATCGAACTCGGTCAGGGCATCCTGCTGCTGGAGGATTCGCGCCACCTCGGCCACACCCTGCGGCGCCAGGCCCAGGCTCAGCCAGGCCACCAGCGCGGCGACCACGGCGGCCGGCGCCATGCTGTAGCCGAGCAGGCGGCGGTTGCTCATGCCGGTGGCGGACAGCACGGTCATCTCGCTGTCCAGGTACAGGCGGCCGTAGGCCAGGAGGATGCCGAGGAACAGGCCCAGCGGCAGGATCAGCTGGAGGAAACCGGGAATCCGGTAGCCCATGATCAGGAACAGCACGCCCGGATCCAGCACTCCCTGTGCGGCCTGGGCCAGGTACTTGATGAAACGCCCGCTCATGATGATCACCAGCAGCACGGCACTCACCGCGCCGAGGGTGACCAGCACCTCACGGGAAAGGTAACGGAAGACGATCAAACCGGACGCTCCAGGGTTGTCAGGCTCAGGCGGCAACGCTCACACTAGCCGCACTCGGTTGCACGGCCCGCCACGGCGGACCTCGAAAAAATAGCCGGCATTATCCTGCAAACCCGACTCTTTGTCTTGGGGACAGCTCACCATGGAATTCCTCGTCAGAAGCACCCGTCCGGAAACCCTGAAGACCGCCACCCTGGTCGTCGCCCTCGGCGAAGGCCGCAAGCTCGGCGTCGCCGCCAAGGCCGTGGACGACGCCAGCGGTGGCGCCATCTCGGCCCTGCTCAAGCGCGGCGACATCGCCGGCAAGCAGGGCCAGACCCTGCTGCTGCACAGCCTGCCGGGCCTCAAGGCCGAGCGCGTGCTGCTGCTAGGCAGCGGCAAGGGCGAACTCTCCGACCGCCAGTTCCGTAAATTGGTTGCAGCCGCCCATGGCGTGCTGAAGAACCTCGGTGGCAGCGACGCGGTGCTGGCCCTCGGCGAGCTCAAGGTCAAGGGCCGCGATGCCTACGGCAAGGCCCGCCTGCTGGTGGAGACCCTGGCCGATGGTGGCTACGTGTTCGACCAGTTCAAGAGCAAGAAGGCCGAGCCGAAGGCACTGAAGAAGATCACCCTGATCGCCGACAAGGCCGAGCTGACCGAGGTCGAGCGCGGCAGCCTGCACGCCCGCGCCATCGCCACCGGCATGGCCTTCACCAAGGACCTCGGCAACCTGCCGCCGAACCTCTGCCACCCCAGCCACCTGGCCGAGGAGGCCAAGGCCCTGGCCAAGGCGCACAAGAACCTCAAGGTCGACATCCTCGACGAGAAGAAGCTCAAGGAGCTGGGCGCCGGCGCCTTCCTCGCCGTGGCCCAAGGCAGCGAGCAGCCGCCGCGGATGATCGTGCTGCACTACAGCGGCGGCAAGAAGGACGACAAACCCTTCGCCCTGGTCGGCAAGGGCATCACCTTCGATACCGGCGGCATCAGCATCAAGCCGGCCGCCGGCATGGACGAGATGAAGTACGACATGTGTGGCGCCGCCAGCGTGCTCGGCACCCTGCGCGCCGTGCTGGAGCTGCAACTGCCGATCAACCTGGTATGCCTGCTGGCCTGCGCCGAGAACATGCCCAGCGGCCGCGCCACCCGCCCCGGCGACATCGTCACCACCATGAGCGGGCAGACCGTGGAGATCCTCAACACCGATGCCGAAGGCCGCCTGGTGCTGTGCGACACCCTGACCTACGCCGAGCGCTTCAAGCCGCAGGCGGTGATCGACATCGCCACCCTCACCGGCGCCTGCGTGGTCGCCCTGGGCGCCAACGTCTCCGGCCTGATGGGCAACAACGACACGCTGATCAAACAGCTCCTCAAGGCCGGCGAGCATGCCGACGACCGTGCCTGGCAGCTGCCGCTGCACGACGAGTACCAGGAGCAACTGGACAGCCCGTTCGCCGACATCGCCAACATCGGCGGCCCCAAGGCCGGCACCATCACCGCCGGCTGCTTCCTGTCGCGCTTCGCCAAGAGCTACCACTGGGCGCACCTGGACATCGCCGGCACCGCCTGGATCAGCGGCGGCAAGGACAAGGGCGCCACCGGCCGCCCGGTACCACTGCTGACCCAGTACCTGCTGGATCGCGCCAAGGCCTGACCTTGTAGGATGGGTTGAGGCGCCCTGGCGCCGATACCCATCAGCGGCATCGATGGCTATCGCGATGCTCCACCCATCCTACAAACCTCCTCACCGCGAGCCTGCCCATGCGCGTCGAGTTCTACGTTCTTTCCTCCGCCACCACCGAAGGCCGCCTGCGCGCGGCCTGCCAGCTGGCCAGCAAAGCCTGGAAGGCCGGCCTGCCGGTGTTCCTGCGCGGCGCCGACCAGGCCCAGTGCGAGGAGCTGGACCGGCTGCTGTGGAGCTTTCGCGCGGAATCCTTCATCCCCCACAACCTGTACGAGGAAGACGCCGCCGCCCCGGTGGTGATCGGCCTCGACCAGGAACCGGCGCAGGCCGGCGGCGTGCTGCTCAACCTGCATCCGCAGCTGTCGCCGCACCTGCCCCGCTTCGCCCGGGTGATCGAGATCGTCAACCAGGAGCCGGCGTTGCTGGCCCAGTGCCGCGAGAACTTCCGCCAGTACCGCCAGCTCGGCCACGACCCGCAGCGCGTGGAGCTGTGAGCCTCGAAAAAGCCGGGCGGCAGGCGTAGAATCTGCCGTCTCGGCCACCCTCCCCGCCCGCAACGCCCATGGACAGTTCGCCTCCCGCCAAGCCCGCCCACCTGCTGGATGACCTCGAAGCCATCCGCCAGCTGCTGGAGAAGGAGCAACTGGAACCACCGCTGCTGACCGAGAGCCTCGACGACGACCTGCAGATTCCCCTGCTGTCGGAAATCATCGAACCAGGCCCCGGCGCCGATGTGCGCCCCTCTGCAGCCGTGCAGAGCCCCCCGCTGGCCAGCGTAGCGCTGCCCTACCCGGCACAACCGGCGGTCGTCCCGCCCCAGCCGCCCAGGCCGAGCGCGGCACAACCCCAGGCCAGTGCCAGCCCGGTCCACAGAGGCCTGGTGCAGAACCGCCTGGACGCCGAGCTGCGTGCCGCCGCCCAGCTGATCCTGCAGGACGTGATCGACGACTTCGTGCCGCAGATCGAGGCCGAGCTCAAGCGCCGCCTGGATGCCCGCCTGGACCGCCTGCTCAAGCAGCCCAAGCCCTGAGTTCCCCACACTCGCCAGCCCGGCAGGCGAACTAAGGCCCCGCGGCTAGCGCCGGGCCACGCCAACCGGCGGCCAGTGGCCCGCGGGTGGCGCCAGCCGTTATACTCGGCGGCTTTCCCGCTCAGTTGCCAATACGGTCCCGCCGACTCATGGACAAGACCTACCAGCCCCACGCCATCGAAACTTCCTGGTACCAGACCTGGGAGCAGAACCACTACTTCGCCCCGCAAGGTTCCGGCGAGCCCTACACCATCATGATCCCGCCGCCGAACGTCACCGGCAGCCTGCACATGGGCCATGGCTTCAACAACTCGATCATGGACTGCCTGATCCGCTTCCGCCGCATGCAGGGCCGCAACACCCTGTGGCAGCCGGGCACCGACCACGCGGGCATCGCCACCCAGATGGTGGTCGAGCGCCAGCTGGCCGCCGAGGGCATCGGCCGCCACGACCTGGGCCGCGAGAAGTTCCTGGAGAAGGTCTGGGAGTGGAAGGAGCAGTCCGGCGGCACCATCACCCGGCAGATCCGTCGCCTGGGCAGCTCGGTGGACTGGTCGCGCGAGCGCTTCACCATGGACGAGGGCCTGTCGGAAGCGGTCAAGGAAGCCTTCGTGCGCCTGCACCAGGACGGCCTGATCTACCGCGGCAAGCGCCTGGTCAACTGGGACACCAAGTTCCACACCGCCATCTCCGACCTCGAAGTGGAAAACCACGACGAGAAGGGCCACCTGTGGAACCTGCGCTACCCGCTGGCCGACGGCAAGAAGACCGCCGAGGGCCTGGACTACCTGATCGTCGCCACCACCCGCCCGGAAACCATGCTCGGCGACTCCGCCGTGGCCGTGCATCCGGAAGACGAGCGCTACAAGGCGCTGATCGGCAGCTACATCGAACTGCCGCTGGTGGGCCGCCGCATCCCGATCATCGCCGACGACTACTGCGACCCCGAGTTCGGCACCGGCTGCGTGAAGATCACCCCGGCCCACGACTTCAACGACTATGAAGTCGGCAAGCGCCACAACCTGCCGCTGATCAACATCTTCGACAAGGACGCCCAGGTTCTCGCCAAGGCCCAGGTGTTCAATATCGACGGCAGCGTCAACGCCGAGATCGACGGCAGCCTGCCGGCCGAATACGCCGGCCTCGACCGCTTCGTCGCGCGTAAGCAGATAGTCGCCGCCTTCGAGGCCGCCGGCCTGCTGGAGAAGATCGAAGACCACGCGCTGAAAGTACCGAAGGGCGACCGTTCCGGCACCGTGATCGAGCCTTGGCTGACCGACCAGTGGTACGTCTCCACCAAGCCGCTGGCCGAAAAAGCCATCGCCGTGGTCGAGAGCGGCGAGATCCAGTTCGTACCCAAGCAGTACGAGAACATGTACTTCAGCTGGATGCGCGACATCCA
The DNA here is from genome assembly GCA_033838285.1 of Pseudomonadaceae bacterium. Classification (GTDB taxonomy): domain Bacteria; phylum Pseudomonadota; class Gammaproteobacteria; order Pseudomonadales; family Pseudomonadaceae; genus Aquipseudomonas. The sequence continues at coordinate 10,049 of JAJLLC010000028.1, forward strand.
GGACTGGTGCATCAGCCGTCAGCTGTGGTGGGGCCATCGCATCCCGGCCTGGTACGACGAGGCCGGCAACGTCTACGTCGGCCGCGACGAGGCGGAAGTGCGCGCCCAGCACAACCTGGGTGACATCGCCCTGCGCCAGGACGAAGACGTGCTGGACACCTGGTTCAGCTCCGGCCTGTGGACCTTCTCCACCCTCGGCTGGCCGCAGCAGACCGATTTCCTCAAGACCTTCCACCCCACGGATGTCTTGGTGACGGGCTTCGATATCATCTTCTTCTGGGTCGCGCGGATGATCATGCTGTCCACCCACCTGACCGGGCAGATCCCGTTCAAGACCGTGTACGTGCACGGCCTGGTGCGCGACGGCCAGGGCCAGAAGATGTCCAAGTCCAAGGGCAACGTGCTCGACCCGCTGGACATCGTCGACGGCATCGACCTCGAAGCCCTGGTGGCCAAGCGCACCAGCGGCATGATGCAGCCCAAGCTGGCCGAGAAGATCGCCAAGCAGACCCGCGCCGAGTTCCCCGAAGGCATCGCCGCCTACGGCACCGACGCCCTGCGCTTTACCAACCTGGCGCTGGCCTCCACCGGCCGCGACATCAAGTTCGACATGGGCCGCGTCGAGGGCTACCGCAACTTCTGCAACAAGCTGTGGAACGCCGCCAACTTCGTTATCGAGAACACCGATAACCAGGACACCGGCATCAATGGCGAAGCCGTCGACCTGTCGCCGGTCGACCGCTGGATCATCTCCGCCCTGCAGCGCTGCGAGCAGGACGTCACCCGCCACCTCGACGCCTTCCGCTTCGACATGGCCGCCCAGGCCCTCTACGAGTTCATCTGGGACGAGTACTGCGCCTGGTACCTGGAACTGGTCAAGCCGGTGCTGTGGGACGAGAACGCGCCGATCGAGCGCCAGCGCGGCACCCGCCGCACCCTGGTGCGCGTGCTGGAAGTGATCCTGCGCCTGGCCCACCCCTTCATGCCCTTCATCACCGAAGAAATCTGGCAGCGCATCAAGGCCCAGGCCGGCAAGGACGGCGCCACCATCATGCTGCAGGCCTGGCCGGTAGCAGCCGAGGAGCGTATCGACGCGAACGCCGAAGGCGACATCGAGTGGGTCAAGCAGCTGATGCTCGGCGTGCGGCAGATCCGCGGCGAAATGAAGATCTCCATGGCCAAGCGCATCGACATCATCGTGCAGAACGCGGGCGCAGAAGACCTGCGCCGCCTGGCCGACTTCGAGCCGCTGCTGAGCAAGCTGGCCAAGCTGGAGTCGGTGCGCGTGCTGGCCGCTGACGAGGAAGCACCGATGTCCGCCACCGCCCTGGTCGGCGAGATGCAGGTACTGGTGCCCATGGCCGGGCTGATCGACAAGGACGCCGAACTGGCGCGCCTGGACAAGGAAATCCAGCGCCTGCAAGGCGAAGTGCAGCGGGTCGGCGGCAAGCTGGCCAACCAGGGCTTCGTCGCCAAGGCGCCGGCCGAGGTGCTGGACAAGGAGCGCGCCAAGCTGGCCGAGGCCGAACAGGCGCTGGCCAAGCTGGTCGAGCAGCGCGAGAAGATCGCCGCGCTCTGACCGCGCCGGTGAATGCCAAGGCCCGCCGTCCTCGCGACCGCGGGCCTTTGTTTTGTCCGGCCATGTCGTACCTGAGCAATTTCATGTCCCAGGTAGTGGCACGCCAATTGCGCTACATGATGGTTCCCAGTAAGGTGCCAGGGGCGTCGGCGCCACCCCGCCGCCGCCCATAACAACAAATGTCCGCGCACCAAGCGGCACGACCATTGGGAGCCCCCTATGACCCCGGCCGAGCTTCTGCTCGAAGGCGTCGAGCTCATGCTGTTCGGCATGGGCATCGTCTTCGTCTTCCTCGTCCTGCTGGTGTTCGCCATCCGCCTGATGTCGACACTGGTGGCCCGCCTCGCCCCCGAACCCGCGCCCCTGGCGCCGGCCAGCCCGGCCCCGACGGCACCCGCCGCCGCGCCGGTCGACGCCGACACCCTCGCCGCCATCCAGGCCGCCATTCGCCAGCACCGCGCCAAGCGCCGCTGATTCATCCGGAGACAGCAGAAGATGAGCAAGAACCCTCTCGGCATTACCGACGTGGTGCTGCGCGACGCCCACCAATCCATCCTCGCCACCCGCCTGCGCCTGGAAGACATGCTGCCGATCGCGCCCAAGCTCGATCAGGTCGGCTTCTGGTCGGTGGAGTCCTGGGGCGGCGCCACCTTCGACGCCTGCATCCGCTACCTGGGCGAAGACCCCTGGGAGCGCATCCGCCAGCTCAAGGCGGCCATGCCCAACACCCGCCAGCAGATGCTCCTGCGCGGCCAGAACCTGCTGGGCTACCGGCACTACGCCGACGATGTGGTGGACAAGTTCGTCGAACGCGCAGCGATCAACGGCGTCGACGTGTTCCGCGTGTTCGACGCGATGAACGACCCGCGCAACATGGAAACCGCCCTGCAGGCGGTCAAGCGCCAGGACAAGCACGCCCAGGGCACCATCTCCTACACCACCAGCCCGGTGCACAACCTGGAGATGTGGCTGGACCTGGCCAAGCGCATCGAGGACATGGGTGCCGACTCCCTGGCGATCAAGGACATGGCCGGCATCCTCACTCCCTACATGGCCTTCGAGCTGGTCTCGCGCCTGAAGCAGAGCCTGGCCATTCCCATCCACATGCAGTGCCACGCCACCGCCGGCCTCTCCAGCGTGGCCATCCTCAAGGCGGTGGAAGCCGGCATCGACAACGTCGACACGGCCATTTCCTCGCTGTCGATGACCTACGGCCACTCGCCGACCGAGTCGGTGGTGGCCATGTTCCAGGGCACCGAGCGCGACACCGGGCTGAACCTGCCGCTGCTGGAGGAAATCGCCGCCTACTTCCGCGAAGTGCGGAAGAAATACGCCAAGTTCGAAGGCAACCTGCGCGGCGTCGACTCGCGCATCCTGGTCGCCCAGGTGCCCGGCGGCATGCTCACCAACATGGAGAGCCAGCTCAAGGAACAGGGCGCGCAGGACAAGTTCGACCAGGTGCTGGCGGAAATCCCGCGGGTACGCGAGGACCTCGGCTTCATCCCGCTGGTGACCCCGACCTCGCAGATCGTTGGCACCCAGGCGGTGATCAACGTGCTCACCGGCGAACGCTACAAGTCGATCACCAAGGAAACCGCCGGCGTGCTCAAGGGCGAATACGGCGCCGCGCCCGCGCCCTTCAACCTGGCCCTGCAGGCGCGCGTGCTGGACGGCGGCGAGGCCATCACCTGCCGCCCGGCCGACCTGCTCGAGCCGGAAATGGACAAGCTCGAAGAAGAGCTGCGTGAACTGGCGGTGCAGAAAGGCTTTAGCCTGGCCGAGCAAGCCATCGACGATGTGCTGACCTACGCCCTGTTCCCGCAGATCGGCCTCAAGTTCCTGGAAAACCGCGGCAACCCGGCCGCCTTCGAGCCGGCGCCGAACGGCCAGGAGGCCGTGGCCCGTGAGCCCGGCCAGGCCGAGGCCTACACGGTCGAGGTCAATGGCCGCAGTTTCGTCGTCCAGGTCAACGAAGGTGGTGACATCAGCGGCATCAAGCCGCTGCACGAGGCCGCCCATGCCCCCGCAGCACCGGCGCCGATGACCGCCCACGGCGGCGGCGAGCCGCAGAAGGCGCCGCTGGCCGGCAACATCTTCAAGGTGCTGGTGCAGCCCGGCCAGCGGGTGGAGGAAGGCCAGCTGGTGATGATCCTCGAGGCGATGAAGATGGAGACCGAGATCCGTGCCTTCCGCGCCGGCAGCATCGGCAGCGTCAACGTCAAGGTCGGCGACGTGGTGGCGGTGGGCGACAGCCTGCTGACCATCGGCTGAGGGGGCGACATGGAAAACCTCGTCAAGCTCTGGCACAGCACCGGCATCTACAACCTGGAACCCGGCCAGGCGCTGATGATGGCGGTGTGCGCCGGCCTGATCTTCCTGGCCATCCGCAAGGGCTTCGAGCCGCTGCTGCTGATCCCCATCGGCTTCGGCGGCATCCTGGCCAACATCCCGGTGGCCAACATGGCCGAAGGCGCCGGCATCCTCCACCTGTTCTACGAGGTGGGCCTGCCGACCAGCGTGTTCCCGCTGCTGATCTTCATGGGCGTCGGCGCCATGACCGACTTCGGTCCCATGCTGGCCAACCCCAAGACCCTGCTGCTCGGCGCCGCCGCCCAGTTCGGCATCTTCGGCACCCTGCTCGGCGCCCTGGCGCTGACCGCCGCCGGCATCCCCGGCATGGAGTTCAGCATCAAGGAAGCCGCCTCCATCGCCATCATCGGCGGTGCCGATGGCCCGACCTCGATCTTCGTCACCTCCAAGCTGGCGCCCGATCTGCTCGGCCCCATCGCCGTGGCGGCCTACTCCTACATGGCCCTGGTGCCGCTGCTGCAGCCGCCGATCATGCGCGCGCTGACCACCCCGGCGGAACGCGCCATCGTCATGCAGCAGCTGCGCCACGTCAGCCAGGCGGAGAAGATCGTCTTCCCCATCGTGCTGTGCCTGCTGATCGGCATGCTGCTGCCGGACGCCGCGCCGCTGGTGGGCATGTTCGCCTTCGGCAACCTGCTGCGCGAGGCCGGCGTGGTCGAGCGCCTGGCCGACACCTCGCGCAACGCGCTGATCAACATCGTCACCATCTGCCTGGGCCTGACCGTGGGTTCCAAGCTGTCGGCCGAGGCCTTCCTGCAGATCAAGACCCTGGGCATCCTCCTGCTCGGCATGGTCGCTTTCTGTGGCGGCACCGCCGCCGGGGTGCTGATGGCCAAGCTGATGAACCTGTTCAGCCAGCAGAAGATCAACCCGCTGATCGGCTCGGCCGGCGTCTCCGCCGTGCCCATGGCGGCGCGGGTGTCGAACAAGGTGGGGCTGGAGGCCAATCCGCAGAACTTCCTGCTGATGCACGCCATGGGCCCCAACGTGGCCGGGGTGATCGGCTCGGCGGTGGCCGCCGGCGTGCTGCTCAACTTCGTCGGCTGACGACGGGCGGGCCCCGGCAAGCGGGGTCCGCCGCCTTGTGGAGAACGCCATGGACGCCAGCAAGACCCGCACCAGCTTCTACCGCCGGCTCTACCTGGCCTGGCTGATCGACAGCGGCACGGCCACCAGCGTGCCGGCGCTGATGGAAGCCACCGGCCTGCCCCGGCGCACCGCCCAGGACACCCTGGCGGCGCTGGCCGAGCTGGATATCCGCTGCGAGTTCGTCCAGCACGACGGCGAGCGCAACAACGCCGGTCACTACCGGATCGCCGACTGGGGCCCGATCGATCGCGCCTGGGTCGCCGCCCACCAGACGCAGATCCGCCAACTGCTCGGCTACCGCTGAGCCCCGTACCCTGCCGGCTGTAGCGCCAGCTCGCTCCGCTCGATCTCCCTGCCCGCCACTGCGGGCACTCCTCGCCCACCCCAAGCCAGGCCCCGCCCCATGCCTCCGGGCAGGCCGCGAGGGCGTACTCGCCCGCACGGCAAGCCAATACAAAAATTGTACAAATCTCGACACTTGTACAATCACAAATCCTGAACGAGAATAGCTGTACAAGATTCTTGAATTGTACAACTTGCGTATCGGGAGAAGTCATGGCGAACAAGCTCAAACTGGGCATCAGCGCCTGCCTGCTGGGCGCCGAGGTGCGCTACAACGGCGGCCACAAGGAATCGCGCCTGTGCAGCCGGGTGCTGGCCGAGCATTTCGACTTCGTCCCGCTGTGCCCGGAAGTGGCCATCGGCCTCGGCACCCCGCGCGAACCGATCCGCCTGGTCGGCGACCCGCAGGCACCGCGCGCCCTCGGCACGGTCAACCGCGAGCGCGACGTGACCCAGGCCCTGCACGACTACGGCACGCGCATGGCCGGCGAGCTGGACGACATCAGCGGCTACATCTTCATGCACAAGTCGCCCTCCTGCGGCATGGAGCGGGTCAAGGTCTACCAGGACAACGGCTACCCGGCCGACGGCGGCGCCAGCGGCATCTTCGCCGCCGCCTTCACCCGCCTGCGCCCGGACCTGCCGGTGGAGGAGGACGGCCGCCTCAACGACCCGGTGCTGCGCGAAAACTTCCTCACCCGCGTGTTCGCCTATGCCGAGTGGCAGCGTCTGCTGCACGCCGGCCTGACGCGCAAGGCGATCATCGACTTCCACGCCCGCTACAAGTACCAGCTGATGGCCAACAACCCGCTGCAGTACAAGGCGCTAGGCCGCCTGCTCGCCGACATCGGCAGGCACGACCCGCAGGAGTTCGGCCCCGGCTACTTCAGCCAGCTGATGGCGGCGCTGAAGAAGTGCGCCACCCGCGGCACCCACAGCAACGTGCTGCAGCACCTCTCCGGCTACCTCAAGCAGGCCCTCAGCGCCGAGGAGAAGGAGGAAATGCAGCAACTGATCGCCCAGTACCGCAGCGGCATCATCCCCCTGGTGGTACCGCTGACCCTGCTCAAGCACCACTTCCGCCGCCACCCGGACCACTACGTGGCACGCCAGGCCTACCTGCAGCCGCACCCGGAAAACCTCAGCCTGCGCAACGCCCTATGAGCCCGGCCGACGACTACCAGGCCGCCCTCGCCCGGGGCTACCTGCCGATCCGCGAAGTGGCGCGCAGCACCGGGGTCAACCCGGTCACCCTGCGCGCCTGGGAGCGCCGCTACGGGCTGATCGTGCCGCACCGCACGCCCAAGGGGCACCGCCTATACTCCCAGGAGCATGTCACGCGCATCCAGGCCATCCTCGCCTGGCTGGCACGCGGCGTCGCGGTGAGCCAGATCAAGGACCTTCTGGAGCAGCCGCCGAGCACCCAGCGGGATGCCGCCAGCCCCTGGGACGCGCTGCGCCAGGAGCTGCTGCAGAGCATCGCGCAGCAGAGCGAACGCGCGCTGGACGAGCAGTTCAACCGTGCCCTGGCCCTCTACCCCACGCGCACCCTGTGCCAGCAGCTCATGCTGCCGCTGCTGGCCGAGCTGCAACTGCGCTGGCAGGGCGCCCCCTTCGGCGCGCAGCTGGAGCGGGTGTTCTTCCATTCCTGGCTGCGCAGCAAGCTCGGCGCCCGCCTCTACCACAGCAATCGCCAGCACGGCGGCGCGCCGCTGCTGCTGGCCAATCTCTCCAGCCTACCGCTGGAGCCCGAGCTGTGGCTGTGCGCCTGGCTGGCCAGCAGTGCCGGCTGCCCGGTCGAGGTGTTCGACTGGCCCATGCCGCTGGGCGAGCTGGCCCTGGCCTGCGAGCGCATCGCCCCGCGCGCCCTGCTGCTGTACTCCAGCCACAGCCTCGACGCGCAGCTGCTGCAACGCGAGCTGCCACGCCTGAACAGCCACTGCCCGGCACCGCTGCTGCTGGCCGGTGCGGCGGCACGCATCCATGCCGTGGAGGTGCGCGCCTTGCCCGGCCTGCACCTGGCCGACGACCCCATCAGCGCCGAGCAACTGCTGCGGCAACAGGAGCTGCTGTGAAGCATCAACTGATCTGGCTGCGCAGCGACCTGCGCGTGCACGACAACAGCGCCCTCGGCGCCGCCATGGCCGCCGGCCCGACCCTGGCCGTGTACCTGCTCAGCCCCGAGCAGTGGCGCGAACACGATGACGCGCCGGCCAAGGTGGACTTCTGGCTGCGCAACCTGGCCGAGCTGCAGCAGCAGCTGGCCCGCCTCAACGTGCCGCTACTGGTGCGCCAGGCGCCGCACTGGCGCGACGCCCCCGAGGTGCTGGCCGCCCTGTGCCGCGAGCACCAGGTCGCCAGCGTCTGGGTCAACGAGGAGTACGGCATCCACGAGAGCCGCCGCGACCAGGCCGTGGCCCGGGCGCTGCAGCCCCTGGGCGTGGCCTTCCGGCCTTGCCTCGACCAGCTGTTCTTCCGCCCCGGCAGCGTGCTGACCCAGGCCGGCAACTATTTCCAGGTCTACAGCCAGTTCCGCAAGGCCTGCTACCGCCTGCTGCACAGCGCCCTGCCGGCGCTAGTGCCGGCACCGGCCCCGCAGGCGCCGCTGAAAATCGCCAGCGACCCCATTCCCGCCACGGTCACAGGCTTCGCCACCCCCGACGCGCAGTTGCGCGCGCTCTGGCCGGCCGGCGAGGACGCTGCGCTGCGGCGCCTGGCCGACTTCGCCGAGCAGCGCATCGCCTGGTACCAGGACCAGCGCGACTTCCCCGCCATCGACGGCACCAGCCAGCTGTCGCCCTACCTCGCCGCCGGCGTGCTGTCGCCGCGCCAGTGCCTGCACGCGGCGCTGCGCAGCAACCAGGGCGAGTTCGACAGCGGTAACCCGGGCGCGGTCTGCTGGATCAACGAACTGCTCTGGCGCGAGTTCTACAAGCACATCCTGGTCGGCTACCCGCGCGTATCGATGCATCGCGCCTTCCGCCCGGAGACCGAGGCCGTGCCCTGGCGCGACGCCCCCAGGGACCTGGAAGCCTGGCAGCAGGGCCGCACCGGCATTCCCATCGTCGATGCCGCCATGCGCCAGCTGCTGGCCACCGGCTGGATGCACAACCGCCTGCGCATGGTGGTGGCGATGTTCTTCAGCAAGAACCTGCTGCTCGACTGGCGCCTGGGCGAGCGCTTCTTCATGCAGCAGCTGATCGACGGCGACCTGGCCGCCAACAATGGCGGCTGGCAGTGGAGCGCCTCCACCGGCACCGACGCGGCGCCCTACTTCCGCATCTTCAACCCGATCAGCCAGTCGCAGAAGTTCGACCCGGACGGCCGCTTCATCCGCACCTGGGTGCCGGAACTGGCCGGGCTGAACAAGCGCGACATCCACGATCCCTCGGCCATGGGCGGCTTGTTCGGCGTCGCCGACTACCCGCGCCCGATCGTCGACCTGGCGCGCTCGCGCGCGCGCGCGCTGCAGGCCTTCAAGAACCTGCCGTCGCCGGAGGTGGCCGATGTCTGATTTCCTGCGGCGCTTCGCCAGCGAGTTCGCCGCGCTCGACGCCAGCAACCTGCAACGCCTGGGCGAGCTGTACAGCGACGACGTGCTGTTCCGCGACCCGCTGCACGAGGTGCGCGGCCTGCCGGCGCTGCAGCGCTACTTCGCCGAGCTGTACGCCAACGTCGGCCGCCTCGAGTTCGACTTCCACGGTTTCGACCAGGTCTGCGACGGCGAGGGCTACCTGCGCTGGACCATGCACTTTCGCCACCCGCGCCTGCGCGGTGGCGCGCCGATCAGCGTCGATGGCTGCTCGCACCTGCTGTGGTGGGACAAGGTCTACCAGCACCGCGACTACTTCGATGCCGGCGCCATGCTCTACGAACACCTGCCGCTGATGGGCGGCGTCATCGCCTGGCTGAAAAGGAGGCTGGCATGAGCAGACGCATCTGGTTGACCGGCGCCAGCAGCGGCATCGGCGCCGCCCTGGCCGAAGTCCTGCTGCAGCAGGGCCATCGCCTGGCCCTCAGCGCGCGCAATGCCGGCGCCCTGCAGGTCCTGGCCGAGCATTTCCCGCAGCAGGTGCTGCTGGCCCCCGGTGACCTGACCGACGCCGAGCAGGTACGCGCCATCGGCCAGCGCATCGACGAGCACTGGGGCGCCCTGGACCAGGCCATCCTCAACGCCGGCACCTGCGAGTACGTGGAGGTCCGGTCCTTCGAGGCGGCCATGGTCGAGCGGGTGATGCGCGCCAACCTGTTCTCCGCCGCCCACTGCGTGGAGGCCGCCCTGCCGCTGCTGCGCCGGGGGGCGCGCCCGCACCTGGTGGCGGTGTCCAGCTCGGTGACCTTCCTGCCGCTGCCGCGCGCCGAGGCCTATGGCGCCTCCAAGGCGGCCATGCGCTACCTGTTCGAGGCGCTGCGCGTCGACCTGGCCGCCGCTGGCATCGCCGTCACCCTGGTCAGCCCCGGCTTCGTCGACACCCCGCTGACGCAGAAGAACGACTTCCCCATGCCCATGCGCTGGCCGGTGCAGAAGGCCGCCCGCCACATCGCCACCAGGCTGGAGCGGCGACCCTACGAAATCGCCTTCCCCGGCCCCTTCATTGCCATCCTGCTGCTGCTCGCGCACCTGCCCACGGGCCTGCAGCTGGCCATCGGAAAACGACTCTCCCGCACGGAACCACGCCCATGAAGATCGCCATCGTCGGCAGCGGCATCGCCGGCCTGACCAGCGCCTACCTGCTCAGCCGCAAGCACGAGATCAGCCTGTTCGAGGCCGGCGACTGGATCGGCGGCCACACCCATACGGTGGATGTCGAGGTGCAGGGGCGATCCTTCGCCATCGACACCGGCTTCATCGTGTTCAACGACTGGACCTACCCCAACTTCATCCGCCTGCTGGATCGCCTCGGCGTGGCCTCGCAGCCCACCGAGATGAGCTTCTCGGTGCATGATCCGGTCAGCGGCGCCGAGTACAACGGCAACAACCTCAACAGCCTGTTCGCCCAGCGCAGCAACCTGCTGCGCCCGGCCTTCTGGGGCATGCTGCGCGACATCCTGCGCTTCAACCGCGAGGCGCTGTTCGACCTCGCCGAACAGCGCATCCCGGCCGACATGACCCTGGGCGCCTACCTGGACTCGCGCGGCTACGGCCAGCGCTTCGTCGAGCACTACATAGTGCCGATGGGCGCGGCGATCTGGTCCATGTCGCTGGCCGACATGCTGGCCTTCCCCCTGCAATTCTTCGTGCGCTTCTTCAAGAACCACGGCCTGTTGTCGGTCAACGACCGCCCGCAGTGGCGGGTGATCGCCGGCGGCTCGCGCAGCTACGTGGCGCCGCTGACCGCCGGCTTCGCCGAGCGCATCCGCCTGAACTGCCCGGTGCAGCGGGTGGAGCGCGACGCTCTCGGCGTGCTGCTGCACAGCCCGGCCGGGGCCGAGCGCTTCGACAAGGTGGTGTTCGCCTGTCACAGCGACCAGGCCCTGGCCCTGCTGGCGCAGCCCAGCGAGACCGAGCGTGAGATCCTCGGCGCCCTGCGCTATGCCGACAACGACGTGGTGCTGCACACCGACACCCGCCTGCTGCCGCAGCGCCGCCTGGCCTGGGCCAGCTGGAACTACCGTCTCGGCGGGCCGAGCGAGTACCCCGCCGCAGTGACCTACAACATGAACATCCTGCAGGGCATCCGCAGCGACACCACCTTCTGCGTCAGCCTCAACCAGACCGCGGCCATCGACCCGTCCAAGATTCTCGGCCGCTACCGCTACGCCCACCCGCAGTACAGCCTGGCCGGCATCGCCGCCCAGGCGCGCTGGGAAGAGCTGTGCGGCGTGCAGCACAGCTACTACTGCGGGGCCTACTGGGCCAACGGCTTCCACGAGGACGGCGTGACCAGCGCGCTGCGCGTGGCCCGCGCCTTCGGGGAAGAGCTGTGAACAGCGCCCTGTACCAGGGCTGGGTCGGGCACCGCCGGCATCTGACGCGCGGCCATGCCTTCCGCTACCGCATGGGCATGCTCTACCTCGACCTGGCCGAGCAGGAGGCCGTGCTCGCCCTGTCGCCGCTGGCCGGGCGCTCGCGCTGGGCGCCCTTCGCCTTCCGCGAGAGCGATTTCCTGCCGCAATTCACCGGCCGCGGCATGCGCCTGGCCGACGCCGTGCGCCAGCGCGTCGGCGAAGCACTGGGCCAGGCGCCGCGCGGGCGCATCTGCTTGCTGACCCAGCCGCGCAGCTGGGGCCTGGCCTTCAGCCCGGCCAGCTTCTTCTACTGCTTCGACGAGCAGGAGCGCCTGCAGGCCATCCTCTGCGAGGTCAGTAACACGCCCTGGCGCGAGCGCTACCACTATGTGCTGCCGGCCAACGCCGAGGGCGAGTCGCGCCACCGCGTGGCCAAGAGCTTCCATGTCTCGCCCTTCCTGCCGCGCGAACTGGAATACCGCATGCGCTACTCGCCCCCCGGCGAACACCTGCACATCCACATGGAGGACTGGCAGGGCGCGGACAAGCTGTTCGAGGCCGGCCTCGGCCTGAGCCGCGTAGAACTCAGCCGCGCCAGCCTGCACCGCCACCTGCTGGCCTTCCCCTGGATGACCGCCAAGACCCTGCTCGGCATCTACTGGCAGGCCCTGCGCCTGCTGCTCAAACGCACCCCGATCTTTTCCCATCGTGCCGCGGACGGTGAATACCGCACCGCCCATCTGGAGCCCCGCCATGAAGAGTCCTGACCTTAGTTCCGCGAAAACCAGCGTGCGCGCCGGTAACGGCGTCGGCGCCGGCCTGCTCAAGCGCGCCGTGCTGCGCCAGCTCGGCCAGCTGCGCCACGGCCAGCTGGCGATAGTCGAGGACGGCGAACGGCAGACCTTCGGCCAGGCCGGCTCGCCGCTGCACGCGGAAATCCAGGTGCAGGACGCCGCCGTCTGGGCCATGGTCGCCGGCAACGGCTCGATCGGCGCCGGCGAGGCCTACATCCACGGCTACTGGACCACCCCGGACCTGACTGCGGTGATCCGCGTGTTCGTCAGCAACCTCGACGTGCTGGACGGCATGGAGCGCGGCCTGGCCCTGCTCGGCCGGCCGCTGCTGCAGGGCCTGCACTGGCTCAACCGCAACACCCGCAAGGGCTCGCGCAAGAACATCGCCGCCCACTACGACCTCGGCAACGCGCTGTTCGAGCAGTTCCTCGACCCCACCATGATGTATTCGGCGGCCATGTTCGGCAGCGAGCAGGACAGCCTGGAACAGGCCCAGCTGAACAAGCTCGAACGCATCTGCCAGAAGCTCGACCTCAAGGCCGACGACCACCTGCTGGAGATCGGCACCGGCTGGGGCAGCATGGCCATCTACGCCGCCAGCCACTATGGCTGCCGGGTGACCACCACCACCCTGTCGCGCGAACAGTACGACTACACCCGCCAGCGCATCGAGCAGCTGGGCCTGCAGGAGCGCATCACCCTGCTGCTGGAGGATTACCGCGACCTGCAGGGGCAGTACGACAAGCTGGTGTCGATCGAGATGATCGAGGCGGTCGGCCATCGCTTCCTGCCCACCTACTTCAAGCAGTGCGCGCGCCTGCTCAAGGACGACGGGCTGATGCTGCTGCAGGCCATCACCATCCGCGACCAGCGCTACGAGCAGGCGCGCAAGTCGGTGGACTTCATCCAGCGCTACATCTTCCCCGGTGGCGCCCTGCCCTCGGTGCACAAGATGCTGGAGATCGTCAGCCGCGACACCGACCTCAACCTGCACCACATGGAAGACTTCGGCCTGCACTACGCGCGCACCCTGCGTCTGTGGCACGACAACCTGCGCCGCGCCCGCCACCGCCTGGAACAGCTCGGCTACGACCACTACTTCTATCGGCTGTGGGAGTTCTACCTGTGCTACTGCGAGGGCGGCTTCCTCGAACGCACCATCGGCACCGCCCAGCTGCTGCTGGCCAAGCAGGGCGCGCGCCCGGCCCCGCTGCTGGGAAACTTCGGCGCCTGAGGCCCACCCATGGCGAGGATCGGGCTATCCTCGCCGTCTCCAACCATTCGAGAACGCCATGCCGCTGACCGCGCCCCGCTCGCTGATCCTCAACGCCCTGCTGTTCCAGATCGGCTGGTTCGCCTGCGTGTTCGGCGCCACCCGCCCCTGGCTGCTGGCGCTGGCCCTGGCCTGCCTGGCCGCGCACTTCGTCTGGGTCGCGCGCTGGCGCACCGAGGGCCGCCTGGTCGCCAGCGTGGCGCTGTTCGGCTGCGCGCTGGATACCTTCCTGCTCAACCTCGGCGTGTTCGACTTCGCCGGGGACAGCCGCCTGCTGCCGCCCTGGCTGGCCCTGCTGTGGGCGCTGTTCGCCACCACCCTCAACCACAGCCTGGCCTGGAGCGCGCGCCCCTGGTGGCTGGGCAGCCTGCTCGGGGCCATCGCCGGGCCGCTGTCCTACCTGGCCGGCGCCAAGCTGGCCGGCGTCGGCCTGCCGCTGGGGCTGTGGCCGAGCCTGCTGCTGCTCGCGGCGATCTGGGCCGGGGTGATGGTGGTGGTGCACGGCTTTGCCGGGATGTATCGGGCACGCGCCGCGCAGTTCGGCTGAACCGCGCCAGCATCTTCGTTCAGCTCTCGTTCAGCCAGGATTCAGCCGGCGTTCAGCGACCGCCTCGTAACCTGTGGCCATCTTGAAGATGTCCACGAGGACCGAGCCATGCAACGCTTCCCGACCCTGCTGCTGACTGCCACCCTGAGCGCCGCCCTGCTGCTGGGCGGCTGCGCCTCCAGCCTCGACGGCAGCACCTACTCGCGTGCCGATGCCCGCGCCGTGCAGACGCTGCGCCAGGGCACCGTCGAGTCGCTGCGCCCGGTACAGATCGAAGGCACCCGCACGCCGATCGGCGCGCTGGCCGGGGCCGCGGTCGGCGGTATCGCCGGCAGCGGCATCGGGGGCGGGCGCGGCAGCAGCATCGCCAGCGTGCTGGGCGGCGTCGCCGGCGGCATGGCCGGGGCAGCGGCCGAGGAAGGCCTGACCCGCCGCCAGGGCGTGGAGATCACCGTACGCGATGATGACGGCAGCCTGCGCGCCTATGTGCAGGAGGTCGACCCGGCCCAGCAGTTCCGCCTCGGCGACCGGGTGCGCATCACCACGGTCAACGGTGCCAGCCGGGTGGTGCTGTGACAGGGCAGCGGTCGGCCGGGCAAGCGCGCGGCGCCGCCCTGCCTTAGACTGCGCGGCCATGAACGACATTCCCCACCTGCAACTTCCCGCCAGCGACCTCAGCTGCAGCAACTGCGCGGCCTGCTGCTGCCAGCTGGAAGTCATGCTGATCGGCGACACCGGCGTGCCGCCGCGCTTCATCGCCACCGACGCCTGGGGCGGCGAGGTGATGCGCCGCCTGGACGACGGCTGGTGCGCGGCGCTGGACCGCGACAGCATGCGCTGCACCATCTACGAAGTGCGCCCGCTGATCTGCCGCGAGTTCGAGATGGGCTCGGCCGAGTGCCGGGACGAGCGCCGGGGCATGTCCACCATCTACCGCTGAAGTCGCACGCCGACAAAAAAGGGAGCCCTGGGGCTCCCTTGTTCGTTGCGGCTGCGCCTCAGTGCAGGATCTGCCCGAGGAACAGCTTGGTGCGCTCGTTCTGCGGGTTGTCGAAGAAGGCGTTGGGCTCGTTCTGCTCGACGATCTCGCCCTTGTCCATGAAGATCACCCGGTTCGCCACGGTGCGGGCGAAGCCCATCTCGTGGGTCACGCAGAGCATGGTCATGCCGTCCTCGGCCAGGCCGATCATGGTGTCCAGCACTTCCTTGACCATCTCCGGGTCGAGCGCCGAGGTCGGCTCGTCGAACAGCATGATCTTCGGCTTCATGCACAGCGCGCGGGCGATGGCCACGCGCTGCTGCTGACCGCCGGAGAGCTGGCCGGGGAACTTGTTGGCCTGCTCGGGAATGCGCACGCGCTCGAGGAAGTGCATGGCGATCTCCTCGGCCTTGCGCTTGGGCATCTTGCGCACCCACATCGGCGCCAGGGTGCAGTTCTGCAGCACGGTCAGGTGCGGGAACAGGTTGAAGTGCTGGAATACCATGCCCACCTCGCTGCGCACCGCCTCGATGTGCTTGAGGTCGTGGGTCAGCTCGGTGCCGTCGACCACGATGCGGCCCTGCTGGTGTTCCTCCAGGCGGTTGATGCAGCGGATTGTGGTGGACTTGCCCGAACCCGACGGGCCGCAGAGGACGATGCGCTCGCCCTGCTGCACGTCGAGGTTGATGTCCTTGAGCACGTGGAACTGGCCGTACCACTTGTTCACGCCTTGCATCTGGATGATCGGCTCGGCGGCGGCTTGTTTCTTAACTTCGGTCATGGTCTATGACTCCTAACGCTTGTGGCCGGTGTCCAGCTTGCGCTCCAGGCGCATGGAATAGCGGGACATGCCGAAACAGAAGATCCAGAACACCAGGGCGGCGAACACGTAGCCCTCGGTGGCCATGCCCAGCCAGGCCGGATCGGTGGTGGCCTGCTTGATGCTGTTGAGCAGGTCGAACAGGCCGATGATGATCACCAGGCTGGTGTCCTTGAACAGGGCGATGAAGGTGTTGACGATGCCCGGAATCACCAGCTTGAGCGCCTGCGGCAGGATCACCAGGCCCATCATCCGCCAGTAGCCCAGGCCCATGGCCGCGGCCGCCTCGTACTGGCCCTTGGGAATGGCCTGCAGGCCGCCGCGCACCACCTCGGCGATGTAGGCGGACTGGAACAGGATCACCCCGATCAGCGCGCGCAGCAGCTTGTCGAAGCTCAGCCCTTCCGGCAGGAACAGCGGCAGCATCACCGAGGACATGAACAGCACGGTGATCAGCGGCACGCCGCGCCAGAACTCGATGAAGGTGACGCAGATCACGCGGATCGCCGGCATGTCGGAACGCCGCCCCAGGGCCAGCAGGATGCCCAGCGGCAGGGCGCCGGCGATGCCGACGGCGGCGATCACCAGGGTCAGCATCAGGCCGCCCCACTGGCTGGTCTCCACCTCGGACAGGCCGAAGAAACCGCCATGCAGCAGCCAGAAGGCCAGCAGCGGGTAGACGACCAGGAACGCCAGGCCGTACAGGGCCTTGCGCGGCATCATCGGCACGAACAGCGGCGCCGCGCCGATCACCGCCAGCCACACGGTCAGGTCGACGCGCCAGCGCAACTGCTCCGGGTAGAAGCCGTACATGAACTGGTCGAAACGCTCGCGGATGAACACCCAGCAGGCACCCTCGCCGCTGCAGTCGGCGCGGCTGCTGCCGGTCCAGTCGGCCTGGAAGAAGGCCCACTGCAGCAGCGGCGGCACTATCACCCAGATCAGGTAGATGGCCAGCAGGGTCAGCAGGGTGTTGAACCAGTTGGAAAACAGATTGCTCCGCAACCAGCCGAGCACGCCCACGCTCATGCGCGGCGGCGGCAGGTCGGGACGGAATTGATGGACTTGCATGCGCTTCTCCTTACCGCTCGACCAGCGCGATGCGCTTGTTGTACCAGTTCATCAGGATGGAAATGCTGATGCTGATGGCCAGGTACACGCTCATGGTGATGGCGATCACCTCAATGGCCTGGCCGGTCTGGTTGAGAGTGGTGCCGGCGAACAGCGAGACCATGTCCGGGTAACCGATGCCGGCGGCCAGCGAGGAGTTCTTCGCCAGGTTCAGGTACTGGCTGGTCAGCGGCGGGATGATCACGCGCATGGCCTGCGGGATGATCACCAGGCGCAGGGTCTTGCCGGCCGGCAGGCCCAGCGAGCGCGCCGCCTCGGTCTGGCCATGGCTGACCGCCTGGATGCCGGAGCGCACGTTCTCGGCGATGAAGGCGGCGGTGTAGATGGTCAGCGCCAGGGTCAGCGCCATCAGTTCGGGAATCAGCACCCAGCCGCCGCGGAAGTTGAAGCCCTTGAGCTCCGGTACCGTCCAGTGGAAGGGGTCGCCGAACGCCAGCATGGCCAGCCCCGGCAGGGCGACGATCAGCACCAGGCTGCTGATCAGGGTCGGGAAGGTCTGCCCGGTGGCCTCGAAGCGCTGCCGCGCCCAGCGCGCCAGGACGACGATGGCGACCAGAGCCAGGACGATGGCGATGAGGAACGGCCAGAAGCCTTCGGCCATGCTCGGCGCCGGCATGTTCAGGCCGCGCACGCTGAGGAAGAAGGTGTCGCCGAGGTTCAGGCTGTCGCGCGGCCCTGGCAGCGGCAGGAACACCGCGAAGTACCAGAAGAAGATCTGCAGCAGCGGCGGGATGTTGCGGAAGATCTCGATGTAGACGGTGGCCAGCTTGCTGATCAGCCAGTTGTGCGACAGCCGCGCCACGCCGAGGATGAAGCCGAGGATGGTCGCCAGCACGATGCCGATGCCCGACACCAGCAGGGTGTTGAGCAGGCCGATGACGAAGACGCGGCCGTAGGTATCGCTCTCGGTGTAGTCAATCAGGTGCTGGGAGATGCCGAAGCCGGCGCTGTTGTCGAGGAAGCCGAAGCCCGACAGGATGCCGCGCTGGGCGAGGTTGCTCTGGGTGTTGTGGAACAGGTACCAGCCGAGCGCCACCACGGCGACCACGGCAATGATCTGGAATACCCAGGCGCGCACCTGCGGGTCGGTCAGAACCGATGAGCGCGGGCGCGAAGGAATGGGGGGATTTTGCATAACGGCCCTCATGGAAGCTCCGCGCCCCGGAATGGCGGCGCGGAGTTCACGGAATCAGGAACACCATCGCCCCGCGACGGGGGCGATGGCACGGCGGTCAGCGCACCGGCGGTGCGTACTGCAGACCACCCTTGTTCCACAGGGCATTGAGACCACGCTCGATCTTCAGCTCGCTGCCGGCACCGACGTTGCGCTCGAAGATCTCACCGTAGTTGCCGACTTGCTTGATGACCTGCACGGCCCAGTCCTTCGGCAGTTTCAGGTCCTTGCCGTAGTCGCCCTCAGCACCCAGCAGGCGGGCGATGTCGGGGTTCTTGGTGGACTTGGCCATTTCTTCCACGTTGGCGGAAGTCACACCCAGTTCCTCGGCATTGAGCTGGGCGAACAGGCTCCAGCGCACGATGTCGAACCACTCCTCGTCACCCTGGCGTACGGCCGGGCCGAGCGGCTCCTTGGAGATCACTTCCGGCAGCACCACGTAGTCGTCCGGCGCGGCCAGCTTGATGCGCTGGGCGTACAGCTGCGACTGGTCGGAAGTCAGCACATCGCAACGGCCGGACTCCAGCGACTTGGCGCTCTCGTCGGAGGTGTCGTAGGTGATGGGGGTGTACTTCAGGCCGTTGGCGCGGAAGTAGTCGGCCAGGTTCAGCTCGGTGGTGGTGCCGGCCTGGATACACACGGTGGCGCCGTCCAGTTCCTTGGCGCTGGAAACGCCGAGCTTCTTGTTCACCAGGAAGCCCTGACCGTCGTAGTAGGTCACGCCGGTGAAGTTCAGGCCCATGGCCGCGTCACGCGAGCTGGTCCAGGTGGTGTTGCGCGACAGCATGTCGACCTCGCCGGACTGCAGCGCGGTGAAGCGCTCCTTGGCGGTCAGCGGGCTGTACTTCACCTTGGAGGCGTCGCCGAACACGGCAGCGGCCACGGCGCGGCAGACGTCCACGTCGATGCCCATGTAGTTGCCCTTGGCGTCGGCATAGGAGAAGCCTGGCAAGCCGTCACTGATACCGCACTGCACGAAGCCCTTCTTCTGCACCGCATCGAAGGTCGCACCGGCCTGAGCGAGGCCGCTCACACCGAGCGCTACCGCAGTGGTCAGTACTGCCAGGGTGGATTTCACCATCTTCATCAAAACCTCCAAGTGTTCTTGTTTGGTCGAGTCTCGGTCCAACCGCCGTACCCTTGTGGGGCACGTTCGATCCCGCCACCATGGCAGGGTCGACCGGGGTGCGAACCTGAAGTGAGTCTAGATGCCGATCCGCAGACCGGCGAATGACCCGCTTCCCAGCGAGCAAGGAGACCCAGCAGATGTGCCCGGCATTCCGCGACAACGCGGCCCCCACCGGACCCGGTCGATACAGCAAGGGCCGTACCAGATTCCTGACCGAGCCGTTTCATTCGCGGGTCAATAGATAAAGTTCCACCAGCGCGACATCTTCTTAAGTAATTCCCCCTCTTGAAAAATGGCCGGTGCGCCAGGCGCAAGCCGCACGCACCGAAATGGAGCAGACATGCACGAGAGCCTGATACTAGATCCCACCCTGCCGGCCGACTCCTGCGTCATCTGGTTACACGGCCTGGGCGCAGATCGTTACGACTTCGAGCCGGTGGCGCAGATGCTACAGAAGCGGCTGCCCAGTACCCGCTTCGTGCTGCCGCAGGCACCGACCCGCCCGGTCACCATCAACGGCGGCTGGTCCATGCCCAGCTGGTACGACATCCTCGCCATGAGCCCGGCGCGGGCGATCGACAAGGCGCAGATGGAGGCCTCGGCGCAGTGCGTGATCGAGCTGATCGAAGCGCAGCGCGACGGCGGCATCGATCCCGCGCGCATCGTCCTGGCCGGCTTCTCCCAGGGCGGCGCGGTGGTCTTCCACACCGCCTTCCTGCGCTGGCAGGGGCCGCTGGGCGGGTTGCTGGCGCTGTCCACCTATGCGCCGACCTTCACCGAGGAGCTGCAGCTGGACGCCGCGCGCCGCAGCCTGCCGGTACTCTGCCTGCATGGCAGCCAGGACGAGGTGGTGCCGCCGTTCATGGGCCGCGCCGCCCACGATGCCCTGGCCGGCCAGGGCGTGCCGGTGCAATGGCGCGAGTACCCCATGGGCCACGAAGTGGTGATGGAGGAAATCCGCGAGATCGGCGACTGGCTGGAGCAACGGCTGGCGCGCTGAGCGGACGTCAAGGCAACGTCGAGCCGAGGCAGGGACGCGCCAAGTACGGCCTGAGCAGTCAAGCGAATGACGCGCACCCCCGCCGCCATCCATCGCCCACGACCGCTGGTCGGGCAGAATGCTCCGCAGCATTGCCTAGGCAATATTCCCGGGAATATGGTCAGGAAAGGTGTTCGCCCCACGACAGGGAGTGTTCCGCGATGCCCGTCGCCCGATGCAGCGCGTTGCCGTGATGAAAAACGCCAACTGGCCGCACAACCTGCAACAGCTGCGTCATGCCCGGCTGTTCCAGAACGTCGCAGCCGGCAGCCTGCAGCAGCTGCTGGAGGAGTTCCGTGCCTTCGAGCTGGAGGCCGGCGAGATCCTGCTCTCCCCCTTCAATCGCAACCAGCATCTCTATGTGCTGCTGGAGGGTGAGCTGAAGGTGTATCTCGGCTCGCTGGACAACCAGCCGGTCAGTACCCTGCGCCCCGGCGACTGCGCCGGCGAGATCAGCTTCATCGACAACGAACGCCCATCCGCCTACGTGGTGGCCACCCAGCCCACGCTGGTCATGCGCCTGCACCGCGCCTCCCTGGTCCGCCTGTTCGAGCAATCGCCGGAACTGATGCAAAACCTGCTGGAGCTGCTCTGTGAGCGGGTGCGCCAGGGCAACCGGATCATTCTCGACAGCGAGCAGAACGCCAATCTCGACACCCTCACCGGCTGCTTCAACCGCCGCTGGCTGGAGCACGTATACGAGCGCGAGAGCACCCGCTGCGCCTTCAACGGCCAGCCGCTGAGCATGCTCATGCTGGATGTCGACCACTTCAAGGCCTACAACGACCAGCACGGCCACCTGGCCGGCGACTATGCCCTGTGCCTGGTCGCGCACACCCTGCGCAACCAGCTCAGGCCCAAGGACAGCATGGTACGTTTCGGCGGCGAGGAGTTCGTCATCCTGCTCCCGGAGATCGCCACCGACGAAGCACGCAGCATCGGCGAGCGCCTGCGCCAGAGCCTGGAGCAGGTCACCTCCTTCTATTCGCCGATGGGCATCCTGCCGGGCGTCACCGCCTCCATCGGCCTGGCCCAGCTGCAGCCGAAGGACAGCCTGGAGAGCCTGATCGCCCGCGCCGACGCCGCGCTGTACAAGGCCAAGCAGCAGGGCCGCAACCGCCTGTTCGGCTGAAGCAACTACGCCAAAAGGCCCGCCGAATCCGCCGCCGCATCGCTTTCGCCTCCTCGC
The DNA here is from genome assembly GCA_033838285.1 of Pseudomonadaceae bacterium. Lineage (GTDB taxonomy): Bacteria > Pseudomonadota > Gammaproteobacteria > Pseudomonadales > Pseudomonadaceae > Aquipseudomonas. Next base: position 31,453 of record JAJLLC010000028.1, read on the forward strand.
GCTTGTTAGAGTCGCGGCATAACAACAACGATAGAGACGCCTCCATGCGCAAGCTGCTGCTCGCCCTGCTGATCCTCGTGCCGCTCGGCGCGGCAATCTTCTTCACCCTGCCCAGCCTGCTCGACCGGCAGATGAACAGCGTCGCCAACGCACCGCCCTATGCCGCCGGCGACGAGGCGCAGCAGCTGCACCGCAGGCTGTTCGTCGCCGACCTGCACGACGATGCCCTGCTCTGGCAACGCGACCTGCTCGAACGCCACGACTACGGCCACTCCGACCTGCCGCGCCTGCTCGAGGGCCGCGTCGGCCTGCAGGTGTTCTCCACCGTGACCAAGACCCCGCGCGGCATCAACTACGAGAGCAACGGCGCCGACAGCGACAACATCACCCTGCTGGCCATGGCCCAGCGCTGGCCGCGGGCGACCTGGGACAGCCTGCTGCAGCGTGCCCTGTACCAGGCCGGCAAGCTGCAGCAGGCCGCCGCCGGCAGTGCCGGGCAACTGGTGCTGGTACGCAGCCGTGGCGAGCTGCAGGCCTTCCTCCAGGCCTGGCAGAACGACCCGCAGCGGGTCGCCGCCCTGCTCGCCACCGAGGGCCTGCAGCCCATCGAGGGCCAGCTGGAAAACCTCGACCGCCTGTATGACGCCGGCTTCCGCATCGCCGGCCTGACCCACTTCTTCGACAACGAGGTCGGCGGCTCGGCCCATGGCCTGGAGAAGGGCGGGCTGACCCCGCTGGGCCGCCAGGTCATCGCGCGCCTGGAGGAGAAGCACATGCTGGTCGACCTGGCCCACGCCTCCAAGCCGCTGATCGACGATGTGCTGGCCATCGCCAGGCGCCCGCTGCTGGTGTCCCACACCGGCGTGGCCGGCACCTGCCCCGGCCCGCGCAACCTCAGCGATGAACACCTCCAAGGCATCGCCGCCACGGGCGGGGTGATCGGCATCGGCTACTGGGACGCGGCGGTCTGCGCGACCTCGGTCGAGGCCATCGTCCGCGCCATCCGCTATGTCGCGGACAAGGTCGGGGTGAAACACGTGGCCCTGGGTTCGGACTTCAACGGCACGGTGCACACGCCCTTCGACAGCACCGGTCTGGCGCAGATCACCGAGGGCCTGCAACAGGCCGGCTTCAGCGAGGCCGAGATCGCCGCCATCATGGGCGGCAACGTGCGCGACCTGCTGCTGGCCAGCCTCCCCCAGTGAAATCCGCGCAGCCCGCCCGGCACTTCGCCGCGCGGGCTTCTTGCTTTACACTGACGGCCGTTCATTCCTTGACCAATACGAGACCGGCCGTGCTCAAAGCACTCAAGAAAATCTTCAACAAGGGCGATGCCGAGCAGCCCGCCAGCGCTACCCCCGCCGCCCCCTCTCAATCGGACAGCCCGCGCCCCACGCCGCAGTCCTCCAGCGCCAAGACCCCACGCGAGAAGAAGGCACGCGGCGACAAGCCGCGCCGCGAGCGTCCGGCCAAGCCGGTGGACACCTGGAAGCTGGAAGACTTCGTGGTCGAACCCGCCGAAGGCAAGACCCGCTTCCACGACTTCCGCCTGGCCCCGGAGCTGATGCACGCCATCCACGACCTCGGCTTCCCCTACTGCACGCCGATCCAGGCCCAGGTCCTCGGCCACACCCTCAAGGGCAAGGACGCCATCGGCCGCGCCCAGACCGGCACCGGCAAGACCGCCGCCTTCCTCATCTCCACCATCACCCAGCTGCTGCAGACCCCGCCGCCCAAGGAACGCTACATGGGCGAGCCGCGCGCGCTGGTGATCGCGCCGACCCGCGAGCTGGTGGTGCAGATCGCCAAGGACGCCGAGGCGCTGACCAAGTACACCGGCCTCAACGTGATGAGCTTCGTCGGCGGTATGGACTTCGACAAGCAGCTCAAGCAGCTGGAATCGCGTTACTGCGACATCCTGGTGGCCACCCCGGGCCGCCTGCTGGACTTCAACCAGCGCGGCGAGGTGCATCTGGACATGGTCGAGGTGATGGTGCTGGACGAGGCCGACCGCATGCTCGACATGGGCTTCATCCCGCAGGTGCGGCAGATCATCCGCCAGACCCCGATGAAGGGCGAGCGCCAGACCCTGCTGTTCTCCGCCACCTTCACCGAGGACGTGATGAACCTGGCGCGGCAGTGGACGGTCAACCCGGCCATCGTCGAGATCGAACCGGAGAACGTCGCCAGCGACACCGTCGAGCAGCATGTCTACGCCGTGTCCAGCAAGGACAAGTACAAGCTGCTGTACAACCTGGTGACGCAGAACGACTGGCAGCGGGTGATGGTGTTCGCCAACCGCCGCGACGAGGTGCGGCGCATCGAGGAGAAGCTGGTGCGCGATGGCGTCAGCGCCGCGCAGATGTCCGGCGACGTGCCGCAGCACAAGCGGATCAAGACCCTGGAAGGCTTCCGCGAGGGCAAGATCCGCGTGCTGGTGGCCACCGACGTGGCCGGCCGCGGCATCCACGTCGACGGCATCAGCCACGTGATCAACTTCACCCTGCCGGAAGTGCCGGACGACTACGTGCACCGCATCGGCCGTACCGGTCGCGCCGGCGCCAGCGGCACCTCGATCAGCTTCGCCGGCGAGGACGACGCCTTCGCCCTGCCGCCGATCGAGGAACTGCTCGGGCGCAAGATCACCTGCGAGATGCCACCGGAAGAGCTGCTCAAGCCGGTGCCGCGCAAAAACTGACCGGCACGCCGAAAAAAGCCCGCTCGACGCGGGCTTTTTTGTGCGCGCCAGCCTAACGCGACTGCACCAGGCTCAGCACCTCGGCGCTGCGCTGCGGCCGCTGCGTCAGGAAGCGGGTGCAGCTGACGCGCAGGAAGGAGGCGAAGTTGACCACCTCGCCGCGGTAGTCCATGACCTCCTCGTACAGCTTGGTGATCAGCTGGTTGGTGGTCATGCCGTCGACCTCGGCGATCTCGCGCAGGATGTCCCAGAACTGGTTCTCCAGGCGCAGGGTGGTGACCACCCCGCGGATGCGCAGGGAGCGCGAGCGCGACTCGTAGAGGATCGGATCGGCCTTCACATAAAGCTCACACATCGCCTGCTCCCGAATCTGCTGCGCGTCGGCCATGCTGCGTTGAGAAGTGGCTCGGGCTGCTCATTTACGCTCCGCGCCCTCGCCCCTTCTCGCCTTGCCTGGCTCTAGCTCGCGAGATTCTCTTTTATTTATTTAGCCCAGGACTTTCAGGAACGTCGCCAGCCAGGCCGGATGCGCCGGCCAGGCCGGAGCGGTGACCAGGTTGCCGTCGACGTGCACGCCATCCATCGGCACTTCCACGTACTCGCCACCGGCCAGGCGCACTTCCGGCGCGCAGGCCGGGTAGGCGCTGCAGCCACGGCCCCTGAGCACGTCGGCGGCGGCCAGCAGCTGGGCGCCGTGACAGACCGCGGCGATCGGCTTGGCGGCCTTGGCGAAGGCCTGCACCAGGGCGATCACCTCGGCGTTCAGGCGCAGGTACTCGGGGGCGCGGCCGCCGGGGATCAGCAGGCCGTCGTAGTCCTCGGCGCGTACCTTGGCGAAGTCGAAGTTCAGCGCGAAGTTGTGCCCCGGCTTCTCGCTGTAGGTCTGGTCGCCCTCGAAGTCGTGGATCGCGGTGCGCACGGTCTGCCCGGCGCTCTTGCCCGGGCACACCGCATGCACGCTGTGGCCGACCATCTGCAGGGCCTGGAACGGCACCATGGTCTCGTAGTCTTCGGCGTAGTCGCCGACCAGCATCAGGATCTTCTTCGCCGCCATGGCAATGGCCTCCTCTGGGTGAATGTGGCGCCAGTCTGCGCCGCCTCGCCTGCTTCAGGGTAACAGCTGGCTACTACAGCGCTCGCCAGAAACGAAAAGCCCCGCACTGGGCGGGGCTTCTCGTCAGGCTACTGAGCTTAGAGCGGCTTGCCACGATTGCCATGGGCGGCGACGAACTGCTGCACGGTCTGCAGGTCGTTGGCCAGCACGGTGCAGCGTTCCTCGCGCTGGAACAGGTCGGCCAGGTGCGGCGGCAGGGCCGGCACCGCGTCGATGCCGGCCTTCTCCACCGCTTCCGGGAACTTCACCGGATGCGCGGTACCCAGGGTCACCATAGGGATGGCCAGGCTGCGGCGGCACTCGCGGGCCGCGCGCACGCCGATGGCGGTGTGCGGGTCGAGCAGCTCGCCGCACTCGGCATACACCTGGGCGATGGTCTCGCAGGTCTGCTCGTCGTTCACCGCCAGCGAATCGAACAGCTTGCGCGCCTCGGTCCAGCGGTCCTCTTCGACGCTGAAACCGCCGCCCTGCTTGAAGGTCTCCATCAGGCTGGCGATGGCGGCGCCGTTGCGCCCGTGCAGGTCGAACAGCAGGCGCTCGAAGTTCGAGGACACCATGATGTCCATCGACGGCGACAGGGTCGGGTGCAGGGTGTCCTTCACATACCGATTGCCGCTCATGAAACGGTGCAGGATGTCGTTGCGGTTGGTGGCGACGATCAGCTGGCTGACCGGCAGGCCCATATTGCGCGCCAAATACCCCGCAAAA
>JAJLLC010000029.1:0-72798 GCA_033838285.1 Pseudomonadaceae bacterium
GACGAACGCCCCGGCACGCTCGCCGCTGGGGAATCTGCGGGTGCCCCAGGTCGGCGGCAGACCGGTCTGCTGCGGGTGAATCCAGATCTGGAAGATGCGTGTCTCCTCGTCTTCCAGGTTGTACTCGCTGTGGACGATGCCGCTGCCGGCGCTCATCACCTGCACGTCACCGGCCTCGGTACGGCCCTGGTTGCCCAGGTTGTCGCGATGGCTGATGGCGCCTTCGCGGACGTAGGTGATGATCTCCATGTCGTGGTGCGGGTGCGGCGGGAAGCCCGAGCCGGCGGCAATCTCGTCGTCGTTCCAGACGCGCAGGCGGCCCCAGTTGACCCGCTGCGGGTCCTGGTACTCGGCGAAGGAGAAGTGATGGCGGGCGTTGAGCCAGCCGTGGTTGGCATGGCCGAGGGTGGCGAAGGGGCGGACTTCGATCATGGCGAGACTCCAGTGACTGCAGCGCGGCAGTGCGGTGCAGGAATGGCTGCATGATCTATCGATTTATGTCCGGCTAAAAGCGCAAAAAATCCAGGATAAAAATCTACTAATTCGATTAATTTGGGCTGGGCCGTGCCAGACAGGCACGGCCCAGCCCAGGCCTTCGCATCTTACAGGCGCGGGTAGTCGATGTAGCCGACCGGGCCCTGGGCGTAGAACAGCTCGGGGCGCGGCTCGTTGAGCGGGGCGTCCTGGGCCAGGCGCTCGACCAGGTCGGGGTTGGCGATGTAGGGGATGCCGAAGGCTACGGCATCGGCCTTGCCTTCGGCCAGCCAGGCGTTGGCCTGCGCCTTGGTGAAGCGTTCGTTGGCGATTACCAGGCCGCCGAACTGCTCCTTGAGGTAGGGCGTCAGGCTGTCTTCGCTGACCGATTCGCGGGTGCAGATGAAGGCCACGCCGCGCCTGCCCAGCTCGCGGGCCACATAGCCGAAGGTCTCGCGCGGGTTGGCGTCGCCCATGTCGTGGGCGTCCTGGCGCGGCGCCAGGTGCACGCCGACGCGGTCGGCGCCCCACACGGAGATGGCGGCATCGGTGACTTCCAGCAGCAGGCGCGCGCGGTTCTCCACGGAGCCGCCGTACTGGTCGTTGCGCTGGTTGGTGCTGCTCTGCAGGAACTGGTCGAGCAGGTAGCCGTTGGCGCCGTGGATCTCCACGCCGTCGAAGCCGGCGGCCTTGGCATTCTCGGCGCCGTGGCGGTAGGCCTCGACGATCTCGGCAATCTCCTCGGTTTCCAGGGCACGCGGAGTGACGAATTCCTTGATCGGGCGTACCAGGCTGACATGCCCGGCCGGCTTGACGGCGCTGGGTGCTACCGGCAGCTCGCCGTTCAGGTAGACGGGATCGGAGACCCGGCCGACGTGCCACAGCTGCAGGAAGATGCGCCCGCCGTTGGCGTGCACGGCGCGGGTGATGTTGAGCCAGCCGCGTACCTGGTCCTCGGACCAGATGCCGGGGGTGTCCGGGTAGCCGACGCCCATCGGCGTCACCGAGGTGGCTTCGCTGAGGATCAGGCCGGCCGAAGCGCGCTGCACGTAGTACTCGGCCATCAGCGCGTTGGGTACGCGGCCTGCGTCGGCGCGGCAGCGGGTCAGCGGGGCCATGATGATGCGGTTGGGCAGTTCCAGGCTGCCGAGCTTGAGCGGATCGAACAGGGTGGTCATGGTGCGGTCTCCAGTGGGTCAGTCGAGCAGAGGTTCGGCGGCAGGGATGCTGCCGATAGAAGTCGTGAGCAGGGCGGCGAGCAGGGCCAGGGCGGCCAGCGCGGCAGCGGCCAGGGGCACACTGGTAAGGCCCAGGCCCTGGCCGATCACCAGGCCGCCGACCCAGGCACCGAGGGCGTTGCCCAGGTTGAAGGCGCCGATGTTGAGGGTGGCCACCAGGTTGGGGGCGGCCTGGCCGAAGTTCATCACGTTGACCTGCAGGGCCGGCACGGCGGCGAAGGCGGCCATGGCCCAGAGCAGCAGGTTGATCTCCAGCGGAACCAACAGCGGGCTGCTCCAGCGCACCAGCGAGGAGAGCAGGGCCAGGGTCAGCAGGATGCCGGCCAGCGCGGTGGCCAGGTTCCAGTCGGCCAGGCGGCCACCGATCAGGTTGCCCAGGGTCAGGCCGACGCCGATCAGCAGCAGGGTCCAGGTGATGCCGCGCGGCGACACGCCGGTGACCTCGCCGAGCAGCGGGGCGATGTAGGTGACCAGGGCGAACACGGCGGCGGAGAACAGCACGGTAGTGCTCAGTGCCAGCCACAGCCCGGCGCCGCGCATGGCGGCCAGCTCGCCGCGCAGGTCGGCCGGCTCCTGCTGCTGATTGTTCGGCAGCACGCGCCACAGGCCGATAAAAGCGACGATTCCGATTGCTGTGACGGCCCAGAAGGTCGAGCGCCAGCCGGCGTATTGGCCCAGCGCGGTACCCAGCGGCACGCCGAGCACGTTGGCCAGGGTCAGGCCGGTGAACATCAGGGCCACGGCTGAGGCCTTGCGGTTCTCCGGCACCAGGCTGGCGGCGACCACCGAGCCAATGCCGAAGAAGGCGCCGTGGCAGAGCGCGGTGACCACCCGCGCGACCATCAGCAGTTCATAGTCGGCGGCGGTGGCGCACAGCAGGTTGCCGATGACGAAGATGCCCATCAGGCCGAGCAGGGCCAGCTTGCGTGGCCAGCTGGCGGTGACCAGGGCCATGAACGGCGCGCCGAGCGCCACGCCCAGGGCGTAGCCGGTGACCAGCCAGCCGGCGCCGGGGATGGACACGCCGAGGTCAGAGGCCACCTCGGGCAGCAGGCCCATGATGACGAATTCCGTGGTGCCGATGGCAAACGCGGACAAAGCGAGGACGAGAAGCGGTAACGGCATGGGGCCGGCTCCTGAAACGAATCGGTGATGGAAGGGCCCGTGGGCTCAGAGTTGTTGGTCGAGGCTGCTCAGGAAGGCCTGGATGACGGCCTCGTTACGCTTGAAGAAGCTCCATTGGCCGACCTTGCGACAGTTCACCAGGCCGGCGCGCTGCAGGGTCGCCAGGTGCGCCGAGACGCTCGACTGGGACAGGCCGCAGCGCTCGAACTTGCCGGCGCACACGCCCAGTTCCAGCGGGTGGTCCTGGTCGGCGAAGTGCTTTTCCGGCTCCTTCAGCCACTGCAGGATCTCGCGGCGCACCGGGTGGGCCAGGGCCTTGATGATTTCGTCGAGGTCGATGGGATCGGTCATGGTGCTGCCGTCGCGTATCGGGTTGAGGCGAACTTTATATCGGGTCGCTCCGATATATAGATCGTTTGTGCCGATACTGACTATCGAGGCAGCTGATGGGCAGGCCGCGAGCCTGGGCCTGGCTCGCGGCTGGGGCGGGTCATTCGGCCAGCGGCTCGAACTCGTCCTTTACCCGGATCGCGCAGTCCGGGCAGGCGAAGTCCTCCGGCAGGGCGTCCCAGGGCGTGCCGGGCGGGTAGCCCTGGTGCGGCTCGCCCTGGGCCTCGTCGTAGCAGTAGCCGCATTCCGGGCAACGGTAGCGGCTCATGCGGCGTGCTCCTGCAGGCCGTAGCGACGCATCAGGCGCTCGCGCAGGTCCGGCTGGAAGTTGATGCGCGTTGCATCGCCCTGCACCGCCGCGATCAGCCGCGGGTTCATCACACGGAACCACAGCGGCGGCACGTAGGCCAGCAGGTACATGCCGAAGTAGCCGCTGGGCAGGCGCGGCAGGTCGGGGAAGTTGCGCAGCGACTGGTAGCGCCGGGTCGGGTGGGCGTGGTGGTCGGAATGGCGCTGCAGGTGGAACAGCGCCCAGTTGGAGAACAGGTGGTTGCTGTTCCACGAATGGTACGGCTGGCACACCTCATAGCGGCCGTTGTCCAGCTTGCGCCGCAGCAGGCCGTAGTGCTCCAGGTAGTTGGCCGAGGTCAGCTGGAAGGCGCCCCAGAAGGCGCTGAGCAGCAGGAACGGCAGGATCTGCCAGCCCAGCGCGGCCACCAGCGCGCCGTGCAGCGCCAGGCTGATCAGTGCCGGCTGCAGCACTTCGTTGTCCAGGCTCCAGGGGCTCTTGCCGCAGCGCGCCAGGCGTTCCCGCTCCAGCTGCCAGGCGCGGCGGAAGCCGCCCGGCATCTCGCGCAGGACGAAGCGGTAGATCGACTCGCCCATGCGCGACGAGGCGGGGTCGGCCGGCGTCGCCACATCGCGGTGATGGCCGCGGTTGTGCTCGATGTAGAAGTGCCCGTAGCAGGCCGGCGCCAGCGCCAGCTTAGCCAGCCAGCGCTCCAGGGTGCTCTTCTTGTGGCCCATCTCGTGGCCCAGGTTGATGGCGAAACCCAGGCCACCGCCGGTGTTGATGATCATCGCCAGCAGGCCGGTTGCGCTCAGCGGCTGGCTGGCGACGAACACGCAGATGGCGATAAACGAGGCCCACAGCACCGGCACCAGCAGATAGGTGATCCAGCGGTAGTAGGGATCGGCCTCCAGCGCCGGCACCTCGGACTCCGGCGGGTTGCTCGGGTCCTCGCCGATCAGCGCATCCAGCAGCGGGATGCCGAAATAGAAGAACAGCGGCGACAGCCACAGCCAGAGTTCGCTGGGCGACACCAGCAGGTACAGCGCCGGGCCGATCAGCCCGAGGGTCGGCACGAACAGCGACAGCAGCCACAGCGGGCGCTTGCGGTCGCGATAGGGCAGGGCGATATGCATGTTGTTCTCTCCGAGGTTCTACGACCTGTGGCCAGCATGGACCGCATTGGGCTCGCGCAGAACCGTTGAGGCGGGCAGAAAATCGTCTTATGGTGACAGTCGAGCCCAGTGCCGGAAGCCGCCATGGAACCCAGCCTCGTCCCGCTGCAACCCTGCCTGCACCCGATCTACGCCCGCCTGCTGTGCGCGGCGCTGCGCCAGCGCGGCTTCGCCGAGGACGACATCCTCAGCGGCACCGGGCTGGACTGGCAGCACCTGCACCGCGACAACCGCCCGCTCAACTTCGCCCAGGTGCAGCGCCTGGTGCGCCGCGCCATCGTGCTTACCGACTGTCCCTGGCTGGGCCTGGAGGTTGGCTGCGCCACGCCGGTGTCGGCCCATGGCCCGGTGGGCTACGCCGCGGCGCTGTGCCCGGACTTGCGCGGCGTGCTGCAGGTGCTGGAGCGCTTCAGCGTGCTGCGCCTGTCCAGCCTGCGCCTGTCCGGTGGCGTGGAGGGCGAGCGCTACCGCATTCGCGTCGACGAGCTGTTCGACCTGGGCGATGTGCGCGAGCACATCCTCACCAGCCTGGCCGGGGTCTGCCTGCGCCTGCTGGAGGCGGTGTGCGGCGGCTTGCCGGAAGGCCGCCTGGAGTTCGCCTTTCCTTTCGCCGAGCCGCTCTGGGGCGCGCGCTACCGCGAGCTGCTGGGGCCGCACGTGAGCTTTGCCGCCGAGGCCTGCAGCGTCTGCCTGCCGCTGGCCTGGCTCGACCGGCCGAGCCTGAGCGCCGATGCCCAGGCCGCGCGCATCGCCCTGCGCGACTGCGAGCACCAGCTGCTCGGCACCCGCCACGGCGGTGACTGGACCAGCAAGGTGCAGCTGCGCCTGCTGGCCTGCAGCGGCAGCTACCCGACCCTGGAGCAGCTGGCCGAGGAGTTCCACCTGTCCGAGCGCACCCTGATCCGCCGCCTGCGCGAGGAGGGCGCGCACTACCAGCTGCTGCTCGACGAGGTGCGCCAGGAGCTGGCCTGCTGGCTGCTGCAGAACACCGAGCTGAGCGTCGAGGCGGTGGCCGAGCGTCTGGGTTATCGCGACACCAGCAACTTCAGCCGCACCTTCCGCCGTTGGCTGGGCATGACCCCCAACGCCTGGCGCAAGGCCGCGGCATGAACTACCTGGCGCACCTGCACCTGGGCGGCGATGCCCCCGCGCAGCTGCTCGGCAGCCTCTACGGCGATTTCGTCAAGGGGCCGCTGCAGGGGCGCTTCGCCGCCGAGCTGGAGGCGGCCATCCGCCTGCACCGGCGCATCGACGCCTTCACCGATGCGCATCCGCTGATCGAGCGGGCACGAGCACGCTTTCCCGCCGAACGGCGGCGTACTTCGGGGATTCTGCTCGATCTGTTCTTCGACCATTGCCTGGCGCGCGACTGGGCGGACTTCGCCGACGAGCCGCTGGACGGCTTCACCGCGCGGGTCTACCGCCTGCTGGCCGCGCAGCCCGAGCTGCCGCCACGCCTGGCGTCGATCGCACCGCGCATGGCGGCTCAGGACTGGCTGGGCAGCTACCGCGACTTCGCCGTGCTGGAGCAGGTGTTGCTGAGCATGAGCCGGCGCCTGTCGCGGCCGCAACTGCTGGTCGGCGCCATGGACGAACTGCAGCGCCTGTACCATCCGCTCAGCGCCGACTTTCGCGCCTTCTATCCCGAGCTGCAGGCCTTCGCCCGCACGGCACGACCTTAGACGGCGGCCTTGTTCAGCGGCGCGCCGCGCCAGGGCAGGGGATGTGGAGCCTGCAGGCGGGCCTGCAGGGTGGCGACGAACTCGAGGGCCTCGCGCTCGCTGCGGAAGCTCACGCCATGCCGGTCCAGGCAGACCTGCCAGCGCGGGCCTTCGGCGGTGCTCAGGGGGCGGATGCGGATGTCCATGGCAGACCTCCAGGGGAAACCGGAGTCTGCAGTGTAGATCGGCAACCCGGCCCTTCCATGATCTGGATCAACCGACCGACTGGTGGTCGCTGCGCAGCCAGTGCACCAGCTGCACGGCGCTCAGCGGGCGGCTGAACAGGTAGCCCTGGCACTGCTCGCAGCCCAGCTGGCGCAGGGCGCGCAGCTGCTCGGCGTTCTCCACCCCCTCGGCCAGCACGCGCAATTTCAGGTTGCGCGCCAGGCCGACGATGGTGGCGACTATCTCCAGGTTGGCCTGGTCCTCCGGTACGCCGCGCATGAAGCTCTGGTCGATCTTCAGCTTGTCCAGCGGGAAGCGCCGCAGGTAGGCCAGCGACGAGTAGCCGGTGCCGAAGTCGTCGATCGCCAGCCTCAGGCCCAGGCCCTTGAGCGCGGCCAGGCTGGCCTGGGCCTGCTCGACGTTGTCGATCAGCGCGCCCTCGGTGATCTCCAGTTCCAGGTGCTCGGCCGGCAGGCCGCTGTCGGCCAGGGCCTCGCGCACCTGGCTGAGCAGGTCGGCCTGGCGGAACTGGCGCGGCGACAGGTTGACCGCCAGGGTCTGCAGCTCCAGGCCCTGCTGGCGCCAGAACTGCATCTGCCGGCAGGCCTCGCGCAGCACCCAGGTGCCGATCGGCACGATCAGCCCGGTGTCCTCGGCCAGGGGGATGAACTGCGCCGGCGACACCATGCCCTCGCTGCTGTTCCAGCGCAGCAGGGCCTCGACGCCGACCGGCGTGGGGGGGGGGGGCGGCCCCCCCCCCGGGGGGGGGGGGGCGGCAGACCCCCCCCGGCGGCGCCGGGGGCGGGGGCCGCACCGCGGGCGGCATCCACCAGCGGCTGGTAGTGCAGGACGAACTCGCCGCGCTTGAGCGCCTGGCGCAGGCGACCTTCCAGAGTCAGGCGGGTGTGCGCCTGGTGGGTCAGGCCCTGGGTGTAGAAGCGGTAGGTGTTGCGCCCCTCCTGCTTGGCCTGGTGCAGGGCGCTGTCGGCGTTGCGCAGCAGGTCGTCGCTGGACAGGCCGTCGTCCGGGTACAGGCTGATGCCGATGCTGGCGCTCAGGTAGGCCTCGCGCCCGTCGCCCTCCAGCGGCAGCGGCCGCTCCAGCAGCTCGATCAGGCTGCGCGCGATATTGGCCGCCTCCTCGGGGCGCTGCAGGTTCTCCAGCACCACCAGAAACTCGTCGCTGCTCAGCCGGGCCAGAGTGTCCTCGTTGCGCAGGCGCTTCTGCAGGCGCCGCGCCACGGCCACCAGCAGGCCGTCGCCGACCTTGTGGCCGAGGCTCTCGTTGATGGTCTTGAAGTTGTCCAGGTCGAAGTACAGCACCGCCACCCGCTCGTTGTGCCGCTGCGCGTGTTCCAGGGCATGGCTCAGGCGCTCCATGGCGAACAGGCGGTTGGGCAGGTCGGTGAGGGTGTCGAAGTGCACCAGGTGGGCCAGGCGCTCCTGGCTGTCGCGGTGCTGGCTGAGGTCGGTGAAAATCAGCACGTACTGCTCGCAGTCGCGCACCTTGCTGACGCTGAGCCAGAAGGGGAAGTGCGAGCCGTCCTGGCGTCGGCTGCTCAGTTCGCCCTGCCAGTGCCCGCCTTCCTGCACCTTGCGCCACAGGCTGCGGTAGCGCGCGCGGTCCACTTCGTTGCCCGGCAGCAGGTCGTGCAGGCGCCGGCCCAGCACCTGCTGCGGGTTGAGGCCGGTGAGGCCGCCGAAGGCCGGGTTGCAGCTGAGGATGCGCCGGCGGCCGTCGACCACCAGCACGCCCTCCTGGGTGCTCTCGAACACCGTGGCGGCCTGGCGCAGGGCCTGCTCCTGCTGCTTGCGCAGGGCGATGTCCTCGAGCACCGAGATGAAGTAGTGCGGCTCGCCGTTGGTGTGGCGCACCAGGGTGGCGCTGAGGTTGGCCCAGAGGGTGCTGCCGTCGCGGCGCAGGTAGCGCTTCTCCAGGTTCAGCCGGCCGATCTCGCCGCTGAGCAGCTGTTCGGTCAGGTGCCGGTCGGCGTCGAGGTCGTCGGGGTGGGTGATGTCCTGGTAGGTCAGCTGCACCAGCTCCTCGCGCGAGTAGCCGAGCATCTGGCACAGGCGCTGGTTGACCCGCAGCCAGTGGCCGTCCGGGGCCAGGTGGGCGATGCCCACGGCGGCCTGCTCGAAGGTGGCGCGAAAGCGCAGCTCGCTCTGCAGGCGCTCGGCGTCGCGCTGCTGCTGGCGCACGGCGAGGCCGGCCAGGCGGGTGAACTCGACCACCAGGGCGATGTCGTCCGGGGTCGGGCGCATGACCTTGCGGTGGTAGATGCCGAACACCCCGAGCACCTCGTTCTGGTCGTTCTTGAACGGCAGCGCCCAGCAGGCGCGCAACCCGGCCAGGCGCGCGGCCTCGCGCGAGTCGGCCCAGTGCGGGTGCTGGCGGATGTCCTCGGCCACGCTCAGCTCGCCGCAGGCGGCGGCATGGCCGCAGCTGCCGGCGCCGGGCACGGCGGCCACGCCGTCGAGCGTCTCGACGTAGCTAGTCGGCAGGCTGGGGGCGGCCAGCACCTGCAGGCGGCCCTTGTCCAGGCGCTGGATGGACACCAGCATCTCCGGGCTGATCTGCTCCAGGCGGCGGGCCATGTCGACCAGCGTTTCGCTCAGCGGGCGCTGCGCCAGCATGCGATCCAGCACGGCGTTGCGCGCCTCCTGCAGGGCCTGGCTGTGGCGCCGCTCCTGGATGTCGTCGAGGCTGCCGCGCAGGCCCTGGCCGTGTTGCTCGGCGGCGGACAGGCGCAGCGCCACCCAGTGTGGCTGGCCGTCGGCGTCGCGCAGGCGCAGTTCGCCGACCCAGCCGCCGAGCTGGCGCGCGAGGATGGCGGAGACCTGCTGGGCCACCTGCTCCTGGTGGTCGTCCTCGATGAAGTCCAGCAGCGGCCGGCCCAGGCTCTCGTGGATGCTGTAGCCGGTGATGCTCTGCCAGGCCGGGTTGACGAAGCTCAGGCGGCCGCCGCTGTCGACCAGGAAGATCGCCTCGTGCAGCTGGTCGACCAGCTCGCGGTAGCGCGCCTCGCTGCTCTCCAGCTGGCGGTGGGCCTGGTGCTGCTGGCCCAGGTCGATGTCGACGCAGTACATCTCCAGCTGGCCGCGGGTGTTGTGCAGGATCAGGTGGCTGGAATAGACGTGCACCTCGTGGCCATCGCGGTGCTGCAGGGTCAGCTCGGCGGCGGGAATGGCCGGGCCGCCGATCATCCAGGCGTTGATGTCGCGCACCACCTGGGCGCGCTGCGCGGGCGGGACGATCAGCTCCTCCAGGCGCCGGCCCATGGCCTCGGCCACGCTGTAGCCATACAGCTGGGTGCTGGCCGGGTTCCAGAAGATCACCCGGCGCTCGCGGTCGTAGCCCTGCACGGCGATGCGCGGGGTCTGCTCGAACAGCTGGCGGAAGCGCTGCTCGCTCTCGCGCAGGGCCTGTTCGTCGCGTTTCTGCGCGCTGATGTTCTGCACGCTGCCGTGGGCCAGGCCGCTGCCGTTCGGGCTGCCGCGCAGCATGATCCACACCGGCGGCTGGTCGCCGGGGCGGTTCAGGCGGGCGTTGACCAGCAGCGCCGCGCCGCTGTCGAGCATGGCCTGCACGGCGCGCTGCACGGCGTTGCGGTCGGCCGGGTAGAGCCAGGCGTAGAAGTCGTCGAGGGTGCCGGTGTTGTCGCTGTCGGGGCGGCCGAGCAGGCGCAGGGCCTCGGCCGACCAGTGCAGCTGGCCGTCGTAGATCCAGGTGCCGAGGCCGGCCTCGCGCTGGCTCTGCTGCAGTTGCAGCAGGCGCTGGCGCAGGCCCTGCTCGAGCTGCTGCAGCTCGCGCTGTTCGTGGCGGCAGAGGAAGAGGATCAGCAGGGCGCTGAGCAGGACGAAGAACAGGCCCTTGAAGGTCTGCAGGCGGGCCAGCAGCTCGGCATCCTGCACCAGGCCCTGGAGCAGGCTGTCGCTCGATAGAATCCAGACGATGCTGAAAACAAGGTAGATGCCGGCCACGCGCAGTGGGCGGGTGAGACTGGGCTTCATCCTGAACCCCTCGGCTGTCCGATAGAAGGGCCCGGACCACGGCCATGCGGCCCGGGTCACCTGCAGTCTAGCCGGCCTGGTGCGGCCCGCTGGCAATTTGCCCCTTGAGGCGACGGACGTAGCCGGCGACCGGCCCGGCGGCGCCAGCCGGGAGGGGCATCAGCCGCGTTGTGGCACGCGCAGGCCGAGGCCGCCGAGGATGATGCGTTCCAGGTTGTCGGCGGCGGCCTCGAAGTCGGCCTTCTTCAGGCCGCTCTTGCCGGTGAACAGGCAGATCTGGCTGGTGAAGTCGGCATAGTGCTGGGTGCTGCTCCAGAGCAGGAACAGCAGGTGCGCGGGGTCGACCGGAGCCATCTTGCCGGCGTCGATCCAGGCCTGGAATACCGCACAGCGGCCGCTGAACCAGTCGCGGTAGTTGTGGTTGTAGTGCTCGCCGAGCGAATGCCCGCCGCCGATCACCTCCATGGCGAAGATGCGCGAGGCCAGCGGCTGGGTGCGGGAGAACTCGATCTTGGCGCGGATGTAGCGGCTCAGCGCCTCGGCCGGGTCGTCCTGCGGCTGCATGCTGTCGAGGGCGTTCTCCCACTGGTTGAGGATGTTGTCCAGCACCGCGCTGTACAGGCCCTGCTTGCTGCTGAAGTAGTAGTGCAGGTTGGCCTTGGGCAGCCCCACTGCCTGGGCGATGCTGTTCATGCTGGTGCCCTTGTAGCCGTGGCGGGCGAATTCCACCTCGGCGGCGGCGATGATGGCTTTCTCGTTCTTCTGGCGGATGCGGCCGGCGGGCTTGGCGGTGCGGGGGGCAGGGGAGGACGCTGCAGGCATCGAGTGGGGATCCGTACTGATGATCGGGGTTTTGTAGGAGAACTGATACCCCACGACGGGTCACGAAACAACCCTTGAACGTCAAAAACGTGTGCTATTCAGGCGATGCCCGATACCGTGCAGGGAAATGCCTGAAAAAGCGTCAGAAAATCGTCTTGGATGAGGCTCTGGAGGGCGTTGGTAAAATGGCGCCAGGCCAGGTGGTACGGGCGTTCCAGCTGGCGCTCAGACGGTCTTGGCCAGGGCCTCGAGGAAGGTCTCCAGCACCAGCTGCGGACGGCGACCCTTGCGCGTCACCGAGGCCAGGGTGAGGTCGTAGAAGCGCGTGGCCGGTTTCAGTGCGCGTAGCCGGCCCTGGGTGACCCAGGCCTCGGCGTAGTGGTCCGGCAGGTAGCCGATGAAGCGCCCGGTGAGGATGAGGAAGGCCATGCCCTCGCGGTCCGAGGCGCTGGCCGTGCAGTTGAGCACCTGGTAGCGCGCCTGCACGTCCGGTGGCAGGCGGAAGGTCGGGGCGATGGCGTCCTGGGCGTTGAGGCGCTGGTCGGTGAGCTGCTCGTCGTCGACATAGAACAGCGGATGGCCCACCGCGCAGTACAGCTGCGAGCGCTCGCCGTACAGCGGCTGGTACTCCAGGCCGGACAGGGTATGGCTCTGCGGCACCACGCCGACGTGCAGGCTGCCGTCCAGCACGCCCTGCTCGACCTCCGAGGGCGGCGTCATGCGGATCTGGATGCGCACGTCCGGGCCCAGCTCCTTGAGCCGCGCCAGTGCCTGGGTGATGCGCATGTGCGGCACGGTGACCAGGTTGTCGGTCAGGCCGATGTGCAGCTCGCCGCGCAGCTCGCGGTGCAGGCCGTTGACGCTGTTGCGGAAGCTCTCCAGGGCGCCGAACAGCTGCAGCGACGACTGGTACACCTCGCGCCCCTCGTCGGTCAGGGCGAAGCCGGCACGGCCGCGCTGGCACAGGCGCAGGCCCAGGCGCTGCTCCAGGTCGCTCATCTGCTGGCTGATGGCCGAGCGGCCGATGCCCAGCACGCTCTCGGCGGCGGAGAAGCCACCGCACTCGACCACGCTGCGGAACAGGCGCAGCAGGCGGATATCGAAATCGCTGACCTGGGCCAGGGGGTCGGAACGGCGGCTGCTCATTGTTTAGTAATGCCTGAACTTAAAGTGTGAAGATTTGGATTTTCGTGACTTTATGCCCGTGGCACCTTCTCTGGCAACAAGACCACAGTGCCGCTCTGGAGAGCCACGATGAACATGCCGCAGACTGCCACCCCGTCCCTGGCCAGCCAGCTCAAGCTGGATGCCCACTGGATGCCGTTCTCCGCCAACCGCAACTTCAAGCGCGACCCGCGCCTGATCGTCGGTGCCGACGGCAACCACTTCATCGACGACAAGGGCCGCCGCGTGTTCGACAGCCTGTCCGGCCTGTGGACCTGTGGCGCCGGTCACAACCGCAAGGAAATCCAGGAGGCCGTGGCCAAGCAGCTCGGCACCCTCGACTACGCGCCGGGCTTCCAGTACGGCCACCCGCTGTCCTTCCAGCTGGCCGAGAAGATCGCCGAGCTGACCCCGGCCGGCCTCGACCACGTGTTCTACACCGACTCCGGCTCCGAGTGCGCCGACACCTCGGTGAAGATGGCGCGCGCCTACTGGCGCCTGAAGGGCCAGCCGAGCAAGACCAAGTTCATCGGCCGCGCCCGTGGCTACCACGGCGTCAACATCGCCGGCACCAGCCTCGGCGGCATCGGCGGCAACCGCAAGATGTTCGGCCAGATGATGGACGCCGACCACCTGCCGCACACCCTGCAGCCGCACCTGGCCTACACCCGCGGCATGGCCGAGACCGGCGGCGTGGAGCTGGCCAACGAGCTGCTCAAGCTGATCGAACTGCACGACGCCTCCAACATCGCCGCCGTGATCGTCGAGCCGATGTCCGGCTCGGCCGGCGTCATCGTGCCGCCGCAGGGCTACCTGCAGCGCCTGCGCGAGATCTGCACCCAGCACAACATCCTGCTGATCTTCGACGAAGTGATCACCGCCTACGGCCGCATGGGCAAATGGACCGGCGCCGAATACTTCGGCGTCACCCCGGACATCATGAACACCGCCAAGCAGGTCACCAACGGCGCCATCCCGCTGGGCGCGGTGATCGCTTCCAAGGAGATCTACGACACCTTCATGCAGCAGGCCACCCCGGAGCACATGGTCGAGTTCGGCCACGGCTACACCTACTCCGGCCACCCGGTCGCCTGCGCCGCCGGCCTGGCCACCCTGGAGCTGCTCAAGCGCGACCACCTGATCGAACAGTCCGCCGCCCTGGCGCCGGTGTTCGAGGAGAAGCTGCACAGCCTCAAGGGCAGTAAACACGTGATCGACATCCGCAACTGCGGCCTGGCCGGCGCCATCCAGCTGGCCCCGCGTGACGGCGACGCGGTGATCCGCCCGTTCGAGGCCGGCATCAAGCTGTGGAACGCCGGCTTCTACGTGCGCTTCGGCGGCGACACCCTGCAGTTCGGCCCGACCTTCAACACCAAACCCGAGCAGCTGGACACCCTGTTCAACGCCGTCGGCGATGTGCTGAACCAGCTGGATTGATGCTTTACCTCCCCTCGCCCATTTATGGGAGAGGGGCCGGGGGAAAGGGCGGTCGGCCACATATAGGCCAGAGCACCCTCTCCCTAACCCTCTCCCGTAAACGGGAGAGGGGACCAGTACTCAGTAGGGTGGAAGTCCGCACAGCGACTTCCACCGCCCAGAATTCACAGTGAGAGATAACTCCATGAGCACCATCGCCCACCTGATCAACGGCGAAATCGTCATGCGCAGCGGCCGCACCGCGCCGGTCTTCAACCCGTCCATCGGCGAGGCCGTGCGCCAGGTCGAGCTGGCCGACCAGGCCACCATCCGCGCCGCCATCGACTCCGCCCAGGCCGCCTTCCCTGCCTGGCGCAACACTCCGCCGGCCAAGCGCGCCCAGGTCATGTTCCGCTTCAAGCAGCTGCTGGAAGCCAACAAGGACAAGATCGCCGCGATGATCAGCGAAGAGCACGGCAAGACCCTCGAAGACGCCGTCGGCGAACTGCAGCGCGGCATCGAGAACGTCGAATACGCCTGCGGCGCCCCGGAACTGCTCAAGGGTGAGTTCAACCGCAACGTCGGTCCGAACATCGACAGCTGGAGCGACTTCCAGCCGCTGGGCGTGGTCGCCGGCATCACCCCATTCAACTTCCCGGCCATGGTGCCGCTGTGGATGTACCCGCTGGCCATCGTCTGCGGCAACTGCTTCATCCTCAAGCCGTCCGAGCGCGACCCCAGCTCCACCCTGTACATCGCCCAGCTGCTGCACGAAGCCGGCCTGCCCAAGGGCGTGCTGAACGTGATCAACGGCGATAAGGAAGCCGTGGACGGCCTGATCCAGGCGCCGGAAGTCAAAGCCATCAGCTTCGTCGGCTCCACCCCGATCGCCGAATACATCTACACCGAGGCCAACAAGCGCGGTAAGCGCGTGCAGGCCCTGGGCGGCGCCAAGAACCACGCCGTGGTGCTGCCGGACGCCGACCTCGACAACACCGTCAACGCCCTGATGGGCGCCGCCTACGGCTCCTGCGGCGAGCGCTGCATGGCCATCTCCGTGGTGGTGGCGGTGGGCGACCAGGTCGCCGACAAGCTGGTCGAGAAGCTGGTGCCGAAGATCCAGGCGCTGAAGATCGGCGCCGGCACCTCCTGCGGCCTCGACATGGGCCCGCTGGTCACCGGCGCCGCGCGCGACAAGGTCAAGGGCTACATCGACGCCGGCGTGGCCCAGGGCGCAACCCTGGTGGTCGACGGCCGCGGCCTCTCCGTGCCGGGCAACGAGGCCGGCTTCTTCGTCGGCGGCACCCTGTTCGACAAGGTCACCCCGGAGATGACCATCTACCAGGAAGAGATCTTCGGCCCGGTGCTGTGCATCGTCCGCGTCGGCAGCCTGGAACAGGCCATGCAGCTGATCAACGACCACGAGTACGGCAACGGCACCTGCATCTTCACCCGCGACGGCGAAGCCGCGCGCCTGTTCTGCGACGAGATCGAAGTGGGCATGGTCGGCGTCAACGTGCCGCTGCCGGTGCCGGTGGCCTACCACAGCTTCGGCGGCTGGAAGCGCTCGCTGTTCGGCGACCTGCACGCCTACGGTCCGGACGGCGTGCGCTTCTACACCAAGCGCAAGACCATCACCCAGCGCTGGCCGCAGCGCGCCAGCCACGAGGCGGCGCAGTTCGCCTTCCCGAGCAACGGTTAAGCGGTAACCAGGGCTGGTCTTCGGACCGGCCCTTTTTTGTGCTGCCCGGCTGGCGACAGTGGCCGGGCCGCGCGCTTTGCTCCCTCTCCCGTTCACGGGAGAGGGTTGGGGAGAGGGTGCCAGGCCCTCTCCCTTGGCCCCTCTCCCAGCAGTGGGAGAGGGGATAACCCTGCCGCGCGGGCGCGGCATTGGTGCAGTGACCCGGCAAAGATCGGGACGCGGCACCCCTTGGGTGAGCGGACTCACGTTTCTGGTGAACCGCAAGCCCGCTCTCCCAAGGGCAGCCCACTTCAATTAACGGAAGAGGACTACCCTGCAATGAGCAAACCCATGATCGGTCTCCCCCTGTGCCGCTGGCAGCTGACTGACCGTGACATCGGCTGGTTCCACCTGGTGGGCGAGAAATACATCCAGTCCGTCACCGGCTTCGGCGCCTTCCCGCTGATGATCCCGGCCTTCGCCGACGACCTGGACATGGACACCGTGCTCGACAGCGTTTCCGGCATCATGTTCGGCGGCTCGCTGTCCAACGTGCACCCGAGCTTCTACGGCGACGACCACCCCGGCCTCGGCCTGGCCGACAAGCCCCGAGACGCCACCGTGCTGCGCCTGATGCGCGCCTGCATCGAGCGCGGCATCCCCTTCCTCGGCATCTGCCGTGGCGTGCAGGAACTCAACGTGCTGTACGGCGGCACCCTGCACCGTGAGGTGCATGAGGTGCCGGGTCGTCTCGACCACCGTGAGCGCAAGGGCGTGCCGGATGATGTGGCCTATGGGCCGATGCACAGCGTGCGTCTGACCGAGGGTGGGGTGCTGCATCGTTTGATCGGTGAGCGTGAGATGCAGGTCAACTCGCTGCACGGGCAGGGCATCGACCGGCTGGGTGAGGGGCTACAGGTCGAGGCGGTTTGTGAGGATGGGCAGATCGAGGCGGTCAGCGTGAAGGGTGCCAAGGCGTTTGCGGTGGGGGTGCAGTGGCATCCCGAATACCGCTATTGGGAGAAGGCGGATTACAACGCGCTGATTGGGGCATTTCATGAGGCGGCGAGGGAGTATCAGAAGGCTAAAAGGATGAAGCAGCAGGAGGTAATAGGAGTGTGGTAACCCCTCCGGGGACGCTCTGCGTCCCGCAGACGCGGAGCGTCTGTGGCTGCATACCCGCGCAGAGTGTGGGCACGATCAGCGCGCGGCGAAACGAACCGACAACTCCGACCGGCCTGAAACGCGAAACCCTCATGCGCGCAAACTCCCCGTCAGTAGGCCGAGTGGAGGTGTTGCGCAGGGGGACGCGAGGCATGGACGCCGAGCGAGGAACGAAGGGACAGGGATGTCCCTTCGTGACGGCCCCCGGAGCGGCACCGTAAGGAGGGAACCCCGCCGCAGGCGGGGCCGGATGTCGGGGTGTGTTTCTTTGCCTAGCTTTCTTTGCACAAGCAAAGAAAGTAGGTCGCCCAGCAGGGCGAAACCTGGCTATCAGGCAGTACGGAAATAGGCTGGCGGGCGTAATTTCAGACGCCGAGAAAGGCGCAAGGCTCGGGCCGCGAGAAAGGGCCGAGGAAGTCAGGCGAGGAATCGTGGCAATCGCAGCCATGAACAGCGCATCCCTGCAAGTCGATGCTCCCGACCTTACCGCCAAATACTGGCCCAACGCCATAGCTGAATCACCGGTCAGCATCCACCGCCGAATGCCCCGCGCCCGCAGACGCGAAACCCGGGCACGATAAGAGGTCAGGGCGTGGCCGGCCCCCTCTCCCTGACCCTCTCCCCGCCGGGGAGAGGGGATGGATTGCCGCCGCCAATGTGCGCGGCGCTGCCCACGACGACAAGGCCCGCTCAGCCCCTGCGGCCGGCCCGCCCACCCCCATCAACTATCCTCATAAGTGACAGCCGCCGCAGAGCAGTGCGGTGCAGTCGCGGCGGCGCGAACCGGCCCGGAGACCAGGCCATGCGCCACCCGCTCGCCTGCACCCTGACCCTGGCCCTGTTGCTGTTGGCCAGCGAGGCCCTGGCCGCGTCCGCCCCGGTGCTGGTGCTGGACGTGCAGGGACCGATCGGCCCGGCCAGCAGCGACTACCTGGTGCGCGGCCTGGCCCAAGCCGAAAAGCAGGGCGCGCAACTGGTGGTGCTGCGCATGGACACCCCCGGCGGGCTGGACAGCGCCATGCGCGAGATCATCAAGGCCATCCTCGCCAGCCCGGTGCCGGTGGCCACCTTCGTCGCCCCCAGCGGCGCGCGGGCGGCCAGCGCCGGCACCTACATCCTCTACGCCAGCCATGTGGCGGCCATGGCCCCGGGTACCAACCTGGGTGCGGCCACGCCGGTGCAGATCGGCGGCATGCCTGGCCCGGCCAGGCCGGGGGCGCCGAAAGGCGAGGGCGACAAGGCCGAGCCGGCCGCCGACGAGAATGCCGCGGCGCTGACGCGCAAGCAGGTCAACGACGCCGCCGCCTATATCCGTGGCCTGGCCCAGCTGCGCGGGCGCAACCAGGAGTGGGCCGAGCGCGCGGTGCGCGAGGCGGTCAGCCTGAGCGCCGAGGAGGCGCTGCGGCACAAGGTGATCGAGCACCTGGCCGCCGACCTGCCGGCGCTGCTGGGGCAGCTGGACGGCAAGCGCCTGAAGCTGGCTGGCGGCGAGCGCGTGCTGGACACCGCCGGGGTGCAGCCGACCGAGCTGGCGCCGGACTGGCGCACGCGCCTGCTGGCGGTGATCACCAACCCCAGCGTGGCGCTGATTCTGATGATGCTCGGGGTGTACGGGCTGCTGTTCGAGTTCAGCAACCCGGGCACCGGCATCGGCGGGGTGGTCGGCGGCATCTGCCTGATCCTCGCGCTCTACGCCCTGCAGCTGCTGCCGGTGAACTACGCCGGCCTGGCGCTGATCCTGCTCGGCCTGGCGCTGATGGCGGCCGAGGCCTTCCTGCCCAGCTTCGGCTTGCTCGGCCTGGGCGGGGTGGTGGCCTTCGTGTTCGGCGCCTTGATCCTGATCGACACCGAGGCGCCCGGCTTCGGCATTCCGCTGGGCCTGGTGCTGGCCGTGGCGGCGCTCAGCGCCGTGCTGATCCTGGGCATCCTCGGCCTGGCGCTGAAGGCAAGCCGGCGCGCCCAGGTGGCCGGCGACGCCGGCCTGGTCGGCAGCCTGCTGGAGGTGGCCGGGCTGCACGCGGACGACCCGCTGGCCGGCTGGGTGCGCTGGCAGGGCGAGAACTGGCAGGTGCGCGGCGACCGGCCGCTGCAAGCCGGACAGCGGGTGCGAGTGCTGGGCCGTGACGGCCTGCAACTGAATGTGAGCGCGGTGGACGACGAGCCGCCGCAAGGAGGTCGAGGATGATGCTTCCCTATGGTTTCGCCCTGTTCCTGGTGCTGCTGACGCTGGCGATGTCGGCGCTGCGCATCTTCCGCGAGTACGAGCGCGGCGTGGTGTTCCTCCTCGGGCGCTTCTGGAAGGTCAAGGGGCCGGGGCTGGTGGTGATCATCCCGCTGATCCAGCAGGCGGTGCGGGTGGACCTGCGCACCGTGGTGCTGGACGTGCCGCCGCAGGACGTGATCACCCGCGACAACGTGTCGGTGAAGGTCAACGCGGTGATCTACTTCCGCGTGCTCGACCCGCAGCTGGCGATCATACAGGTCGAGGACTTCCACGCCGCCACCAGCCAGCTGGCGCAGACCACCCTGCGCGCGGTGCTCGGCAAGCACGAGCTGGACGAGTTGCTGGCCGAGCGCGAGCGGCTCAACGCCGACATCCAGCAGGTGCTGGACGCGCAGACCGACGCCTGGGGCATCAAGGTGGCCAACGTGGAGATCAAGCACGTCGACCTCAACGAGTCGATGGTGCGCGCCATCGCCCGCCAGGCCGAGGCCGAGCGCGAGCGGCGGGCCAAGGTGATCCACGCCGAGGGCGAGTTGCAGGCCTCGGAGACGCTGATGCGCGCCGCCGAGATGCTTGCCCGCCAGCCCGGTGCCATGCAGCTGCGCTACATGCAGACGCTGGGCAGCATCGCCGGCGACAAGAGCTCGACCATCGTCTTCCCGCTGCCGATCGAGCTGATGAAGGGGTTGATCGAGCCGGGCGGCAAGGGCTGAGCGCCCGACTCCGGCGCCGGGGAAAGCCTGGCCCGGATGCAGTCCGGGGGCGCAGTTGCCGGCTGCCCCGGAGTATTTCCGAGAGGGTTGGCCCTCTCGCCCGGCCCCTCTCCCGCGAGCGGGAGAGGGGAGCTGCATCCTGCTGCCCGGGACATGCCTGAGCGGGGCGTCCCTCTACCGCGGCCGGGAGAGGGGCTGCCGGCTAACGCCAGGAGCGCAGCGCTATGGGCTTTTCCTCTCCCCCGGCCGCTCTCCCGCAGGCGGCAGAGGGGAGCAGGCCTCCCGGATGGCATCCGGGCTACGGCGCTACCAGAGCAAGCGCGGGTGCGTGCGCCCTCGCCGAGGCAGGTGCTTACCAGCGGTGGCCGTGCCTGTGCCGGTAGTCGTGGGCGTGGCGGTAGTGGTGCTTGCGCCAGTGCTTGTGATGGTGCTTGCGGTAGTAGGGCTGGTGCACCACCACCACCGGGGCCGGGCGGTAGTAGATCGGCCGTGGTTCGTAATACACCGGGCGCGGTTCGTAATACACCACCGGCGGCGGGGCATGGTAGACCGGGGCCGGTTCGTAGACCCGCACCGGGCGCTGGCTGGCCAGCACGCCGCCGATGAGGGCGCCGGCCGCCACGCCTATGGCCACATCACGGCTGTCGGCGGCCTGGGCCTGCTGTTCGCCGGCCAGTGCCAGGCTGGCGATCAGGCCGGTGATGAGGGGAATACGCGAGCGCATGGTCGAAACTCCTGTGAGTGCCGGAGATTTCCGGTTACAGCTTTCGACCATCTGCACGGCGCGGCTCTCCGCGGGGTAATGTAAATCCTGTGTAAAAGGCCGGGCTACTGCTTCACCAGCTCGACCCGTCGGTTCTTCGCCCGGCCTTCCTCGCTGCGGTTGTCCGCCACCGGGCGCTCCTGGCCGAAGCCGGCGGCGGACAGGCGCCCGGCCTCGATGCCGGCGGCCAGCAGCGCGTCCAGCACGGCCTGGGCGCGGCGCTCGGACAGGGCCTTGTTGTCCGCCGCCTGGCCGACGTTGTCGGTGTGGCCCTCGATGGCGATGCGCAGTTGCGGGGCTGCCTGGAGCATGGCGACTATTTCCCGCACCGCGGCCTGGCCGTCGTCCTTGAGCTCGGCCTTGCCGCTGTCGAAGTTGATGTAGAGGGCGACGAAGCCGTTGCGCTCGAGTTCGTCGAGCAGCTGGTTGGCGCTCACCAGTTGCTGCATCACGGCGATCTCGACTATGGCCAGGCGGTAGCTCTGGGTCGGCACGCTGTAGATGCCCGGCTCGACCCGCACCCAGAACTCCTTGCCGCCGGTGAGCACCTTGAGCGTGGTCTCGCCGCCGTCGCCCTCGGCCGGCAGGCGCTCGTAGACCACCTCGCCGCCGATGGCCTTGATCGCGTTCTGGTAGTTGCGGATCAGCTGCAGCGGGCTGGGCTGGGTCTCGGCCTTGTCGTGGAAGTAGAGGATCTGCGTGGCGTTGCCTTCGAGGCTGCGGCGCTGCGGGACGCCGTCCTGGCTGCCGATGGCGAAGTCGACGGCGTTGTAGTTGCGCTGGTATTCGCTGATGTGCGAGGCGGGGTAGCGCTCGAGCAGCTCGTGATCCTTGGCGCCGGGGATGTCTGCGGCGGCATGCAGCAGGGTGGGCAGGAGCAGCAGGCAGAGCAGGGCGGGCAGTCTCATGACGGCTTTCCTCGAGATGATCCCCCCTTTTCACTCTAGCCCAGGATTTTTGCGCTTTACTGCAAGGCAAAAGAAACGGGGGACGACAATGAAGGGGGCTCTGCCGAGGAGCCTGGCGTTGTTCTGGCTGGCCTGTGCGCTGGCGGGATGCTCGGGCCGGCTCGACCACGACAGCATCATCCACAAGACGGCGGCGCCCAAACCCGGCGAGCTGCTGCAGACCGACGTGGACCGCATGGCCACCCTGGCCATGCGCAACAACCTCAACAGCCTGTACCGCCTGCTCGGCAAGCTGTACCAGCGCAACCCGCGCGAATGGCGCAAGACCGGGCTACCCAGCCGTAGCGCGGCGGAGCAGGCGATCCACCGGGCCATCGAGGGCAACCAGCCGCTGCCGCAGCTGGGCGGGCGGCGCGACGTGGAGGCGCTGAGTTATGCGCTGAGCCCGGAGTTCCAGGGCGACCGCGCCGGCGCCTTCATCTACGCCCTGGGCAGCATGCTGATCACCGCTCATGGCGGGCGCACCGAGTTCTACCTGACCGACTCCTTCGATGCCGAGTTCATTCACAACGCCGCCCGCAACATCGAGAAGGCCGCGTGGATGCTCGGCCAGCGCCGCGATGCGCAGGGGCAACCGCTGCTGCTGGCCAACGAGGCGGGCAACCTGAGCTATGCGGTGGAGTTCGGCAAGATGGTGGCGCGCCTGGACCTGCTCACCCATGTGCTGGAGGAACGCTACCGACGGCTGGGGGTGAGTTACGCGCAGAGCCTGCTGTTCATCAACTTCCTGCCGGTGCAGTGAGGCTCATTCCTCCCACTTGCGCAGTATCGCCTCCAGCTCGCCGCTGGCGCGCACCTGCTCCAGGGCCTTGGCGAAGCGCTCGGCGCGGGCGTGGTCGCCCTTGGCGAAGGCCACGTAGCGCGGCATCTGCACCAGCGGGGTGGGCAGCAGCCTGACCTGGCTGTGGGCGCGCTGCTCCTGGACGAAGTAGAGCAGCTGGGTGCGGTCGCCGACGATGATGTCGATGCGCCCGGCCAGCAGCATGGACACCAGCTGGCGCGGGTTCTGCGCGCTGACGTCGCGGGCCAGGTCGGCGCGGTCGAAGGCCGACTCGTAGGCATAGCCGCGCACCTGGCCGATGACGAAGGGGGCGAAGTCGTCGAGGCTCTGCCAGTCCTCCAGGGCGATCTTGCGGCTGGCCATGAACACGGTGGCGCCGGTGCGCAGCGGGCCGACCAGCTCGTACTGCTCCTGGCGCTCGGGGGTGCCGACGAACTGGAAGGCCATCTCCGCCTCGCCACGCTCGAGCATGCGCTTGACCCGCTCCCAGGGGTAGAGGCGCAGCCGGTAGTCGACGCCGGCATGGCGCATCACCGCCGCGACCAGCTCGACATCCACGCCGCGCGGGGTGTCGTCGTCCAGCGCCACGAAGCTGTAGGGGGCGAACTGTTCGTCGCCGACCACGCGCCAGGTCTCGGCGGCCAGCGGTTGACCGAGCAGCAGGAGCAGGACGAGGGAGAGGATGCGCATGGGGTAGCTTCGGCTGGTGAGTACTGTCTTCAGCCTAGCCACGCATCAGACCTTGCGCACGAACTCCGACTTGAGCTTCATCGCGCCGATGCCGTCGATCTTGCAGTCGATGTCGTGGTCGCCGTCGCACAGGCGGATGTTCTTCACCTTGGTGCCGACCTTGACCACCAGCGACGAGCCCTTGACCTTGAGATCCTTGATCACGGTGACGCTGTCGCCGTCCTGCAGCAGGTTGCCCACCGAGTCCTTGATCACCCGGGCGTCGTCGCCGGCCTCGCCGGTGGCCTGGGCCGACCATTCGTGGGCGCATTCCGGGCAGACCAGCTGGCTGCCGTCCTCGTAGGTGTATTCGGAATTGCACTTGGGGCAGGGCGGCAGGGTGCTCATGGGCGGACTCTCTGGGGTGAAAAGCCGCGCATTATATAAGGTTTTTCAGGGCTTGGGCGCCTGCCGCGGAGATGCAGCCGGTGGCGGCCAGTTGAGGGTGCCGCTGTCGCTGAAATGCGCCGCGCCGAACAGCCCGCCGCCGAGCTTGCCGCGCAGTTCGTAGGGCAGGCCGCGGCCGTCCTGGTAGCCGGCGGCGGCCCAGGCCTGGCGGAACAGGGCGAAGGCCGAGATGCTCAGCGGCACGCGCAGCAGGGCCTCGCCGTAGCGCGGCACCTGGCCGCGCTGGTCGCTCACGCCGCTGGCCAGGGGCTGGCCATTGACGTCCAGCTCCAGGGCCAGGCCGTCGTAGTCGATCGGCGTGTCGTTGGGGTTCTGCACCCGCAGCAGCAGGGCGAAGCGCATCTCCATCTCCTGCCCCGGCAGCGGTTCCAGACCGACCAGGTCGATGCGCAGCGGGTCGCGCGGGGCGAGCGAGGCGCAGGCAGCGAGCAGGCCGAACAGCAGACAGATGAGCAGGCGGGTGGCGCGCATGGGCGGAGGCTCGCGGCGGTGGTCGTGCAGGCAGTCTAGACGCCCCCTGGCGCCCGCAGGTGGAACCGGCGGGGTCAGAGGGTGGCGGGGTTGCCGGCGCTGCTCAGGCGGCGGGCCTGCTTGAGGTAGAGGGTCAGCTCGCGGGCCGGCAGCGGCTTGCTGTACAGGTAGCCCTGACCCTCGTTGCAGCCCTGGGCCATGATGTAGGCCTCCTGCTCGGCGGTCTCCACGCCCTCGGCGATGACCTGCATGCCCAGGCTCTTGCCCAGCTGGATGATGGCGCGAACGATGGTGGCGTCTTCCTCGTCGTCGAGCAGGTCCTGGACGAAGCTCTTGTCGATCTTCATCTTGTCCAGCGGCAGGCTCTTCAGGTAGCTCAGCGAGGAGTAGCCGGTACCGAAGTCGTCGATGGCGATCAGGGCGCCGGCGCGGCGCAGGCTCAGCAGGTTCTGCGCGGCGGTGCTGATGTCTTCCATCAGGCCGGTCTCGGTGACTTCCAGCTCCAGGCTGCGCGGCGGCAGGCGGTAGACCTGCAGCAGGTTGCTGACCATGCGCGGCAGCTCGGCGTGGTGCAGCTGCACGGTGGACAGGTTGACCGCCATGCGCAGGTCGCTGAAGCCCTGGTCGTGCCATTCGCGCAGCTGGCGGCAGGCCTGGTCCAGCACCCATTCGCCGATGGCGATGATGGTGCCGTTCTGCTCGGCCAGGGGGATGAACAGGTCCGGCGGGACGAAGCCATGCTGCGGATGCTGCCAGCGGATCAGCGCCTCGACGCCGACCACCCGGTGGTCGCGGTAGTCCACCTGCGGCTGGAACACCAGGTGCAGCTCGTCGCGGTTGAGTGCCTCGCGCAGTTCCTTCTCCAGCTCGCGGCGGCGGCGCATCTCGCTGTCGACGCTGGCGATGTAGAACTGGTAGCGGTTGCGCGAGCGGCTCTTGGCCAGGGTCATGGTCTGCTCGGCCTTCTGCAGCAGCTTCTCGGTGCTGTCGCCATCTTCCGGGAACAGGGTGATGCCGATGGTGGCGCGCAGGCGGACTTCCTGGTCTTCCAGGGCGAAGGGCACTTCCAGGTTGTCGAGGATGCTCTGCGCCAGCTCGGCGGCCTCGTAGGGCTGCTCGATGTCGGCCTGGACCAGGGCGAACTGGTCGCCACCGAGACGGGCCAGGGCACCGAGGCGGCCGCTGTGGCTGCGCAGGCGGTCGGACAGGGCCAGCAGCAGCTGGTCGCCGGTCTGGTAGCTGAACTGCTCGTTGATGCCCTTGAAATCGTCCAGGCCGACGCAGATCACCGCCACGCGGCGCTGCAGGCGGCCGGCGTCCTCGAGGATCTGGTCCAGCTGCTGCTGCAGCTGCTGGCGGTTGGGCAGGCCGGTGAGGAAGTCGTACTGCGACATGCGCAGCAGGCTGTTCTCCGCCTCGCGGCGCAGGTGGGTGTTGCGTTCGATGGATTCCAGCAGCTGGTTGGCGGTGTTGATCCACAGCCCCAGTTCGTTCTTCTCGTTGCCCTTGAGCATCGGCAGCTTGTGCTCGCTGGGTCGGTCCGGGTTGATGTTGGTGAGGTGCTCGATGATCTTCGACAGCGGCTTGGTCAGCAGCCAGTGGTAGACCATGTACAGCACCAGGGCCATGGCCAGGGCGCGCAGCACGCCGGAGACGAAGATGATCACCGAGGTGGTGATGAAGTTGTCGCCGTAGCTGGCGGTGTCCAGGGTGATGGTCAGATCGCCGTAGTACTCGCTGTACGGGCCCTTGCCGACCAGCTGGGTGGTGAAGGTCTGCTCCTTGCCGAGGATGGGGTCGGTGATCCAGCGGCTGGTGGAGGGGGTCAGCTCGCGCGAGCGTTCGGCGAGCATGGGTTCGTTGGGGTGGCCGATGGCGGCGTAGCGCACCGCTTCGTGCTGGAACAGGCCCTCGATGACCTGCATGCCCATCTCGCGGTCGAGGCTGTAGACGGCCTGGGTGGAGGGGTCGCGGAACATGCCGAGGATGCGCTGGGCATCGTTGGCCACGGCCTGGCGGGTCTTGTAGATGTCGAAGACGATCTGTCCGCAGCTCAGTACTACGCCGACCACCAGTGCCGACAACAGGACAACACGCAGCAGCTTCAGCGACAGGCTGTTTTTCAGTTCCAGCTTCAAGTGGTGATTCCTTGTTGGCCGCCGGGGCTCATGACCGTTCTGAGTATTGGCAAATGCGCGTTGGCCGTCAAAGGGCCATTACGTCATCGGCCGTATTTTTCTGCTGGCTCGGCTTGGCGCACGGCCTGCGGGCAAATGCCCCGCAACGGTGCCGGACAGAGGGAATAGACAGGTTGTCGGCCGCTTTTCGCCTGGCATAAGAGTTGCGATCCCCCGTTCATCGCCGTGCCGGAGGATGTGCCATGAAGGTCTACCTGCTGTCGCTGTGTGCGCTGTTGTTTCCTGCCCCGACTCACGCCGAGGCGCTGCCGCGCGATGCCGGCGAGATGGGCCGGTGCCTCGCCGTCGGCGCTGTCGACTCCTGTGCCGCGCTGGGCGCCAGATGCAAGAAACCCGGCCGAGGCCGGGTTTCTCATGGACGCTGGGGTGCGACTCAGGCGGCGTAGTTCTGCGCCACGAAGTCCCAGTTGACCAGGTTCCAGAACGCCTCGACATACTTCGGACGCAGGTTGCGGTAGTCGATGTAGTAGGCGTGTTCCCACACGTCGCAGGTCAGCAGCGGGGTGTCGCCGCTGGTCAGCGGGCAGCCGGCACCGATGGTGCTGGCCAGGGCCAGGGAGCCGTCGGCCTTCTTCACCAGCCAGCCCCAGCCGGAACCGAAGGTGCCGATGGCGACCTTGCTGAACTCTTCCTTGAACTTGTCGAAGGAACCGAAGGTGGCGTTGATGGCGTCGGCCAGGGCGCCGGTCGGCTGGCCACCGCCGTTCGGCGACAGGCAGTTCCAGTAGAAGGTGTGGTTCCAGATCTGCGCGGCGTTGTTGAACACGCCACCGGAGGAAGTCTTGATGATCTCTTCCAGGCTCTTGCCTTCGAACTCGGTGCCCGGCACCAGGTTGTTCAGGTTAGCCACATAGGCGTTGTGGTGCTTGCCGTGGTGGAACTCCAGGGTCTCGGCGGACAGGTGCGGCTCGAGGGCGTTCTTCTCGTACGGCAGCGGCGGCAATTCGAAAGCCATGGTCTATCTCCTTCATCAGCGGTAGGGATATGTGCGATTCGCACGTGGCCGTTCACGGGCGGCCGGAAATCGGGCGGCGAGTTTGTGCTCTTTGAGGTGCCGCGAGGCCGGGATCATAGCACCCGACCCCGGTCATATCCACGCAGCAACTGTGTGGGAAAGCCGCTGCCGGCGCGGTTCAGGCCAGCTTCAGCAGGATCACGCCGAGCAGGATCGTCGCGCCGGCGAGCAGGCGCAGCGGCGGCATCGGCTCGCGCAGCAGCAGCCAGCCGAGCAGCAGGGCGAACAGCACGCTGCTCTCGCGCAGCGCCGCCACCTGCGCCACCGGCGCCCGGGTCATGGCCCAGATCGCCAGGCTGTAGGCCAGCATGGACATGCCGCCGCCGGCCAGGCCGCCGCGCCAGTGCGGGCCCAGGCGCAGGAAGATGCCAGGCCCGCGGCGCAGGGCGATGAGCAGGCCCGCCAGCAGACCGTTGAGGGCGAACAGCCACAGCGCATAGGCGATGGCGTCGCCGTTGCTGCGCGCGCCGAGCGCGTCGGCCAGGGTGTAGCCGGCGATGCAGGCCGCCGTGGCCAGGGCGTTGAGCAGCAGCGCCGCGTTGTGTCCGCTGCCGGCCCGCTGGCCGCGCCAGGCCATCAGCCAGATGCCGGCGACCAGCACCAGCAGCCCCGGCCATTGCCCGGCGGGCAGCGCATCGCCGGCCAGCAGGGCGAGCGGGGCGACCAGCAGCGGCGCGCTGCCGCGGGCGATGGGGTAGGCCTGAGACAGGTCGCCGTGCGCGTAGGCACGGGCGAGAAAGGCGTTGTAGCCGATGTGCAGCAGGGCGGAGAGGGCGAGCCAGGGCCAGGCGGCGGGCAGCGGCGGGGCGAAGAAGGGCAGCGCCGGCAGGGCCACGCAGGCGGCGCCGATCTGGATCAGCGAGACGCTCAGGTAGCGGTCCAGGCCGATCTTCAGCAGGGCGTTCCAGCCCGCGTGCAGTGCCGCGGCGGCCAGCACCACGGCAAACACCGTCGTCTCCATGCGCCGCTCCTTGTCCCCCGGTCAGAGCGCCGCAGCATAACGCCGCGGCGCCTGCGCGGTCATGCGCCGGGGGCGTGCAGTATCAGCTGGGCGGCCACGGCGAACATCATCGCCGTCACCGCCAGGTCGAGCAGGCGCCAGGTGGCCGGGCG
Organism: Pseudomonadaceae bacterium; assembly: GCA_033838285.1. GTDB lineage: Bacteria > Pseudomonadota > Gammaproteobacteria > Pseudomonadales > Pseudomonadaceae > Aquipseudomonas. The sequence continues at coordinate 28,221 of JAJLLC010000029.1, forward strand.
CGCCAGCCAGGGCGCGAGCCAGGCGGCGCCCAGGGCCAGGCTGAAGAACCACAGCAGCGAGGCGCTGGCGGCGCCCAGGGCGTAGGCGCCGGGCACCGGCTGCTGGGCGCCGAGGGAGCCGATCAGCAGCACGGTATCTAGGTAGACGTGCGGGTTGAGCAGGGTCACCGCCAGCGCCGCCAGCAGCACCGCGCGGCGCGAACGCGGGCCGCTGTCCTGCTGCTGCAGGGCCTGCGGGTTGAGCGCCCGGCGCAGCGCCTGCACGCCCAGCCAGAGCAGGAAGGCGGCGCCGCCCCAGCGTGCCACGGCCAGCAGCGTGGGGTTCTGCGCCAGCACGGCGGCCAGGCCGAACACCCCGGCGGACACCAGCAGGGCATCGCACAGCACGCACAGGGCCGCGGTGGGCAGGTGGTGCTCGCGGCGCAGGCTCTGGGCCAGGACGAAGGCATTCTGCGCGCCGATGGCGACGATCAGGCCGGCGGCAACCAGCAGGCCGTTGAGGTAGCTCTGCCACATCTCAGCGGCCCTCCCTGGCCAGGCGCTGCAGCACGGCCAGGGCTCGTTCGGCATCGGCCTGGGCGACGAACAGGTGGTCGTGGTGGTAGCCGGCGATCACGTTGCAGCTGATGTTCGCGGCGGCCAGGGCGGTGGCGAAGGCGGCGGTGAGGCCGACCGCGGCCAGTGCCGAATGCACCTGCAGGGTGATCCAGGCGGCGACGTAGTCGTAGCCCAGGCCCAGGCGCTCGGCCTCGGCGCGCGGCAGGATCAGGGTGCAACCCTCGGTCTCGCGGAAGCTGCCGAGGGCGACCGCGAGCTGTTCGGCGCTGGGGGTGGCGACGCAGCAGAACACGTAGTCGCCGAGGTTGAGGCGTGGCGCCAGGCCGCTGAGCAGGCGCGCCAGATCGGTTTCTCCAGCCATGGGCGGTTTCCTTGTGGTGGGCTCGGGATGCTGGCCAGTCTGGGCTGCTTGGCTGTATAAGAAAAACAAATCGTGCTGATCTCTCATTAGGAATTCTTATGTTCGACTACAAGCTGCTGGCGGCCCTGGCCGCCGTGGTGGAGCAGGGCGGTTTCGAGCGCGCGGCGCAGTTGCTCGGCCTGTCGCAGTCGGCGGTGTCGCAGCGGATCAAGCTGCTCGAGGCCCGGGTCGGCCAGCCGGTGCTGCTGCGTGCCACGCCGCCGGCGCCCACCGAGATCGGCCGGCGCCTGCTCAACCACGTTCAGCAGGTGCGCCTGCTGGAGCGCGACCTGCAGGGCCAGGTGCCGGCACTGGCCGAGGATCAGCCGGTCGAGCGCCTGCGCATCGCCCTGAATGCCGACAGCCTGGCCACCTGGTGGGCGCCGCTGGTGGGCGAGTTCGTCGCCGAGCAGCGCCTGCTGCTGGACCTGGTGGTGGAGGACCAGGAGGTCGGCCTCAAGCGCATGCGCGCCGGCGAGGTGGCCGGCTGCGTGTGCGCCGCCGAGCGCCCGGTGGCCGGCGCGCGGGTGCTGCCCCTGGGGGCCATGCGCTACCGCGCGCTGGCCAGCCCCGGGTTCATCGCCCGGCACTTCCCGCACGGCGTGGAGCTGGCGCGCCTGGGCCAGGTGCCGGCCATCGTCTTCGGCCCGGACGACCTGCTGCAACACCGCTACCTGGCCGGGCTGGGCCTGGATGGCGGCTTCGTCCACCATCTGTGCCCGTCCTCGGAAGGTTTCGTGCGCCTGACCAGCGCCGGCTTCGGCTGGGGCCTGGTGCCCGAGCTGCAGGTGCGCCGCGAGCTGGAGGCTGGCGTGCTGGTGGAACTGGTGCCGGGGCGGGCGCTGGACGTGCCGCTGTACTGGCACCACTGGCGCAGCGGCGGCGAGCTGCTGGCCAGCCTGACCCGGCATCTGCAGCGCGGCGTGGGGGATTGGCTGGTGTAGCGACCTAGGATGGGTTGAGCGCAGCGATACCCATGCGGCGAATCGCGATGGGTATAAGCGCGGAGCGCTTCAACCCATCCTACGGGCTACAGCTGGAACTGCGCCACCAGCTGCTCCTGGCTGCCGGCCACCTTGCGCAGGTGCTCGCCGCAGTCGCGGGTGTGGGCGGCGGTGCGGCGGTTCTCGCCGGTCATGTCGTTGAGCCGGTGCATGTGCTGGTTGATCTCCTGGGTGGTGGCCGCCTGCTGCTCGGCCGCCGCGGCGATCTGGAAGGCCAGGGCATGCACGCCCTGCAGCGAGTCGTCGAGCTGGTCGAGGTTGCCGAGCACGGCCTGGGTCTCCAGTTCCAGGGCACGCGCCTGCTCGCTGGAGCCCTGCATGCGGGTTTGCGCCTCGACCGAGGAGAGGCCCAGGGCCTCGACTATGCCGACGATCTCCTCGGTGGCCTGGCGAGTCTTCTGCGCCAGGCTGCGCACCTCGTCGGCGACCACGGCGAAGCCGCGGCCCTGCTCGCCGGCGCGCGCCGCCTCGATGGCGGCATTGAGGGCGAGCAGATTGGTCTGCTCGGCGATGGCGTGGATCACCGCCAGCACCGAGCCGATCTGCTGGCTGTCGGCGGCCAGCGCCTGCACCACCCGGTCGGCGTCGCGCAGGCCGGCGAGCAGCTGGTCCTGCTGGCCGATCATGCGCTGCAGGCTGCCCTGCACGGTGGCGAAGGCCTCGCGCGCGGCGGCGCTGCCGTCGGCGCTCTGGCTGGCGTTGCTGGCGATCTCCTGCACTGTGGCGGCCATCTGGTCGACGGCGCTGACCACCAGCTCCAGGGCTTCCTGCTGCTGATCCAGGCGGCTGCTGGTCTGCCCGGCGGCGCCGAGGATGTCGCCGCTGGCAGCGCCCACCGCCTGGCTGGCCTGGCGCAGGCGCTCGACCACCTCGCGCCAGGCGCGGGCCATCTCGTGCAGGGCCTGCATCAGGCCGTCATGCGCGGCATCGTCCTCGCTCAGGCGCAGCTCGCCGGCGGCCAGGCGTCGGGCCAGTTCGGCCATGTGGCGCGGCTCGCCGCCCAGCGGGCGCATCACGCTACGGCTGACCAGCCAGGTGGCGACGGCCACGCCGACGATGGTCAGCGCCACCAGCAGCACGACCTGCCACATCAGCGTACGCACCGGGGCGAAGGCCTGGGCCTGGTCCATCTCGGCGACCAGCGCCCAGCGCTTGTCGTCCAGTTGCAGGGGCACGAAGGCCTTGAGCGCCGGCTGGCCGGCCAGGCCGCCCTCGGCCAGGCGTCCCTGCTCGCCAGCAAGGGCGCGGGCGATGGCCGCACCCGGCAGCGCGCTGCCGGCCTGTCCGTCGCGCGTCACCCGGTGCTCGGCGAAGCGCACCGAGTCCGAGCGCAGCAGGCCGTCGGCACCGACCAGGTAGGTCTCGCCGGCCTCGCCCAGGCCCTGGCGGGCCTGCATCACCCGGTTCAGCTCGGCCAGCGGCAGTTCCAGTACCAGCAGCAGGCTCAGCTCGCCTTCGTCGAGCACCGGGGCGACCAGGAACTGGCTGGGTTCGGCGCCCGGTGCGCTCGGCTGCAGGTCGCCGATCTGCGCCTGGCCGCTGTCCAGGCCCTGGCGCACCAGCTGGCCGAGCGGGGTGGCGCGCCAGGCGGGGTCGTTCAGGTTCTGCTGGTAGTCGGCGCCGCGTTGCAGGCTGAACAGCACCAGGCCCTGGCGGTCGACCAGCTTGAGTTCGCGGTAGCCATAGGTCTTGGCGAAATGCTCGAAGATCGGTCGGTCGTAGTTGGCGGTGCTGACCAGGGAGACGCCGTCCAGGCCGGCGTAGCTGGTGCCGAGGTTGCTGGCCAGGGTGGCGAGCTGGTTGTGGCGGGCCTGCCAGCTGTCCTGCAGTTGCTGCTGTTTGATATTCGCAACGGCCTCCAGGGCGTTCAGCGCCTGCTCCTGGAGGGCATGGCTGGCCTGGCGATAGACCGTCACGGCCATCGCCAGTACGGGAATGAGTCCGATCAGCAGGAAGCTGGCGGCGAGTTTGAGACGTAACGGCATGTCCCGGGACTCCGCGTGTAGATGAGTGACAAGGGCTAGTAAGCGTCAAGAATTTTGCAAGAAGCGTGCAAATTCTTTAACGAGCGTAAAGAAAATCGAGCGATGGTCCGCAAGGCCGCTGTTCTGGCCGCCTGGGCAACACGCAGGGCGCGCCGCGGCTGCTAGAGTCGGTGGCATAACAAGAACCGGGGGAGTCACAGATGAAGATTCTGGTAACGGGGGCGAGCGGCTTCATCGGCGGGCGCTTCGCCCGTTTTGCCCTGGAACAGGGCCTGGCGGTGCGCATCAACGGGCGCCGCCCCGAGGCGGTGCAGCACCTGACCAAACGCGGCGCCGAGTTCGTCCAGGGCGACCTGGCCGACCCGGACCTGGCGCACAAGCTCTGTCGCGACGTGGAGATGGTGGTGCACTGCGCCGGCGCCGTCGGCACCTGGGGCACCTACCAGCACTTCCACCAGGGCAACGTGGTGCTGACCCAGAACGTCATCGAGGCCTGCCTGGGGCAGAAGGTGCGGCGCCTGGTGCACCTGTCCTCGCCTTCGGTCTACTTCGACGGCAAGGCGCATGTCGGCCTGAAGGAAGAGCAGGTGCCGAAGAGGTTCGTCGACCACTATGGCGCCACCAAGTACCTGGCCGAGCAGAAGGTGTTCGAGGCCCAGGAGTTCGGCCTCGAGGTGATCGCCCTGCGCCCGCGCTTCGTCACCGGCGCCGGCGACACCAGCATCTTCCCGCGGCTGATCGAGATGCAGCGCAAGGGTCGCCTGTTCGTCATCGGCGACGGCCTCAACAAGGTCGACTTCACCAGCATGCAGAACCTCAACGACGCCCTGTTCAGCAGCCTGCTGGCGGCCGGTCCGGCGCTGGGCAAGGTGTACAACATCAGCAATGGCGCGCCGGTGCCGCTGTGGGACGTGGTCAACTTCGTGCTGCGCCAGTTCGGTCTGCCGCCGGTGAGCAAACACCTGCCGTTCGGCCTGGCCTATGCCGCCGCGACCCTCAACGAGACGGTGTGCAAGCTGCTGCCGGGGCGGCCCGAGCCGGCGCTGTTCCGCCTGGGCGTGGCGGTGATGGCGCGCGACTTCAGCCTGGACATCTCGCGTGCCCGCCAGTACCTGGACTACGACCCGCAGGTGCCGATCTGGACCGCCCTGGAAGAGTTCTGCACCTGGTGGAAGGTGCAGGGGCGATAAGCCACTCCGGCCTTATTCCCGCCTGCCCGGTCCGACCCCGGCGGCCGACCTATACTGGCCTGTAAAGCCAGCGAGGAAGTCCGCCATGTTCACCATGATGGAAAGCGCCAGGCTCGAAGCGCTGCATCTTGCCCAGGATCCTGCCAGCGGCCTCAAGGCCATCATCGCCATCCACAACACCCGGCTCGGCCCGGCCCTAGGCGGCTGCCGCTACCTGGCCTACCCCGACGACGACAGCGCCATCCGCGACGCCATCCGCCTGGCCCAGGGCATGAGCTACAAGGCCGCCCTGGCCGGCCTGGCGCAGGGCGGCGGCAAGGCGGTGATCATCCGCCCGCCGCACCTGGACAACCGCGGCGCGCTGTTCGAGGCCTTCGGCCGCATGATCGAGTCGCTGAACGGGCGCTACATCACCGCCGTCGACAGCGGCACCTCCAGCGCCGACATGGACTGCATCGCCCAGCAGACCCAGCATGTGACCAGCACCACGGCCGCCGGCGACCCCTCGCCGCACACCGCCATGGGCGTCTACGCCGGCATCCGTGCCACCGCCCTGGCGCGCCTCGGCAGCGACGACCTGGACGGCCTGCGCGTGGCCGTGCAGGGCCTGGGCAACGTCGGCTACGCCCTGGCCGAACAGCTGGCCGCTGCCGGCGCCGTGCTGTATGTCAGCGACCTCGACCCCGGCCGCGTGCAGCTGGCGGTGGAGCAGCTCGGCGCACGGGCGGTGAGCAGCGAGGAGCTGCTCTGCACCCCCTGCGACATCCTCGCCCCCTGCGGCCTGGGCGGCGTGCTCAACGCGCAGACGGTGGGCGAGCTGCACTGCGCGGCGGTGGCCGGGGCGGCCAACAACCAGCTGGCCAGCGCCGAGATCGCTGACGAGCTGGAGGCGCGCGGCATCCTCTACGCGCCGGACTACGTGATCAATTCCGGCGGCCTGATCTACGTCGCGCTCCAGCACCGCGGCGAGGAACTGCCGGCGATCACCGCCCACCTGTCACGCATCGGCCAGCGCCTGACCGAGATCTACGCCCACGCCCAGGCCGACAAGCGCTCGCCGGCGCGGGTCGCCGACGCGCTGGCCGAACGCCTGCTCTACGGCGCCTGACCCGGCGCCCCGCGCCCCGCTGCCACAAGCGGCGGGACCACGCCTGCACCTACCCGGAGGCATGCGATGAACCAGCCCGAGATCCCCCTGACCCGCTACCTGGCGCCCGACGGCCGCCCCTGCGCCACGCTGCCGCCCTGGGCCGCCGACGTCGACCTGCTCACCCGCCTGTACCGGCAGATGGTGCTGACCCGCCTGTTCGACCTCAAGGCCGTGGCCCTGCAGCGCACCGGGCGCATCGGCACCTACGCCCCGACCCTCGGCCAGGAGGCCATCGGCGTGGCCATCGGCAGCCTGATGCGGCCCGAGGACGTGCTGGTGCCCTACTACCGCGACACCGCCGTGCAGCTGATGCGCGGCGTGCGCATGGAGGAGATCCTGCTGTACTGGGGCGGCGACGAGCGCGGCAGCGACTTCCAGGACCCGGCGGTGGCCGAGGACTTCCCGCTGTGCGTGCCGATCGCCACCCAGGCCCTGCATGCCTGCGGCGTGGCCACGGCGTTCAAGATCCGCGGCCAGCACCGCGTCGCCGTCACCACCTGCGGCGACGGCGCCACCAGCAAGGGCGACTTCCTCGAGGCGCTCAACGTCGCCGGTGCCTGGCAGCTGCCGGTGGTCTTCGTGATCAACAACAACCAGTGGGCCATCTCCACCCCCAGGCGCATCCAGAGCGGCGCGCCGAGCCTGGCGCAGAAGGCCATCGGCGCCGGTTTCGCCGGCGAGCAGGTGGACGGCAACGACGTGCTGGCGGTCTACGACCGCGTGCAGGCGGCACTGGAACGTGCGCGCCAGGGCAAGGGCCCGGTGCTGCTGGAGTGCCTGAGCTACCGCCTGGGCGACCACACCACCGCCGACGACGCCACCCGCTACCGCAGCGCGGAGGAGGTGAAACGGGCCTGGGAGGAGGAGCCGATCAAGCGCCTGCAGGGCTTCCTGGCTGGCCAGGGGCTGTGGGACGAGGGCCGCGAGCAGGCCCTGGTCGCCGACTGCCAGGCGCGGGTGCAGCGCGCCGTGGATAACTTCGAGGCGGCCGGCAACCAGCCGCCGGAGGCCGCCCTGGACTATGTCTACGCGCGCTGGCCGGCGGCCCTGATGGATCAGCGCGAGGCGCTGCTGGAGCGCGCGGCGCGTCGCGCGGGAGGGCAGGGCCATGAATGAGGTCAAGAGATACACGCTGCTCGAAGCGGTCAACCTGGCCCTGCACCGGGCCATGCACGAGAGCGAGGATGTGCTGGTGCTGGGCGAGGATGTCGGCGTCAACGGCGGGGTGTTCCGCGCCACCCTCGGCCTGCGCGAGGCCTTCGGCTTCAAGCGGGTGATCGACACGCCGCTGGCCGAGACCATGATCGCCGGCCTGTCGGTGGGCATGGCCGCCCAAGGCTTGAAGCCGGTGCTGGAGATCCAGTTCCTCGGCTTCGTCTTCGCCGCCCTGGAGCAGCTGCTGGCCCACGCCGCGCGCCTGCGCTGCCGCACCCGTGGGCGGCTGAGCTGCCCGCTGGTGCTGCGCAGCCCGATGGGCGCCGGCATCCGCGCGCCGGAGCACCACAGCGAGAGCACCGAGGCGCTGTTCGCCCATATCCCCGGCCTGCGCGTGGTGATCCCCTCGTCGCCGGCGCGGGCCTACGGCCTGCTGCTAGCGGCCATCGACGACCCCGACCCGGTGGTGTTCCTCGAGCCGACCCGGCTGTACCGCATGAACCCGCAGCCGCTCGCCGACGATGGCCGGCGCCTGCCGCTGGACAGCTGCTTCACCCTGCGCGAGGGCGGCGACATCACCCTGGTCAGCTGGGGCGCCAGCGTGCACGAGACGCTGCAGGCCGCCGAGCGCCTGGCCGGGCAGGGCGTCTCGGCCGAGGTGATCGACGTCGCCTGCCTCAAGCCGCTCGACCTCGACACCCTGGAGGCCTCGGTGCGCAAGACCGGGCGCTGTGTGATCGTCCACGAGGCGCCACGTTCCTGCGGGGTCGGCGCGGAGATCGCCGCCAGCCTGTACGAGCGCGCGCTGCTCGACCTGCAGGCGCCGATCCAGCGGGTCACCGCGCCGGACATCCCGCCGCCGCTGTACCGCCTGGAGCAGCTGTATATGCCGGGTGTCGAGGACATCCTCGCCGCCTGCGAGGCCACCCTGAACTACGCCTGAGACGAGGAGCGCCGCGATGAAATACTTCAAGCTGCCCGACCTAGGCGAGGGCCTGCAGGAGGCCGAGATCGTCGAGTGGCACGTCAAGGCCGGCGATACGGTGAAGGCCGACCAGTTGCTGGTCTCGGTGGAGACGGCCAAGGCCATAGTCGACATCCCCGCGCCCTACGACGGCGTGGTGTGCAAGACCTTCGGCGGCGCCGGCGACATCCTGCATGTCGGCGAGCCGCTGCTGGCCTACGAGGGCGAGGAGGACGCCGGCACCGTGGTCGGCCGCCTGGAAGGCGGCCACGGCGGCGCCCAGGAGGACAGCTTCTTCATCGGCGCCGCGCCCTCCACCCGCGAGCACCTGGCGCAACGCGCCACCCCGGCGGTGCGCCAGCTGGCGCGCAAGCTTGGCGTCGACCTGGCCGGTCTCGCCGGCTCGGGCGCCGACGGCCTGATCAGCGTCGCCGACGTGGAAGCGGCGGCGCAGGGCGAGCGCGAGCGTTTCGGCGGCGAGCGCCTGCGCGGGGTGCGGCGCAGCATGGCGATCAACATGGCCAGGGCGCATGCCGAGGTGGTGCCGGTGACCCTCTACGGCGATGCTGACCTGCACCGCTGGAAGGCCGCGCGCGACCCGCTGATCCGCCTGGCCAAGGCCATCGCCCACGCCTGCACGGTGGAGCCGGTACTCAACAGCTGGTTCGACGGTCGCGGCCCCTCGATCCGCCGGCACGACCGCCTCGACCTGGGGATTGCCGTGGACACCCCGGACGGCCTGTTCGTGCCGGTGCTGCGCAATGTCGGCGAGCGCTCGGCCGAGGACCTCAAGCAGGGCATGGCGCGCCTGCGCGCGGACGTGCAGGCGCGCTCCATCCCGCCGCAGGAGATGATGGGCGCGACCCTCACCCTGTCCAACTTCGGCACCCTGTTCGGCCGCTACGCCAACCCGGTGGTGGTGCCGCCGCAGGTGGCGATCATCGGCGCCGGCGGCATCCGCGACGAGGTGGTGGCCTGGCAGGGCGCGCCTGCGGTGCATCCGATCCTGCCGCTGTCGCTGACCTTCGATCACCGCGCGGTGACCGGCGGCGAGGCGGCGCGCTTTCTCAAGGCGCTGGTGCAGGCCCTGGAGGCCCCATAGGAGAGAGGCAGATGGACCGATTCAACGGTGGCTGCCTGTGTGGCAGCGTGCGGTTCGTGGCGCAGGGCCGGCCCTATCGGGTCGGCCTGTGCCACTGCCTCGATTGTCGCAAGCATCACGGCACGCTGTTCCATGCCAGCGCGATCTTTCCGCAAAGCGCACTGGCAATCACCGGCGAAACCCGCGACTACGCCGGCCGGCATTTCTGCCCGCGCTGCGGTTCATCGGTGTTCGCCCGCAGCGGGGATGAGGTGGAAGTCGGCCTGGGCGCGCTGGACGATATCGACCAGCTGCGCCCGACCTACGAGCTGTGGACCCTGCGCCGCGAGGCCTGGCTGCCGGCCTTCGCGCTGGCGCGGCACTACGAGCGAGACCGCGACGGCGGCAGCCGCTTCGAGGCCTAGGACGGGCGCGCCTGGCCTGCGGGCTGCGTGCTTGCCAGCGCGCTGCGCTGCGGGCGAAACACCAGCAGCAGGCCCAGCACAATGGCGGCCATGCCCACCAGGCTCAGGCCGCTCATGGCGTTGCCGAGGAACAGGTAGTCCATTGCCGCCGTCACCCCCGGCACCAGGTAGAACAGGCTGGTGACGTTGACCAGGTTGCCGGCGCGGATCAGCCGGTACAGCAGCAGCTGCGCCACCACCGAGATGACGAGGCCCAGCCACAGCAGCGGCACCAGGAAATCCAGCGACCAGTCCACCGTGAAGCGCTGGAACGGCAGGAACAGCCCGCACAGCAGCAGGCTGACCCCGTACTGCAGCGGCAGTGCCTGCAGCGGCGACTGGCTCAGGCCTTTCTGGGCGATGGCGCCGAGGGTCATGCACAGCAGCGCGCCCAGGGCGTAGCCGGTGCCGGCCACGGAGAAGCGCGCCAGGCCGATGCTCTGCCACACCACCAGCACCAGGCCGAGCAGGGCCAGCGCCAGGCCGGCCAGGCGCAGGGCGGCGAAGCGTCGTTCCAGCAACATCAGGGTGAGGATCGGCTGCACGCCGAGCAGGGTCGCCAGCACCCCGGGGGTGATGCCCTGGTCCAGCGCCAGCAGGTAGCAGATCGAGTAGCCGCCGACCATCAGCAGGCCGGTGCCGGCCGTGCGCAGGCGCTGGCCGCGTGCCGGCAGCCAGCTGCGGGCGAGGGCGCCGACCAGCAGCAGGACGCCGAGGGCGAGGATGAAGCGCAGGGTCAGGAAGGCGAAGGCCGAGGCGTGGTCCAGGCCCAGGCGGGAGAAGATCGCGCCGCTGCTCCAGAGCAGGACGAACAGCGTGGTGGAGGCGCAGGCGCCCCAGAAGGTCTTGTCGAAACGCATGAAGAATCACCTGTCGAAGATGGCAACAGGCTCCGTCGCCTGAGCAGGCGCAGAGAGGACGGAACCGTGAAGGCTGGAGTGATCGGCCGTGGGCGGCGAACCGCGCGGCGGCAGACGATCAGGCGCGCGGCGGCGGTGGTGGCGTGCCGGCGCGCAGGGCGACAGGTGGTGGCGCGCACGGGCGCTCGCCGCGGGCGGCGGCGAGGGCGGGGAGGTCGAGGTGCGCGTGGTGGTGCATGGGGGATTTCTTCAATGGCCTGCCGACACTAAACCCGGCTGGCCATTCGGTCAACTCCGTCAGTCCGCCTCGGCCTGGCCCAGCTCGGCCAGGGCCTCGGGCTGGTTCTTGAAGGCGCGGGCGAAGGTGTCGCGGTTCCTGGCCATGAAGATGCCCAGCTCTTCCACCTGCTCCTCGCTGAGCGAGGGCACCGCCTTGTGCAGGGCGGCGGACAGCGCTTCGGCCAGCTCCAGCATCTTGTCGTAACGATCGGCTTCGGCCTTATCCATGAACAGGCGCTCCGGATCGCGACTGCTGCGGTACACCACTTCGACGGCCATTCATCACCTCATTCCCATATCTGGTTGATCTGTATGTATATACAGTAATGGTCTGTCCCTGGCCTGGCAAGTCCGCGAAGCTCGCCATGAGGCAAGACCTCACCCTGAATAGTCGGTGGAGTTGCGCCAGTCCAGTGCTGTTCCCGGTGTGCGGCGTGCTAACGGGCCGCGCGCAGCAGTCCGGGCGCCGCGCCGAAGGCCTGGCGGAAGCGGTTGCTGAAGTGGCTGGCGCTGGCGAAGCCGCAGGCCAGGGCGATCTCACCGAGCGGCAGGGCACTGTGCAGCAGCAGTTCACGCGCCCGCAGCAGGCGCCGCTGCAGCACGTAGCGATGCGGCGGCAGGCCGAAGCTGGTGCTGAACATGCGCGCGAAGTGGTACTCCGACAGCGCCGCCAGCTGTGCCAGCTCGCCGAGTGCCAGCGGCTGGTCCAGGTGTTGCTCGATGTAGTCCACCAGGCGCCGGCGCAGGTGTGGCGCCAGGCCACCCTTGAGTTTCAGGCCCTGGCGCTGGCCGACCTGGGTCAGCAGCACATGGTCGATCATCGCGTGGGCCAGGCTGCTGGTCAGCAGGCGCTCGCCCGGCTCGTTCCAGTCCAGCGTCACCAGCTGGCGAAACTGCGCGGCCAGCTGCGGGTCTTCGAGGAAGGTGCTTTCGCGCAGCTGCAGCTCGCGCGGCTCGCGGTCGAGCAGGGCGACGGCGCTGGCGGCGAAGCGCTGCGGGCTGACGTAGAGGTGCGCCAGGCGGATGTCGCCGTTGATCACCCAGGATGACTCGTGCCCGGCCGGCAGCACGCACAGCTTGTCCGGTGCGCCCTTGGCGCCGGGGCGCTCGCGGCGGAAGGTGCCGGTGCCGCCGGCCAGGTAGCAGGACAGGGTGTGGTGGCTGGGGCCCTGGTAGTCGCGGGCGTCGTGGTGGTTGCTCCACAGCGCCGCGGCCAGCTCGTCGCCCAGCTCGGCACCGCGCAGCAGGCGCGCATTGGGCGAGCTGCTGAGCGACTGGAAGACCAGGTTGTGTTCGAGTGCGGCCATGGAGCGGACATCGACTGAAGGGGATGGCTGCCATCCTACTCCTGCGGTAGCGGCCTGCCAGGGGGCGGCGACAGATAAGCGCAAGTTTGTGCAAGCGCGCGGGCGCGGCCGGGGCGGAGACTGGCCGGGTCAAGGAGCCCTGCCATGAACCTGTCGCTGTACCTGCTCACCGTCCTGATCTGGGGCACCACCTGGATCGCCCTCAAGCTGCAACTGGGCGAGGTGGTCATCCCGCTGTCGATTGCCTACCGCTTCAGCCTGGCCGCCGCCGTGCTGTTCGCCATCCTCCTGCTCAGCCGCCGTCTGCAGCCGCTCGACCGGCGCGGCCAGCTGCTGTGCCTGGCGCAGGGCCTGTGCCTGTTCTGCCTCAACTTCATGTGCTTCTACACGGCCAGCCAGTGGATCCCCAGCGGCCTGGTGGCGGTGATCTTCTCCACCGCCACGCTGTGGAACGCGCTCAACGCGCGGCTCTTCATGGGCCGGCGGATCGCCGCCAACGTGCTGGCCGGCGGCGCGCTGGGACTGATGGGCCTTGGCCTGCTGTTCTGGCCTGAGCTTTCGCACCACGAGGCCAGTCGCGAGACCTTGCTGGGCATCGGCCTGGCGGTACTGGGCACCCTGTGCTTCTCCGCCGGCAACCTGCTGTCCAGCCTGCAGCAGCAGGCCGGCCTCAGGCCGCTGACCACCAACGCCTGGGGCATGTTCTACGGCGCCTTGCTGCTGCTGGCGTACTGCCTGGTCAGCGGTGTGCCGTTCACGTTCGAGGCCAATACGCGCTACATCGGCTCGCTGCTGTACCTGGCGATTCCCGGCTCGGTGATCGGCTTCACCGCCTACCTGACCCTGGTCGGGCGTATGGGGCCGGAGCGCGCGGCCTACTGCACCGTGCTGTTCCCGGTGGTGGCGCTGAACATCTCGGTGTTCGTCGAGGGCTACCAGTGGACGCTGCCGGCGCTGCTCGGCCTGGGCCTGGTGATGGCCGGCAACGTGCTGGTGTTCCGCCAGCCCCGCCCGGCCGCACCGGTGCAGGCGCAGCGGGCCTAGCCCGCCAGGCGTACCCGCGCTTCCAGGCGCAGCGCCCCCTGCGGCTCGGCGGCGGCATAGCTGAGCAGCTGCAGCTCGCGCACCGGCAGCCGCAGCGGCGGGCAGTCGCGCAGGGCGGCGGCGCGCCGGCGCCAGTCCGCGGCGCTGGCGGCCCGGCGATACAGGCCGACGGTCAGGTGCGGCACATAGGGCGCCTGGCGTACTTCGGTCGAGAGCCGGGCGAGCGCTTCGCGCAGGCGCTCGAGCCGGCCGCTGTCGTGTACCGCCAGGAAGGCGGCGCTGGCGAAGCTGTCCAGGCCGCCGATGTGCAGCTCGAAGGGCGCCACGCCCAGCGCCGCGAGGGCCCGGTGCTGGGCCTGCAGCAGGGTCGCGGCGATGTCGTCGTCGTGCCGTGGCGTGGGCGTGGCGAAGCCACAGACGAACAGGGTGACATGCGCCTGGCGCGCGCCCGGTGGATGCAGCCAGTCATCCAGCAGCCTACGGGCAGCCTGCAGGCGCTGCAGCACGGCCGGGCAGTCCACCGGGATCGCCCACAGCCAGTAGCGCTCGCGGCCGAGGTGCCATTCGGGATGGTCGCGCCGCTCGGCGGGCAGCAGTTGGGCGGGGCCGTGGAGCGGGTCGGATAGCAGCATGCGAGGAACTGGGTTGTGCCGGCGGTGGTCAAGACCATATCAGTACCCAGAGGAGTTGCCATCATGCGTGCTCACCCGTTCAAGCGTTTCCTGATCGCCAGCCTGGCGGCCGTGCAGCTGGTGCTGTTCGCTCACCTGCCCATGGCCAATGCGGCCATGATTGACACTGCGCAGGTGCTGCAGGAGCAGCAGCAACAGATCGACCGCGAGCAGCTGCGCGCCATGTTGGAGGACCAGCAGGTGCAGCAGAAGCTCGAGGAGCTGGGGGTCGACCGTGCCCAGGTGGAGAAGCGCATCGATAGCCTGACCCCGGCCGAGCTGGCCCAGTTCAACCAGCAGCTGGCCGAGGAGCCCGCCGGCGCCGGCGTGGTCGGCATCATCGTGCTGTTCCTGGTGATCTTCATCATCACCGACATGCTCTGCGCCACCGACCTGTTCACCTTCGTCAAATGCTTGCGCTGAGCCGGGCCGCGCGGCTCCTCGCGACGCTGCTCCTGATCGGTGGCTGCGCCTCGCCGGGGCCCCGGCAGTTCGACGCGCAGTTGCCCGAGCGGGTGGAACTGGCGGGGGTGCCGTTCTTCCCCCAGCAGCGCTACCAGTGCGGCCCGGCAGCGCTGTCGACCATGCTGGTGCAGCGTGGCGTGGCGACCTCGCCCGAGCAGCTGCTGCCGCAGGTCTATCTGCCCGGGCGCCAGGGCAGCCTGAAGGTGGAACTGGTGGCGGCGGCGCGCCAGCACGATCTGCTGGTCTACCCGCTGGAGCCGCGGCTGGAGGCACTGCTGGCGCAGGTGGCCGCCGGTCACCCGGTACTGGTGATGCAGAACCTCGGGCTGGACTGGTGGCCGCAGTGGCATTTCGCCGTAGTGGTCGGCTACGACCTGTCCCGCGAGGAACTGCTGTTGCGCTCGGCGACCGAGAAGCGCCTGCTCACCCCGTTCCGCCTGTTCGAGCGCAGCTGGGCACGGGCCGAGCGCTGGGCGGTGCTGACCCTGCCGCCCGAGCGCCTGCCGGCGCAGCCGCAGCTGACCACCTGGCTGCAGGCCGCCAGCGATCTGGAGCAGACCGGGCGCGGCGCCGCGGCGCAGCGTGCCTACCGGACCGCCGAGCATCACTGGCCGCAGGCGGCACTGCCCAGTTTCGCCATGGGCAATGCCCGCTACGCGGACGGTGACCGTGCGGCGGCGGAGGCTGCGCTACGCGAGAGCGTGCGCCGCCAGGGGGACTTCGCGGTGGGCTGGTTCAACCTTTCCGAAGTGCTCAACGAGGCGGGGTGCGTTGCCCAGGCCCGCGCCGCCCGGCACTGCGCCCGGCAGCTGGCGCCGCAGGATGCGCGCCTGAGTGCGCCGCTGGTACCGCTGGCGGGCTCGCAGGCGCGCTGCGCCGCGCTGCCGAGCTGCCCGCGACCCTAGCCGCGCTCGCCAGGGCGCCCGAGGTGCAGCACCAGCGCCAGGATCAGCGGGTAGCTCAGGTAGTGCAGGGCGAACAGCAGCTGGCCCATGTGGCCCGGCTCGTCCTTCAGCCACATCAGGCCCCAGATCAGCAGGTACAGCAGGCCGAGCGCCAGGCCGTACAGTGCCACCAGTGCCCAGCGCTGGCCCGCGGCGGGCGGATGGCCCTCCAGGCGGGTGAAGCACCAGCGCAGGCCGAAGGCGACCAGGCTGGCGGCGATCAGGGTGGCGGGCAGGCCGCCGATCTTCAGCGGCACGCGCAGCAGCAGGTTGCAGGCGAAGGCCGCGGCCACCGCGCCGAGCACGTAGTAATGGAGCGCGAAGCGCGCAGTCATGGCCGCTCAGTCCAGCTGGCGGTCGAGGCCGAAGCGCTTCATCAGCACCGCGTCCAGCAGCCGGGTGGGAATCCAGCGGGCCAGCAGCGGCATGCTGCGGCAGCCGTTGCCGATACGCAGCAGGGCCGGGCGGCGCGGTCTGGCCACGGCGGCCAGGAGGTTGGCGGCGAACGCCTGCGCCGGGGTAGGGCGATCCTGCGAGGCCCTGGCCCGGGCACGAATGCCCTCGCGCAGCGGCCACCAGGGCGAGTCCTCGCGGATCAGCTGTTCGGCCTGGGCGCTGGCGCTGGCGCCGAAGCTGGAGGCGATCGCCCCCGGCTGCACCTCCATCACCTGCACGGCGAAGGGTGCCAGCTCCAGGCGCAGGGCGTCGGACAGGGCGTGCACCGCCGCCTTGGAGGCGCAGTAGGCGCCGGCGAAGGGGGTGACCAGCACGCCGGAGACGCTGCCGATGTTGACCACCAGGCCACGGCTGGCGCGCAGCAGCGGGAAGCAGGCGCGGGTCAGCTCGACCAGGCTGAACACGTTGGTCTCGAACTGCCGGCGCAGGGCCTCGGCGCCACCGTCCAGCAGCGGGCCCATGGCGCCGTAGCCGGCGTTGTTGACCAGCACGTCGAGGCGCCCGGCCTCGGTGCGCAGGCGTTCGGCGGCGCGGGCGATATCCTCGACATCGTTGACGTCCAGCTTGAGCGCGGTGAAGCCGGCGGCGCTCAGCGCCTCCAGGTCCGCCCCCTTGCGCGCGGCGGCGAACACCCGGTAGCCGGCGCCCCTGAAGGCGTCGGCCAGGGCGCGGCCGATGCCGCTGGAACAACCGGTGATCAGGACTACGGGCTGGGTCATGGGGCTTTCCTTGTCGTGGCTGCAGCGATCATAGCCGTCAGGCGCGGCGAGGTAATGGCTTTGCCAGCCAGATCAGTCTGCCGGATGGTCGCGCAGGAACACCAGGCTGTCCGGCTTCGACTGTTCGGCGCTGTAGCGATAGCCCTGGTAGTCGAAGGCCTTGAGCTGCTCGGGGTCGCGGATGCGCTGCTTGATCACGTAGCGCGCCATCAGGCCGCGGGCCTTCTTGGCATAGAAGCTGATGATCTTGTACTGGCCGTTCTTCAGGTCCTTGAACTCGGTGTCGATCACCCGGGCATTCAGGGCCTTGCGCTTGACCGCGCCGAAGTACTCGTTGGAGGCCAGGTTGAGCAGGATGTCGTCACCCTGTTCGGCCAGCGCCTCGTTCAGCCAGCCACTGATGCGCTCGCCCCAGAACTCGTAGAGGTTGGCGCCGCGGGCGTTGGCCAGCCTGGTGCCCATCTCCAGGCGATAGGGCTGCATCAGGTCCAGCGGGCGCAGCACGCCGTACAGGCCGGAGAGCATGCGCAGGTGGCCTTGGGCGAAGTCGAAGTCGGCCTCGGAAAAATCCTCGGCGGCCAGGCCGGTGTAGACGTCGCCCTTGAACGCCAGCAGCGCCTGCTTGGCGTTGGCCGGGGTGAAGTCCGGGTGCCAGCTGCCGTAGCGCGCCACGTTGAGTGCGGCGAGCTTGTCCGACAGGTGCATCAGCTCGCCGATCTGCTGCGGGCTCATCTGGCGCAGCTGGCCGATCAGCTCCTGGGCGTGGTCCAGGTGCTGCGGCTGGGTGAAGCGCGCGGTGGCCGGCGGGGTGTCGTAGTCCAGGGTCTTGGCGGGGGAAATCACCAACAGCATCGAATCGTCTCCAGAAAGCGTGGCGCGATTCTAGGCCGGATGCGCCGCAGGGCTCCAGCTATGACGCTCATAGACGGGGGAATCGGGGGGCGATGGGGAGGCATTGCCGGGGGCAGGACTTCCGAATGTAACGGTGCTTTTTCGAGCCGCCAAGCGTTATTCGTCGCACCGATAAAAAAGCCTGGTGAGGCAGAAAAAGTTCTTTTTTCTGTCATCCCGATTGGGGTATTAAAAAAGCAGACCGCCGAACCCTGCAGCACAGGTGGCGGCCCTCGGCCATCACCTTTGCTGGCGAATCCCGCACCGTTCGGGAGGCAGGCGGTTCTCCGCGGCGGGGCGCTTGTAGTGGCTCCGTCGTCCAGGCCCCGTCGATAAGGTGACCGAGTATGGATGATCACGGACGCACCCGCTCTACCCAGCCCACCCTCTACGTCCTCGACACCAACGTCCTGATCCACGATCCCAACGCGTTACTCAATTTCCAGGAACACCACGTCGCCATCCCCATGACCGTGCTGGAGGAGCTGGACAAGCTCAAGACCGGCAAGCACACGGTCGCCGCCGAATGCCGCCAGGCCATCCGCCTGATCGACCAGGTGCTCGGCGAGGCCGACCCCGCCGAGGTCGAGCAGGGCGTGCCGATCCGCCGCGGCAAGAACGAGCCCAAGGGCACCCTGTCGATCCTCATGAGCAAGCGCGCGGAGCCCATCACCTGGCTGCCCGAGCACCTCAACGACAACAAGATCATCAACCAGCTGGTGGAGCTGCAGAGCCGGCGCAGCGGCTCGCCCGTGGTGCTGGTGACCAAGGACATCAACATGCGCCTGAAGGCGCGCGCTTGTGGCATCGCCGCCGAGGACTACCACACCGACCAGCTGGTCGACGACGTGGCCCTGCTGTCGCGCGGCTACCACAACGTCAGCGGCTCCTTCTGGGACCGCGTGAGCAAGGTCGAGACCCGCCAGGGCCACGGTCGCACCTGGCACCAGGTGCAGCTCACCGACAACCTGCCGGCGGTGCACATCAACGAGTTCATCGTCGACGAGCAGGGCTTCGTCGGCTGGGTCAAGGGCATCGACGGGCGTAGCCTGAGCATCCTCGACCTGCACCAGGAACCACTGCTGCACCAGGAGGCCTGGGGCCTGCGCCCGCGCGACATCTACCAGGCGCTGGCGCTGTACGCGCTGCTCGATCCGGACATTCACCTGGTCAACCTGTCCGGCGCCGCCGGCTCGGGCAAGACCATCCTGGCGCTGGCCGCGGCCATCGAGCAGACCATGGTCAGCAAGCGCTACCGCCGCATCATCGCCACCCGCAGCGTGCAGGGCCTGGACGAGGACATCGGCTTTCTACCTGGCACCGAGGCGGAGAAGATGGAGCCCTGGCTCGGCGCCATCACCGACAACCTGGAGGCGCTGCACTCGGACGACGAGAGCACCCACGGCAGCGTCGACTACATCCTGCAGAAGGTGCCGCTGCAATTTAAGTCGCTCAACTACATCCGCGGGCGCAGCTTCCAGCACAGCCTGATCCTGATCGACGAGTGCCAGAACCTCACCCCGCACCAGATGAAGACCATCATCACCCGCGCCGGCAATGGCTCCAAGGTGGTCTGCCTGGGCAACCTGGCGCAGATCGACACCCCCTACCTGTCCGCCACCAGCTCGGGCCTGACCTACCTCACCGAGCGCTTCAAGGACTTCGAGCACGGCGTGCACATCACCCTGCAGGGCGTGCCGCGTTCGGTGCTGGCCGAGTACGCCGAAGCGCACATGTGATGCCGTTCGGCGGGCGGCTGCGTCCGCCCGCTGACCCGGTGGCGGATAACTTGTATACAATCGCCTCGACAGGCGCCGCGTTCGCGGTGCCGCCGAGGAGATTGCCAGAGTGTTGACCCATCTCGATTCCCAGGGCCGCGCCAACATGGTCGACGTCACCGACAAGGCGGTGACCTCGCGCGAGGCCAGCGCCGAGGCGCGCGTGCGCATGCTGCCGCAGACCCTGCGCATGATCGTCGACGGTGCCCATCCCAAGGGCGACGTGTTCGCCGTGGCGCGCATCGCCGGCATCCAGGCGGCGAAGAAGACCCATGAGCTGATCCCGCTGTGCCATCCGCTGCTGCTGACCGGGGTCAAGGTCGAGCTGGAGGCGGAAGGCGACGACTGCGTGCGCATCGTCGCGCGCTGCAAGCTGGCCGGGCAGACCGGCGTGGAGATGGAGGCGCTGACCGCCGCCAGCGTCGCCGCGCTGACCCTCTACGACATGTGCAAGGCGGTGGATCGCGGCATGACCATCGAGAGCGTGCGCCTGCTGCACAAGGCCGGCGGCAAGAGCGGCGAATACCGCCGCGAGGAGGGCGAATGATCCGCGTGCAGTACTTCGCCCGTTATCGCGAGGCGCTGGGCATCGACGGCGAGCAGCTGCAGCGCGCCGCCATGACCACCCTGGAGGACCTGCGCCAGCACTTGCTGAGCCGCGGCGGCGCCTGGCAGGTGCTGGCCGAGCAGAACCTGATGTGTGCGCGCAACCAGGAGCTGTGCAGCCTGGACAGCGAACTGGCCGATGGCGACGAAGTCGCCTTCTTCCCCACGGTGACCGGAGGCTGAGATGGCGGTGCGGGTGCAGGCTGAGCCATTTTCCCCCGGCGCCGAGCTGGATGCGCTGCATGCCGCCCAGCTGGGCATAGGCGCGGTGGCCAGCTTCGTCGGCTACGTGCGCGACTACAACGACGGCCAGGACGTGCGCGGCATGTTCCTCGAACACTACCCGGGCATGACCGAGAAGGCCCTGGCCGGCATAGTCGCCGAGGCCGAGCAGCGCTGGCCGCTGCTGCGGGTGGAGGTGCTGCATCGGGTCGGGGCCCTGGCGCCGGGCGAGCCCATTGTCTTCGTCGGCACCGCCAGCGCCCACCGCCAGGCGGCGTTCGACGCCTGCAGCTTCATCATGGACTACCTGAAGACCCGCGCGCCGTTCTGGAAAAAGGAAGACACGCCGGACGGCCCGCGCTGGGTGGAAGGACGCTGCAGCGACCGGGAGGCCGCCGAGCGCTGGTCTCGGTCCTGACCCGAGTCTGAGGTAGGCGTGCCGTGTGCAATGCGCGGCCGGATGTGACAGGTAGTTGACGATTTGTACGTAAAAGTCCAGCATGGACTCATAAGTACAAAACAGCGGTGACTCATCATGCGTCAGCACCCGCCATATCGCTTCCAGTCTTCGCTGCGGCCCTGGCCGTCGGCGCTTTCTTCTGCCCAGCCCTTCCTCGCCAACCTGCCCGCCGCGTGGCGGGTGCTTCCGGGAGTTACACCATGAAGAAACTCGCACTGCTGGGCGGCCTCGCCCTGAGCCTGCTGGCCTCCAGCCCGTTCGCCGCCGACAAGCCCCTGCGCCTGGGCATCGAGGCCGCCTATCCGCCCTTCGCCTTCAAGCAGGCCGACGGCTCCATCGCCGGCTTCGACGTGGACATCGGCGTGGCCCTGTGTGCCGAGATGAAGGTCGAGTGCCAGTGGGTGGAGCAGGAGTTCGATGGCCTGATCCCCTCGCTCAAGGTGAAGAAGGTCGACGCCGTGCTGTCGTCCATGACCATCACCGACGAGCGCCGCAAGTCGGTGGACTTCACCGGCAAGTACTACTACAGCCCGGCGCGCCTGACGATGAAGGAAGGCACGGTGGTCAGCGACGACTTCTCCAGCCTTTCCGGCAAGCGCATCGCCGTGCAGCGCGCCACCACCACCGACCGCTTCGCCACCGAGGTGCTGGCGCCCAAGGGCGTGGAAGTGGTGCGCTACAGCTCGCAGAACGAGATCTACCTGGACATGGTCTCCGGTCGCGTCGACGGCACCCTGGCCGACGCCATCCCGGTCGACGAGGGCTTCCTCAAGACCGAGCAGGGCAAGGGCTTCGCCTTCGTCGGCCCGGCCTTCACCGATCCGGCCTACTTCGGCGAGGGCGCCGGCATCGCCGTGCGTAAGGGCGACCAGGCCCTGCTGGACAAGCTCAACGCCGCCATCGCCGGCATCCGCGCCAGCGGCGAGTACCAGAAGATCCAGAGCAAGTACTTCAGCTTCGATATCTACGGCGAATAAAGCGCCGACTGCCTTCAGTCCTGCAGCAGGCGCTCCAGTTCGCGCTCGCCGCGGGCGCTGAAGGCGACCACTCGCGAGGCCGGGTCGCGTTTGGCCCAGCCCAGTTCCAGCAGGCGCCGCAGCAATAGCGCGCCGAGCGTGCCGCCCAGGTGGTGGCGCCGCTCGCTCCAGTCCAGACAGGGACGGCACAGCTGGCGTCGTCCGGCGGCGGCCTCGGTGTCGATTTCCAGCGTGGCGAACCAGTGCCTGCCGGCCTCGGTCAGGCGCAGCTGCTCGCCGTTTTCCTCGATGCAGCCACGCTGCAGCAGGGTCTCGTAGGCCTTCACGCCCAGCTCTCCGGCCAGGTGGTCGTAGCACACCCGTGCCTTGCGCAGCGCCGGCTCGCGCGGGCTGGAACGCGCGCGCACGGCGCCGGCGCGGAAGGCCACACCCATCAGCGCTTCGAGCAGGCGGGCGACGTCGGCGTCGGCCAGGCGGAAGTAACGATGGCGGCCCTGGCTCGTGCCGCTGATCAGGCCGGCGTCAAGCAGCTTGGCCAGGTGCGCGCTCATGGTCGGCTTGCTCACCCCGGCGATCTGCGCCAGCTCGGTGGCGGTCAGCGTGCGGTCGGCCATCAGCGCGGTGAGCACTTCGGCGCGGGCATGGTCGCCGATCAGTGCGGCGATGCGGGCGATGTTGGGGCCGTCTTTCATGGTTCGATCCTAGTCGAACCATCGAGCGGCGACAAAGCGCTAGGGTGAAGCCGGGCATCCAAGGAGGACACCGGCATGACCATCACCTGCTTCATCCGTTACCAGATCGACCCGTTCCAGCGCGAGGTCTTCCGCGAGTACGCCGAGAACTGGGGGCGCATCATCCCGCGCTGCGGCGGCCACCTGCTCGGCTACTTCCTGCCACATGAGGGCAGCAACGACATCGCCTGGGGGCTGATCGGCTTTCCCAGTCTGGCCGCCTACGAGGCCTACCGCACCCGGCTGAAGGGCGATGCCGAGGGCCGCGCCAACTTCGCCTTGGCCCAGGACAAGCGTTTCATCCTGCGCGAGGAGCGCAGCTTCCTGGAGGTGGTCGAGGGCACCCTGGGCGTGGAGGCGCAGCCATGATCGCGGTGATCTTCGAGGTGCAGCCGGCGCCGGGTCGGCGCGACGCCTACCTGGGCCTGGCCGCCGAGCTGCGCGAGCAGCTGCAGGCCATCGACGGCTTCCTCTCCATCGAGCGCTTCGAGAGTCTCAGCCAGCCGGGCAGGCTGCTGTCGCTGTCGTTCTGGCGCGACGAGGCGGCGGTGCGCCAGTGGCGCAATACCGAGGAGCATCGCCAGGCGCAGCTGGCCGGGCGCGGCGGGGTGTTCGCCGACCACCGCCTGCGCGTGGCCGAGGTGCTGCGCGACTACGGCCTGCAGGCGCGCGAGCAGGCGCCGGCGGATTCGCGGGCGCTCCACGACGCCTGAGACATTTGCCTGGCGCCGGGCGCCGCCACGATGCCCTGTCTAGTATGGGTGTGGGCTGATTGGGGAGAGGGGCGGCCATGGCTGCGACCGGCAAGAAGATGGGGCTGACGGGGCTGACCACCCTGGTGGCGGTGAACATGATGGGCTTCGGGCATCATCATGCTGCCGTCGAGCATGGCTCAGCTGGGGGGCGGTGTCGCTGCTGTCCTGGGCGATCACGGCAATCGGTTCGATGGCCATCGCCTACTGCTTCGCCCAGTGCGGCATCTACTGCACCAGGCCGGGCTGCATGTCGGCCTATACCGAGGAGGCCCACGGCAAGTCGGCGTTCTTCCTCTGTTCCTATCTGTACTTCCTGTCGCTGGCCATCGGCAACGTGGCCATCGCCATCTCCGCGGTGGGCTACCTGACGCCTTTCTTCCCCTGGCTGGGCAGCGGTGCCATTCCGCTGTTCGTTGGCACGGTCGGGCTGATCTGGCTGACTTCCATCGCCAACTTCGGCGGGCCGAAAGTCACCGGGCAGATCGGCTCCATCACCGTCTGGGGGGTGATCATTCCGGTGGCCGGGCTGTCGCTGATCGGCTGGTTCTGGTTCGACGCCGAGGTGCTGCGCCAGGCCTGGAACCCCAACGGCATCGCCACCGGCGACGCCATCGCGCAGAGCATCCCGCTGACCCTGTGGGCCTTCCTCGGCATGGAGTCGGCGGCGCAGAACTCCGATGCGGTGGAGAACCCGCAGCGCAACGTGCCGCTGGCCTGCCTGCTCGGTACCCTGGGCGCGGCGGTGATCTACGTGGCGTCGACCACGGTGATCATGGGCATAGTGCCGAACGCCGAGCTGGCCAGCTCCACGGCGCCCTTCGCCTTCGTCTATGCGCGGATGTTCAACGACGGCATCGGCGACCTCATCATGGCCCTGGCGGTGATGGCCTGCGTCGGTTCCCTGCTGGGCTGGCAGTTCACCCTGGCGCAGACCGCCAAGGTCACCGCCGAGCAGCAGATGTTCCCGCGCCTGTTCGCCAGGGTGACCCTGCTCGGCGCGCCCATCCTCGGGCTGATCGCCAACGCCGTGCTGCAGACCGGCATGGCGGTGTCGACCATCTCGCCCAACGCCTCCGAGCAGTTCGGCAAGCTGGTCAACCTGGCGGCAGTGACCAACATCATTCCCTACATCACCGCGCTGTCGGCGTTGCTGATCATCATGCAGAAGGCCGGGGTGGCGCGCGGCGTGCAGTACCGCAACGGCGCCGCGCTGGCAGTGGCCATGGCCTACAGCTTCTATGCGTTGTACGCCTCGGGTACCGAGGCGGTGTTCGGCGGCATGCTGGTCACGGCGGTGGGCTACCTGCTGTTCGGCTACATCGCCGACCGCTTCCTGGACGAGTCAGGCCGCTCGGTTTCCGCAGGGAGGGGCAACTGATGATCGCGCGCAGCATCGCAATGCTGGCCCTGGCCTGTGGCCTGGCGCTGCCGCTGGCGGCGCAGACCCTGGAGCGGGTGCGTGCCGGCAATGTCCTGACCCTGGGCTACGTCGACCGGCTGCAGCCGTTCTCGTCCGGGCCGATCGAGCGGCCGGTCGGTTATGCCATCGAGCTGTGCCAGCGCATCGCCGAGCGGATCAAGCGTGAACAGGGCCTGCCGCAGCTGCGCCTGGTCTATCGCCAGGTCGCCCGCGACGAGGCCCTGGCGGCGCTGCAGGAGGGGCGGGTGGACCTGCTGTGCAGCCCGCTGGTGGCGAGCCTGGAGCGCCGCCGCAGCGTCAGCTTTTCCCAGCCGATCTATCCCTCCGGGCGCGGCGTGGCCGTGCGTGGCGATGCGTCGCCGGCCCTGCTGCGGGCGCTGGAGGGCAAGGTGGAACGCACCGCGCCACAGTGGCGCGCCACCATCAACCGCGGCCTGGCCCGCGGCACCTTCGCGGTGATCGCCGGCAGTACCACCGAACAGTGGGTACGCCAGCAGCTGCGTCTGGTTGGCGTGGTGTCCGAAGTGCTGCCGGTGCAGAGCTTCGCCGAGGGCATCGCCCTGCTGGAGGCGGGCAAGGCCGATGCGTTCTTCGGCGACCGCGTGGTGCTGCAGCAACTGGTCGCCTCCAGCGAGGCGGAGAGCCGTCCACGGGTGCTGGAGCGGATCTTCGAGCTGGAGCCGGTGGCCCTGGCCCTGCCTCGCGGCGACGAGGACCTGCGCCTGCTGGTCGACAACGAGCTGAGCCTGATCTACCGCAGCGGCGAGATCGAGCCCCTGTATCGCCAGTACTTCGGCGAGCCGGGCGAGCAGGTGCGTCTGCTGTACAAGGCCTACGCGCTGCCTTGAGCCTCAGGCCTCGCCCTTGATCTCCTTGAGGTGCTTGTACACCGTGGCCCGGCCCATGTTGAGCACGTTGGCGATGTAGTTGGCGGCGCTCTTGCCCTTGAACGCACCCTCGGCGTGCAGGGCCTCGACCAGCTCGCGCTTGTGCTCGCGAGTGAGCAGGTTGAGGCCGAGCTGACGCTGCTGCAGCCAGGCGTGCAGGAAGCTGTTGATGCGCTCCTGCCAGTCGTCGCGGAACAGCGAGTCGGGCTGCGGGATGACCCGGCTGGCGGAGAGGAACAGGTCCAGCGCCTGCTTGGCGCTCTCCAGCATGGAGATGTTGAAGTTCAGGCACAGCACGGCGACCGGCGTACCCTGGCCGTCGCGCAGCACGCTGCTGACCGAGCGGATCTTCTGCCCGTCCCAGTTGAGCTTCTCGTAGGGGCCGATGTTGCGCTCGTCCGGGGTGTGCTCCAGCAGGTCTTCCAGCGCTGCGTCGTCACCCACCGTGCGCTTGGACAGGTTGTTGGCGATGTGGTCGATCTTCTGCGTGCGCAAGTCGTGCAACACCACCTCGACATGGGGGAAGAACAGGGTGGCGATGGCGTCGGCGATGGCGCGGTAGTTGTCCAGGTCGGCGGGGCGGGGCGTCATGCAGTGGGCTCCAGGGGCGGCACGGCGAGTGTGCCGCAAAGCGCCGGGGGCGTCATCAGGCGCCCCCGCTGCGCCTATCGACCCAGGCGGGCCGGCGAGAGCATTGCCTCGTTCAGGCCGAAGGCGGCGATATGCGCCGGCAGTGGCTGCTGGCGGATCAGCGCGGCGCAGGCTTCGCCCATCGCCGCGCTGGTCTGGATGCCGTAGCCGCCCTGGGCGGCCACCCAGAAGAAGCCCTCGCTATCCGGCGCATAGCCGCCGACCAGATCGCCGTCGGCGACGAAGCTGCGCAGGCCGGCCCAGGTGTGCTGGGGGCGGCGGATCGTCAGGCTGGTATGTTCCTCGATCTGGTACAGGCCCATGGCAATGTCCAGCTCTTCCGGCTGCACGTCGTGCGGCGCCACCGGGTCGGCGTTGGCCGGCGAGCCGAGCAGCTGGCCGGCGTCCGGCTTGAAGTAGAAGGCCTCGTTGAGATCGACCACGCAGGGCCAGGCATGGCAGTCCACGCCCTCCGGCACCAGGAAGGTGAAGGCGGCGCGGCGCTTGGGCGTGAGGCCGATGGGGGCTACCCCGGCCAGCGCGGCGATCTCGTCGCACCAGCCGCCGGCGGCGTTGACCAGTACCCGGCAGCGGTACAGCTGCTCGCCGCAGCTCACTTGCCAGCCATCCACTAGTCGCTCGATCGCGCTGACTTCGCGGTTGCAGTGGATTTCTCCGCCGTGCTGGCGGATGCCGCGCAGGAAGCCCTGGTGCAGGGCATCGGTGTCGATGTCGGCGGCGCTGGGGTCGAGCATGGCGCCGTGCACCTTGTCGCGGCGCAGCGCCGGCACCAGTTCGCAGGCCTCGTCGGCGCTGAGCAGGCGCATCTCCGCCACGCTGGCGCGGCCGCTCTCGTACTGGCGCAGCAGCTCGGTGGCATTGCCCTCGAAGTCCACCACCAGTTCGCCGCGCGGGCTGAGCAGCGGATGCTCGCTGAAGCCGGCCGGCGGCGCGTCGAAGAAGGCACGGCTGGCGGCGGTCAGGGCGCGCACCTGCGGCGTGCCATAGGCCAGGGTATAGAGTGCGGCGGAGCGCCCGGTGCTGTGGTAGCCGGGCTGGCTCTCGCGCTCTAGCAGCAGGGTCCGGCCGTGCGCGGCGAGGAAGTAGCCGGTGCTGGCGCCGGCGATGCCGGCACCGACGATCAGGAATTCGCAGTCGATCATGTCGTTCATTGCCCTTGCTCCAGCAGCTGGTGCAGGGCGTTGGCCAGGGCCATGTCTTCCAGGCCCAGGCCGATGGAGCGGAAGAATACCGGGCGCTCATAGGTGGGTTTGGCCGCCAGGCCGCCGACCAGCTCGGCCAGGTCGGCGCGGATCAGATTGCGGCTCCAGCCGCCTTCCGCCGCCAGCAGCATCTCGCCGGCGGCGCCGGGTGTGGTGGCGCGATAGTCGCAGTACACGTCCATGCCCGCCAGGCTGGCCGGCGGCACCTCGTGGGCGCGCGGTGCATTGGTGCTGATCGAGGTGACCAGCACGTTGCGGTCGAGACTCAGCGGGTCGAGCACCGGCCCGGCGGAGGAGGTGCACAGCAGGATGACCTCGGCATCGGCCACGGCCTGCTCCTGGCTGGCGCATAGCTGCAGGCGCGGGTCGAGCGCGCGCAGGGAGGCCAGCTGGTCGGAGCTCTTGCCGGCCAGGCCGGGTGAATACAGGCGGATGCTCTGCCAGTCGCGTAGGCCCTTCACATAGTGCAGGTGGGCCTGGGCCACCGGGCCGCTGCCGATGATGGCCAGGCGCGTGGCGCCGGCCGGCGCCAGCTCCTCCACGGCCAGCGCGGTGGTGGCGGCGGTGCGCGCGGTGGTCAGGCTCTTGGCATCGCACAGCAGCAGCGGCTGGCCGCTGCGCATCGACATCAGCAGGGTCCAGGCGGTGACGGTGGCGCCCTGCGGGCCGGGGATGTAGGGCGAGGTCTTGACCCCGTAGACCCCTTCATCGGCCAGCACGCCCAGGTAGTTGATGAAATCGCCGCCATCGGGGAATTCCACCAGCTGTTGTGCCGGCTGCAGCGCGCGACCCCTGGCCAGGCTGGCGAACATGGCGCGCATGGTCCGGTGCACGTCGATACGGGCGAGCAGGCGTTCGGCTTCGGTCTGGTCGATCACGCGGGTCATGGTGGGCTCCGAGATTTAAACTATTTTGTCCATAATGGATTTTAAAGTTTATTCCGGCAACCATGACGCCGCGGTCTGGCGCCTGGATGAATCTTGCTGTCGCTTCAGATGGCTCCCGCCGCCTTCAGCGCGGCGATCTGCTCGGCGCCATAGCCCAGTTCGCCGAGCACCTGCTCGTTGTGCTCGCCCAGCTGCGGCCCGGTCCATTCCACGGAGCCGGGCGTCTCGGACAGCTTGGGCACTATGCCCGGCATCCTGAACGGCTTGCCGTCCGGCAGCCTGGCCGAAAGGAACATCTCGCGGGCGAGGAACTGCGGGTCGGCGAACATGTCCTCGGCGGAGTAGATGCGGCTGGCCGGCACCTCGGCGCGTACCAGCGCGGCCTCGACTTCGGCGAGCGGCAGGCTGGCGGCCCAGCGGTCGATCACCCCGTACAGCTCGTCGCGGCGCGCATCGCGGCCGGCGTTGTCGGCCAGCGTCGGGTCGTTGGCCAGATCCTCTCGATCTATCGCACGCATGAAACGCTGGAAGATCGCATCGCCGTTGGCGCCGATCTGGATGTGCTTGCCGTCGGCGCAGGTATGGATGGAGGAGGGGGTGATGCCGGGCATGATGTTGCCGGTGCGCTCGCGGATGAAGCCGAACACGTCGAACTCCGGCACCATCGACTCCATCATGGCGAACACCGCCTCGTACAGCGCCACGTCCACCACTTGGCCGCTGCCGCCGTTGACCTCGCGCTGGCGCAGCGCCATCAGCGCGCCGATCACCCCCCAGAGGGCGGCGATGGAGTCGCCGATGCTGATGCCGGTGCGCACCGGTGGGCGGTCCTCGAAGCCGGTGATGTAGCGCAGCCCGCCCATGGACTCGCCGACCGCGCCGAAGCCCGGCTGGTCCTTCATCGGCCCGCTCTGGCCGAAGCCGGACAGGCGCACCATCACCAGCCTGGGGTTCAGCGCGTGCAGCACCTCCCAGCCCAGACCGAGCTTCTCCAGCACGCCGGGGCGGAAGTTCTCGATCAGGATGTCCGCCTCGGTCAGCAGCTTCTTCAGCACCTCGCGGCCTGCCTCGTGCTTGAGGTTGAGGGTGATGCAGCGCTTGTTGCGCGCTTGCACGAACCACCACAGCGAGGTGCCCTCGTACAGCTTGCGCCACTTGCGCAGCGGGTCACCGCCGTCCGGTGACTCGACCTTGATCACCTCGGCGCCGAATTCGGCGCAGATGCGCGAGGCGAAGGGGCCGGCGATCAGGCTGCCGAGTTCGACCACTTTCAGGCCGGCGAGGGGTTTGCTGGGGATCATCGTGACTCCTTCTTAATGCGACCTGGTCGGCGCTCCGTGGGCTTTCGTCGGTGGAGTATCTGCGGTTAAATCGCCGGGCGAAAGGATGCGCGCTTCCTCTCCGGCCTGGAAGGCTTCCCCCTCTTCTTGTCCTCCCCCGCAGAACCTTTCCCCTGATGGCCGGCCGGTCGGCTGGTGCGCGTTCGCACGGTGTTCATACGTTCGTTTGAAAATGTCACATGTGAGTAATTGATTTATTACATGTGAGTGCCTAGTCTGCATTCATGGAAAGCAAATCTTCAGCCCACTACCAGCGTCTCTTTCGTCAGCGCCTGCGCGAGCAGGGCCTGGTGAAGAAGGAAGTCTGGATACTGCCCGAGCATGCGCAAGCGCTCGCGGCGTACGAGCGGAAACTGCGCCAGCCTCAGTCGGGGTTGGCCTCTATGGAGAAGGAGGGAGGTATGAGCATGCCTCAGGTGTGGACTGCCCAGGCGCTGTGCGACGCGCTGTCGGCGGCGGAATTGTTCAAGGAAGGTCGTGCGGCCATCGAGCTGATTCAGGGGGCCGACGCCAGCCTGCATGTGACCATGCGCGAATACGGCGATCTGCCGTTGTTCATCGCCGTGTTCGGCGAGCAGATCATCGTCGAGGCGCTGCTCTGGCCGGTAACCGACGTGCGCGATGGCGCCGCCTTCAACGAGGAAGTGCTGCGCAGCCACAAGCTGTTCCCGCTGTCGTCCATCGGCCTGGAAACCCTGCCCGACGGCCAGGATTGCTACACCATGTTCGGCGCGCTCAGCGCCTCTTCGAGTCTGTCCGACGTGGTGCTGGAGATCGAGCTGCTGGCGGATAACGTGATCAAGGCCACCGAAGCCTACGAAGGCTTCCTCAAGGCCGGTGCCTAAGGAGATTGCCATGAACGTGTGGAGCAAGCTGCTGACCGCCCTGCGTGGCGGTGCCAACGAAGTCGGTGAGGCCATGGTCGATAGCCAGGCCCTGCGCATCCTCGACCAGGAAATCCGCGACGCCGACCTGGAGCTGCGCAAGTCCAAGGAGGCGCTGGCCGAGATCATGGCCAAGCAGAAGCTGGCCGCCGAGCGCGCCGGCAAGAGCGCGGCCAAGGTCGCCGAGTACGAACAGTACGCGCTCAAGGCCCTGGAGGCCGGCAACGAGGAGCTGGCCAAGGAGGTGGCGATGAAGATCGCCAACCTGGAAGCCGAGCAGGCGGGCGAGCGTGAGCAGGCCGAGAACTATGCGGCCAGTGTCGCCCAGCTGCGCAAGGCGGTGAGCCAGGCCGAGGCCAACATCAAGCGCCTCAAGCAGCAGGTGGATACGGTCAAGGCCACCGAGAGCGTGCAGAAGGCGCAGATGGCCGTGGCCCAGCGCTACGGCGGCTCGCAGGCCAAGCTGCATACCGCGGTGGAGTCGCTGGAGCGGATCAAGCAGCAGCAGGCCGAGCGCGCGGCGAAGATGGAAGCCACGGCCGAGCTGGCCGAGGCCGCCAATCTCGACGAATCGCTGGAGGCCAAGCTGCGTGCCGCCGGCATCAAGGCCGACGCCGCCGGCGCCGACAGCGTGCTGGCGCGCCTGAAGGACAAGGCCAAGTCCTGATCGTTGCCTGTCGCGGCGGAGCTTCGGCTCCGCCGCCTGATTCAGGGATGGAAATTCGATGGAAAACTTCCTGCTCACCGCTTTCGCCTTTCCCACCGTCATCTTCAGCTTCCTGCTTTGCCTGGCGGTGCTGTACTGGTGCGTCGCCGCGCTGGGCATCCTCGACGTCGACCTGCTCGACATCGAGGCCGACTCCACGCTCGACTCGGTGCAGCCCGAGGGGCTGGCCGGGCTGTTGCTCAAGCTGGGGCTCGGCGGTGTGCCGGTAACCCTGGTGCTGACCCTGCTGTTCTTCTTCGCCTGGGTCGCCAGCTACTTCGTCGAGTTGCTGCTGCTGAGCCATCTGCCGCTGGGCATCCTGCGTTATCCGCTGGGCCTGGTCGTCGCTTGCGCCGCGCTGGTGGCGGCGGTGCCGGTCAGCGCGGCGCTGTGCCGGCCGCTGCGCCCGCTGTTCCGCAAGCTCGAGGCCACCAGCAGCAAGTCGGTGCTGGGGCAGACCGCCGTGGTGCGCAGCGGTCGGGTCACCCTCAGTCATGGCGAGGCGGTGCTGGAAGACGGCGGTGCCGGCCTGATCCTGCGTGTGCGCGCCGACGAGGCGCGTGGCTTCAAGCGTGGCGACCGCGTGGTGTTGCTGGAGTACCTGGAAGGCGAGCATGCCTACCGGGTCATAACCGAGGACGAGTTCAAAGGCCTTTGAGCCGCTGAGTCGTTTTTTCGAATCAAAGGAGATTGATTGCAATGAGCCTCGAAATGGTGATGCCTTTCCTGATGGGCGTCGGTTTGTTCTTCCTGCTGATCTTCGGCTTCTTCGTGCTGTTCAAGGCCTTCTACATCAAGGTCCCGCAGGGCACGGCGCTGATCGTCAACGACATGTCGTCCACGCCCAAGGTGCACTTCACCGGTGCCCTGGTGTACCCGGTGATCTACCTCAAGGAGTTCATGAAGATCTCCCTGATCACCCTGGAAGTGGACCGCCGCGGCAAGGACGGCCTGATCTGCAAGGACAACCTGCGTGCCGACATCACCGTGGCCTTCTACCTGCGCGTCAACGAGACCCAGGAAGACGTGCTCAAGGTGGCCAAGGCCATCGGCGTGGATCGCGCCTCCGATCGCGGCGCGGTCAACGAGCTGTTCAACGCCAAGTTCTCCGAGGCGCTGAAGACCGTCGGCAAGCAGTTCGACTTCGTCCAGCTGTTCGAGAATCGCCAGGACTTCCGCGACCGCATCATCGAGGTGATCGGCAACGACCTCAACGGCTATGTGCTGGATGACGTGGCCATCGACTACCTGGAGCAGACGCCCAAGGCCTCCCTCGATCCGAGCAACATCCTCGACGCCGCCGGTATCCGCAAGATCACCGAGCTGACCGCCGCGCAGAACGTGGTGACCAACGAGCTGGAGCGCAACGAGGAACTGGCGATCAAGAAGAAGAACGTCGAGACCCGCGAGGCGACCCTGGCCCTGGAGCGTCAGCAGGCCGATGCCGAGGCGCGGCAGAAGCGCGAGATCGAGACCATCCGCGCCCGCGAGGAAGCCGAGACCATCAAGGTCAAGGAAGAGGAACGCCTCAAGGCCGAGCAGGCGCGCATCCAGGCGCAGCAGGAGATCGACGTGCGCGCCGAGAACCATCAGCGCGAGGTCGAGGTGGCCCAGCAGAACCGCCAGCGTGCCGTGGTCATCGAGGTGGAGAAGGTCACCCGTGCCAAGGACC
The DNA here is from genome assembly GCA_033838285.1 of Pseudomonadaceae bacterium. GTDB lineage: Bacteria > Pseudomonadota > Gammaproteobacteria > Pseudomonadales > Pseudomonadaceae > Aquipseudomonas. The sequence goes on from JAJLLC010000029.1 coordinate 60,986, forward strand.
TGGAAGTGGTGGCCCGCGAGCGCGAGGTCGAGCTGCAACGCATCGAGGCCGAGAAGGCCCTGGAAGAGCAGCGCAAGAACATCGCCAACGTGATCCGCGAGCGCGTCGCCGTGGAGAAGACCGTGGCCCAGGAAGAGGAGCGCATCAAGGAAGTGCGCGAGGTCTCCGAGGCCGAGCGCGCCAAGCAGGTCATCGTCCTGCAGGCGCAGGCCGAGGCCGAGCAGGAGCTGGTGCGCCAGGTCAAGCAGGCCGAGGCCGACGAGACCCGCTCCAAGCACAAGGCGGTGGAAATCAACACCCTGGCCCAGGCCGAGCTGGAGGCCGCGGCCAAGCAGGCCGAGGCCAAGAAGCGCATGGCCGAGGGCATCGAGGCCGAACGCGCGGCGCCCGGCCTGGCCGACGCCCGCGTGCTGGAAGTCACTGCCGCGGCCAAGGAGAAGGAAGGTCTGGCCGCCGCTCGCGTCAAGGCCGAGCAGCTGATCGCCGAAGCCAAGGGCGAGCAGGAGAAAGGCCTGGCCGAGGCCCGCGTGCTGGAGGCACAGGCTGCCGCCAAGGAGAAGGACGGCCTGGCCGAGGCCAAGGTGCTGGAAGAGAAGCTGGGTGCCCAGGCGCGCGGCGAGCAGCAGCTCGGCAGCGCCAAGGCCCAGGCGACCAAGGATCTGGGCAGCGCCGAGGCGGATATCCTGCTGCAGCGCCTGAATGCCGAGGCCGAAGGTCTGGGCAAGAAGTTCGGCGCCCTCGATGCGCTCAGCGACAGCGCGCGCCAGCACGAGGAGTTCCGCATGCAGCTGGAGAAGAGCTTCGAGGAGGCCATGGCCGCCATCGCCGCCAACACGGACATCGCCAAGGATCAGGCCGAGGTGCTGGCCACCGCACTGGGCAAGGCGAAGATCGAGATCGTCGGCGGCGAGGGCGACTTCTTCAACTCCTTCGCCAAGTCGTTGTCGGTGGGCAAGGCCATCGAGGGCGTGGTCGGCAAGAGCCCGGTGGTGCAGGACGTGCTGTCCCGCCTGCTGGCCGGCAAGGCACCGGGCGCCTCGGTGCTCGCCGAGCGCGACGGCGAGGCCCCGGCCGCCGGGGCCTGACCCGGCCGGACGGGCCGCTCGGCCCGTCCACCCATTCTTTCCAGCTCCCGCCCGGAGGGGCGGGGGCCTGACGCCGCAGATCCAGGATGACCACGATGTCGGACGCTCAAGCACCTCAACCCCAGGACGTATTGGACAAGGCGGTCGCCGAAGGTGGCGCCTACGAGGTGCTGCACAAGCGCCTGCAGGACCAGGGCCAGCGTCTGCGGCAGACCACCGAGCAGCTCAACCGGCAGCGCCTGGAGGAATTCGGCAGCAGCCAGATGGAAGTGGTCGGGCGGGTGCGCATCCGCACCGAGAACAACTGCATCGCCCGCGACATCGTCCAGGTCGGCGACTGCCTGCTGTTCGGCTACAACGTGTTCCTCGGCCTGAAGAAGGAAACCCGCGTCGAGGACGTGTTCTCCCTCTACCGCCTGGTCGAGCAGGCCGAAGGCTACGAGGCCGAGCCGGTGCCGCTGGACGGCAGCTTCCTGGCCCAGGCCAGCTTCGTCGCCGACTTCAACGAGCTGTACAGCTACTACAAGAACACCCGCCTGCTGCAGCTGATGGTGCGCGACGGCAAGCTGCTGGCGAGCTTCCAGATCGGCGAGCGGATCAGCGACATACGCGTGTTCCGCTGGTCGGTCTCGGTCGATGGCCAGGACGTGCGCTACATCGACAACCGTGGCGAGCGCGATATCGCGCTGCCGGCGCCCTTCGATTTCGAGTGGCTCAAGGCCACCCGCGAGATGGTGGTGGAAGGCCGCCATCCGCACCTGAACATCCTCGACACGCTGTTTGTCGAGACCATCGGCGGCGACCTCACCATCAAGGTTGAGAACAACACCGAAACCGGGCTGGGCATCTACCGTGAGGAGGTGCTGGACAAGACCCAGTCGCTGGACGATGCGCAGATCGAGTTCGCCCGCCTGGGCGGCCTGATCCTGCTGAAGGTCCTGCCGTACCGCGAGGAGCAGTGGCGCTACCTGGTGTACAACGGCCTGACCGGCAAGGTCGAGCGTATCGACGCCATCGGCCTGGCCTGCGTGCAGCTGCCGGAAGACCACGGCATCATCTTCCCCGGCGGCTACTACCTGCAGAACGGCGAGTACAAGACCTTCGAGCAGTCGATGGCCGGCATGCGTTTCAAGCGCGCCGTGCGCTCGCCCAACGGCGAGGACGTGCAGTACATCTTCTATCACCCGGAAGAGGGCCGCGCGGTACTGCTGACCTACAACATGATCAACCGCCAGCTGCAGAACCCGCTGTTCGGCCACGGCTACGCGCGCCTGGAGGACGGGCGCACGGTGATCTTCGCCGCCGAAGGCGAGGAGCCGACCCGCATCCACCCGATGCAGATCTGGCAGACGCCGTTCTGCAGCGAGGAGTTCGCCGCCCGCCAGCCGGCGCGCAGCGGCTTCCTCGGCAAGATCGGCAACGCCGAGCTGGTGCGCGGCATCTCCGACCTCTACGACCTGTGTCGCGAGATCGACACCCCCTCGGTGTCGGTGCAGCGCTACGGCCTGCTGTGCCAGAACACCCGCCGCCTGTTCGATACCTACCACTGGTTGAATGGCGAGCAGCTGGCCGGCCTGGCACCGCTGCTGCGCGAGATCGCCGCCACCGCCGAGCTGGTGCTGGACGAATACGAGAAGGTCGAGAGCATCCGCAAGCAGTCGGCCCAGGCCATGAGCGATGCCGAGAGCCGGCACAAGGCGCTGCTCGACGGCCTGCTGCCGGACAGCTGGGACCAGGCGCAGAGCTTCGTCGACGGCCTCAACGGCATCACCGCCCAGCGCGGCCTGCTGCTGACCATTCGCGAGTATCGCTACATCGATCTGGCGCGCCTGGACGCCATGGAGGCCGAGCTACTGGCCGCCCAGGAGCGCGTGTCGGCGGCCACGGCGACTTTCCTCGCCGGGCCGGCCGCCCTGCAGCCCTTCGTCACCCGCCTGCAGGGCCTCGACGAGCAGGCGCAGAAGGCCGAGAGCGTGGCGCAGCTGGCCGAGCCGCTGGCCGCGCTGCAGACCATGGCCGCCGACCTGGACATGCTGTCCGCCCTGATGGCGTCGCTGAAGATCGACGACGCCACCCAGCGCACGCGTATCGTCGAATCGATTTCCGAAATCTATGCCCGCCTCAACCAGGCCAAGGCCCGTGCCGAGCAACGGCGCAAGGGCCTGGGTTCGAGCGAGACGGTGGCGCAGTTCGGCGCCCAGTTCAAACTGTTCAGCCAGGGCATCACCAACGCCCTCGGCCAGGCCCAGGACCCGGAGCGTTGCGACGAGCAGCTGGCCCGCCTGCTGGTGCAGCTGGAGGAGCTGGAGAGCCAGTTCGGCGATCACGAACAGTTCATCGGCGACATCCTGGCCAAGCGCGAGGAGTTGCTGGAGACCTTCGAGGCGCACAAGCAGGCGCTGCTCGACGAGCGCCAGCGCAAGGCGCAGAGCGTGCTGGATGCGGCCAAGCGCATCCTCGACAGCCTGGCTCGGCGCACCGCCAAGTTCACCCAGGCCGAGGAGCTGAATGCCTTCTTCGCCGCCGACTCGCTGATCCTCAAGCTGCGCGAGATGACCGAGCGCCTGCGCGAGCTCAAGGACAGCGTCAAGGCTGACGATATCGAGGCGCGCCTCAAGGGCGCCCGCGACCAGGCCGTGCGCGCGCTGCGCGACAAGAGCGAGCTGTTCGAGGAAGGCGGCAACGTCATCAAGCTTGGCCCGCGCCACCGTTTCAGCGTCAACACCCAGGAGCTGGACCTGACCCTGCTGCCGCGCGGCGAGCAGCTGTACCTGCACCTGACCGGCACCGACTTTCTCGAGCCGCTGGCCAACGCCGAGCTGGAGGCGCTCAGGCCGTTCTGGCAGGTGGCGCTGGAGTCCGAGTCCGAGCAGCTGTACCGCGCCGAATACCTGGCCGGCGAGGTGCTGGCCGCCGCCGACCAGGGCCGCGAGGGGCTCGACCTGGAGCGCCTGAAATCCTTGCTGGCGCAGCCGGACGAGCTGGCCAGGCTGATCCGCGACTTCGCCGCGCCGCGTTACAAGGAGGGCTACGAGAAGGGCATCCACGATCACGACGCCGCCGCCATCCTCGCCCAGCTGCTGCCGCTGCGGGGCAGCGCCGGGCTGCTGTGCTACGGCGCCGAGGCGCGCGCGCTGGCCTGCCTGTTCTGGAGCCTGCAACGTGACAACGAAAGCGCCGCCCAATGGCCGGAACGGGCCCGGACCAGCCGGCATATCCAGCAGCTGTTCGGCCGTCGCGAGGGCCTGCAACAGCTGCAGGGCGAGATCGCAACGGCGCTGCAGGCCTTCCTCGCCGAGCAGCCGCTGGGCCTGGGCGGAGCGGTGACGAGCGAGGCCGCCGAGTACCTGGTGCAGGAGCTGGCCGCCGAGCGTATCGAGTTCGTCTTCAGCAAGTACGCCAGGCAGTTGCAGGAAGGCCTCAAGCTGCGCCTGCAGGGCGCGCGCATGTGGGACGACTACCAGCGCGCGCTGGCCAACCTCGACGGCCGCCCGGCAGCGCAGTGGGCGCTGGCCGACAACTGGCTGCGCGGCCTCTGCGCCCAGGACGAGTTCGCGCCGCTGGCTGACTATGTTGCCGAGGCGGTGGCGCTGTCGCTGCTGGCCGAGGGCTTCCCCGGTCGCGTCACCGAAGTGGACCTGCGTTTCACCGTCACGGGCCTGATGGGCGAGCATCCGCGCATCCGGGAGCGCCAGCTGGTGCTGGCGGTGGACGACCTGTTCGCCCGCTTACGCTGTCACCGTGAGACCTTCCTGCCCGGCCTGCAGCGCTACCAGGCGCTGCGCCAGGAGGTGATCGGCCGCGAGCGCGCGGCGCTGCGCCTGTCCGAGTTCAAGGCCAAGCCGCTCAGCTCCTTCGTGCGTAACAAGCTGATCAACGATGTGTACCTGGGTTTCATCGGCGACAACCTGGCCAAGCAGATGGGCACCGTCGGCGAGAACAAGCGCACCGACCTGATGGGCCTGCTGATGCTCATCTCGCCGCCCGGCTACGGCAAGACCACGCTGATGGAGTACGTGGCCCATCGCCTGGGCCTGATCTTCATGAAGATCAACGGCCCGGCGCTCGGCCACGAAGTGCGCTCCATCGATCCGGCCCAGGCGCCGGACGCCACCTCGCGCCAGGAGCTGGAGAAGCTCAACCTGGCGCTGGAGATGGGCAACAACGTGATGCTGTATGTCGACGACATCCAGCACACCCATCCGGAATTCCTGCAGAAGTTCATCTCGCTCTGTGATGGTACGAGGCGCATCGAGGGCGTGTGGAAGGGCCGGACCAAGACCTACGACATGCGCGGCAAGAAATTCTGCGTGGTGATGGCGGGCAACCCCTACACCGAGTCCGGCGAGGTCTTCAAGATTCCGGACATGCTGGCCAACCGCGCCGACATCTATAACCTCGGCGACACCCTGGGCGGCATGCAGGAGGCCTTCGCCCTCTCCTACATCGAGAACGGCCTGACCTCCAACCCGGTGCTGGCGCCGCTGGCCACCCGCGACATGGCCGACGTCTACCGCTTCGTCGCCAAGGCCGAGGGCAAGCCGTTCTCCGCCAACGAACTGTCCCACGGCTACAGCGGGGCGGAGATCAACGAGATCGTCAGCACCCTGCAGCGCCTGATGCAGGTGCGCGACGTGGTGCTCAAGGTCAACCAGCAGTACATCGCCAGCGCCGCGCAGGCCGATCAGTACCGCAGCGAGCCGCCGTTCAAGCTGCAGGGCAGCTACCGCAACATGAACAAGATGGCGGAGAAGATCAGCGCGGTGATGAACGACGCCGAGCTGCTGCAGCTGATCGCCGACCATTACCAGGGCGAGTCGCAGCTGCTCACTACCGGCGCCGAGGAGAATCTGCTCAAGCTGGCCGAGCTGCGCGGCAACATGACGGAAGAACAGCGTGCCCGCTGGGAGCAGATCAAGCGCGACTTCCTGCGCAACAAGGCCATGGGCGGCAGCGACAGCGATGTGGGAAGCCGCGTGGTGGCCCAGCTCAACGATCTGGTCGAAGGCATCCGCGCCCTTGGTGGCAACCTGCAGCGCGAGCCGCAGAAGCAGCAGGAGATTCCCTGGGACGAGCTGCTGGCTGGCCTGCAGCGCCTCGGCAGCCTGCAGCCGCAGGTCGAGGTGGCCGTGCAGGCGCCTCCGCAGCCGGGTGTGCAGGTACTGCTGGAACGGCTCGCCGAGACCCTGCAGCACAGCTTCCTGCCGCTGATGAATGCGATGGACAAGAAGATCGAAATCGACCTGCGCACCCACAACCGCATGGGCGAGATGGCCCAGCGCCTGCGCGAGCTGGGCCAGTTCCTCGGTGCGCCGCAACCGCCTGTCGAACCGGGTCCGGAGCAGGCGTGACCGCCTGGCTGGCGCCACGCCTGCAGCTGCTGGCCGGCATCGCCGCACTGATGCTGCTTTTGCAGCTGGCCAACAGCCTGAGCGGCAATGCCCTCAACGCCTGGGGCGTGCTGCCGCGTCACCTCGGCAGCTTGCCCGGCATCCTCTTCGCGCCCTGGCTGCATGCCGGCTGGTGGCACCTGCTGAACAACCTGCCGGGCCTGCTGTTGCTCGGCTGGCTGGCGCTGCTAGGCTCGCCGCGGCGGTTCCTCGCCGCCAGCGCCTTCATCATCCTCGGCAGCGGCCTGCTGGTCTGGCTGCTGGCCCGCCCGGGCCTGCACCTGGGCGCCAGCGGCTGGGTGTTCGGCCTGTGGGGCCTGCTGCTCGGCCGCGCCTGGTTCGAGCGCAGCCTGGGCAGCCTGCTGATCGCCGGGCTGGTGCTGTTCTACTACGGCGGCTGGTGGTTCGGCCTGCTGCCGCGCCAGGGCATCTCGTTCGAATACCATCTGGCGGGCGCCCTGTGCGGCGTGTTCTATGCCGCGCTGACCCGCACCTCAAGGAGAAACTGAATGGACTTCGCCCACCTGGACCGGCAGCTGCGCGACAGCCTGGCCGACCTGAAACTGAGCAACGACGAACGCGACGAGCTGCGCCAGCTGGGCAGCGACCTCGGCCCGGACCAGGTGCGTTACCTGCGCAATCGCGCCTTCGCCCTGGTGCGCGAACTGGTGCTGGAGCCGGCCAACGCCCAGGCGGCGCTGAAGTGGCTGGAGCAGGTGGTCAAGACTCTCGATGCCGCCGGCGCGCCGCCACGCCCGGCGGTGGCCAGTGCGCACTTCAGCCCCGGCGAGGAGTGCCTGCGCAAGATTCGCGAGCTGTGCCGCCAGGCCCGCCAGTCGGTGGACATCTGCGTCTACACCATCTCCGACGACCGCCTCAGCGAGGAGATAGTCGCCTGTCACCGCCGCGGCGTGGCGGTGCGGGTGATCAGCGACAACGACAAGCAGCACGACGAGGGCAGCGACATCCAGCACCTGCTGGCCCAGGGCGTGCCGCTGCGCATCGACGACAGCCCCTTCCACATGCACCACAAGTTCGCTCTGTTCGACCGCAGGCTGCTGCTCAACGGCAGCTTCAACTGGACCCGCAGCGCCAGCACCAGCAATGCCGAGAACCTGCTGGTGATCGACCATGCGCAGCTGGTCGGTGCCTACGCCAGCGAGTTCGACCGCCTGTGGGGGCGCTTCGGCCGTTGAGCGGCGTGCTAGAGTGCCTGATCTCCTGTCCGAGCCATTCCCATCCCCCATGCCGCAACTCGATATCCCCAGCTTGCTGGTGAGCAACGTCGGCGTCGTGCTGTTCTGCGCTCTGCTGATGTTCCACAGCTGGTGGCGCGGTCGCCATGAGCGCACCCTGCTGTGGGCCGGCGTCATGCTGTTTCTCGAGGGCAGCGGCCTGCTGCTCAACTCCCTGCGGGGCCTGGGCATGGACTGGCTGCCGCTGGTGGTCGGCAACATGGTGCTGCTGCTGTGCAGCGGCATGACCTGGGTCGTGATGGGCGCCTTCTGCGGGCGGCCGCCGCGCTGGTGGCTGGTGACCCTGGGGGCCTGGGCCTGGCTGCTGCTCTGCCAGTGGCCGGCCTTTTACGAGGACATCCGCTGGCGGGTCACGGCTTTCAGCCTGATGCTGGTCGGCTACATGCTGGCGGCGATGTACGAGCTGTGGCGCGGGCGTGCCGCGCAACCGGTCTCCGTGCTCGCGGCCCTGCTGCTGATGGGCGGCCATGCGCTGCTCTACGTTCACCGCCTGGCCTTCGCCACCTGGGGGTATCCGCCCGGCCAGCTGCACAGCCCGATGTTCGCGATCCTGCTGATCGAGAGCGTGCTCTACGCCGTGGGCATGGCCTTCCTGGTGCTGTCCATGGTCAAGGAGCGGGCCGAGCAGCAGTTCCGCGTGGCGGCCTATTCCGACCCGCTGACCGGCATCGGCAACCGCCGCGCCTTCATCAGCGCCGGCGAGCGGTTGCTGCGCCAGTGCGCCGCACAGCACTAGCCGGTATCGCTGCTACTGTTCGACCTCGACCACTTCAAGGCGATCAACGACCGCCTCGGCCATGCCGAGGGCGACAGGGTGCTGCAGGCCTTCTGCGACGGCGTTTCGCAGCGGCTGCGCAATGCCGACGTGTTCGGCCGTATCGGCGGCGAGGAGTTCGCCTGCCTGGTGCAGGGACTCGGGACGAGGCCCTGGTGCTGGCCGAGCGGATTCGCTGCGAGTTCGCCGCGGCTGCGCCCGGTGCGCAGAGTGTCAGCGTCGGCGTGGCCGGCAGCCCCGACGGTGGCTACGACCTGTCGCGCCTGCTGTCCCTGGCCGACCGTGCGCTCTATGCGGCCAAGGGCGCGGGGCGCAACCGGGTCGCGGTGCAGGGGGCGGATGGCGAACCCACGGTGGCCCATTCGCGGTAGACTTGCCGCCTTTCCGCCAGCCAAGAAGCCCGCCCATGGCCCTGCAAGCCACGCCCTACAAAGTCGAACTGAACCTCACCGACATCGATCGCAACGTCTACGAAAACCTGCGCTTCACCGTGGCCAGGCACCCCTCGGAGACCGAGGAACGCCTGTGCGTGCGACTGATTGCCTATGCCCTGTGGTACGGCGAGCAGCTGGCCTTCGGCCGTGGCCTGTCCGATGTCGACGAGCCGGCGCTGTGGGAGAAGAGCCTGGACGACCGCGTGCTGCACTGGATCGAGGTCGGCCAGCCGGACGCCGAGCGCATGACCTGGTGCTCGCGGCGCACCGAGCGCTTCAGCGTGCTGGCCTACGGCAACCTGCGGGTGTGGCAGAGCAAGGTGCTCGACGGCGTGCGCGGGCTGAAGAACCTCAACGTGGTCGGCGTCGACCAGGCCGCCCTGGAAGAGCTGGCCCGCGACCTGCCGCGCTCGGTGAGCTGGAGCGTGATGATCAGCGACGGTCATCTGTACGTCACCGACGAGCGCGGTCAGCACGAGATTCCCCTGGAGTGGCTGGCCGGCGAACGCTGATCCAGCCTCTGGCGCAGCCCGGCTGCAATTCGCCGCCACTGCGCCGTGACGATCCCGGACTCTATCCGGGCTACCCATGCCAGCTTCGGAATACCCCATGCGCATCGATCTTCGTCCCCTGCCCGCAACCCTGCCCGACCTCGGCCAACTGCCGCCGCTGCTGACCCGCCTGTACGCCGCCCGTGGCGTGCAGTCCGCCGCCGAGCTGGACAAGGGCCTGGCGCGCCTGCTGCCGTATCAGCGGCTGAAGGGCATCGACGGTGCGGTGCAGCTGTTGGTCGAGGCCCTGGAGCAGCGCCAGCGCATCCTCTTCGTCGGCGACTTCGACGCCGACGGCGCCACCGCCAGTGCGGTCGGCGTGCTCGGCCTGCGCATGCTCGGCGCCGTCCACGTCGACTACCTGGTGCCCAACCGTTTCGAGTACGGCTACGGCCTGACGCCGGAGATCGTCGCCGTGGCCCTGCAGCGCCGCCCCGACCTGCTGGTGACGGTGGACAACGGCATCTCCAGCGTCGAGGGCGTGGCCGCGGCCAAGGCCGCCGGCCTCAAGGTGCTGGTCACCGACCACCACCTGCCGGGCCCGGAGCTGCCGGCGGCGGACGCCATCGTCAATCCCAACCAGCCGGGTTGCGACTTCCCCAGCAAGGCGCTGGCCGGGGTCGGGGTGATCTTCTACGTGCTGCTGGCACTGCGCGCCAGGCTGCGCGAGCTGGACTGGTTCGCCCGTGCCGGTATTGCCGAACCGAACCCGGCCGGACCGAATCTGGGCGAGCTGCTCGACCTGGTGGCGCTGGGTAGCGTCGCCGACGTGGTGCCGCTGGACGCCAACAACCGCATCCTGGTGCACCAGGGCCTGGCGCGCATCCGTGCCGGCCGCGCGCGGCCGGGGCTCAAGGCGATCCTCGAGGTGGCCGGCAAGCGTGCCGAGCGCATCAGCTCCACCGACCTCGGCTTCATCCTCGGCCCACGCCTGAACGCCGCCGGCAGGCTGGACGACATGAGCCTGGGCATCGAGTGCCTGCTGTGCGACGACGAGGCGCTGGTCCGCGACATGGCCCAGCAGCTCGACGAGCTGAACAGGGACCGCAAGGCCATCGAGCAGGGCATGCAGCGCGAGGCCCTGGCCCAGCTGCGCGAGCTGAACGTCGAGGACCTGCCCTTCGGCCTGTGCCTGTTCGAGCCGGACTGGCACCAAGGGGTGATCGGCATCCTCGCCTCGCGCCTCAAGGAGCGCTACCACCGCCCGACCATCGCCTTCGCCGATGCTGGCGACGGGCTGCTCAAAGGGTCGGCGCGCTCGGTGCCAGGCTTTCATATCCGCGATGCGCTGGACGCGGTTGCCGCCAGGCATCCCGGCCTGATCAGCAAGTTCGGCGGGCACGCCATGGCGGCCGGGCTGTCGCTGCCACAAGCGAACTTCGGTGCCTTCGCCGCGGCCTTCGATGCCGAAGTGCGCCGCCAGCTGTGCGAGGACGATCTCACCGGTCGGCTACTCACCGACGGCCAGCTCAGCGTCGAGGAATTCCATCTGGAGCTGGCGCGTGCGCTGCGCAACGCCGGACCCTGGGGCCAGCATTTTCCCGAGCCGATGTTCCACGGTGTGTTCCAGTTGGTGCAGCAGCGTATCGTCGGTGAGCGCCATCTCAAGCTAGTGCTGAAGAGCGAATGCGGCTCGCTGACGCTGGACGGTATCGCCTTCAACGTCGACCGCGAAATCTGGCCGAACCCGACGGTGCGCTGGGCGGAGCTGGCCTACAAGCTCGACGTCAACGAGTATCGCGGCCAGGAAACCGTGCAGCTGATGGTGGCCCATATCGCCCCGCGCTGACTGATGCATGCCAGCCGACGATAGGCTGGCTGAATCGGCTGGCATTCCCCGCCGGAACGTTCGATTGTTGCCTGCCGCCGCCGCGCCTAGAGTGGCGAGACAACAACAGCGCCATGCGGGAACCCGAAATGAGCGACATCAGCGTCCATCACCGTGCCTGTCACCTGTGCGAAGCCATCTGCGGCCTGACCATCCAGACCGAAGGCGAGCGCATCCTTTCGATCAAGGGCGACCCCCTCGACAGCTTCAGCCGCGGCCATATCTGTCCGAAGGCAGTGGCGCTGCAGGACATCCAGAACGACCCCGATCGCCTGCGCCACCCGATGCGCCGCTGCGGCGATGAGTGGCAGGCCATCAGCTGGGAGGAGGCCTACGAACTGGTCGCCGAGCGCCTGGCTGAGATCCGCGAGCGCCACGGTAGTAATGCCGTGGCGATCTACCAAGGCAACCCGAGTGTGCATAACTACGGGCTGACGACCCACAGCAATTACTTCCTCGGTCTGCTGAAGACGCGCAACCGCTTCTCGGCCACG
>JAJLLC010000030.1:0-51794 GCA_033838285.1 Pseudomonadaceae bacterium
CCGGAGAGTCGATCGGACAGTCGCTGTCTCTTTTTGTTCCGGCAAGAAGGGAGGGAGGAAAGTCCGGGCTCCATAGGGCAAAGTGCCAGGTAACGCCTGGGAGGCGTGAGCCTACGGAAAGTGCCACAGAAAATAACCGCCTAAGCGCGCAAGCGCCGGTAAGGGTGAAAAGGTGTGGTAAGAGCGCACCGCACGGCTGGCAACAGTCCGTGGCTAGGTAAACCCCACTCGGAGCAAGACCAAATAGGGTTCCATTGGCGTGGCCCGCGCTGGAACCGGGTAGGTTGCTAGAGGCGTACAGTGATGTGCGTCGTAGAGGAATGACTGTCCTCGACAGAACCCGGCTTACAGATCGACTCTCCTTCTTTCCCTTCTATCTGCCTCGCCTCGCAATACCGAAAAATTCTTACTCTTAAGAAATTACTTTAAGTTCGAAGTTCAGCTTCATGAACTGGCTGAAATTCGCCCCTGAAAAGCCCTCGTTTTACCTTCTCAAAAGCCCCTCTTAGTTCGCTAAATCGCCGTCCCATAAGGATTTTTCCGAGTTGGCGCGCCTTGACGCTAGGGTCTGCGCGTTCCTATAGTGTGCCGAAGTGGCACAAAGTGGAAAAAAGTGGGTCATAAGGGCATGGAAAGCTAATTACAGTGGGGAAGCGCAGCCTTGTTTCGTGGAGCTAACGCCATCAGTCTCGACGCCAAAGGGCGACTCGCGATGCCGAGCCGGTATCGCGACGAGCTCGTTTCGCGTTGTGCCGGCCAGCTCATCGTCACCATCGATGCCGTCGACCCCTGCCTGTGCGTCTATCCCCTGCCCGAGTGGGAACTGATCGAAGCCAAGCTGCGCGACCTGCCCTCCCTGCGCGAAGAGACCCGCCGCCTGCAGCGCCTGCTGATAGGCAACGCCGTGGACATCGAGCTGGACGGCAGCGGCCGCTTCCTGGTGCCGCCGCGCCTGCGTGCCCATGCCGGCCTGGACAAGCACGCGATGCTGGTCGGCCAGCTGAACAAGTTTCAACTGTGGAACGAGGAAGCCTGGAACGCGTTGGCCGATGCCGACCTGGCTGCCATCAAACAACCCGGCGCTCTGCCGGACGACCTGCGCGACCTGATCCTGTGACCATGACCAGCAGCCACCGCCACATCACCGTGCTGCTCGACGAGGCCGTCGAGGCCCTCGCCGTGCGCGCGGACGGCTGCTATCTGGATGGCACCTTTGGCAGAGGGGGGCACAGCAGGTTGATCCTGCAAGGCCTCGGGGCAGAGGGGCGCCTGCTCGGATTCGACAAGGATCCGCAGGCGATAGCGACGGGGAATGCACTGGCGGCCGAAGACGGCCGCTTCGTCGTTGTGCAGCGCAGCTTCGCCGAGCTGGGTGAGGAACTGGCGGCACGTGGCCTGGTCGGCAAGGTCGACGGCCTGCTGCTCGACCTTGGCGTGTCCTCGCCGCAGCTGGACGACGCCGAGCGCGGCTTCAGCTTCCTCAACGATGGCCCGCTGGACATGCGCATGAATCCCGATGCCGGCATCAGCGCCGCCCAGTTCATCGCCACGGCGACCGAGGACGAGATCGCCCGGGTGTTCAAGGAATACGGCGAGGAGCGCTTCGCCAAGCGCATGGCGCGCGCCGTGGTGCAGCGTCGGGTGCAGCAGCCGTTCGAGCGTACCGCCGACCTGGCGCAGGTGCTGACCGACGCCAATCCGGCCTGGGAGAAGGGTAAGCACCCGGCGACCCGCGCCTTCCAGGGGCTGCGCATCCACGTCAACAACGAGCTGGGCGATCTCGAGCGGGGCCTGGATGCCGCCCTGGAGGGCCTGGCGGTCGGTGGCCGGCTGGTGGTGATCAGCTTCCATTCGCTGGAAGATCGCATCGTCAAACAGTTCATGAAACGTCAGGCCAAGGGCGAGGCGGACAAGCTGCCGCGCGACCTGCCGATCATTCCCAAGGCCTTCGAGCCGCGTCTCAGGTTGCTGGGCAAGCCGATCTACGCCAGCGAGGCCGAGGTCAAGGCCAACCCGCGCTCGCGCAGTGCGGTGATGCGCGTGGCGGAGAAGCTGCGATGAGTCGCCTGTACGCCAAGCCCCTGCCGCCCGGCAGCCTGCTGCTGGCGGTGCTGTTCGGCGGCGTGCTGCTGTCGGCCATCGCCGTGTCCTACAGCGCGCACTGGAACCGTCAGCTGCTCAATGCCCTGTATGCCGAGCTCAGCGTGCGCGACAAGGCGCAGGCCGAGTGGGGGCGGCTGGTGCTGGAGCAGAGCACCTGGACCGCGCCCAGCCGCATCGAGGCCCTGGCCGCCGGTCAGCTGCGCATGCGCATCCCCGAACCGACCGAAGTGCAGATGGTGGCGCCATGATCGGTCTCGAAGGCGCGCTCTATCCCTGGCGCTTCCGCCTGGTGCTGGTCCTGCTGGCGCTGATGGTGGGCGCCATCGCCTGGCGCATCGTCGACCTGCACGTGATCGATCAGGACTTCCTCCAGGCCCATGGTGACGCGCGCAGCGTGCGGCACATCCCGATCCCGGCGCATCGCGGTCTGATCACCGATCGCAACGGCGAGCCGCTGGCGGTCAGTACCCCGGTCACCACCCTGTGGGCCAACGGCAAGGAGCTGTTCAAGGCGCAGGAGCGCTGGAGCGAGCTGGCCGCCGCCCTGGGTCAGGAACCCAAGTCCTTCGCCCAGCGCCTGAGCCAGGCCCGGGAGCGCGAGTTCATGTACCTGGTGCGCGGCCTGACCCCCGAGCAGGGGCAGAGCATCCTCGACCTCAAGGTGCCGGGCGTGTACGGCCTGGAGGAATTCCGCCGCTTCTATCCGGCCGGCGAGGTGACCGCCCATGTGATCGGCTTCACCGACATCGACGACCGCGGTCGCGAGGGTGTCGAACTGGCCTTCGAGGAGTGGCTGGCCGGGGTGCCGGGCAAGCGCCAGGTGCTCAAGGATCGCCGCGGGCGCCTGATCAAGGACGTGCAGGTGACGCAGAACGCCAAGGCCGGCAAGGCCCTGGCCCTGTCCATCGACCTGCGCCTGCAATACCTGGCCCACCGCGAGCTGCGCAACGCCCTGATCGAGCAGGGCGCCAAGGCCGGCAGCCTGGTGATGATCGACGTCAAGACCGGCGAAGTGCTGGCCATGGTCAACCAGCCGTCCTACAACCCGAACAACCGCCGCAGCCTGCAGCCGGCGGCGATGCGCAACCGCGCCATGATCGACGTGTTCGAGCCGGGCTCGACCATGAAGCCGATCTCCATGGCCGCCGCCCTGCAGAGCGGGCGCTGGAAGCCCGAGGACAAGGTCGAGGTCTACCCTGGCTCGCTGCAGATCGGCCGCTACACCATCAAGGACGTGTCCAGAACCCAGGGCCCGGTCCTCGACCTGACCGGCATCCTGATCAACTCGTCCAACGTCGGTATGAGCAAGATCGCCTTCGACATCGGCGGCGCATCCATCCACGACATGATGAGCAAGCTCGGCTTCGGTCAGGACACCGGTCTGGGCTTCCCCGGCGAGCGGGTCGGCGAGCTGCCCAGCTACCGCGAATGGCGCAAGGCCGAGACCGCCACCCTGTCCTACGGCTACGGCGTGTCGGTGACCGCCATCCAGCTGGCCCATGCCTACGCCACCCTGGCCAATGACGGCCAGGTGCTGCCGCTGTCCATGACCCGCGTCGACCGCCAGCCGGTCGGTGCCCAGGTGGTGCCGGTGGAAGTGGCCAAGACCCTGCAGGCCATGCTGCAGCAGGTGGTCGAGGCGCCGCGCGGGGTGTTCCGTGCCCAGGTGCCGGGCTACCACGTGTCCGGCAAGAGCGGCACGGCGCGCAAGGCCAGCGTCGGCACCAAGGGCTACACCGAAAACGCCTACCGCTCGATGTTCGCCGGCTTCGCGCCGAGCAGCAATCCGCGCATCGCCATGATGGTGGTGATCGACGAGCCGAGCAAAGGCGGCTACTTCGGCGGCCTGGTCTCCGCACCGGTGTTCAGCAAGGTGATGGCCGGTTCGCTGCGCCTGATGAACATCACCCCCGACAACCTGCCGCCGCCGGTCGACCCGGCCGCGGCGCAGCCGCAGACCGCCGCTGCCACCACCAGCCAGGGAGGGCGAATCTGATGCCCATGCCCCTCAACCAGTTGCTGCCGCAGGCAAGCGGCGCCACCCTGATTCGCGAACTGACCCTGGACAGCCGCAAGGTGCGCCCGGGCGATCTGTTCCTCGCCGTGCCAGGCCTGGCCCAGGACGGCCGTGCCCACATCGCCGACGCCATCGCCCGCGGTGCCGCCGCCGTGGCCTACGAGGCCGAAGGCGCCGCCGCCATGAGCGCGCAGAGCGCCGAGCTGGTACCGATCAGGGGCCTGGCCGGCCAGCTGTCGGCCATCGCCGGGCGCTTCTATGGCGAGCCGAGCCGCGGCCTGCGCCTGGTCGGCGTCACCGGTACCAACGGCAAGACCAGCGTCAGCCAGCTGCTGGCCCAGGCCCTCGACCTGCTCGGCGAGCGCTGCGGCATCGTCGGCACCCTCGGCACCGGCTTCCATGGGGCCCTGCACAGCGGCCGCCACACCACGCCGGACCCGGTCGCCGTGCAGGCCACCCTGGCCGACCTCAAGCAGGCCGGGGCTCGCGCCGTGGCCATGGAGGTCTCCTCCCACGGCCTGGAGCAGGGGCGCGTTGCCGCGCTGGACTTCGACGTGGCGGTGTTCACCAACCTGTCGCGCGACCATCTGGACTACCACGGCTCGATGCAGGCCTACGGCGCGGCCAAGGCTAAGCTGTTCGCCTGGCCCGAGCTGAAGTGCCGGGTGATCAACCTGGACGACGACTTCGGTCGCCAGCTGGCCGCCGAGCCCTGCGAGTCGCGCCTGATCGGCTACAGCCTGAACGACGCCGGCGCCTACCTCTATTGCCGCGAGGCCAGGTTCGACGACCATGGCGTGCGGGCCCTGCTGGTCACCCCGCAGGGCGAGGGTCACCTGCGCAGCCCGCTGCTCGGGCGCTTCAACCTGAGCAACCTGCTGGCCGTGGTCGGCGCGCTGCTCGGTCTCGGTTACCCACTGGACGAGGCGCTGCAGGTGCTGCCCAAGCTGCAGGGGCCGGTCGGGCGCATGCAGCGCTTCGGCGGTCAGCGGCTGCCGCTGGTGGTGGTCGACTACGCGCACACCCCGGATGCCCTGGAGAAGGTGCTGGAGGCCCTGCGCCCGCACGTGACCGGCCGCCTGCTGTGCCTGTTCGGCTGTGGCGGCGATCGCGACCGCGGCAAGCGCCCGCTGATGGCGGCCGTGGCCGAGCGCCTGGCCGATTGCGTGCTGGTCACCGACGACAACCCGCGCACGGAGGATCCGGCACAGATCCTCGAAGACATTCGCGCCGGCTTCGCCGCCCCGGACAAGGTCGAGTTCGTCCACGGCCGTGGCGAGGCCATCGCCCGCCTGATCGCCGGGGCCCAGCTCGGCGACGTGGTGCTGCTGGCCGGCAAGGGTCATGAGGATTACCAGGAGATCGCCGGCACCCGCCATGCCTTCTCCGATCTGGACGAGACCGTCAAGGCGCTGGCCGCCTGGGAGGCCGCCCATGCTTAAGCCGCTGCTGCTCAGCCAGGTGGTCCAGGCCCTGGAAGCCCATGTGGTGGGCGCCGATGTGGCGTTCTCCGCCGTTTCCACCGACAGCCGCAGGATCGAGGCCGGCCAGCTGTTCATCGCCCTGGTCGGGCCGAACTTCGACGGCCACGACTACCTGGCCGAGGTCGCCGCCAAGGGCGCCGTCGCCGCGCTGGTGCAGCGCGAGGTGCCGGGTGCGCCGCTGCCGCAACTGGTGGTCAAGGACACCCGCATCGCCCTGGGGCAACTCGGTGCGCTGAATCGCGCCGCCTTTAATAAGCCGCTGGCCGCCGTCACCGGCTCCAGCGGCAAGACCACGGTCAAGGAGATGCTCGCCAGCATCCTGCGCGCCGGCCTGAACGGCCCGGTACTGGCCACCCGTGGCAACCTGAACAACGACCTCGGCGCGCCGCTGACCCTGCTGGAGCTGGCGCCCGAGCACGTTGGCGCGGTGATCGAACTGGGCGCCAACCATGTCGGCGAGATCGCCTATACCGTCGGCCTGACCCGTCCGGACGTGGCCATCATCACCAACGCCGGGCTGGCCCATGTCGGCGAGTTCGGCGGGCCGGAGAAGATCGTCCAGGCCAAGGGCGAGATCCTCGAGGGCCTGGGCGAGCAGGGCATCGCCGTGCTCAACCGCGACGACAAGGCCTTCGCTACCTGGCAGGCCCGCGCCAAGGGCCGTCGGGTGCTGAGCTTCGCCCTGCACGAACCAACCGCCGATGTGCGCGCCGCCGAGCTGTGGCGCGATGCCCGCGGCTGCGCCGGTTTCGCCCTGGCCGGTGTGGCCGGTGAGGCGCGTATCCAGCTCAACCTGCTCGGTGAGCACAGCGTGGCCAATGCCCTGGCCGCCGCCGCCGCCGCGCATGCCCTTGGCGTGCCGCTGGTCGGGATCAAGGCTGGCCTGGAAGCCCTGCAACCGGTCAAGGGCCGCGCCGTAGCGGCGCTGGCGCCGAACGGCGTGCGGGTGATCGACGACAGCTACAACGCCAACCCGCTGTCCATGTGCGCGGCAGTGGATATACTCGCCGCCTTCTCCGGCCGCACCGTCCTGGTGCTGGGAGACATGGGCGAGTTGGGCGAATGGGCCGAGCAGGGCCATCGCGACGTCGGCGCCCATGCCGCAGGCAAGGTCGATGCGCTCTATGCCGTGGGTCCGCTGATGGCGCATGCCGTCGCGGCTTTCGGTGCAGGTGGCCGTCATTTCGCCGATCAAGCCAGCCTGATCGACGCGCTTCGCGTCGAATCGGGCGACGCCACAATTCTAATTAAAGGCTCGCGCAGCGCGGCGATGGACAAGGTCGTCGACGCGCTGCTGGATCGGGCATCGGGGGAGGCTCACTAATCATGCTGCTGCTGCTGGCGGAGTACCTGCAACAGTTCCACACCGGCTTCGGGGTATTCCAGTACCTGACCCTACGCGGCATCCTCGGCGTGCTCACCGCCCTGGCCCTGTCGCTGTGGCTCGGCCCCTGGATGATCCGCACCTTGCAGATCCGCCAGATCGGCCAGGCCGTGCGCAACGACGGGCCGCAGTCGCACCTGTCGAAGAAGGGCACGCCGACCATGGGTGGCGCGCTGATCCTCACCGCCATCGCCGTCAGCACCCTGCTTTGGGCCGACCTGTCCAACCGCTACGTGTGGACGGTGCTGGCCGTGACCCTGCTGTTCGGCGCCATCGGCTGGGTCGACGACTACCGCAAGGTGATCGAGAAGAACTCGCGCGGCCTGCCGAGCCGCTGGAAGTACTTCTGGCAGTCGGTGTTCGGCCTGGCCGCCGCCGTCTTCCTCTATATGACCGCGCAGAGCCCGGTGGAAACCACCCTGATCGTGCCGCTGCTCAAGGACGTCGCCATCCCGCTGGGTGTCGGCTTCGTGGTGCTGACCTACTTCGTCATCGTCGGCACCAGCAACGCGGTGAACCTGACCGACGGCCTCGACGGCCTGGCCATCCTGCCCACCGTGATGGTGGCCGGCGCGCTGGCGATCTTCTGCTACCTGTCGGGCAACATCAATTTCGCCCAGTACCTGCTGATCCCCTACGTGCCGGGTGCCGGCGAGCTGATCGTGTTCTGCGCCGCGCTGGTCGGTGCCGGCCTCGGCTTCCTGTGGTTCAACACCTATCCGGCCCAGGTCTTCATGGGCGACGTTGGAGCCCTCGCATTGGGCGCCGCACTGGGCACCATCGCCGTGATCGTCCGCCAGGAGATCGTGCTGTTCATCATGGGCGGCGTGTTCGTCATGGAAACCCTGTCGGTGATGATCCAGGTCGCCAGCTTCAAGCTGACCGGCAAGCGCGTGTTCCGCATGGCGCCGATTCACCACCACTTCGAACTCAAAGGCTGGCCGGAGCCGCGCGTGATCGTGCGCTTCTGGATCATCACCGTGATCCTGGTGCTGGTCGGCCTGGCCACCCTGAAGCTGAGGTAACAGAGAGTGTCGCTGATCGCTTCCGACCAGTTCC
Organism: Pseudomonadaceae bacterium; assembly: GCA_033838285.1. GTDB lineage: Bacteria > Pseudomonadota > Gammaproteobacteria > Pseudomonadales > Pseudomonadaceae > Aquipseudomonas. The sequence continues at coordinate 8,048 of JAJLLC010000030.1, forward strand.
GCATCGTTGTCGGCCTCGGCAAGAGCGGCATGTCCCTGGTGCGCTTCCTGGCGCAGCAGGGCGTGCGCTTCGCCGTGGCCGACACCCGCGCGAACCCGCCGGAGCTGGCGACCCTGCAGCGCGACTACCCCGAAGTGGAAGTGCGCTGTGGCGAGCTGGACGTCGACTTCCTCTGTCGCGCCTCGGAGCTCTACGTCAGTCCCGGCCTGGCCCTGGCCACCCCGGCGCTGCGCGAAGCGGCCGCCCGTGGGGTGAAGATGTCCGGCGATATCGACCTGTTCACCCGCCATGCCAAGGCGCCGATCGTCGCCATCACCGGTTCCAACGCCAAGAGCACCGTCACCACCCTGGTCGGCGAGATGGCGGCGGCGGCCGGCAAGAAGGTGGCGGTTGGCGGCAATATCGGTACCCCGGCGCTGGATCTGCTCAGCGACGAGGTCGAGCTGTACGTGCTGGAGCTGTCCAGCTTCCAGCTGGAGACCACCGAGCGCCTCGGCGCCGAGGTCGCCACCTGCCTGAACCTGTCCGAAGACCACATGGACCGCTACGACGGCATGGCCCAGTACCACCTGGCCAAGCACCGCATTTTCCGTGGCGCCCGCCAGGTGGTGGTGAATCGCGACGACGCCCTGTCCCGTCCGCTGATCGCCGACCAGGTGCCGTGCTGGACCTTCGGCCTGGGCAAGCCGGACTTCAAGGGCTTCGGCCTGGTCGAGGAAGCTGGGCAGAAGCAGCTGGCCTTCCAGTTCGAGACCCTGATGCACACCTTGGATCTGAAGATCCGCGGCGCGCACAACCAGTCAAATGCCCTGGCGGCCCTGGCCCTGGGCCATGCCGTCGGTCTGCCGTTCGCCGCCATGCTCGACACCCTGCGCCGCTTCGCCGGCCTGCCGCACCGCTGCCAGTGGGTGCGCGAGCTGCGTGGCGTGGGCTACTACGACGACTCCAAGGCCACCAACGTCGGCGCCGCCCTGGCCGCTATCGAGGGCCTGGGGGCCGATATCGCCGGCAAGCTGGTGCTGATCGCCGGTGGCGACGGCAAGGGGGCCGACTTCTCCGCCCTCAAGGCGCCGGTAGCCAGGTTCTGCCGCGCCGTGGTGCTGCTCGGTCGCGATGCAGAGCTGCTCGCCGCCGCTCTAGGCGATGCCGCGCCGCTGCTGCGGGTCAAGACCCTGGACGAGGCCGTGCAGCGTGCTGCCGAGCTGGCCCAGAGCGGCGACGCCGTGCTGCTGTCGCCGGCCTGCGCCAGCCTGGACATGTTTAAGAACTTCGAAGAGCGTGGGCGTCTGTTCGCCCAGGCGGCGGAGGGCCTGCAATGAGCCTGCTCGCCCGCCTGTTCGCCGCCCCGTCGCCGCTGCATACCCGCCGCGGCGTCGACCTCGACTTCCCGCTGCTGGCCGGTTGCCTGGCCCTGCTCGGCCTGGGTCTGGTGATGATCACCTCGGCCAGTTCGGAAGTCGCCGCAGCACTGTCGGGCAACCCGCTGTACCACATGATCCGCCACCTGATCTATCTGGCCATCGGCATCAGCGCCGCCCTGGCCACCCTGCTGATTCCCATGAGCTTCTGGCAGCGCTACGGTGCCAGCCTGCTGCTGATCGCCTTCGCCCTGCTGGTGCTGGTGCTGATCCCCGGCATCGGCCGCGAGGTCAACGGCGCCAAGCGCTGGATCGGCTTCGGCCTGTTCAACCTGCAGCCGTCCGAGCTGGCCAAGCTGTTCACCGTGCTGTTCATCGCCGGCTATCTGGTGCGCCGCCAGGAAGAGGTGCGCGAGAAGCTCTCCGGCTTCCTCAAGCCGATGCTGGTGCTCGGCCCGATGGCCGCGCTGCTGCTGGCCGAGCCGGACTTCGGCGCCACAGTGGTTTTGGTCGGATCGTGCATCGCCATGCTGTTCCTCGGCGGCATCAACCTGTTGCGCTTCATTCCCCTGGCCGCGGTGGTGCTGGCTGCCGGTGTGCTGGTGATGGTGAGCCAGTCCTACCGTCTGGAGCGCCTGACCAACTTCATCGACCCCTGGGCCGACCAGTACGGCGCCGGCTATCAGCTGAGCCAGGCACTGATCGCCTTTGGTCGCGGCGAGTGGTTCGGCGTCGGCCTGGGCAACAGCATCCAGAAGCAGTTCTACCTGCCCGAGGCGCACACCGACTTCGTCTTCGCCGTGCTGGCCGAGGAGCTGGGCATGATCGGCGCGCTGGTCACCGTCGGCCTGTTCGTCTTCGTCGCCGTGCGCGCCCTGTACATCGGCCTGTGGGCGGAGAAGGCCAAGCAGCTGTTCGCCGCCTACGTGGCCTACGGCATCGCCATCCAGTGGATCGGCCAGGTGCTGATCAACATCGGCGTTAACGTCGGCCTGCTGCCGACCAAGGGCCTGACCCTGCCGTTCCTCAGCTACGGCGGCAGCTCGCTGATCGTCTGCTGCGTGAGCCTGGCCATGCTCCTGCGCATCGAGTGGGAGCGGCGCACCGCGCTGGGCAGCGAGGAAATCGAATTCAGCGAGTCGGACTTCTTCGACACCGAGGAGGCCGGCCATGCGCGCTAATGTCCTGATCATGGCCGGCGGCACCGGCGGCCACGTGTTCCCGGCCCTGGCCTGCGCCCGCGAGTTCCAGGCGCGCGGCTATGCCGTGCACTGGCTGGGCACCCCGCGCGGCATCGAGAACGAGCTGGTGCCGGCGGCCGGGTTGCCACTGCACCTGATCCAGGTCTCCGGCCTGCGCGGCAAAGGCAAGCTGTCGCTGCTCAAGGCGCCGTTCCAGCTGGTGCGCGCCCTGCTGCAGGCACGCAAGGTGGTGCGCGAGCTGCAGCCGGTCTGCGTGCTGGGCATGGGTGGCTACGTCACCGGCCCGGGCGGCCTGGCCGCGCGGCTCAATGGTGCGCCGCTGGTGATCCACGAACAGAACGCCGTGGCCGGCACCGCCAACCGCAGCCTGGTGCCCTTCGCCGCACGGGTGTGCGAGGCCTTCCCGAATACCTTCGGCAAGCGCGCCAAGCTGCGCACCACCGGCAACCCGGTACGCGAGGAGCTGTTCCTCGAGACCCCGCGCGACAGCCTCAAAGGCCGCAAGCCGCGCCTGCTGGTGCTGGGCGGCAGCCTGGGCGCCGAGCCGCTGAACAAGCTGCTGCCGGCCGCGCTGGCCAAGCTGCCGGCCGAGCTGCGGCCCAAGGTGTTTCACCAGGCCGGCAAGCAGCACGATCAGCTCACCGCGGAGCGTTATCGCAGCGCGGCGGTCGAAGCCGAGGTCGCGCCCTTCATTCGCGACATGGCCCAGGCCTACGCCTGGGCCGACCTGGTGATCTGCCGCGCCGGCGCGCTGACCGTCAGCGAACTGGCCGCCGCCGGCCTGCCGTCCTTCCTGGTGCCGCTGCCGCACGCGATCGACGACCACCAGGCGCGCAACGCCGACTATCTGGCCAAGGAGGGCGCCGCCATCCTTCTGCCGCAACATGCCACTGACGCGGACAAGCTCGCCGCGCAGTTGACCGAGGTTCTGATGCACCCTGAAAAACTCGAGGCCATGGGCCGCACCGCGCGCCGCCTGGCCAAACCGGACGCCACCCGCACGGTGGTCGATATCTGCCTGGAGGTGGCCCGTGGCTAAGTCTCCCGCCGCCGCGCGCTCGGAAATCCGCCGCATGCGCCGCATCCGCCGCATCCACTTCGTCGGCATCGGCGGCGCCGGCATGTGCGGCATTGCCGAGGTGCTGCTCAACCTCGGCTACGAGGTGTCCGGCTCCGATCTCAAGGCCTCGGCCGTGACCGAGCGCCTGGAAAGCTTCGGCGCCACCATCTTCATCGGCCACCGCGCGGAGAACGCCGAGCAGGCCGACGTGCTGGTGGTGTCCAGCGCCATCAACACCGCCAACCCGGAAGTGGCCACCGCCCTGGAGCGCCGTATCCCGGTGGTGCCGCGTGCCGAGATGCTCGCCGAGCTGATGCGCTACCGCCACGGCGTGGCCGTGGCCGGCACCCACGGCAAGACCACCACCACCAGCCTGCTGGCCTCGGTGTTCGCCGCCGGCGGCCTGGACCCGACCTTCGTCATCGGTGGCCGTCTGAACGCCGCCGGCACCAACGCCCAGCTCGGCAGCAGTCGCTACCTGATCGCCGAGGCGGACGAGAGCGACGCCAGCTTCCTGCACCTGCAGCCGATGGTCTCGGTGGTCACCAATATCGACGCCGACCACATGAGCACCTATGGCGGCGACTTCAACGTACTGAAGAAGACCTTCGTCGAGTTCCTCCACAACCTGCCGTTCTACGGCCTGGCCGTGCTCTGCGTGGACGACCCGGTGGTGCGTGAGCTGCTGCCGCAGGTGGCCCGCCCGACCGTGACCTACGGCTTCGCCGAGGACGCCGACGTGCGCGCCATCAACGTGCGCCAGGAAGGCATGCGCACCTTCTTCACCGCCCTGCGCCCGGGCCGCGAGCCGCTGGACGTGTCGGTGAACATGCCGGGCAATCACAACGTACTGAATGCGCTGGCGACCATCGCCATCGCCACCGACGAGGGCATCGAGGATGCCGCCATCGTCCAGGGCCTGTCGGGCTTCCAGGGCGTCGGTCGGCGCTTCCAGGTCTACGGCGAGCTGCCGGTCGATGGCGGCAGCGTGATGCTGGTCGACGACTACGGCCACCACCCGCGCGAAGTCGCCGCGGTGATCAAGGCCGTGCGCGGCGGCTGGCCGGAGCGGCGCCTGGTGATCCTCTATCAACCGCACCGCTACAGCCGCACCCGTGACCTGTATGACGATTTCGTCCAGGTGCTGGGCGATGCCAACGTGCTGCTGCTGATGGAGGTCTACCCGGCCGGCGAGGAGCCGATTCCCGGCGCCGACAGCCGCCAGCTGGCCCACAGCATCCGTCAGCGCGGCCAGCTCGACCCGATCTACGTCGAGCGTGGCGCCGACCTGGCGCCGATCATCAAGCCGCTGCTGCGGCCCAACGACATCCTGCTGTGCCAGGGCGCCGGCGATATCGGCGGCGTGGCCCCGCAACTGATCAAGCACCCGCTGTTCGCGGTGCAAGGTGAGTCGAAATGAACCTGAACTCCACCCTCGAGCCCAAGGCCTTTGGCCGCGTCGCCGTGCTGTTCGGCGGCAAGAGCGCCGAGCGCGAGGTATCGTTGAAGTCCGGCGCCGCCGTACTGCAGGCCCTGCAGGACGCCGGCGTGGACGCCTTCGGCATCGACGTCGGCGACGACTTCCTGCAGCGCCTGGCGGCCGAGAAGATCGACCGCGCCTTTATCGTGCTGCATGGCCGCGGTGGCGAGGACGGCTCCATGCAGGGCCTGCTGGAATGCGCCGGCATCCCCTACACCGGTAGCGGCATCCTCGCCTCGGCCCTGGCCATGGACAAGCTGCGCACCAAGCGCGTGTGGCTGAGCCTGGGCCTGCCGACACCCAACCACGCGGTGCTGGCCTCCGAGGCCGATTGCCGCGCGGCCGCTGCCGAGCTGGGCTTCCCGCTGATCGTCAAGCCGGCCCACGAAGGTTCCAGCATCGGCATGGCCAAGGTCGGCAGCCTGGACGAGCTGATCGCCGCCTGGCAGGACGCCGCTCGCTACGACAGCCAGGTGCTGGTCGAGCAGTGGATCGCCGGCCCCGAATTCACCGTCGCGGTGCTGCGCGGCCAGGTGCTGCCGCCGATCGGCCTGGGCACGCCGCATACCTTCTACGACTACGACGCCAAGTACCTGGCCAGCGATACCCAGTACCGCATCCCCTGCGGCCTCTCGGCCGACAAGGAAGCGGAGCTCAAGGAACTGACCGCGCGCGCCTGCGAGGCCGTGGGCACCCAGGGCTGGGCGCGTGCCGACGTGATGCAGGACGCCGACGGCCAGTTCTGGCTGCTGGAAGTCAACACCGTGCCGGGCATGACCGATCACAGCCTGGTGCCGATGGCCGCGCGTGCCGCCGGCCTGGATTTCCAGCAGCTGGTGCTGGCGATCCTGGCCGACAGCGTCGAGGCGAGGGGCTGAGTCATGGTTGCCAGCCTTCGTCACCACTCGCAGCCCTCGGGGGGCGCCGTTCGGCGCCAGCCCCCGGCTGCCCGTGGGGCGAGCCGCATGGTGGCCAAGGAGCCGCTGGCCGCGCGTCTGCCCAAGGCGGACTTCGCTGGCCTGGCGCATGGCATCAAGCGCCTGGGCTGGCCGCTGCTGCTGGTGGCCCTGGGCCTGGGCACCTACGAGGGCGCCCAGCGCCTGCTGCCCTACGCCGACCGGCCGATTGCCCGGGTCAGCGTACAGGGCGAGCTGAGCTACATCAGCCAGCAGGCGGTGCAGGAACGCATCGCGCCGTTCGTCTCGGCCAGTTTCTTCACCGTCGACCTGGCCGGCCTGCGCACCGAGCTGGAGCGGATGCCCTGGATCGCCCGCGCCGAAGTGCGCCGGGTGTGGCCGGACCAGGTATCGATCACCCTGGAGGAGCAGCTGCCGGTGGCCCGCTGGGGCGATGGTGCGCTGCTCAACAACCAGGGCCGCGCCTTCGCCCCGCGCGAGGCGGCCAATTACGAACACCTGCCGCTGCTGTCGGGGCCGCAACGTGCCCAGCAGCAGGTGATGCAGCAGTATCAGATGCTCAGCCAGCTGCTGCGGCCGCTGGGCTTCACCATCGGCAGCCTGGAGCTGCGCGAGCACGGCAGCTGGTTCATCAGCACCGCGCAGGGGGTGGACATCCTCCTGGGGCGGGATCACCTGGTCGACAAGATGCGCCGCCTGGCCAGCATCCACGACAAGGTGCTCAAGCAGCAGATCGCGAATATCGCGCGCATCGACCTGCGCTACGCCAACGGCCTGGCCGTGGCCTGGCGCGAGCCGGTGGCGCCAACGGCGGCAGAGCCCGCCGCCGTGCAGAATTGAGGAGAAGGTAGAACCATGGCAAGCGTGCAGAGCGGCAAGATGATCGTCGGCCTGGACATCGGTACCTCCAAGGTGGTGGCGCTGGTGGGCGAGGTGACGGCCGATGGCGAGCTGGACATCGTCGGCATCGGCACCAGCCCGTCGCGCGGCCTGAAGAAGGGCGTGGTGGTCAACATCGAGTCCACCGTGCAGTCGATCCAGCGTGCCATCGAAGAGGCGCAGCTGATGGCCGGCTGCCGTATCCACTCGGCCTTCGTCGGCATCGCCGGCAACCACATCCGCAGCCTGAACAGCCACGGCATAGTCGCCATCCGTGACCGCGAGGTGAGCCCGGCCGACCTCGAGCGAGTGCTCGACGCCGCCCAGGCGGTGGCCATCCCGGCCGACCAGCGGGTGCTGCACACTCTGGCCCAGGACTACGTGATCGATAACCAGGAGGGCGTGCGCGAGCCGCTCGGCATGTCCGGCGTGCGCCTGGAGGCCAAGGTGCACGTGGTCACCTGCGCCACCAACGCCGCGCAGAACGTCGAGAAGTGTGTGCGCCGCTGCGGCCTGGAGGTGGACGACATCATTCTCGAGCAGCTGGCTTCCGCCTACTCGGTGCTGACCGAGGACGAGAAGGAGCTGGGCGTGTGCCTGGTCGACATCGGCGGCGGCACTACCGACATCGCCATCTTCACCGAGGGGGCGATCCGCCACACGGCGGTGATCCCGATCGCCGGCGACCAGGTCACTAACGACATCGCCATGGCCCTGCGTACGCCGACCCAGTACGCCGAGGAAATCAAGATCCGCTACGCCTGCGCCCTGGCGAAACTGGCCGGCGCCGGCGAGACCATCAAGGTGCCCAGCGTGGGCGACCGCCCGCCGCGCGATCTGTCGCGCCAGTCCCTGGCCGAGGTGGTGGAGCCGCGCTACGACGAGCTGTTCACCTTGATCCAGGCCGAGCTGCGGCGCAGCGGCTACGAGGACATGATCCCGGCCGGCATCGTGCTCACCGGCGGCACCGCCAAGATGGAAGGCGCCGTCGAGCTGGCCGAGGAAATCTTCCACATGCCGGTGCGCCTGGGCGTGCCGCACAGCGTCAAGGGCCTGGCCGACGTGGTGCGCAACCCGATCTATTCCACCGGCGTGGGCTTGCTGCTGTACGGGCTGCAGAAGCAGGCCGAGGGCTATCACGCCCCAGGCATTCAATATGGCGACGAGGCCAGGACACCGGTACTGGAACGGCTGAAACGCTGGGTCCAGGGCAATTTCTGATGTGTAACCCGCGGTAGTTGTAGGCGATAACTAAAAAGGAAGGAGAGGGGAAATGTTCGAACTAGTAGATAACGCACCGCAAAGTGCAGTGATCAAGGTGATCGGCGTGGGCGGCGGCGGCGGCAATGCCGTCAACCACATGATCAAGAACAACATCGAGGGTGTGGAGTTCATCTGCGCCAACACCGACGCGCAGGCGCTGAAGAACGTCGGCGCGCGCACCGTGCTGCAGCTCGGCCCGGGCGTGACCAAGGGCCTGGGTGCCGGCACCAATCCGGAGATCGGCCGTCAGGCCGCGATGGAGGATCGTGATCGCATCGCCGAGGTGCTGCAGGGCGCCGACATGGTGTTCATCACCACCGGCATGGGCGGCGGCACCGGTACCGGTGCGGCGCCGATCATCGCCGAAGTGGCCAAGGAGATGGGCATCCTCACCGTTGCGGTGGTGACCCGTCCGTTCCCGTTCGAGGGGCGCAAGCGCATGCAGGTCGCCGACGAGGGCATCCGTGCCCTGTCCGAGTGCGTCGACTCGCTGATCACCATCCCCAACGAGAAGCTGCTGACCATCCTCGGCAAGGACGCCAGCCTGCTGTCCGCCTTCGCCAAGGCCGACGACGTGCTGTCCGGCGCCGTACGCGGCATCTCCGACATCATGCAGCGTCCGGGCCTGATGAACGTCGACTTCGCCGACGTGAAGACGGTGATGGGCGAAATGGGCATGGCCATGATGGGCACCGGCGCCGCCAGCGGCCCGAACCGTGCGCGCGAGGCCACCGAGGCGGCCATCCGCAACCCGCTGCTGGAAGACGTCAACCTGCAGGGCGCCCGCGGCATCCTGGTCAACATCACCGCTGGTCTGGATCTGTCCCTCGGCGAGTACGCCGCGGTGGGCGAGATCATCGAGGCCTTCGCCTCCGAGCACGCCACCGTCAAGGTCGGCGCGGTGATCGATCCGGACATGCGCGACGAGCTGCATGTGACCGTGGTGGCCACCGGCCTGGGCGCGCGTATCGAGAAGCCGGTCAAGGTTATCGACAATACCGTGCAGGCCGCACCGTCCGCCGCCGCCACGCTGAACGCTGCCGCACCGCGTTCCGCCGAGCAAGCGGCCGTCAACTACAAGGACTACGAGCGCCCCACCGTTCAGCGCCAAAGCCTCGCCGGCAGTGCCGCCGCGGCCAAGCTGAACACGCAGGACGACCTGGATTACCTGGACATCCCGGCCTTCCTGCGGCGTCAGGCTGATTGATGCGTTCTATCAGGAGTATATCGGTGATTGGTGTTCAGCAAAGGGCGGTTCTGCTATCATCGCCGCCCATTGTTGAAAACAGTTCGCAACACGCGCACAAGCAGCCAAAACCATGATCAGACAACGCACCCTGAAGAACATCATCCGAGCCACCGGCGTCGGCCTGCACTCGGGGGAGAAGGTATACCTGACCCTCAAGCCGGCCCCGGTGGATACCGGTATCGTGTTCCGTCGCACCGATCTGGACCCGGTCGTGGAAATCCCCGCCCGAGCGGAAAATGTCGGTGAGACCACCATGTCGACCACTCTGGTCAATGGTGAGGTCAAGGTGGATACCGTCGAGCACCTGCTTTCGGCCATGGCAGGCCTGGGCATCGACAACGCCTACGTCGAGCTCTCGGCATCCGAAGTGCCGATCATGGACGGCAGCGCTGGTCCCTTTGTATTCCTGATTCAATCGGCGGGCCTGGAAGAACAGGACGCACCGAAGAAGTTCATCCGCGTGCTGCGCGAAGTGACGGTGGAGGAGGGCGACAAGCGCGCCACCTTCCTGCCCTTCGACGGCTTCAAGGTGAGCTTCGAGATCGACTTCGATCACCCGGTGTTCCGTGGTCGTACCCAGACCGCCAGCGTCGATTTCTCCAGCACTTCCTTCGTCAAGGAAGTGAGCCGCGCACGGACCTTCGGTTTCATGCGCGACATCGAGTTCCTGCGTTCGCAGAACCTGGCGCTCGGCGGCAGCGTGGACAACGCCATCGTGGTCGACGAGTTCCGTGTGCTCAACGAAGACGGCCTGCGTTACGAGGACGAGTTCGTCAAGCACAAGATTCTCGACGCCATCGGCGATCTCTACCTGCTGGGCAACAGCCTGATCGGCGAGTTCCGCGGCTACAAGTCCGGCCACGCCCTGAACAACCGCCTGCTGCGTACCCTGATCGAGCAGACGGATGCCTGGGAAGTGGTGATCTTCGACGACGCCAGCACCGCGCCGATCTCCTACATGCGCCCGGTCGCAGCCGTGTAAGCGGCAGATTCCCTTCTGTTGATTCAGGCCACCCTCGGGTGGCCTGTTTTTATTCGCCTCGGTCGTGCCTGGCGTTGCGCGCCAGGCGCTCGAGGGCGGCGCGCAGCCTGGGGTCGGCGATGCCTTCGGCGGCGTTGTTGAGGCTGTCGGCGGCGGTTTCTGAGAGCTCCACCTTGCGCGCCTGATAGGCCACCTGGGTGTTCGGCGGGCGCACCTTGACCTGGATCTTCTGCAGCCCGGCGAACTCCGGCAGCGCCTGCAGGGCGCGCTGCAGGCGGCGCTGCTGGTAATGCAGGCGGGTGGCCCAGTGGCCGTTGTCGGTCAGCAGCAGCAGGCAGCCGTCGTGCCAGCTGGCCACCTGGCAGTGCTCGCGTGCCGCCGGCTCCAGCTGCGTCTCCACCAGCGCCTGCAGCCTGCCCAGGCGCTGGGCGGCACCCAGCAGCGCCTGCAGCGGCTTGTGTTCGCGCAACAGGGCGCTCGGGGTCTTGGCGGCAGGGGGGCGCAGGCTCATGGCGGCGGTTTCGTGGGCTGATGCGCCCATGTTAGCAAAGGCCCTTGCAGCTGTCGGCGGCCGTCCCCATATAGTGATGCCGGGCCTGCTTGGCATATCCGGCGGGCTCGTGGGCGTTCGCCCTTTTCTCGCCATCGTTTCCGAGTAGAATGCCCCCTTTGCATGCGGCCGAACCGGCCGCCGGGTCGCCTGCTGCGCCGCCCTCCATCCCCCAGAGTGGAAGAATCCGTCTATATGTTTGCGCCACTGTTGAAGAAACTCTTTGGAAGCAAGAACGAGCGTGAAGTCAAGCGCATGCTCAAGACAGTGACCGCGATCAACGCCCTCGAAGAGCAGATGCTCGGCCTCTCCGACGAGCAGCTGAAGGCCAAGACCGAAGAGTTCAAGGCGCGTCTGGAGAAGGGCGAGACCCTCGACCAGATACTCCCGGAAGCCTTCGCCGTGGCCCGTGAGGCCGGCAAGCGGGTGATGGGCATGCGTCACTTCGACGTGCAGCTGATCGGCGGCATGACCCTGCATGAGGGCAAGATCGCCGAGATGCGTACCGGCGAGGGCAAGACCCTGGTGGGTACCCTGGCGGTGTACCTCAACGCGCTGTCCGGCAAGGGCGTGCACGTGGTCACGGTGAACGACTACCTGGCCCGACGCGACGCCAACTGGATGCGCCCGCTGTACGAGGCGCTGGGTCTTTCGGTCGGCGTGGTCACCCCGTTCCAGCCGCCGGAGGAGAAGCGCGCCGCCTACGCCGCCGACATCACCTACGGCACCAACAACGAATTCGGCTTCGACTACCTGCGCGACAACATGGCCTTCAGCCTGGAAGACAAGTTCCAGCGCGAGCTGAACTTCGCCGTGGTCGACGAAGTCGACTCCATCCTCATCGACGAGGCACGCACCCCGCTGATCATCTCAGGCCAGGCCGAGGACAGCTCCAAGCTGTACATGGAGATCAACAAGCTGATCCCGCGCCTCAAGCAGCACATCGAGGAAGAGGAAGGCGTGGTCACCCAGGAAGGCCACTACAAGATCGACGAGAAGAGTCGCCAGGTCGAGCTCAACGAGGCCGGTCACCAGTACGTCGAGGAGATGCTCACCGCCGCCGGCCTGCTGGCCGAGGGCGAGAGCCTCTACTCCGCGCACAACCTCAGCCTGCTGACCCACGTCTACGCCGGCCTGCGTGCGCACAAGCTGTTCCATCGCAACGTCGAATACATCGTGCAGAACGGCCAGGTGATCCTGATCGACGAGCACACCGGCCGCACCATGCCCGGCCGTCGCCTGTCCGAGGGCCTGCACCAGGCCATCGAGGCCAAGGAAGGGGTGAACATCCAGGCCGAGAGCCAGACCCTGGCCTCGACCACCTTCCAGAACTACTTCCGCCTGTACAAGAAGCTCTCCGGCATGACCGGCACCGCCGATACCGAGGCCTTCGAGTTCCGCCAGATCTACGGCCTCGACGTGGTGGTGATCCCCACCCACAGGCCGGTCGCGCGCAAGGACTACAACGACCTGGTCTACCTGACCCAGGACGAGAAGTACCAGGCGATCATTGAGGACATCAAGGAATGCCAGGCCCAGGGCCGGCCGATCCTGGTCGGTACCGCCTCGATCGAGACCTCCGAGTACGTCTCCAAGCTGCTCGAGCAGGCCGGCATCGAGCACAAGGTGCTCAACGCCAAGTACCACGAGAAGGAAGCCGAGATCATCGCCCAGGCCGGTCGCCCGGGCGCCGTGACCCTGGCCACCAACATGGCCGGTCGCGGTACCGACATCCTCCTGGGCGGCAACTGGGAGGCCGAGGTGGCTGCCCTGGAGAACCCCAGCGAGGAGCAGGTCGCGCAGATCAAGGCCGACTGGCAGAAGCGCCACCAGCAGGTGATCGAGGCCGGCGGCCTGCACGTGATCGCCTCCGAGCGCCACGAGTCGCGGCGCATCGACAACCAGCTGCGCGGCCGCGCCGGTCGCCAGGGCGACCCGGGTTCCAGCCGCTTCTACCTGTCGCTGGAAGACAACCTGATGCGCATCTTCGCCTCCGACCGGGTGAAGAACTTCATGAAGGCCCTGGGCATGCAGTCCGGCGAGGCCATCGAGCACCGCATGGTGACCAACGCCATCGAGAAGGCCCAGCGCAAGGTCGAGGGGCGCAACTTCGACATGCGCAAGCAGCTGCTCGAATATGACGACGTGGCCAACGAGCAGCGCAAGGTGATTTACCACATGCGCAACAGCCTGCTGGCAGCGGACAACATCGGCGAAACCATCGCCGAGTTCCGCGAGGAAGTGCTGACCGGCGCCATCAACAACCACATTCCGCCGCAGTCGCTGCCCGAGCAGTGGGATATCGCCGGCCTGGAAGCCGCGCTGAACAGTGACTTCGGTCTCAAGCTGCCGATCCAGCAGTGGCTGGACGAAGACGACAAGCTGTACGAGGAGACCCTGCGCGAGAAGATCCTCGCTGCGCTGCTGGCCGCCTACGCCGAGAAGGAGGAGCTGGCCGGCGCCGAGGCCCTGCGCACCTTCGAGAAGCAGATGCTGCTGCGCGCGCTGGACGATCTGTGGAAGGAGCACCTGGCCACCATGGATCACCTGCGCCACGGCATCCACCTGCGCGGCTACGCGCAGAAGAACCCCAAGCAGGAATACAAGCGCGAGTCCTTCAACCTGTTCCAGGATCTGCTCGACTCGATCAAGCGCGACACCATCCGCGTGCTGTCGCATGTCCAGGTGCGCCGCGAAGATCCGGCCGAGGAAGAGGCCCGTCTGCGCCGCGAGGCCGAGGCCCTGGCCAGCCGCATGCAGTTCCAGCATGCCGAAGCCTCGGCCATGCCGGAGGCCTCCGCCGAGCAGGCCGAGGAGGGCGAGCTGGCGCTGGCCACCCCGGTGCGCAGCGAGCCGAAGATCGGTCGCAACGAGCCCTGCCCCTGTGGTTCGGGCAAGAAGTACAAGCATTGCCACGGCCAGGTGAGCTGATCGGCCCACGGCCTGCTATATAGACAACGCCGCGACCGGCTCTGCCGCTCGCGGCGTTTTTCCACCCTGCCTATCAAGGAGCGTTCCCCCATGGCCGTCGGTCTCGGTCCCCTGCCCAAGCTGCACCCGGTTCCCGGTTTCGAACTCGGCATCGCCTCTGCCGGCATCAAGCGCCCGGGGCGCAAGGACGTGGTGGTGATGCGCTGCGCCGAGGGCTCGCGGGTGGCCGGCGTGACCACCACCAACGCCTTCTGCGCCGCGCCGGTGATCGTTACTCGTGAGCGCATGGCCGGCGACGTGCGCTATCTGCTGACCAACACCGGCAACGCCAACGCCGGCACCGGCCCGGACGGCCTGGCCAACGCCCGCCGCACCTGTGCCGCGCTGGCCGCGCTGACTGGCGTGGCAGAGACCGCCGTGCTGCCGTTCTCCACCGGGGTGATCGGCGAGCCGCTGCCGGTGGCCAAGATCGAGGGTGCGCTGCAGGCTGCCCTGGACGACCTCGACGAGGATCACTGGGCCGAGGCCGCCACCGGCATCATGACCACCGACACCCTGCCCAAGGGCGCCAGCCGCCAGTTCCAGCACGACGGCGTGACCGTCACCGTGACCGGCATCAGCAAGGGTGCCGGCATGATCCGGCCGAACATGGCGACCATGCTCGGTTACATCGCCACCGACGCCAAGGTGGCCCGCGCCGTGCTGCAGGACCTGGTGCGCGACGCGGCGAACAAGTCGTTCAACCGCATCACCATCGACGGCGACACCTCGACCAACGACTGCTGCATGCTGATCGCCACCGGTCGGGCCGCCCTGCCGGAAATCACCTCGGCCTCCGGCGAGCTGTTCGCCAAGCTCAAGCAGGCGGTGCTGGAGGTGTTCATGGAAGTGGCCCAGGCCATCGTCCGCGATGGCGAGGGGGCGACCAAGTTCGTCACCGTCCAGGTCAATGGTGGCGGCAACCACCAGGAGTGCCTGGACGTGGCCTACGCCGTGGCCCACTCGCCGCTGATCAAGACCGCGCTGTTCGCCTCCGACCCCAACTGGGGGCGCATCCTCGCCGCCGTCGGCTACGCCGGGGTGCCCAACCTGGACGTGAGCAAGATCGACGTGTTCCTCGGCGATCCACGCCAGGGCGAGGTATGCATCGCCAGCCAGGGCGGCCGCGCCGCCAGCTACAGCGAGGACCAGGGCGCGGCGGTGATGGCCCGCGAGGAGATCGGCATCCGCATCGAACTGGGGCGTGGCAGCTGCAGCGAAACCATCTGGACCACCGACCTGTCCCACGAGTACGTCAAGATCAACGCCGAGTACCGCACCTGATCCCTCTCCAGCCCGCTCTTCTCCGGCTGGGGGAGGAGCGGGGCTGCAGGCCGAGGCCTGCCTGGCGCTGTCATTCCTGGCGCTCATGGGCCTATGCGCATGCGGAATTGTGCCTGGCCACGCCGCCCGTTTAGGCTCTGCCCAAACCCTCTAGGAGAACGCTATGCCTCTCAAACTGGTGATCGGCGACAAGAACTATTCCTCCTGGTCGCTGCGCGCGGCCCTGGCCATGGAGCTGACCGGAGAGCCCTACGAGGAGATCCTCGAACGCCTGTACCAGCCGGACAGCCGTGCCCGCCTGCTGGCCCACTCGCCCACCGGCAAGGTGCCGGTGCTGCTCACCGAGGAGGGGCCGATCTGGGACTCCCTGGCCATCGCCGAGTACCTGGCCGAGCGCTTCCCCGAGGAACACCTGTGGCCGCGTGGCCAGTACGCCCGCGGCGTGGCACGCAGCGTGTGTGCCGAGATGCACAGCGGCTTCGTCGCCCTGCGCAGCCACATGTCCATGGACCTGGCGCGCGACCAGGCGCTGGCCGAGATTCCCGCCGAAGTACAGGCCGACATCGACCGGGTGTGCCGGCTGTGGGCTGACTGCCGGCAGCGTTTCGGCCAGGACGGCGACTTCCTGTTCGGCCACGCCAGCATCGCCGACGCCTTCTTCGCCCCGGTGGCGGCGCGCCTGCGCAGCTACCGGGTGAGCCTGCCGGCAGAGGCCGCCGCCTATGTCGAGACCATCTATCGCTGGCCGGCCTTCCAGCGCTGGTACCAGGCGGCGTTGCAGGAGGTCGCGGGGTGAAACGCATTCATGTGGCCGCGGCGGTGATCCGCGGCGCGGACGGCCGGGTGCTGATCGCCAAGCGTCCGCAGGACAAACACCAGGGCGGCCTGTGGGAGTTCCCCGGCGGCAAGGTGGAGGAGGGCGAGGCGGTCGAGGTCGCCCTGGGACGCGAGCTGGAGGAGGAGCTGGGCATCCGCGTGGAGGTGGCCCGGCCGCTGATCCAGGTGCATCACGACTACCCGGACAAGCAGGTGCTGCTGGACGTCTGGGAGGTCACCGCCTTCGCCGGCGAGCCCCATGGCGCCGAGGGCCAGCCGCTGGCCTGGGCCGACGAGCGCGAGCTGCTCGACTACGAGTTTCCCGCCGCCAACCAGCCGATAGTGGCGGCGGCGCGCCTGCCCGACAGCTACCTGATCACCCCCGAGGGCCTGGAGCCGGGCGAGCTGCTGCGCGGCGTGCGCGCGGCCCTGGCCGCCGGTACCCGCCTGATCCAGCTGCGTGCGCCGAACATGTTCGACCCGCAGTACCGCGACCTGGCGGTGGACATCCAGGGCCTGTGCGCCGGCAAGGCACAGCTGATGCTCAAGGGGCCGCTGGAGTGGCTGGGCGACTTCCCCGCCGCCGGCTGGCACCTGACCGCCGAGCAGCTGCGCAAGTACGCGCCGAACGGCCGGCCCTTCCCCGGCCAGCGCTGGCTAGCGGCCTCCTGCCACGACGCCGAGGAGCTGGCCCTGGCCGCGCGCATGGGCGTGGACTTCGTCACCCTGTCGCCGCTGCAGGCCACCCAGACCCATCCGCAGGCCGTACCGCTGGGCTGGGATAAGGCCGCCGAGCTGCTGCGCGGCAGCAATATCCCCGCCTACCTGCTCGGTGGTGTCGGCCCGCAGGATCGCCAGCGCGCCTGGCAGATCGGTGCCCAGGGCGTGGCCGGCATCCGCGCCTTCTGGCCGCAGTAGGATGGGTGGAGGCGCGTAGCGCCGATACCCATCAATGGCCCGCGATGGGTATCGCTGCGCTCAACCTAGGCGGTCCGACCCATCCTACGGCTTCTGTGCCGCCTGCCAGAGCACCTCGTCGATCTGCGTGCGGCGGGCGATCAGCCGCGCGGCGACGAACAGCAGGTCGGACAGGCGGTTGACGTAGGCCATGCCCTCCGGGCGCAGCGGCTCCGCCGCGTTGAGGTGCTGGCAGCGGCGTTCGGCGCTGCGCGCCAGGCTGCGGCAGACGTGGGCCTGGGCTACCAGGCGCGAGCCGCCGGGGAGGATGAAGTTCTGCAGCGGCCCGAGTTCCTCGTTCCACAGGTCGATGGCCGCTTCCAGGCGCTGCACCTCGTCTTCCTGCAGGGCCTGGTAGTCGGGCATCGCCAGCTCGCCGCCGAGGTCGAACAGGCGGTGCTGGCAGGGCGCCAGGACCGCGCCGACCTCGCTCAGGCCCGGCCAGCGGCCCTCCTGCTCGGCCAGTTCCGCCAGCAGCAGGCCGAGCTGGCTGTTGAGATTGTCCAGCTCGCCCATGGCCTCCACGCGCGGGTGGTCCTTGGCCACCCGGCGGCCGTCGGCCAGCCCGGTCTCGCCCTTGTCGCCGCTCTTGGTGTAGATCTTGCTCAATCGATAGCCCATCAGTCGCTCGCGTCTTCTTCGTTGGCGGTGGTCAGCGGCAGGCGCAAGGTGAAACAGGTGCCCTGGCCCTGGGTGGATTGCACTTCCAGCTGACCCTTGTGGTTGTTGGTGACGATGAAATAGGACACGGACAGGCCCAGGCCGGTGCCCTGGCCCACTTCCTTGGTGGTGAAGAACGGCTCGAAGATGCGCTTGCGCACGGCCTCGGGCATGCCGATGCCGTTGTCTTCCACCTGGATTTCCGCCCAGGGCGGGCTGAGCCGTGTGCGCAGGACGATGCGCCCGGGCTCGCTCGCCTCGTCGCGCAGGTGAATGGCCTGGGCGGCGTTCTTCAGCAGGTTGAGCAGCACCTGTTCGAGCTCGTTGGCGATGGCCGGCACCGGCCCCAGTTGCGGGTCGAAGTCGCGCACTATGGCCAGGCCCTTGAAGTCGAAGCTCTCGGTCAGGTCGAAGTCGTTGCCGGCGATCTCCAGCGCCTGGTCGATCAGCTGCGGCAGCTGGCAGGGGTGCAACTGGCGGTTGCTGCGGCGGCTGAAGGCGAGCATGTGGCTGACGATCTTCGCCGCCCGCGAGCCGGCCTGGGCGATGCCGTCGAGCAGTTGGGGGATCTCGCGGGCCTGCAGGTAGGCGTTGACGTCGTCGAGGGCGATGCCGACCTCCACGGCCAGCTCCTGGTTCTTCACCAGCTCCGGCGACAGGCGCCGGCGGATGTTCTGCACGTTGTGCAGGATGGCGCCCAGCGGGTTGTTGATCTCGTGCGCCATGCCGGCGGCCAGGCCACCGACCGAGAGCATCTTCTCTGACTGCACCATCATCTCTTCCAGCGACAGGCGCTGGGTGATGTCGTCGATGCGGATCACCGCGCCGCGGCCGCCGCCGCCCATCAGCGGGTAGAAGGTCAGGGCGTAGTGGTGCGGCTCGTCGCCCCTGTGCCAGGTGACGCGCTCGACTTTCTCCACCTTGTGTTTCTCCGCGGTGCGCTTGAGCTGCGGCAGGAAGGGCTTGAGCGAGGGGAAGGCGAGGAATACCGGCTGGTTCAGCGCCTCGTCCAGCGGGGTGCCGGAGAGGGCGCTGGCCTCCTGGTTCCACTGGGTGACGTAGAGCTGGTCGTCGAGGGCGATCAGCGCCGAGGGCATGGAGTCGATGATGTTGTTCAGGTAGTTCTGGAAGCCGGTGAGCTTCTTCTCGATCTTGCTGCGCACCTGCACTTCCAGCTCCAGCTTGCGGTTGGAGTGGCGGGTTTCCTCGGCCAGGCTCTGGGCCTGGGCGAAGGCGCTCTCGGCGTCGTCGCGGGCACGCTTGAGCTGCTGCTCGCGGGCCTCCATGCGGCCGAGCATGGTGTTGAAGGCGTCGGCCAGGCTGCCGATTTCGTCGCGATTACCGCGGGCGGCGCGCAGCGAGTAGTTCTCCTCGCGGGTGACCTGGCGCGACAGTTCCTCCAGCTTGCGGATGGGGCGGGTGATCAGGCGGCGGATCTGTCGGGCGATCAGCGCCCAGAGCAGCACGCTGACGGTCAGGATCACCGCGCTGGCGGTGACGGTGCCGGTGTAGAAGGCCCCGGGCAGTTCGCTGGAGGCGACCAGCAGCAGGTGGCCGGGGCGCTGGCCGGCATGCGGCAGGTCGATCACCAGGGTGGTGCGGAACTCGCTGCGGCGCCAGTGCTGCAGTTCGTCGCTGTGCGCCGGCAGCAGCAGCGGCTTACCCAGCTGCAGCTCGGCCAGGCGCTGGCCGTTGCCGTCGTAGAGGGCGGCGGCGCGCAGCGGCGAGTAGGGGTCGAGACGTGCCAGCAGCTCGCGGGCGGCCTGCGGCGAGGCCAGGGCCGGGCCGCTCAGCTCGGGGCTGGCGATCAGCCGGCCGAGGGTGTGCAGGGCCTGGGGTGCCACGCTCTGCTGGGATATCCAGTAGGCGGCGCTGATGAAGGCCAGGTTGGCCACCAGCAGCACCGTGGCCAGCAGCACCAGCAGGGCGGCGAGCAGTTTGCGACCGACCGGCAGGTTGTCGAGGCGCTGGCGCAGGGTGGTCAAGGGCGCGGTTTCCAGTCTGGGACGAGCGGCCAGGGTACGCCGCGCTCAGGTCTCGGGCAATCCGCGGGCGGCCAGGTGTCGGCGCAGGCGCAGGTGCAGTTCGCCCAGCCGTGGCAGTTCCAGGGCCAGGCGTTCGGCCTCGCGGCAGGCGTGGCCGAGCAGGTAGGCGACTTCGCTGCGGCGCCCGTGTGCCACGTCCTGATGCATGGAGGAGTAGTTGCCGGCGGTGCCCTCCAGCACCCGCAGCACCTCGCCGTGCAGGCCTTCGGCGGCGCCGCCCTGGCCGGCGGCGCGCAGCAGTTCGGCCAGTTCGGCGCAGAGTTCGGCGACTTCCTTTGGCCTGTCGCGCAGGCCGCCGTTGCGGCAGTCGTAGAGCACGGTCAGCGGGTTGATCGCGCAGTTCAGTGCCAGCTTGCGCCAGAGTTTCTCGAGAATCTGCGCCGTCCACTGCTGGGGAATGCCGGCGGCCTGCAGCTCGCCCAGCCACTGCGGCGGCTGCACCACGCCCTCCTGGCCCAGCCAGTTTTGGCCGTGCCCGGCGAACACCACGCGGAAGGCATCTTCGCGAAAGGCGCCCTCGGTGCTGGAGGCGAATATGCAGCGGACCTGGGGCAGGCGCGCGGCCACCGCCTGCTGGCTGCCCAGGCCGTTCTGCAGCAGGATCAGTTCGGCACCCGCGGCCAGGCGCGGGGCCAGGCTGGCGGCGGCCTCCTCGGCGTCGTAGGCCTTGCAGGCCAGCAGCAGGCGCCGGATGGGCGCCTCGCCCTGCGGCGTTTCGGCGGGAATGGCGTATTGCGTGGCAATGCCTTCCTCGACCAGGGTCAGGCCGCCGGCGGCATGGTAGCGGTCGAGGCTGGTGCGATCGCGCAGGATCAGGCGTACCGGCAGGCCGGCGCGGGCCAGGCGTGCGGCCCACAGGCCGCCGAGGCTGCCGGCACCGAGTATGTGCCAGCCGCTCACTGCGGCAGCGGCAGGCGTACCGCGCCGACCCGGCCGCTGGCGTAGGAGTTCGGCAGCAGGCGGGCGGCTTCGGCGAACAGCTGGGCGGGGTCGATCGGCAGGGACTTGGCATCCAGGCCGACCAGGGCGATGCCGGCCTTGAGGCCGATGAAGCCCTCGCTGGTCTTGAAGGCCTTGAGGTTGAGCCCCTCGTGCAGGCGCTTGAAGCTGCTCGGCGAGCATTCCTGCAGGTCGTCGAGCATGGCGATCATGCCGAAGTGGGTGTCGTCCACCCGGCTCAGCACGTCCAGCGGGCGCACCAGCTGCTGCAGGCGGCGGGCCACGCCGTGGAGTATTTCGTTCCAGAAACCGTTGCCGTACTGGCGGCGCAGCTGCTCGCCCTCCTGCAGGCCGATCAGCAGGTAGCACAGGGCGCCGCCGCGCGACTCCACCTGGCGCAGGCAGTCGCCGAGTTTCTGCTGCAGGTAGCGCGGGTTGCCCAGGCCGGTCAGCGGGTCGACCAGGTTGCGTTGCTCCAGGCTGGCGATGTTCTGCGTCAGCATGCGGTTCTCGTTGAGCAGGCGCTGCAGGGTGTTGCACAGGCGGTCGGCGGCGTACACGCGCGGCACCAGCTGCTCGTTCATCGCCGCCTTGCTGATGAAGTCGTCGACGCCGCGGTCGAAGGCCTCCACCAGCACGTTCTCGCCCTCCTTGCCGGTGAGCAGGATGACGTAGGTGTAGTGCTCGGCGGTTTCGTCCAGCTGGCGCACCCGCCCGGTCAGCTCCAGGCCGTCCATTTCCGGCATCAGCCAGTCGGCCAGCAGCACGCTGGCCGGGCGCTTCTCCAGCTGGCGCAGGGCCTCGGCGGCACTGTTGGCGAAGCGCACGTCCTGGTAGCCGGCCTGGCTCAGGGCGCGGCCGATCATGGCACTGGAAAACTTGGCATCGTCCACCACCAGGATGCTGAGATGGGGGTTGGGCATTGAATGGCTCGCTGGCAGAGGAAGAAGGAGGCCGCCGTGGTCGGCGCGAACGGCTTTTATCAGTCTGGTTATAATGGGCCCACCACAGTTATCGTCAAGTCAGGCGCCTTCACTCCGTGAGGAGGATCGCGCCGTCCATCAGGAGCAAGCCCATGCCATCGTTCGACGTGGTGTCCGAACTGGACAAGCACGAACTCACCAACGCGGTCGACAACGCCATCAAGGAGCTCGACCGTCGCTTCGACCTGCGCGGCAAGTGCAGCATCGAGAGCAAGGACAAGACCCTTACCATCACCGCCGAGGCCGAGTTCATGCTCGAGCAGGTGCTCGACATCGTTCGCGCCAGCCTGATCAAGCGCAAGATCGACTGCCAGTGCATGGAGGCCAAGGACGCCTATGCCTCCGGCAAGGTGATGAAGCAGGAAGTGACCTTCCGCGAGGGCATCGACAAGGAGCTGGCGAAGAAGATCGTCGCCCAGATCAAGGACGCCAAGCTCAAGGTGCAGGCGGCCATCCAGGGCGAGCAGGTGCGGGTTACCGGCAAGAAGCGCGACGACCTGCAGGAGGCCATCGCCCTGCTGCGTGGCCAGGACCTGGGCATGCCGCTGCAGTACACCAACTTCCGCGATTGAGGGAACCCGCGCGGCCGCGGGGCGTCCCAATGCAACACCCTTCGCCGCCATGGTCCGCCATGGTGGTGTCGTTTCTGCAGTTAGCAAAAGGAGTGAAAGCATGCAGCTAGAGATCGAGCAGCTGGTCAAACTATCCGAGACCTGGGCCCCCGTCGTGCTGGAGTACGGCGGCAAGCTGGCCCTGGCCCTGCTGACCCTGGCGCTGGGCTGGTGGCTGATCAACAGGTTCAGCCAGCGCCTGCAGCGCCTGATGGGCGGGCGCCAGGTGGATCGTGCCCTGACCAGCTTCATCGGCAGCCTGAGCAACATCCTGCTCAAGGTGTTGCTGCTGGTCAGCGTGGCGTCCATGGTCGGCATCTCCACCACTTCCTTCGTCGCCGCCATCGGTGCCGCCGGCCTGGCCATCGGCCTGGCCCTGCAGGGCAGCCTGGCGAACTTCGCCGGCGGCGTGCTGATCCTGCTGTTCCGCCCGTTCCGCATCGGCGACTGGATCGAGGCGCAGGGGGTGTCCGGCAGCGTCGACAGCATCCAGATCTTCCACACCACGCTGAAGACGGCGGACAACAAGGTGGTGGTGGTGCCCAACGGTAGCCTGTCCAACGGCAATATCGTCAACTACTCGCGCGAGGCGGTGCGGCGGGTCGATATCAACCTGGGGATCGATTACGCCAGCGACATCCGCCGGGCGCGCGAGGTGTTGCTGGAGATCGCCGAGGATCCGCGGGTGCGCCGCGAGCCGGCGGCGCCGCAGGTGGTGGTGACCGGCCTGGGCGACAACGCGGTAGCGCTGTCCCTGCGCGTCTGGGTGGCCACGGGCGATTACTGGCCGGTCAGCTTCGAGTTCATCGAGCAGGCCAAGGAGCGCCTGGAGCGCGTGGGCATCGGCATCCCGTTCCCGCAGCGGGTGGTGCACCTGGTGCAGCAGCAGTGAGCAGACAGGGCCGGCGTAACGCCGGCCTTTTTCATGGTTTGGGCGCTTCGGCCGACTGCCCGTTGGCGCGCTCGCGGTGCTCGCGGCCCCACTGCAGCAGGATCAGCAGCAGGGTGGGAATGCCCAGCAGGGCGGTGGCGAGGAAGAACTGGGCATAGCCGGCCTTTTCCACCATGACTCCCGAGTAGCCACCGACCAGGCGCGGCAGCAGCAGCATGATGGAGCTGAGCAGGGCGTACTGGGTGGCGGAGAACTTCAGGTTGGTCAGGCTCGACAGGTAGGCGACGAAGGCGGCGGTGGCCAGGCCCGAGCTGAGGTTGTCGAGGGCGATGGTCAGCACCAGCATCAGCATGTGCGGGTCGAGCGCCAGCAGCAGGTCGCTGACCGCCTGCTCGGCATAGGCCGCCGGTGCGCTGACCACGCCGAAGCCGGACAGGGTGGCGAACAGCAGGTTGGTACCGGCCGAGGCCGCGCCACCCAGCAGGAGGATCGGCAGGATGCCGAAGCGCACGATCAGCAGGCCGCCGAGGGCCGCGCCGAGCAGGGTCATGAACAGGCCGAACAGCTTGCTGACGCTGGCGATCTGGCTCTTGGCGAAGCCCATGTCGATGTAGAAGACGTTGGCCATCACCCCCATCACCGTATCGGACATGCGATAGGTGGCGATCAGCCCGAGCAGCAGCAGGGCCTGCCAGCGGTAGCGCAGGATGAAGTCGTTGACCGGCGTCAGCACCGGCGCCAGACCGCGGCGGCCCATGCGCGACAGGCAGAGCGAGGTGAGGATCAGGTACAGCAGGAAGCGCAGGAAGGCGCGATCCTCGCCGATCAGCTCGGCCAGGCTCAACTGGCCCTGCAGGGCCAGCAGCGCATCGCTCTTGAAGAACTGGGTGAACATCGCCGGCACCGACACCAGCAGCACGATCAGCACCAGTACCGAGGCCAGCTGGCGGTACAGGCCGTAGTGCGCGGCGGCCATCTGTGTCTGCAGTGGCACCGGCGGTTCGCGCATCCACAGGGTGGTGATCACCCCCGGTAGCATCAGCAGGGCGAACAGCAGGTAGGTGCTGGCCCAGGCACCGTGCTGGTAGCCGCTGCCCGGGGTGCCGAACCAGCCGGCGAAGTACAGGGCGCCGGCGGTGGCCAGCAGGGCGGCGACCCGGTAGCCGGCCATGTAGCTGGCGGCCAGGGCGGCCTGGCGGCTGTTGTCGACGATCTCCAGGCGGTAGGCATCCACCGCGATGTCCTGGGTGGCGGAGGCGAAGGCCACCACCACGGCCACGCCGATCAGCCAGGACAGGTGCTGCTGCGGGTCGCACAGGGCCATGCCGATCAGGCCCATGGCCACCAGGCACTGGGACAGGATCAGCCAGGAGCGGCGCCGGCCGAGGCGGCCGAGCAGCGGCAGGCGCCACTGGTCGAGCATCGGCGCCCACACCCACTTGAAGGCGTAGGCCAGGCCGATCAGGCTGGCGTAGCCGATGGTCTGGTGCGCCACGCCGGCCTCGCGCAGCCATACCGAGAGGGTGGAGAACACCAGCATGTACGGCAGGCCGGCGGCGAAGCCCAGCAGCAACAGGGCCAGGGCGGCCGGATGGGCATAGGTGGCGAGGGCAGCGCGCCAGGTTCTACGGGGCATGAGGCGTTCGGCTACGGACACGGCAAAGGGCGCACTCTAACCGTTCGTGTCCATCGGGCGCCAGCCGTGGCGGCGCATGTCGACCCGATCGTTGCGGATGCTCAGACCCTCGGCGCGCAGGCGCGCGCGCTGCTCGTCGCCGGACGGGGTGCCGGCCGCCAGGCTGAGGCGGCCGCCGGCGCCGAGCACGCGGTGCCAGGGCAGGCGGGTGTCGTCCGGCAGCTGGCCGAGCGTGCGCCCGACCCAGCGTGCGGCGCGGCCGAGGCCGGCCAGGGCGGCCAGCTCGCCGTAGCTGATCACCTTGCCCTCGGGAATGGCCGCCAGCACCAGGTACAGCGCCGCCCGGCGCCCTTCGGCACTTGCCGTGGGCTGCAGGGCTGGGGCATGTTCTGCGGCATCGTCTTTGCGCGGTGTTCTGGCCATGTCGTTGCGCGTCCTGCTGTTCCTGTTGCTGCTGAGCCTGGCCCTGCCGGCGCGGGCCGACACCGTGTGGCTGAACAATGGCGACCGCCTGAGCGGCGAGATCCTGCTGCTCGATGGCGGCAAGCTGGCGCTCAAGACCAGGTATGCCGGGCGGGTGCTGATCGACTGGAAGGATATCGATACCCTGGCCTCCGACAAACCCCTGATGCTGCGCCGCCATGGCCTGGACAGCGAGAGCGCTCGCGAACTGCAGGCGGCCGGTCCGGGCATGGTGCGGATCGTCGATGGCCATGGCGAGACGGTGGGGCTGGCCAGCATCGAACGCCTGGTGCCGCCGCGCCCGCTGCTCGAGGACCGCATCTGGGAAGGCAACCTGGATGCCAAGCTGGACATGGAGCGCAACCAGGACCGCACCGACGAATGGAAGCTCAAGGGCAACACCCGCGTCGAGCACGGGCGCTGGCGCCACGTGCTGCGCGGCGAGCTGGAGCACGAGAAGGAGAACGGCGAGAAGACCGAGGACAACTGGGAGCTGGAATACGACCTCGACCGCTTCTTCACCCAGCACTGGTTCTGGCGCGTCGGCTACGAGCAGAGCGAGGACCAGTTCGAGGACATCACACGCCAGCGCATCTACGGCACCGGGCCGGGCTACCGTTTCTGGGGCAACGAGTTGGGGCGCCTGGACCTGATCACGCAGTTCAACCGCATCGAGCTGGACAGCGCCCTGGGTGATCGCAGTTTCGACAGCTGGTCGCTGGAGTGGGACTACAAGCGCCTGCTCTGGGGCACCCGCCTGGAGTTCTACACCACTGCGGAGCTGCAGGTGCCGCAGATCAGCGAGATCGACTACGTGTTCGACGGCGAGGCGGGCCTGCGCTATCGCCTCAACGACTGGGCGCGGCTGTCGCTGCTGTACGAGCTGAACCAGCTGCGCGGGCTCGGCAACACCTTTTCCGACCGCCACTACCTGATCGGTTTCGGCGTCGGCTGGTAGCGGCCCGGGCTGAACTTCACGGGCGCTCGTGCGGTCTGTGCTTGCTCCGACGGTACGCATGCGGATAATGCGCGCCTTTTTCCAGACAAGCCCTGTCCGTGCCCATGATGTTCTCTCGTACCCTGCTTGCCCTTTCCCTCGTCATCCTGTCCGCCCCGGCGCTGGCCGATACCGTCTGGCTGAAGAACGGTGACAGGCTCAGCGGCAGCATCCAGCTGTTCGACGGCGGCAAGCTGCTGCTGAAAACCGACTACGCCGGCAGCATCACCCTGGATGTGAAGAAGATCGCCACCCTGGAGAGCGACCGGGAGCTGCTGGTCAAGCACGGCGACTACATCGGCGAGCGCGCCAAGTCGCTGAAGCCCGCCGGGCAGGGGCAGGTCGAGCTGGTCAACGGCGACGCGCCGAAAGTGGTCGAGCTGGCCTCGATCAGCCAGATGCTGCCGCCCAAGCCGCTGGTGCAGGACTTGACCTGGAGCGGCAGCCTGGATTTCTCCGCCGACTACAAACGCGCCGAGAACGACATCAAGGACTACGACATCGACCTCGACACCAAGGCCCGGCATGGCGCCTGGCGGCACGGTATCGCCGCCGAGTACGACCATGAGACCAAGGACGACCAGCGCAAGACCGACCGGGTGGAGCTGGGCTACGACCTCGATCGCTTCCTCGGCGAGAAATTCTTCTGGCAGGGCCAGCTCAAGTACAGCCACGACCGTATCGAGGAGCTGGAGACCCAGCGCACCTTCGGTAGCGGCCCCGGCTATCAGTTCTGGGACGACCAGCTCGGCGCCTTCTCCCTGGCCGGGCTGTTCAACCGCAACGACTTCGTGTTCGCCGATGGCGGCAGCGAGCACTTCAACTCGGCGGCCATGGAGTGGGACTACCGCCGCTACCTGAGCGGCAAGACCCTGGAGCTCTATACCCAGGGCGAGCTGGGCGCACCCTTCATCGACGAGGTCGACTATGTCATCGATGCCGAAGCGGGCCTGCGCTACAAGCTCAACAGCTGGGCGGCGCTGAGCCTGAAGGCCGAGTGGGACAAGGTGGCCAGCCAGTACGGCGACACCAACGAGCGGCGCTACCTGATCGGCCTGGGCGTGGGCTGGTAAGGGCCTCAGTCGTATTCGGCGGGTTCATGCTCGCCCAGCAGGCGGCGCTGGCGCGGCGTACAGGCGGCCAGCACCGCCGGGTCGAAGCGAAACTGCAGATAGGGCGAGAACTTCTGCGCCACCATCCGCCGGCCATAGTGCATCTGCAACAGATAACGAGTGCGCTGGCTGCGATTGCGGCTGCCGGCGTGCCACAGGTCGCTGCGAAAGAACAGCAGGTCGCCGGCCTGGCAGAGGACGGGCTCGGCAGTGCGCCCGTTCCAGCTGTCCTCGCCGGGGCAGGGTGGCCGTCCGGCGCGATGGCTGCCGGGAATCACCAGGGTCGGGCAGAGATCCGCGTCGATAGCGTCCAGGTACAGCTGCGCCGTGCAGATCTGCATCGGCAGGCGGAAGGCCGGATCGGCCAGCCACTCGCTCTGTAGCTGGATCGGCAGATGGTCCAGATGCAGTTCGGCACCGATGAAACCAGGATGACAGCGCCAGGCCGTCTGGCCGATCAGGTGACAGTCCGGGCCCAGGGCGGCCTCGGCCAGCTCGATCACGCCCGCCAGGTCGAGATAGGGCAGCCACAATGGATCGCGGTTGAACACGCACTTGTAGTGGTCGACCAGGCCGGTGTAGTCCCAGTGCTGCGGCTGCAGGGCATCGATGGCCGCGTGCAGCTCGGCGAGCTGCTCCGCGCCCACGACACCGGGCAGCAGGACGAAACCGTCGCGGTGCAGCGCTTCCAGGCGTGTGGCGGTGAGCGGGTCCATGGACGTGCTCCGGCAATGCTTCTGCAACCATGCTGGCATGCGGGGCGGCGATTGGAAATCGCGGGCAAAAAAAGACCCGGCAAAGTGCCGGGTCAATAACCGTGATTAGCCTGATGAGGAGATAATCTGAAGAGTCCGACTGCTGTGGTCTCTTGAGCTTACCGGCTGATCTCGCGACCAGTTGGGGTAATAATAACAATTCTCATTTTTAGGTCAATACTCGGATGAGAATTATTTTCGACTGGTTGGCAAAAGCCCCAAAACAAAGCCCCGGCATTGGCCGGGGCTGATCGGGCGGGCTGTCTTCAGGCCGGCTGCAACTGGCTGCGCAGCTGGGTGACTTCCTTGTTCAGCAGGTCGATGCGCCGCGCCATGCTCTCGATCAGGCTGTGGGCGATGCGCGGATTGCTCTGCATCAGGCTGAGGAACTGGTCCTTGGGAATGACCATCACGGTGCAGGGTTCGCTGGCGATCACCGTGGCGGTGCGCTTCTCGCGGGTGAACACGGCCATGGCGCCGAAGATCTCGTCCTTCTGCACGTCGCCGACCTTCTGCCCGTCGACGAAGGCCTCGGCATGGCCCTCGATGATCACGAACACGTGGTCGGCATCGTCGCCCTGGTGGATCAGCTCCTCGCCGGCGGCGAAGTGCTGGAAGCCGGTGGCCGGGCGAATCTCCGGCTGCTTGAGGCGGGCCAGGGCATCCGACAGCAGGGCGGTGTGGCCGATCAGGTACTGGATGAAGAGCTCCTGGCGCTGCTCGCTGGCATAGATGTGCTGGAACACTTCGCTGCGCGAGTAGGGCACCAGGGTCAGCTGCTCCTCGCTGCTGTAGCGGCAGCTGGGCAGGTCGATGCCTTGGCGCAGGCCGACCAGGTCGCCTTCCTGCAGGTAGAACAGCGGGCGCTCATCGACCAGGGCGTGCAGCAGGCCGTTCTCGATGATGTACAGCTGGTTGCCGGGCAGCAGCTTGGCCAGATCCTCGACCTGCTCCAGGCGCAGGGGGGCACCACTGGGCTGCAGGCCGTCGAGCAGCTTCGCCGGAAGGCTCTGCAGGCGCTGGATCAGTTGGTCGGCGTAGGCCGGTTGCTCCCCGAGTAGGTACATGTCGGTAATTCCTTGAACTGGCTGGGCAGACGATAAGGCACATGGCTAGCGCCAACAATAGGCGGCGGCATGGCGCAGGTAAATGCCGCCGCGTGGAGGTTGTGAGCTAGCTCTTGTTGGCCGGCCTCGGTTCGTCGAGCTGGCACTTGAGTCTGTCCTTCAGGCCGGGCGGCAGGTCGTTCCAGTGTACGTCCAGCAGGGCACCCTCGATGGCGTAGAGCAGGACCTTGGAAGCGCGGAAGCCGCGTGCGCGCACGGCCCGATAGGCGTCGACCGCGCCCAGGCGGCGCAGGTCGTTGGCGCTGTGGATGCCCACTGCATGCAGCCACTGCGCCGAGGTCTTGCCCAGGTTCTTCATGTGTTGCAGTTCATCGTTCATTGCGCCTCCTGGCAGTGCTGCGCAGTAACGGATGAGAGGTTCGGTCGGCAGGCCTATGAGGGACGGCCTGCCACAAAGTGTAGCGGCCAGCGCACAAAACGCTTCTGCTGCCCGTCGCCCCAGAGGGCGGCCAGTCTGGGGTGCAGCGCGAGCAGCGGGTCCCGGCCGCTGGCCTGTTCCAGCTTCTGCACCGCCGACCAGGTGCTCAGGTAGCCCATCAGCTGCTGCAGGTTCCATTCCAGCTCGATGGCGAAGCCCGGCACCGCGATGCGTGACCAGGGCGGCTGGATGTCGGCATAGCCGGCGTCGATGCTGGCGCGCCCCTTCGGCCAGTAGCCGCGCAACGTGTCGTGGTAGAACGCGTCGAGTGCCGTATCCAGCCCGGGGTCGATGCGTAGCAGGCCGTAGCACCAGGCGCAGAACAGGCCGCCGGGGCGGAGCAGGCGCTGCACCTCGGCAAAGAAGGCCGGGCTGGCGAACCAGTGCAGGGCCTGGGCGACAACGATCAGGTCGAGGCACTGCACACCGAGCGGCAGGGCCTCGGCATCGGCGGCGAAGCAGTCGATGCCGGCGAGGTCCGGGGCCGCGCGCAGCTGTTCGAGGCTGCCATCGCAGGCCAGCACCTGATCGAAGCGCTGGCGCAACGGGCGGCTGGCCTGGCCGTTGCCGCAGGCGATGTCCAGTGCCCGCTCGCGGTCGGGACTATTGGCGGCCAGCCAGTCGAACAGGGCGCCGGGGTATTGCGGGCGAAAGCTGGCGTAGGCGTCGGCACGCTGGCCGAACAGTTGGGCGATCTCGCTCATCTGGTGTGCCGTCTCGGAAGTATCTTGCAGAACCGGTGCGTGGATCTTGCCGGCAGCACATTAGTCCAGGCGACAGCGCATGCGGGTGCCGAACTGCATGGACAGGAGGATCTCGTCGGCCCCCAGGCTGGTGGGGAAGTAGGCGCCGGAAATCTGTGCATGGGCGATGCTGGCGCCTTCCAGGTTGGCCTCGCGCAGATCCAGGCCGCGCAGGTCGGCGCCACGGAAATAGGCGCCGGTGAAGTCGATGCGGCTGGCGTCCAGCAGGCGCAGGTCGAGACCGCGCAAGTCGGCACCGCGTAGGTCGATGCTGCCTTCCTTGGGTTTCTGGCGGTTGAACTCGACGACCTTCTCGTCGTGCAGCAGACGGTACAGCGGATTGTCCAGCTGGCGGGGTTGGCTCATGGCATGCCTCCGTTCAGGGCCTGTCGGCAGTATAGACAGGCCCCGAGCGGTGCACTCAGAGGCCGGGCAGGCGCTGGCGGATGCTCTCGATCAGGCCATCCAGGCTGGCGGCCTGGTGGGTGTCGACGCGGCGGCTGTGGGCCTGCTCGTCGGCGTCCAGCGCATCGCGACTGGCCTGCTGCGCCTGGATCACTTCCAGGGTGGCGTCGGAGGGGTCGCTGCCCTCGGCCTGGCGTTGCTGCAGCCAGGCGGCGATAACCTCCTGCGGGGCCTGGCAGTCGAGGATCAGGAAGGGCGCACCGTTGTGCTCGGCGACCTGCCAGGCGGCGGCGCGTTGCTCGCGCTTGAGGTAGGCGGCGTCCAGCACCACCGGGAAGCCGGCGTGCAGGGCGCTTTCCGCCAGCTGGTGCAGGTGCCGGTAGGTGGTTGCGGTGGCCTCCGGGCTGTAGATGCCGGCACGCAGGGTGCCCTTGTCGGCTTCTGCCTGCTCGCCGAACAGGCGCTTGCGCTCGACGTCCGAGCGCAGGCGGATGGCGCCCAGGGCCTCGACCAGGCGCAGGGCAACCTGGCTCTTGCCAACGGCGGAGACGCCGCTGGTGATGGCCAGGAAGGGCGAGGGGATGGCGCTGTAGCTTTCCGCCAGGTTGGCGTAGTTGCGGTATTGGCGCAGGGTGGCGGCCTTCTGCACGGCGTCGCTCTGGTGCGCCAGGCTGAACAGCGCGACCTTGGCGCGCACCAGGGCCCGGTAGGCCTTGTAGAAGTTGAGCAGTTCCAGGGCCGCGTAGTCGCCGCTGTGCTCCAGCCAGGCGCTGACGAAGCGCCGCGACAGGGACTTGAGGCCGCGGTCTTCCAGATCCATGGCGAGGAAGGCGGCGTCCGAGGCGATGTCGATCAGGCGGAACGGCTCGTTGAATTCGATGCAGTCGAACAGCACCACCTGGCCGTCCAGCAGGGTGGCGTTGCCCAGGTGCAGGTCGCCATGGCACTCGCGGATCGAACCGCTCGTGGCGCGCTGGCTCAGCAGCGGCTCCAGGCGGGTGATGTTGGCTTCGGTCCAGGCTTCCAGGGCTTCCAGCTGCTGCAGGTCGGCAGCGTCGGACAGCAGCGGGCGGATCTGCTCGAAGTTCTGCCGCATCGGCGCGACTATGGCCTGCGGCGAGCACAGCGGGTGTTCGGCCGGCACGGCCGGGGTGCGCGCGTGGAAGCCGGCGATCTGCCGGGCCAGGGCGTCGATGTGTGCCGGGGTCAGCTCGCCGCGCGCCTGCACGGCGCTGAGCAGCTGGCTCTGCGGGAACTGACGCATCTTCAGCGCGTACTCGATGGTCGGGCCGTCGCCGCCCAGTTGCGGCGCATCCTCGCTGCCGGTGATCGGCAGCACCTCGAGGTACAGGCCCTCGGTCAGGCGCTGGTTGAGGCGCAGTTCCTCGCCGCAGAAGTGGCGGCGCTGCTCCAGGGCAGTGAAGTCGAGGAAGCCGAAGTTGACCGGCTTCTTGATCTTGTAGGCGAAGGGGCCGGTGAGCAGCACCCAGGAGATGTGCGTCTCGATCACCTGGAATCCCTCCACCGGGTGGGGGTAGAGGGCCGGGTTCTGCAGGGCGGCAATCAGGGCTTGGCTCACGGTCTTTCCTTGCGCGTCGGTATCGATGAGAGGCCGCATTATGGCCGCTGTGAGGCGCTCTGCAAACCGCCGGGGCGCGCCTGTTGGGGCTCGGCAAAGTGCGTATAATGCCGCGCCATGACCCGTTCCCGTACCCCCCGCAAAGGCGCCAAGCGCCGCGCCGGCAGCCGCTCCTGGCTGGGCTGGCTGTTCAAGTTGTCGCTGGTCGGCCTGGTGCTGCTGGCGGCTTTCGCCGTGTACCTGGATGCCGTGGTGCAGGAGAAGTTCTCCGGCAAGCGCTGGACGGTGCCGGCCAAGGTCTATGCGCGGCCGCTGGAGCTGTTCGTTGGCCAAAAACTGAGCAAACAGGACTTCCTCACCGAGCTGGATGCTCTCGGCTATCGCCGCGAAGGCGCGGCCAACGGTCCCGGCGCGGCGGCGGTGAACGGCAACCTGGTCGATCTGCACACCCGCGGTTTCCAGTTCTACGAAGGCAACGAGCCGGCGCAGCGAGTGCGGGTGAAGTTCTCCGGCGACTATGTGGCGGGGCTGACCCGGGGCAACGGCGCCAACCTGGCCGTGGCACGTCTGGAGCCGCTGCTGATCGGCGGGCTGTACCCGGCGCATAACGAGGACCGCATTCTGATCAAGCTGGATCAGGTACCGCCCTATCTGGTCGAGACCCTGGTGGCGGTCGAGGATCGCGAGTTCTTCAATCATTTCGGCGTTTCGCCCAAGGGCATCGCCCGTGCCATATGGATCAACGCCAGTGCCGGCCAGTTGCGCCAGGGCGGCAGCACCCTGACCCAGCAGCTGGTGAAGAACTTCTACCTGACCAGCGAGCGCAGCCTCAGCCGCAAGCTCACCGAGGCGATGATGGCGGTGCTGCTGGAGCTGCATTACGACAAGCGGGAAATTCTCGAGGCCTACCTCAACGAGGTGTTCCTCGGCCAGGACGGCCAGCGCGCCGTGCACGGCTTCGGTCTGGCCAGTCAGTACTTCTTCGGTCAGCCGCTCAATGAGCTCAAGCTGGAGCAGGTGGCGCTGCTGGTCGGCATGGTCAAGGGGCCGACCTACTACAACCCGCGGCGCAATCCGGAGCGGGCCCTGGAGCGGCGCAACCTGGTGCTGGATCTGCTGGTGCAGCAGGGTGTGGTGAGCATCGAGGTGGCCGAGGCGGCGAAGAAGAAGCCGCTGGGGATAACCCGGCGCGGCAGCCTGGCCGACAGCTCCTTCCCGGCCTTCCTCGACCTGGTCAAGCGTCAGCTGCGCCAGGACTACCGCGAGGAAGACCTGACCGAGGAAGGCCTGCGCATCTTCACCAGCTTCGATCCGATCCTGCAGCTCAAGGCCGAGTCGGCGCTGACCGAGACCTTCAAGCGCCTGTCCGGGCGCCAGGGCGTGGATCAGGTCGAGGCGGCCATGGTCGTGACCAATCCGGAAACCGGCGAGGTGCAGGCCCTGCTGGGCAGTCGCCAGCCGCGCTTCGCCGGCTTCAACCGGGCGCTGGACGCCAACCGGCCGATCGGCTCGCTGATCAAGCCGGCGGTCTACCTCACCGCGCTGGAGCGCCCCAGCCAGTACACCCTGACCAGCTGGCTGGAGGACACGCCGTTCTCCATCAAGGGCCAGGACGGCCAGGTCTGGCGTCCGCAGAACTATGACCGCAAGGCCCACGGCACCATTTATCTGTATCAGGGCCTGGCCAACTCCTACAACCTGTCGACTGCCAAGCTCGGCCTGGAACTGGGCGTGCCCAATGTGCTCAAAACTCTGGAGCGCCTGGGCGTCGAGCGCGAGTGGCCGGCCTACCCATCGATGCTGCTGGGGGCCGGGGCGCTGAGCCCGATGGAGGTGGCTGGCATGTACCAGACCCTGGCCAACGGCGGCTTCAACACCCCGCTGCGCGGTATTCGCAGTGTGCTGGGGGCCGATGGCGAGCCGCTCGGACGTTATCCCTTCCAGATCCAGCAGCGCTTCGACCCGGGTGCCATCTACCTGGTGCAGAACGCCATGCAGCGGGTCATGCGCGAGGGTACCGGGCGTTCGGTATACAGCCAGTTGCCGTCCAGTCTGGCCCTGGCGGGCAAGACCGGTACCAGCAACGACTCCCGCGACAGCTGGTTCGCCGGCTTCGGCCAGGATCTGCTGGCGGTGGTGTGGATGGGGCGCGACGACAATGGCAAGACGCCGCTGACCGGCGCCACCGGTGCGTTGCAGCTGTGGACCGGTTTCATGAAAAAGGCCGATCCGCTGCCGCTGAACATGCCCATGCCGGACAACGTCACTACCGCCTGGGTCGATGCTGCTACCGGTCAGGGGTCGGCCGCCGGTTGCCCGAATGCCGTGGAGATGCCCTACATTCGCGGTAGCGAACCCGCGCCGGGGCAGGCGTGCGGCGTTCTGGATGCGCCGGTGGAGAATGTGATGGACTGGGTGCGCGGTTGGCTCAACTGATTTTTTGCTCGAGCGAGGCTATGAATGACTAGGTTGTGGGTGTGCGTTGCGCTGGGCTCTCTGGTCCTGTCCGGTTGTGCCAGCGTGCCTCGCGGGGCCATTCCGGTGGTGGATGCCAGTGGTCGCCTGATCGACGACGAGCAGGGTTCCTACGCTGCGCCTTCCGCGCAGCAGCAGGGGGCGGCGCAGGCGCAGAGCCTGCCGCAGGACTCCGGTGTGGTCGTCATGGTCCCGGGCGGGGCGGCCTCGACGCCGCTGGAGACCTATCCGGATGGCAGCAGCGGTGCGCCGCTCAGCTACGAGCCGGCGCCCATGAGTTCGGCGCCGCAGCCGGCCTTCGACTCTGCGCCGAGTATGCCGAGCGGCATTCCGCAGGGGGGGGGGCTGGCGGCCGACGAGCAGCTGGATGGGCCGGTTCTGGCGTTGCTGACGACTGCCCAGCAGCAGCAGGGCGGTGGCGACCTGAACGGCGCCGCTTCCAGTCTGGAGCGTGCGCAGCGCATCGCTCCACGCGAGCCGCAGGTGCTCTATCGCCTGGCCGAGGTGCGCCTGGCTCAGGGCGATGCCGCGCAAGCCGAACAGCTGGCGCGTCGAGGTCTGACCTATGCAGGCGGGCGCCCGGCGCTGCAGGCCGGTCTGTGGAGCCTGATCGGCCAGGCGCGCGAACGCCAGGGCGACCCGGCGGGCGCGGCGCAGGCTCGTGAGCGGGCGAGGGTCAGTCTCTGATGGATGCGCGTCTGTCTGCCCTGGCCGATCAACTGCTGCTGATCGAGCGCGAGCTTCGCCTGCTGGGCATGTGGTCCGCCGAGGCGCCGACGGCCGAGGCGCTGGCCAGCCGGCAGCCCTTCTGCGTCGATACCCTGGACTTCGAGGCCTGGCTGCAGTGGGTGTTTCTGCCGCGGATGAAGGTGCTGCTGGAGTCGTCCGGGCCCTTGCCGGCGGCGTCGGGCATCCGGCCGATGGCCGAGGAACGCTACAAGGGGCGCGAGCGTGAGGTGGTGACGCTGTTGCTGGTGCTGGGTGAGTTCGATCAGCTGATCGCGGGCGCCGGGTAGGCGCCCGCAGGCATCATTTGCAGTTATCGGCTATCGCCTTTTCGATTTCAGCGATGCGGGCCTGGCGTTCTTCTTCGGTCAGGCGGCGCGTTTCGCCTTTCTCCTCGACTCGTACTCTCGGGTTGTTTTCCAGCTGGGCCAGGTTTCTGCGGATGGTTTCGCAGTACTGCTTGCGTTCGGCTTCCTGCTTGGCGACTTCCTGCTTGACCTGTCGATCAATGCTCTCCTGATCGGTTTCCTCTTCTCGTGCTTCGCTCGAAGGTTTGGCTGCGGGAGCCAGCTTGGGTTGGGTAATGTTGGGATTCACCTCGGCGGCTTCCTGGCCCTCGGGCGGCTGCGAGCCGAAGTGCACATTGCCCTGGGCATCCACCCATTTGTAGATCTGTCCGGCGGTGGCTCCGGTGCTCAGAGCGAGCAGTACACTGCACGCGAGAATCATGCGACGCATGTCGTTTCCTTTTATCGGCGGCAAAACCTGCTGGTTACTATAACCAAAACCCGCGAATCTTCATCCTGCGCCAGGTCACAGGCCGAGATGCGAAGAAACTGCCGTGGGTGGCTTGACTTGGCGTTCAGTAATCCGAACAATCGATGCTTCCTGCTGTAGTGGGGTCCGCCGCAAGCGTCCCCCAGCTCAGTGGAAAAAGGCGCTACCCGTGCCGACCCCCGTTACACCCGCAACGCGTTACCTCGCGCTGGGAAGGAAAGGCTCCGCAAGATCGAGCCGTTCCGTTACTCGTCAAGCAGACCCCTGCATCGCCCGCGACCACAGTCGCGCTCGTCCGCTGACCGGTAAGACCTACTCAAAGGACCACTCGTTGTCGGGTGGTGATCTGGCGTTCTAGAGGTGAACAACGTGGAGCTTTTATCCGGCGCTGAAATGGTCGTCCGCTCGCTGCGTGACGAAGGCGTTAAGTACATCTATGGGTACCCGGGCGGTGCCCTCCTGCACATCTACGATGCCCTGTTCAAAGAACCGGAAGTGACCCATATTCTGGTGCGTCACGAGCAGGCTGCCACTCACATGGCTGACGGCTATGCCCGCGCCACCGGCAAGGCCGGCGTGGTGCTGGTGACTTCCGGTCCGGGGGCTACCAATGCCATTACCGGCATTGCCACTGCCTACATGGATTCCATTCCGATGGTGGTGCTGTCCGGCCAGGTGCCGAGCCGCATGGTGGGCACCGATGCCTTCCAGGAGACCGACATGGTCGGCATCTCCCGCCCCATCGTGAAGCACAGTTTCATCATCAAGCATCCTTCGGAAATTCCCGAGGTGATGAAAAAGGCCTTCTATATCGCCCAGTCCGGTCGTCCCGGTCCGGTGGTCGTGGACATTCCCAAGGACATGACCAACCCGGCCGAGAAGTACGAGTACAGCTACCCGAAGAAGGCCAAGCTGCGCTCCTACAACCCGGCGACCCGTGGCCACTCCGGGCAGATCCGCAAGGCCGTGGAGATGCTCCTCGCCGCCAAGCGTCCGATCCTCTATTCCGGTGGCGGCGTGATCATGGGTAACGCCTCGGCGCAGCTCACCGAGCTGGCCAAGCTGCTCAACCTGCCGGTGACCAATACCCTGATGGGCCTCGGCGCCTTCCCGGGCAGCGATCGCCAGTTCGTCGGCATGCTCGGCATGCACGGCAGTTACACCGCCAACCTGGCCATGCACCACTCCGACGTGATCCTCGCCGTCGGCGCGCGCTTCGATGATCGCGTGATCAATGGCGAGACCGCGGCCAAGTTCTGCCCCAATGCCAAGGTCATCCACATCGACATCGACCCGGCCTCGATCTCCAA
Source organism: Pseudomonadaceae bacterium (assembly GCA_033838285.1). Classification (GTDB taxonomy): domain Bacteria; phylum Pseudomonadota; class Gammaproteobacteria; order Pseudomonadales; family Pseudomonadaceae; genus Aquipseudomonas. The sequence continues at coordinate 45,667 of JAJLLC010000030.1, forward strand.
GACCGTCAAGGCCGACATCCCGATCGTCGGGCCGGTCGACAGCGTGCTGACCGAGATGGTCGCCATCCTCAGGGAAACCGGCGAGACGCCGAACAAGGACACCGTCGCCAACTGGTGGAAGCAGATCGACGAGTGGCGCGGCGAAGGCCGCCTGTTCCCCTACAACGAGGGTGACGGCAGCATCATCAAGCCGCAGAGCGTGATCGAGACCCTGTGGGAAGTGACCAAGGGCGATGCCTTCGTCAGCTCGGACGTCGGTCAGCACCAGATGTTCGCGGCCCAGTACTACCGCTTCAACAAACCCAATCGCTGGATCAACTCCGGTGGCCTGGGCACCATGGGCTTCGGTCTGCCGGCGGCGATGGGCGTCAAGCTGAACTTCCCGGACGATGACGTGGCCTGCGTCACCGGTGAGGGCAGCATCCAGATGAACATCCAGGAGCTGTCGACCTGTCTGCAGTACGACCTGCCGGTGAAGATCATCAACCTGAACAACGGTGCCCTCGGCATGGTCCGCCAGTGGCAGGACATGCAGTACAACAGCCGTTACTCGCACTCCTACATGGAATCGCTGCCGGACTTCGTCAAGCTGGCCGAGTCCTATGGTCACGTGGGCATGCGCATCACCGACCTGAAGGATCTCAAGCCGAAGATGGAAGAGGCCTTCGCCATGAAGAACCGCCTGGTGTTCCTCGACATCGCCGTGGATACCAGCGAGCACGTGTACCCGATGCAGATTCGCGAAGGTGCCATGCGTGACATGTGGCTGAGCAAGACGGAGCGGACCTGACCATGCGCCATATCATCTCCCTGCTGCTGGAAAACGAGCCTGGCGCCCTGTCGCGCGTGGTCGGCCTGTTCTCCCAGCGCAACTACAACATCGAAAGTCTGACCGTGGCGCCGACCGAGGACCCGACTCTGTCGCGTCTGACCCTGACCACGGTCGGCCACGACGACGTGATCGAGCAGATCACCAAGAACCTCAACAAGCTGATCGAAGTGGTCAAGCTGGTGAACCTGTCGGAAAGCGCCCACATCGAGCGCGAGCTGATGCTGGTGAAAGTGAAGGCCACCGGCGCCCAGCGCGCCGAGGTCAAGCGCACCACCGACATCTTCCGTGGGCAGATCGTCGACGTGACCAGCAGCGTCTACACCATCCAGCTGGCCGGTACCAGCGACAAGCTGGACAGCTTCATCCAGGCCATCGGCACCGCGTCGATCCTGGAGACGGTGCGCAGCGGTGTGACTGGTATCGCGCGGGGTGACAAGGTGCTGAGCATCTGATCGGCATGTTGCAGAAAGCCCCGCCTGGAGCGGGGCTTTTTTATGTCTGGCGGTTCCAGAAGGCGGCGATCAGCGGGTCCTTGAGGCGTTTTCGCAGGGCGAACAGGCCGATGTCGTAGGCGGTCAGCGGTGGCTGAATGTCGTAGATGCGGATGCGTGCGGTCAGCGGACTGTTGTCCAGCACGATCTGCGGTACCACGCCGACGCCGAAGCCCAGGCTCACCATGCTGACGATGGCCTCGTTGCCGCTGACCTGGGCGTAGATGCGCGGCTTGATGTTGTGGTGTTTCAACCAGCGGTCGGTGCGCGTGCGCGCCAGGCCCTCTTCCGAGAGAATCAGCGGCACGTCCTGCCAGCTCTCGGCGGTGGGCTGCCTGAGCTGTTCCTCACTCAGTAGCTGTGGCGATTGTGGGCCGATAAAGCGCAGCTCGGAGCGGGTTATGGGCTGGAATTCGATGTCGGCCGGCAGGCTGTCCGGGCGTGCGCCGATGGCGAGGTCCTCCAGTTCCTGCTGCACGCGCTCGACGGCCTTGGCTGGGTCGCCGGTGTGCAGTTTCATCTCGATGCGCGGGTAGTTCTGTCGGAAGCTACTGAGGATGTCGTACAGAAAGCTGTAGCTGGCGGTGACCGAGCAATACAGGGAGAGTTCGCCGTGCAGGACCAGTTGGTCCTGCTTGAAGGCCTGGCGGATGGCCTGCCAGCCGTTGATGACCTCCTGGGCGTATTGACGAAACTGCTGGCCTTCACGGGTCAGGCGCACCGAACGGTTGTCTCGCAGGAACAGCGGAGCGCCGAGTTCGTCTTCGAGCTGCTTGATGCTGCGGCTGAGCGCCGAGGGGCTGACGTGCTGTTCGCGGCTGGTTTTGCCGAAGTGCAGGTTGTCTGCCAGAGAAAGAAAAAGCCTGAGGGCGTGGCTGTCCATGTCTGTTTCATATATCGGCACGTTGTATTGCAAATATATCATTTTACGCAATGGAGAGGATCGCTTAAGGTGCCTCCGTAGCGGTGCTGCGCACCTCACCCCATTCGCTTCAGAAGAGCCAAGATCATGAAAGTTTATTACGACAAAGACTGCGACCTCTCCATCATCCAGGGCAAGAAAGTCGCCGTGATCGGCTACGGCTCTCAGGGCCACGCCCAGGCGTGCAACCTGAAGGATTCCGGCGTCGACGTCACCATCGGTCTGCGCAAGGGCTCCGCTACCGTTGCCAAGGCCGAGGCCCATGGCCTGAAGGTCACCGACGTAGCCACCGCCGTCGCCAATGCCGACCTGGTCATGATCCTCACCCCGGACGAGTTCCAGGGCAAACTGTACAAGGAAGAGATCGAGCCGAACATTAAGAAGGGCGCCACCCTGGCCTTCTCCCACGGCTTCTCGATCCACTACAACCAGGTCGTGCCGCGTGCCGACCTCGACGTGATCATGATCGCGCCGAAGGCCCCGGGCCACACCGTACGTTCCGAGTTCGTCCGTGGCGGCGGCATTCCCGACCTGATCGCTGTCTACCAGGATGCCTCCGGCAATGCCAAGAACGTCGCCCTGTCCTACGCCTGCGGCGTCGGCGGCGGCCGCACCGGCATCATCGAGACCACCTTCAAGGACGAGACCGAGACCGACCTGTTCGGTGAGCAGGCCGTTCTCTGCGGCGGTTGCGTGGAGCTGGTCAAGGCCGGCTTCGATACCCTGGTCGAAGCCGGCTACGCTCCGGAAATGGCCTACTTCGAGTGCCTGCACGAACTGAAGCTGATCGTCGACCTGATGTTCGAAGGCGGCATCGCCAACATGAACTACTCGATCTCCAACAATGCCGAGTACGGCGAGTACGTGACCGGTCCGGAAGTGATCAACGCCGAGTCCCGCGCCGCCATGCGCAACGCCCTGAAGCGCATCCAGAACGGCGAGTACGCCAAGATGTTCATCACCGAAGGTGCGGCCAACTACCCGTCCATGACCGCCTACCGCCGCAACAATGCCGCCCATGGCATCGAAGTGGTCGGTGAGAAGCTGCGCGGCATGATGCCGTGGATCGCCGCCAACAAGATCGTCGACAAGTCCAAGAACTAAGGTCTTCCGACGCTCGAAAAAGAACGCGGCTCCGGCCGCGTTTTTTTATGCCCGGGCGGGCTTCTGGTATAAAGCCCACTCGTCTAACCGTGGCGCCGCCGAACCTGTGTCGGCGACATCGGTCGAAGTCCCATCCAATCGCTGCAAGGTGTTGTTCATGAACGAACGTCCCGAGGATTCCGGCAAGGCTCCCGAACCGGAGAGCCTGTTGCCCATCGATGAACACGTGGAGGAAGGCCAGGACGCCGAGGGCCGCAAGGTCCGCCACCGCGGCATCTATCTGCTGCCCAACCTGTTCACCACGGCGGCGCTGTTCTCCGGCTTCTACGCCATCATCAACGGCATGAGCGGCCAGTTCGATCACGCCGCCATCGCCATCTTCGTCGCCATGGTGCTCGACGGCCTGGACGGTCGGGTGGCGCGCCTGACCAATACGCAGAGTGCCTTCGGCGCCGAATACGACTCGCTGTCGGACATGGTCGCCTTCGGCGTGGCCCCGGCGCTGGTGGCCTTCGAGTGGGCGCTGGGCAGCCTGGGCAAGGTCGGCTGGATGGTCGCCTTCATCTATGTCGCTGGCGCGGCCCTGCGCCTGGCGCGGTTCAATACCCAGGTTGGCAAGGCCGACAAGCGCTACTTCATCGGGCTGGCCAGTCCGGCGGCGGCGGCTCTGGTGGCCGGTACCGTATGGGCCTTCAGCGACTTCGGCATCAAGGGTTCGAACATGGCCTTCGTGGTCGCCCTGCTGGTAGCGGCCGCGGGTTGCCTGATGGTCAGCAACATCAAGTACCACAGCTTCAAGGATCTCGATCTCAAGGGGCGTGTTCCCTTCGTTGCCATCCTCATCGTGGTATTGGTGTTCGCCGTGGTGTTCAGCGATCCGCCGCGCATCCTGCTGCTGATCTTCCTCGCCTACGCGGCCTCCGGTCCGGTGCAATATTTGTTGCAACTGCGCCGGCGCAAAACGGTCGAGTGATGTAATTTCCTCGCGGCTCCGCGGTCTATTGGCGCATCAGTCGTCCAGGCCGTGGAGCCCAGCATGCTTATCAAGACGCCCCCCGCATCCGCCGCGCGCGCAAGCGAAGTCACGCCCGAAGCCGTCTATCTTTCCCGTCGCCGCTTCATGGCGGCCGCCGCTGGCGCCTGCGCCATCGGCTCATTGCCGGTGCGTGCGGATACCGGGCGCTATGCGGATGTCGAGCCGGGGCCTATGCCTCGCTGGTTCGCCGAGAAGCTGCCGGGCGTGCGCTGGCAGGCCGTGACGGCGGGCGAGGAGGCGCTGACGCCCTACGCCGATGTCACCCGCTACAACAACTTCTACGAGTTCGGTACCGGCAAGGGCGATCCGGCCCGCTATGCCGGCAAGCTGGAAGTCGAGCCCTGGTCGGTGATGATCGACGGCGAGGTGGCCAAGCCCGGGCCGGTGTCGCTGGAGCGGCTGGTGCAGCCACATCGGCTGGAGGAGCGTATCTATCGGCTGCGCTGCGTCGAGGCCTGGTCCATGGTCATACCCTGGCTCGGTTTTCCCCTGGCCGAGTTGCTCAAGCGCGCCGAACCGACCGGCAAGGCGAAATATGTCCGCTTCGAGACCAAGGTCGCCCCGGAGCAGATGGCCGGTGTGCGCTCGGGTTTCTCGTTGATCGACTGGCCCTATGTCGAGGGGTTGCGCCTGGATGAGGCCATGCATCCGCTGACCATCATGGCGGTCGGCCTCTATGGGCGTGTGCTGCCCAACCAGAATGGCGCGCCGCTGCGGCTGGTGGTGCCCTGGAAATATGGCTTCAAGAGCATCAAGTCGATCGTGCGCATCAGCCTGGTTGCCGAACAGCCGCGAACCACCTGGGAGGGCCTGGCGCCGGATGAGTATGGCTTCTACGCCAATGTGAATCCCGCAGTGGATCACCCACGCTGGAGCCAGGCGACCGAGCGACGCCTGCCTAACAGTCTGTTCAGTCCCAATGTGATCTCGACCCGCATGTTCAATGGCTACGACGAAGTTGCCGGGCTCTACAGCGGTCTCGATCTGCGGAAGTATTACTGATGTCGTTCCCGCTCTGGCGTGTCCTGGTGTTTGTCGCGACCTTGTCCTTTCCGCTGCTCTGGCTCTACCAGGGCCTGATGCAGTTGACCGGGCCCGATCCGGGCAAGGTGCTGGTGGATAACCTGGGGCAGGGGGGGCTGATCCTGTTGTTGCTGACCCTCTGCATGACGCCGCTGCGCAGGCTGACTGGCTGGGGCGGTTGGCTGGCGGTGCGGCGTCAGCTGGGCTTGTGGTGTTTCTTTTATATAGGTCTGCATTTATGTGGTTACCTGCTGTTCATCCTCGGCTTGCGTTTCGACCGCTTGCTGGCGGATGTCAATGAGCGCCCCTATATCATCGTCGGCCTGTTGGCATTCATTGGGTTGCTGCCGCTGGCACTGACCTCCAATCGTTACAGCCAGCGTCGTCTTGGGGCGCGTTGGCGGCAGTTGCATCGCTTGGTTTATCCGATCCTGGGGTTGGCGCTGCTGCACATGCTCTGGGTGGTGCGCTCCGATATTGGCGAGTGGCTGTTCTATGCGACCGTTGGAGCGGGGCTCCTGCTGCTGCGCCTGCCCTGGCTGGCGGGCGCTTTGCCGGCTCTTCGGGAGAAGATTGCAGAATCTTTGCAGAAAGGAGTTGACGGTTAAATTTGGTCCCCTATAATGCGCACCACTTCCGGCGCAGTCCTCTCGGAAAACTCCTTGAAAATCAAAGAGTTGGATGAAAAAAGAGATTGACCGGATGGCGGATTCGAGTAGA
>JAJLLC010000031.1:0-66743 GCA_033838285.1 Pseudomonadaceae bacterium
CCCTGGCACCAGCTGTCGAAGCGTTCGTCCAGTTGCCGCGGCGCGCGCGCCGTGGCCTTCAGCCCGCCGGCGCGGAACAGCGCGGCGCCGTGGCGTAGCAGGGTCCGGCGGAAGAAGTCGCGCCACAGCAGCTCCAGCCAAAGCGCCTGGGTCGACTCGTTGCGCCCGTACTGCGCCTCGTGGCGTCGCAGCTCTGCCAGCACCCGGCGCGGCGACAGGCAGCCGTTGGCCAGCCAGGGCGACAGCTTGGAGGAATACTCGCTGCCGAGCATGCCGTTGCGCGTCTCCTGGTAGCGGCGCACGCCCTGGCTCAGCCACAGGTAATCGCGCAGCCGCGCCTGCGCCGCCGGCTCGCCGCCGGAGAAGGGGAAGGCGTTGCCCGCCACGCTGAGCGGCTCGCCCAGGCCGAGCTGGGACAGGCTGGGCAGCGCGCCGAAATAGGCGTGGGCGTTGTCCGGCAGGGCCGGCAGGCGTGCCGGCGCCGGGCGCGGCTGGAACACCGGCGGGCGCTGCTCGACCAGCTGGCGGAACTGGCTGAACACGCCCGGCAGCTGCTCGACCGCGCAGGGCAGCTCCTCGTCGCGCAGGAGGAAATTGCCGGGCAGCAGGCGCAGGCGAATGTCGCCCAGCTGGCGCCTCACGGCCTCGAGCTGGGCGCGCTCCTCGGGAGCGACTTCCTCCAGGGTCAGTACCTCGTCCATGTCGAGCTGCTCGGCCAGGCACGGGATCAGCCGCTCGGCACGGCCCTGCAGTACCAGCAGGGCGGAGCCGCGCTGGCGCAGCTCGCCGTCCAGCGCCGCCAGGCTCTCCAGCTGCAGGCGCGCGCGGTGCACGCCGAGGCGGCGACAGCCGAAGGGGCCGGGTTGCAGCAGGGTCGGGTCGAAGACGTGGACCGGCAGCAGGCGGTCGGCTTGCAGGGCGGCCTGCAGGGCCGGATGGTCGTCGAGGCGCAGATCCTGTTTGATCCACAGCAGTACGCGGCGCATGGGCTGATCCTCAAGGGCGCCTGGGCTCCGTCGCGGTTGCGGCGAAACGCCAACAGGCCCTGATTGACAATATGCCCTTGTGACCGGCGCGGCTGGCCGTTTGTCCCGTCCGTCCGTCCCCATGTCCGCGCGCGCCGCATTAGTGTGATGCGCTTCACGTTTGCTGGCGCCGAGGACGCCATCGCTGGCGCCGGATAAACTGTGCGCATTCCCCCAAGGAGCCTCGCATGGAAATCTTCGGCATCGCCGTCCTGGTGTTTCTGGTCACCGATCCCTTCGGCAACATCGCCATCTACCTCGCCGCTCTGAAGAACGTCGCCCCCGAGCGGCGCATGCGCGTGGCCCTGCGCGAGCTGCTGCTGGCCCTGGCGCTGCTGATGCTGTTCCTCAGCTTCGGCGACAAGATCCTCAGCGGCCTGGGCCTGTCGCGCGAGGCCACCGCCATCGCCGGCGGCATCATCCTCTTCGTCATCGCCATGCGCCTGATCTTCCCGCGTCCCGAGGGCGTGCTGGGCGACCTGCCGGACGGCGAGCCGCTGCTGGTGCCGCTGGCCACCCCGGCGGTGGCCGGACCCTCGGCGCTGGCCGTGCTGATGACCCTGCGCAGCACCCACGACGGCCCGCTGTGGGAGCTGTACCTGGCGGTCGGCCTGGCCTGGCTGGCCACCGCCAGCATCCTGCTGCAGGCCTCCTGGCTGCAGAAGTTCCTCGGCCAGCGCGGCCTCACCGCGGTGGAGCGGCTGACCGGCATGCTGCTGATCATGCTCAGCGTCGACATGCTGTTGGACAACCTGCAGAGCGTCTTCCACATCACCCCCTGAGGCGGTTCGCGACGCGCCGGCGGCGGGGTTACACTGCGCCTCCGATCCGCCGTGTCCCGACCCCATGAGATTCGCCGCCCTCCTCCTTTCCGCCCTGTTGCTCGCCGGCTGCGCCGGCGGCCCGCGCATCGACGACAGCTTCAGCGCCCGCGGGCAGAGCAGCCGGGTGCAGTACATCGTGCTGCACTACACCTCCACCGACCTGCAACACTCCCTGGCCCTGCTCACCCAGGGCGAGGTCAGCGCCCACTACCTGATCGCCGACGGCTCGGCCAGGGTCTATCGCCTGGTCGACGAGAACCGCCGAGCCTGGCATGCCGGGGAAAGCGAGTGGCAGGGGCGTACCTGGCTGAACGCCAGCACCATCGGCATCGAGCTGGTCAACCAGGGCTATTACGACGGCCCCGCCGGGCGCTACTGGCAACCCTACGGCGAGGCGCAGATCCAGGCGCTGATCGCCCTGCTGCAGGACCTGGTCAAGCGCCATGACCTGCCGATCGACAGCATCATCGGCCACAGCGACATCGCCCCGCAGCGCAAGGTCGACCCGGGCCCGCTGTTCCCCTGGCAGCGCCTGGCCGAGGCCGGGCTGATCCGCTGGCCGCAGGCCGCCGCGGTGGCCCGCGAGCGGGCCCGCTTCGCCGCCGCCCTGCCGGATATCGCCTGGTTCCAGCGCCAGCTCGAGCAGCTCGGCTACCCGACGCCGCAGAGCGGCGAACTGGACCAGGCCACGCGCAACGTGCTGGCGGCATTCCAGATGAAGTACCGCCCGGCGCGCTACGACGGCGAGCCGGATGCCGAGAGCGCGGCCATCCTGCAGGTGCTCAACCAGTCGTCCTGAGTGGGCTATACCTGAGGGACCCCAGTCTGGAGTCCGGCCCATGCCGCCCCGGTTGCCGCGGCTGCGCCGCGCCCTGTTCCGTCCCTGGCCGGCGGCCCTGCTGGTCGGCCTGCTCGCCGCCCTGCTGTTCGGCGCGCTGGGGCTATGGCTGGCCAACCGCCAGGCCCAGCAGGCCGAGAGCGAACGCCTGCAGGCCCAGGGCCAGCGCTTCCTGCAACGCATCGAGCAGGTCTTCGGCCAGCTCGGCGACGCCCTCGACGAACTGGAACAGCAGCCCCTGCGCGGCTGCGACCTGGCCATGGTGGAGACCCTGCGCCGGGTGGTGTTCCAGCACCGCTTCGTCTACGAGGCGGCCTTCATCGGCGGCGACCAGCGCTGCTCCTCCTCGCCGCGGCGCAGCTCCCTGGGCCCGGAGCGCCCGCCGGATATCGAAGGACGGCGCCAGCGCTACTGGCTGAACACCGCGGCGCAACCCGATGACGACCTGGCCGCCCTGGTGGTGGGGCGCGGCTATTTCCGCCTGTCCACCTCCCGTGGCCACCTGGCCGACATGGTCGAGCTACCCCCCGGCGGCAGCCTGCTGATAGTTTCGCGCGCCAGCGGCCAGGCCCTGCCGGTGCTGGGGGCGGCGCAGAGCTGGCCACCTGCCGGTGGCTGGCCGGCGGACGAGCCCCTGCTGCTCAGCGCCCGCCAGCTGATCTATCGCATGCCCACGCGCAGCCCGGATTTCGACCTAGTGCTGTTCGCCGACCGTAGCGCCCTGCAGCAGCGCCTGCGCCAGGGCCTGCTGGGCTGGCTGCCGGTGGCCGTGCTGCTGGCCCTGCTGGCGGCCGTGCTGACCTTCTATCAGGTGCGCTACCGCCAGTCTCTCGGCGGCTCGCTGCCGGCCGCCCTGCGCCGCCGCGCGCTGCGCGTGCGCTACCAGCCGATCTTCGACCTGGCCAGCCGCCGCTGCGTCGGCGCCGAGGCCCTGGTGCGCTGGCGCCGCGCCGACGGCAAGCTGCTCGGCCCCGACCACTTCATCCCCATGGCGGAGAGCAGCGGGCAGATCCGCGAGATCACCGACTACGTGCTGGAGCAGGTGCTGAGCCAGCTCGGCGACTTCCTGCGCGAGCACCCGGGGCTGTACGTGTCGATCAACCTGGCCGCCTGCGACGTCGCCGAGCCGCGCATCGGCGCACTGGCCAGCCGCCTGCTGCTGCAGTACCGGGTCGGCGCCGGGCAGATCGCCTTCGAGGTCACCGAGTCCGGACTGGCCGACATCCAGGCGGCCAAGGGCGTGCTGGCAGAGTTGCGCGAGAGCGGCCACCGGGTGCTGATCGACGACTTCGGCACCGGCTACTCCAGCCTGGCCTACCTGCAGGAGCTGCCGGCCGACGTGCTGAAGATCGACAAGTCGTTCGTCGATGCCCTCGGCCACGACGCCGCCAGCAGCGGAGTGGCGCCGCACATCATCCGCATGGCCCACGAGCTGAGCCTGAAGGTGGTGGCCGAGGGCATCGAGCACGAGGCCCAGGCCCTGTTCCTCGCCGAGCAGGGTGCCCACTGCGGGCAGGGCTGGCTGTTCGCCAAGCCGCTGACCGCCCGCCAGTTCCGCCACCTGGTGGAGCGCCAGCAGGGCGCCTGAGTCAACCCGGCGGCAGGCAGCCGATCAGCCGCGAATCGGCCAGGGCCGCCGTGCGGTGGACGGTGGCGGCGCGGTATTCGGGGTCGGCGAGCATGCCGAGGAAGGCCGCCTTGGACGGATAGCGCACCAGCAGCAGCTCGTCCCACTGCTCGCCCGCGGGGGCGATCAGCGCCACCTGCGCGGCCGCCAGCAGCTCGACCCTGCCGCCCACGCCCTGCACCTTGGCCAGAGCCGTGCGGCTGTAGCGCCGATAGGCCTCGCGTCCGCTGCAGGGGGCGTGCTCGCTGTCGGCCGGGTAGTCGGCCGCCTCGCGATAGCGCAGCAGGTTGAGCATCAGGATCGGTGCATCGTCCGGCATCTGCTCGGCAAAGGCGGCCAACTGTTCGCGACTGGGGTTGAGGCTGGGCATGGCAGACTCCTGATCGGTTTGCTGCCCAGCCTCCGCTACCGGCGGGGTCGATCGCAAGCACCATTCAGGGCGTGGATGGCGCCGCGCCGAGGTCGCGCAGCCAGCGGCTGAGCAGGCGCGGTTCATCGAACACCAGGCCCTCGGGCGTTTCCCGCACGCGTTGGATCATGTTGTCGCCGAACAGCTGCTTGCCCTGCACGAAGTGCTCGCCGGCGACCCGGTTGGGGTTGTCCACCCGCTGGCCGAGGCGCTCGGCCAGCCACAGCCCGGCCTCGTGGTGGCTGATCCACTGCTCCTGGCGCAGGGACTCCAGGGCCGCCTGCGGTGCCTCGCGCGCCAGCACCATCACCGGCACCTCGGCGACCTGCGGCAGCAGGTCGTTATGGCCCCAGCGCCCGCCTTCGCCGAGCAGCTGGCCGTGGTCGCCGGTGATCAGCAGGTAGCGCTCGCCCTGCAGTTGGTCGAAGCGGGCGATGACCTCGGCGAGCACGTCATCCAGGTAGCCGATGGCGTTGTCGTAGGCGTTGCGCTGGCGCTCCTCGCGCGGCAGCGCCGGATCGACCGGCCAGCTCGGCAGCGGCTCGTGGTGCTGGTCGTAGTTTTCCTCGTAGGGCAGGTGCGCGGTGCGCAGGTTGATCACCGCGAAATTGCGCTCGCCCCAGCGCTGCTCGCCGAGCAGGTCGACCAGGGCGTGGTCGTGGCGCTTGAGGAACAGCAACGGGTGGTCCTCGCGGGTGATGCTGACGTCCAGGTGGCGGCTGCCCAGGTGGCTGAGCAGTTTGGACTCCTGCGCCGACAGCCAGTGGGTGCGGAAGCCGCTGGCGCGGGCCAGGGCGAACAGGTTGTGCGGCTGCTGGCGCAGCAGCTCGGGCTGGCCGGGCTCGCGGATCAGGTTGAGCAGCATCGGCAGGCTGACCGCCGTGGCCACCCCGGAGGCGATGCCCGGCCGCGCCAGCAGCGCACCTTCGGCGTGCAGGCGGCTGAGGGTCGGGGTGGTGTCGCGCGTGTGGCCGAACAGACCGAGGCGGTCGGTACGCAGCGAATCCGCCACCACCACCCAGACGTGCTTGGCGCCGCTGGCCACCGGGGTGACCCGGTAGGGCACGAACGGCGCCCTGGGCAGCGCCTCGGCCGGGCGGAAGGCCAGGCGCACGCCATAGAAGGCGAAGGCATTGAAGCTGTTGTGCAGGCCGCTGCGGGTCGGCCCGGGCAGGAAGGAGCTGTAGTCGCGGTAGGTGGCGCGCCAGGGCTTGGCCGCCAGCACCAGGACGATGATCAGCAGGGCCCAGCGACTCTGCGGCAGGCGCAGGCGCCGCGGCAGCCACAGGTGCAGGGCCAGCAGCAGGCCGTAGGGCAGCAGCACCGTGGGCAGCACGTGCCAGTGGTCGGCGAAGCTGGCCCAGCCGGTCTCGCGCACCTCGGCGAAGTCGGCGAACAGGCTGACGATGTCCGGCGCCGCCAGCGGCTCGCCGAAGAACGACACATGGCTGAGCTGGATCAGCTGCATGCCGGCCAGCAGCACCAGCAGGCTCGCCACCAGGCGCGGCATGCCGCACAGCCACAGGCCCAGGGCGAACAGCCAGACCACCACCACGAAGCGCGCTTCGAGCTCGGCCTGGTTGGCGCTGGTGAAGAGTTGCTGGATGAAGTCGTCGGCCATCAGCAGGCCGGCGCTCAGGGTGCTCAGCAGGAGCAGGCGCGGCAGGGCGAGGGACCAGGGCAGGCGATGGGAGGACGTATCGGGAGCCAGGGCGGCAAGCGACATGGGGTACTACTCGATAGTGGCGGATCGCCAACAGAGTGCTCCGCCTTGCGCCGGGTTCCCGCCCGGCTTGTTACCGGAGTTTGCCGCGCGGGCCCGCCACCCGCGCGGCGCACCGGTCAGGGCTGGAAGGCGCGGGCGTCGCGGGCCCAGACGTCCAGCGCCGGCTTGAGGGTGTTCAGCGACAGCTGTTCGCTGTCGTTCTCCAGCTCCAGGCCGTGGCCCTTGCGCACCACCCGCACCATCGGCTGGCTGGTACGTGCATCCAGTGCCTCCAGCTCGACGTAGATCTCGGTGTTCTTGTCGCGGGTGCCGGCGGCGGTGTTGGCGGCGGCCAGCACCAGGGCGATGGGAATCACCTCGTAGGGCTTGAGGCCCTCGGTGGAGACGTTCACCGCGGTGATCGCGCTGCGCAGCACCAGGCTGTCCGCATTGGGCTGGTCGACCACGGTCATGCGGCTCTGCAGCTCGCGGCGCATGGACTGGTGCAGGTAATTGGCGACCTGGTCGAGGGTGGCCTGGCTGACCTGGGCGCTGGGGGTCGGCGCGGGATAGAACACCGGCTTCTCGATGTAAACCGAGCCGTAGTTGCTCGCCTTGTAATCTGCCGAAACCCAGCGCAGCACCGGCGCGCCGCTGGCCGAGGTGGCCGGTTGCAGCTGCGAGTAGTCGCCGAGGAAGCCGGAATACTGCGAGGGCTGGGTGGTCTTGCTGGCGCAACCGGCCAGCAGCAGGCCGGCGGCGAGGCCGAGGGACAGCATCAGGGTGGATTTCATCCTTGCACTCCTAAGGGATTGATAAACGCTTTAACACTAGACGCTTATCCCAGGCTGGCAGGTGCGCCTTGCAGTTTGGTGAAGCGCCTGGCGCCGGCTATCATCGCCGCCATCGTTCGGGGGACTGACCATGCTCAACGGCCTGTGGCTGGGATTCTTCGTGGTGGCCGCGCTGGCCGCCGCGCTGCGCTGGATCGGCGGCGACGTCACGGTATGGGCGGCCATGGTCGAGAGCCTGTTCGCCATGGCCAAGGTCTCGGTCGAGCTGATGGTGGTGCTGTTCGGCACCCTGACCCTGTGGCTGGGCTTTCTGCGCATCGCCGAGAAGGCCGGGCTGGTCGATCTGCTCGGCCGTGCCCTCGGCCCGCTGTTCGCCCGGCTGATGCCGGAGGTGCCGCGCGGCCACCCGGCGCTCGGCCTGATCACCCTCAACTTCGCCGCCAACGGCCTGGGCCTGGACAACGCCGCCACGCCGATCGGCCTCAAGGCGATGAAGGCGCTGCAGGAGCTCAACCCCAGTGCCACGGTGGCGAGCAACGCGCAGATCCTGTTCCTGGTGCTCAACGCCTCGTCGCTGACCCTGCTGCCGGTGTCGATCTTCATGTACCGCGTGCAGCAGGGCGCCGAGGACCCGACCCTGGTGTTCCTGCCGATCCTGCTGGCGACCAGCGCCTCGACCCTGGCCGGCCTGCTGTCGGTGGCGCTGATGCAACGCCTGCGCCTGTGGGACCCGGTGGTGCTGGCCTACCTGATTCCCGGCGCGCTGCTGCTGGGCGGGTTCATGGCGCTGCTGGGGGGGTTGAGCGCGGTGGCGCTGAAGGAGCTGTCCGCGCTGCTCGGCAACCTCACCCTGTTCGGCCTGATCTTCCTCTTCGTGCTGGTCGGCTGGCTGCGCAAGGTGCCGGTCTACGAAACCTTCGTCGACGGCGCCAAGGAAGGCTTCGACGTGGCCAAGAACCTGCTGCCGTACCTGGTCGCCATGCTCTGCGCCATCGGCGTGCTGCGCGCCTCCGGTGCCCTCGACTTCGGCCTGGACGGTATCCGTGCGCTGATCGAGTGGGCCGGCTGGGACACCCGCTTCGTCGACGCCCTGCCCACCGCGCTGGTCAAGCCGTTCTCCGGCAGCGCGGCGCGCGCCATGCTCATCGAGACCATGCAGACCCACGGCGTGGACAGCTTCCCGGCGCTGGTGGCGGCGACCATCCAGGGCAGCACCGAGACCACCTTCTACGTGCTGGCCGTGTACTTCGGCGCGGTCGGCATCCAGCGCGCCCGCCACGCGGTGGGCTGCGCCCTGCTGGCCGACCTGGCCGGGGTGCTGGCAGCCATCGGCGTGTGCTACTGGTTCTTCGGCTGAGCGGGACTCACCCGCTCTACTTCAACCCCAGGCGCACGGCCAGGCGGTGCAGGTTGGCGCGGTCCAGGCCCAGTTCGCGGGCGGCGGCGGCCCAGTTGTCGGCATTGCGCCTGAGCGCCGCCTGGATCAGCTGGCGCTGGTAGGCCTCCAGCGCTGGGCGCAGCGGCTGCGCGGCGCTTTCCGCCACGGCTGGCGCCGGCGCCTGCTGGGCCGGTGCGGCGGTGGCCAGGTCGAGGTCCTGGGCCTCCAGGCTGAGGATGCGCGGGCGCTGCGCCTGGCGCGCCAGGGCCTTGAGCGCGGCGCGGCCGAGCAGGTGCTCCAGCTCGCGCACGTTGCCCGGCCAGGTGTGCGCCAGCAGCGCCGCCTGGGCCTCCGGGCTCAGGCGCAAGCCGCGCAGGTGCAGGCGCGCGCGGTTCTGTTCGAGGAAGTGCCCGGCCAGCAGCAGCACGTCGCGGCCGCGCTCGCGCAGCGGCGGCACCAGCAGCGGGTAGACGCTCAGGCGGTGGTAGAGGTCGGCGCGGAAACGCCCGGCGCGCACTTCCTCGGCCAGGTCGCGGTTGCTGGCGGCGAGGATGCGCACGTCCACCCGGTGCTCGCGGTCCGAGCCCAGGCGCTGCAGCTGGCCGCTCTGCAGCACGCGCAGCAGCTTGGCCTGCACCGCCAGCGGCAGCTCGCCGACCTCGTCGAGGAACAGGGTGCCGCCGTCGGCCAGCTCGAACTTGCCGCTGCGCTCGCCGCTGGCGCCGGTGAAGGCGCCGCGCACATGGCCGAACAGCTCGCTCTCCACCAGCTGGTCCGGCAGCGCCGCGCAGTTCAGGCTGATCAGCGGCCGGCCGGCGCGCAGCGAGCGGGCGTGGATGGCCTGCGCCACCAGTTCCTTGCCGACCCCGGTCTCGCCGCCGATCAGCACGGTCAGGTCGCTGCCGGCCACCGTGTCGATCTCCGCCTGCAGGCGCTTGTGCGCGGCGCTCTGGCCGATCAGCTCGGCACGCCCGGCCTGGCCGGCCACCTCGCGGAAGCGTTCGGCCAGCTGCTGCTCGGCCGCCGCGCGCTGGGCCAGGCCGAGCAGGCGCTGGTTGGCCTTGACCGAGGCGGCGGCCAGGCGGGCGAAGGCCTCCAGGTTGTCCAGGTCGCTCTGCGCGAAGCTGCCGGGCTGCAGGCTGTCGAGGGTGATCAGGCCCCAGGGGCGGTCGTCGATGAACAGTGGGCAGCCCAGGCAGTCGTGCACTTCCAGGTGGCCGACGTGCTGCTCGACCAGGCCATCGTAGGGGTCGGGCAGGGGGCTGTCGGCGGCGAAGCGGGTCGGCTCGCGGCGTGCCAGCAGGGCCTGGAAGCGCGGGTGCTCGGCCACCACAAAGCGCCGGCCGAGGGTGTCCGCGCTGAGGCCGTCGACCGCCAGCGGGATCAGCTGCTCGCCGTCCAGGCGCAGCAGGGCGGTGGCGTCGCTCGGGATCAGCGCGCGCAGGGCGGCCAGCAGGCGCCGGTAGCGCTCCTCCTCGGCCAGCTCGCGGCTGAGATCGTCGACCAGCGGCAGCAGCGCCGACAGCAGCGGATGGGTTGTCATCAAGACTCCTGGTTGTTCATGAGACAACATTCAATTTGCTGTCAAAACAACATGTAGCGATATAAATAACTGATTCTATTGAATAAAAAACCTGGCACGAATCCTGAGATAAGCAGGAAAAAACATCCCTGCGTGCAAAGGAGTCACCCCATGTTGTCACCCGAACAGATCGCCATCGTCAAGGCCACGGTTCCGCTGCTGGAGTCCGGCGGCGAGGCGCTGACCAGCCACTTCTACCGCATCATGCTCGGTGAATACCCGCAGGTGCGCCCGCTGTTCAACCAGGCGCACCAGGCCAGCGGTGACCAGCCGCGGGCCCTGGCCAACGGCGTGCTGATGTATGCCAGGCATATCGACCGCCTGCAGGCGCTCGGTCCGCTGGTCGGGCAGATCGTCAACAAGCACGTGTCGCTGCAGATCCTCCCCGAGCACTACCCGATCGTCGGCAGCTGCCTGCTGCGGGCGATCCGCGAGGTGCTCGGCGCCGAGGTGGCCACCGATGCGGTGCTCGCCGCCTGGGGCGCCGCCTACGGCCAGCTGGCCGAGCTGCTGATCGGCGCCGAGGAGGAGGTGTACGCCGCCAATGCCCGTGCCCCGGGTGGCTGGCGCGGCGGCCGGCGGTTCCGCGTGGCGCGCCGGCAGGCGGAGAGCGAGGAGATCACCTCCTTCCACCTGCAGCCGAGCGACGGCGGTGCCCTGCTCGACTTCGCCCCCGGCCAGTACATCGGCCTGCGCCTGCTGCTGGACGGCGAGGAGCTGCGCCGCAACTACTCGTTGTCCGCCGCGGCGAACGGCCGCGAGTACCGCATCAGCGTCAAGCGCGAGCCCGGCGGGCGGGTCTCCAATCACCTGCACGACCAGGTGCACGCCGGCGACGAGCTGGAGCTGTTCGCCCCGGCCGGCGACTTCACCCTGGGCCACTCGCGCAAGCCGCTGGTGCTGATCAGCGCCGGGGTCGGCATCACCCCGCTGCTGACCATGCTGGAGGCGGCGCTGCCCGGCGGCCGGCCGATCCGCTTCATCCACTGCGCGCGGCATGCCGGGGTGCAGGCTTTCGCCGCGCACATCGACGCCCTGGCCGCGGCCCATCCGCAGCTGCAGCGCTTCTACTGCCTGGAGCAGGCGCGCGCGGGCGACGGCGCCGATGCCCACGGTCGCCTGAGCCGCGAGCTGTTGCAGCGCTGGCTGCCGGCCGAGCGCGACCTCGACGTCTACTTCCTCGGGCCCAAGCCGTTCATGGCCGCGCTCAAGCGCAACCTGCGCGAGCTGGGGGTGCCCGAGGCGCAGACGCGCTACGAGTTCTTCGGCCCGGCGGCTGCCCTGGAGGACTGAGGCCGGTCGGCACTGCTGGCAAAACGCAGCTATGGTTCTGGTAGGCATTGGCCTGTACTGGGTGACCTACCATGAACAACTGGACTATTCGGACAAGGCTGTTCGTCCTCATCGTCCTGATGATGGCGGGCAGCCTGGTGATCGGCGCCGCCGGCCTCAGCGGCCTGCGCGGCGTGCTCGACGGCCTCAACAGCGTCTACCTGGACCGCGTGGTGCCGCTGCGCGACCTCAAGGTGATCGCCGACCTCTACGCGGTGAACATAGTCGACGCCAGCCACAAGGCGCGCGACGGCGGCCTTGCGCCGGCCGAGGCGGCGAACCAGGTGGAGCAGGCGGAAGGCCGCATCCAGCAGGTCTGGCAGGCCTACCAGGCCACCAGCCTGATCGACGACGAGAAGCGCCTGATCGCCCAGATCGAACCGCTGATGCAGACCGCCCGCGAACCGCTGCAGCGGCTCAAGGCGATGCTGCGCAGCGGCGACCGGCAGGCCCTGGCGGCGTTCACCGCCGGCGAGCTGTACCCGGTCATCGACCCGCTGTCGGCAAAGTTCTCCGAGCTGATCGAAGTCCAGCTGCACGAGTCCGAGCGCCAGTACCAGGCCGGCCTGGCCCTGTACCAGCGCAACTTCGCCCTGGTCTCCGGGCTGCTGGCGGTGCTGCTGCTCGGCGGCGGCCTGCAGGCCTGGCTGATGAGCCGCGGCATCAACCTGCGCCTGTCCGAACTGCGCGAGGTGGTGGCGCGCAACGCCGCCGGCGACCTCAGCCAGGCGGTGCAGTGCAGCGGGCGCGACGAGATCAGCGAAGTGCAGGCCTCCTTCAAGCAGATGCAGGAGAACCTGCGCGACACCCTGCAGGGCATCCAGGGCGCCGCCACCCAGCTGGCTTCGGCGGCCGAGGAGCTGCATGCGGTGACCGACGACGCGGCGCGCGGCATCACCCGGCAGAACGACGAGATCGAGATGGCCGCCACCGCGGTGACCGAGATGTCGGCGGCGGTCGACGAGGTGGCGCGCAACGCCAACCAGACCTCGGATTCCTCGCGCGAGGCGGAACAGACCGCCGAGGCCGGGCGGCGCCAGGTGAGCACCACGCGCAGTACCATCGAACAGCTCGGCCAGCGCCTGGAGCTGACGTCCAGCACCATCGCCCGCCTGGCCGAGGAGGCCATCGCCATCGGCCGCGTGCTGGAGGTGATCCGCACCATCGCCGAGCAGACCAACCTGCTGGCACTCAACGCCGCCATCGAGGCGGCGCGCGCCGGCGACCAGGGCCGTGGCTTCGCCGTGGTGGCCGACGAGGTGCGCGCCCTGGCGCAGCGCACGCAGAGCTCGACCCAGGAGATCGAGCGGATGATCAGCGCGATCCAGAGCGCCAGCCGCGAGTCGGTGGAGGCCATGGGCCAGAGTAGTGAGTACGCCAGCCGCAGCAGCGCGCTGGCCAGCGAGGCGGACATTGCCCTGCAGCTGATCGCCCAGCGGGTCAGCCAGATCAACGAGATGAACCTGGTGATCGCCAGCGCCGCCGAGGAGCAGGCGCAGGTGGCCCGCGAAGTGGACCGCAACCTGGTGGCCATCCGCGACATCGCCGCGCAGAACGCCACCGGTGCGCATGAGACGTCGGTGGCCAGCGATCAGCTGGCGCGCCTGGCCACCGACCTCAACGGCATGGTGCAGCGCTTCCGCCTGTAGCGGTGTAGCCCGGATTGCATCCGGGCTACCTGGGTATGGCTAGTCCGTCACCACGAAACGCAGCACGCCGATGCGCTGGCCAGTCTCGGTGACCACCTGCACCTGCCAGTCGCCGGCAGGTTGGGCGGGGAAGCGGGTCTTGTGGCTCCAGGCGCGGTAGCCCTGCTGGCGCCCGCCGTGGATGTCCAGGGCGATGCGGTCGACCTCGCGGCCGTCATGCAGCCAGACGTGATAGATGCGCTCGTTCAAGCCGCGCGGCGCATTGATCGCGGTGAAGGCATACAGGCCGTTGTGGCGCAGGCGCGTGCTGCGCACCTCGGCCAGGCTGCCGCCGGGCGAGCGTTGGCTGACCGTCTCGGTGACCGCCACCTGGCTCAGCCACAGGGTCGCCGGCGGCACCCAGGGCCGTGCCAGCCAGGCGCCCAGGCCCAGCGCCAGAAGCACGCCGGCGAGCAGCGGCCAGCGCCACCAGCGCTGGATGCGCAGGCTGCTGCCGAGGCTGGGCAGGGCCACCACCAGGGCCACGCCGAGGGCCAGGCGGTAGCTCTCGGCGGTGGTCAGGTGGACGATCAGCGGCAGCGCCACCAGCAGCACGGCGAACAGCGCCAGGGTGTGGAAGCTCAGGTACAGCCAGCGCCGCGCGGCCAGCCACCTGTAGTAGAGCGGGTCGATGATGGCCAGCAGGGCGGCCGCGCCGAGCAGGCCGGTGAACAGCGCCTGGCCGCTGTTCCAGGCGGTGGTGACGAAGAAGAACGGCAGGGCGAAGAACAGGCTTTCCTGGTGGATCAGCTGGGTCAGGTAGCGCAGCAGCAGCGGCGGTACCTCGATGCCCAGCCAGCGTGCCGCGCCGCGCGTCAGCAGGCCCTCGAGCAGCAGCCAGGCCCAGCTCAGCAGCATCAGCACGGCGATCACCTTGCCCACGCCTTCCTGGCGGTCGACCAGCAGGAAGCTGGCCACGCCGGAGCAGAAGCCGAAGGCGGCGATCAGGCCGGGGTAGCGCTGCAACAGGGCGAGCAGGCGCAGCAGGTGCGGTTTCCAGTGCGGCATCGAGGCTGGAGCGGGGTCGTTGCGGGGCGCGCATCATCGCATGACGCCCGGGCGGGCGTCAGTGCCGGGTCGGCTGCTCCGCCGGCGGGGGCTCCGCGGAGCCCTGCGGCGCCAGCACGGGGGCGCCTTCGTGGGCCTCCAGCTGGGCATAGGCGCTGCTGCAGAACAGCGAGTTGAGGCGTTTCATGTCGGCGATCAGCTCCAGGTGCAGGGCGCTGGTCTCGATGCTCTGCACCACCTGCTGGGCCAGGCGGTCGACATGGGCGTGGGCCAGGCGGCGTTCCTCCTGGCGGAAGCGCTGCTTTTCCTCCAGCAGGCGGCGGGCGTTGTCGCGGTTGCCGTTGAGGAACACGTTGAGGCCCAGGCGCAGGTTGGCGGCCAGCAGGCCGTGCAGGGTGGTCAGCTCGGCCAGGCCCTCGGCGGAAAAGTGGTGGCGGGTGCGCTTGTGGCTGTCCAGCTTGCCGGCCATCTGCTCGATCAGGTCGCCGGCGTGCTCCAGGTTCACCGCCAGCTCGATGATCTCGGCCCAGCGCCGGCTGTCGTGGACGGCCAGGTAGTCGCGCGGCATCTGCGCCAGGTACAGCTTGACCGCACCGTACAGCGCGTCGACGTCGTCGTCCAGGCGGCGCAGCTGCTGGCCGGCCTCGGCGGAGCCGTCGCGCAGCACCTCCAGCAGGTGGGCCAGCATCTGCTCCACCAGGTCACCGATGCGCAGGGTCTCGCGCACCGCGTTGGCCAGCGCCAGGCTCGGCGTGTCCAGGGCGGCGCGGTCGAGGTGGCGCGGCCGGGCCACCCCGTCGTCGCGCGCGCGCTCCGGCAGCAGCAGGCTGCACAGCCTGGCCATCGGCCCCACCGTGGGCAACAGCAGCAGGCAGCGCAGGCTGTTGTAGACCAGGTGGAAGGCGATCACCAGGGTCGCCGCCGACCATTCCAGGCGCCCCATCCAGTCCACCAGCGGCTGCACCAGGGGCAGCACCAGGAGCAGGCCGAGCAGCTTGTACAGCAGGCTGCCGAGGGCCACCCGGCGCCCGACGGCGGACTGCATGCTGCTGCTCAGCAGGGCCAGCACGCCGCTGCCGATATTGGCGCCGATGACCAGGCCGATGGCCACCGGCAGGCCGATCACACCGCTGCCAGCCAGGGTCGCGGTGAGCAACACGGCGGCCAGGCTGGAGTAGGTGAGGATGGCGAACAGCGCGCCGACCAGGGCATCGAGCAGCAGGTCGCCGGTCAGCGAGGCGAACAGCGCCTCGAAGCCGTGCGACTCGGCGATCGGCCGCGCCGCCTCGACGATCAGCTGCAGGGCCAGCAGGAGCAGGCCGAGGCCGATCGCCACGCGGCCGATCTGTCCGGCGCGGCGCTGCTTGTGCGAGAGGAACAGGACCACCCCGGCGCAGATCAGCAGCGGCGACAGCCAGGCCAGGTCGAGGGTCAGCACCCGCGCCATCAGCGCCGTACCGACGTCGGCGCCGAGCATGATGGCCAGCGCCGGCGGCAGCGCCATCAGGCCCTGGGCGACGAAGGAGGTGACCAGCAGGGCGGTGGCGTTGCTGCTCTGCACCAGGGCGGTGACGCCGATGCCGGCGGCGAACGCCTGCGGCCGCTTGGCCACGCTGTGGCTGAGGATGCGCCGCAGCTGCGAGCCGTACACGCGCAGGATGCCGGTACGCACGATGTGGGTGCCCCACACCAGCAGGGCGATGGCAGACAGCAGGTTGAGCAGGGTCAGCATGGCGCAGCCTCGTCGGGCACGCTCGTTGTCGTGGGCGCCGCCCGGCGCCCCTGCTGTTCAGCTTGGCCGCAGTTCGCCGCGCGCGCCAGCTCAGGTCTGCCGGCCCAGCGCGCGGAACTGCTCGGCCAGCAGTTGCAGGCGCTCGGCCAGGCTGGCGACGTGCTCGGCGCTGTGGCGGCTGCGCCCGCTGGCGGCGACGCTGCTGGTACCGGCCTGGCGGATGCCGTCGAGGTTGCGCTGGATGTCCTCGCCGACCGCGCTCTGCTCCTCCACGGCGGTGGCGATCTGCAGGTTCATGCCGCTGATCGCCTCGACCTGGCGGTTGATGCCGTGCAGCGCGTCGGCCGCCTGCATGGCATTACTGACGCTGTCGCGGGCCTGCGCCTGGCTGCGCTGCATGGCCGCCACCGCCGCCATGGTGCCCTGCTGCAGGCGCTCGATGAGGGCCTGGATCTGCGCGGTGGACTGCTGGGTGCGGGTGGCCAGGCCGCGTACCTCGTCGGCCACCACGGCGAAGCCGCGCCCGGCCTCGCCGGCGCGCGCCGCCTCGATGGCGGCGTTGAGTGCCAGCAGGTTGGTCTGCTCGGCGATGCCGTGGATCACCTCGATCACCTGGTCGATCTCCTGGCTGTGCGCCTGCAGCTGGCCGATCACCCGGTTGCCCTGCTCCACCTCGGCGGCCAGCGCGGCGATCTGCCGGCGCGTCTGCTCGACCTGCTGCAGGCCGCTGTCGGTGGCCTGGTTGGCCTCGGCGGCGGCGCTGGCGCTGAGCTGGGCGTGGCGCGCCACCTCCTGCACGCTGGCGGCCAGCTGGTCGACGGCGCTGGCCACCTGCTCGGTCTCGGCCTGCTGCTGCAGGCTGGCGCCCTGGCTGCAGTCCACCGCTGCGGCCAGCTCGCCGGCGTCCTCGCTGAGCTGGCGCGCCGAGTCGGCGATGCGCCCGACCACCGCGCCGGCCTCGGCCTCCAGGCTGCGCAGGGCGAAGGCGATCTGCCCCAGGGCATCGTTGCGTCCGCAGTACACCCACTGGCTCAGCGGGTTGTCGGCGATCCCGCGCGCCTGGCGCGCCAGCCTCGCCAGCGGGCGCAGCTGCCAGCCCAGCAGGGCCGCCAGCAGGCCGCCGCCGGCCGCGCCGCCGAGCAGCGCCGGCAGCCCGGGCAGCACACCGGCCAGGCCCAGGCCGAGCCCGGCCAGCAGCGGCAGGCCGGCGCCCAGCAGCATCAGCCGCGGCACCAGCTCCAGGCGCGGCCGGCGCAGGACTCGCGGAGTTTTCCCCGCGGCCAGCGCGGCATACAGCGGCGCGGCCCGCGCCACCAGCTCGGGGGCGGCGCGGCTGCGCACCGACTGGTACTCCACCACCGCGCCGCCGCGCACCACCGGGGTGGCGAAGGCACTGACCCAGTAGTGGTCGCCGTTCTTGCAGCGGTTCTTCACCAGGCCCATCCACGAGCGCCCGGCCTTGAGCGTGCGCCACAGGTCGGCGAAGGCCGCCGGCGGCATGTCCGGATGGCGCACCAGGTTGTGGCTGCGGCCGAGCAGCTCGGCCTCGGCGAAGCCGCTGATGGCGACGAAGTCCGGGTTGACGTAGGTGACCATGCCCTTGAGGTCGGTGGTGGAGAGGATGTTGGCGCTGGCGGGCACCGCCACCTCGCGCTGGCTCACCGGCAGGTTGATCTTCATGCGCGGGTCTCCCGTTTGCTGTGTGGCTCGGCGCCCTCGGCGAGCAGGCACCAGAGGCCCTCGAAGCAGTCCTCGCCGCGGAACAGGCGCTCCAGCTCGGCGGCCGGGCGCGGCCGGCTGAACCAGTAGCCCTGGGCCAGCTGGCAGCCCTCGGCGCGCAGGATGTCGAGCTGCGCGGCCTGCTCCACGCCCTCGGCCACCACTTCCAGGCCCAGGCTGCGGCCGAGGCCGATGATGGCGCGGCCGATGGCCCAGGACTCGGCGTCGGTGTCGCCGATGAAGCTCTTGTCGACCTTGAGGATGTGCAGCGGGAAGCGCTTGAGGTAGCCCAGCGCCGAGTAGCCGGTGCCGAAGTCGTCCAGCGCCAGGCGCACACCCAGGCTGCCCAGCTCGCGCAGGGCGATCAGGGTGGCGGTGCAGTCCTGCATCAGCTGGCTCTCGGTGATCTCCAGCACCAGGCTGGCCGGCGCCAGGCCGCTGTCCATGAGGATGTCGGTGAGGCGGGCGACGAAGTCCTCCTGCTGCAGCTGGCGGCTGGACAGGTTGACCGCGCAGCGCAGCTGGCCCTGCCCGGCCAGCTGCCAGGCGCGCACCTGGCGGCAGGCCTGGCGCAGCACCCAGTCGCCGACACGGAGGATCTCGCCGGACTCCTCCAGCGAGGCGATGAACTCCTGCGGCGCGATCAGCCGGCCGGCATGCCGCCAGCGCAGCAGCGCCTCGACCCCGACCAGGCGCGGCGTGCCCTGGTCGAAGCGGCAGATCGGCTGGTAGTGCAGGACGAATTCGTCGTGCGCCAGGG
The DNA here is from genome assembly GCA_033838285.1 of Pseudomonadaceae bacterium. Classification (GTDB taxonomy): domain Bacteria; phylum Pseudomonadota; class Gammaproteobacteria; order Pseudomonadales; family Pseudomonadaceae; genus Aquipseudomonas. The sequence continues at coordinate 18,422 of JAJLLC010000031.1, forward strand.
CCTGGCCCAGCGCGCTCTCCAGTTCCAGCTGGCGCCGCGCGGCGGCCTGCAGCTCCTGGCTGTAGCGGGCGTACTGCGCCTTGCCGGCCTGCTTGGCGCGGTACAGCGCCAGGTCGGCGGCCTGCAGCGCCTGCTCGGCGGCGGTGTGCGCCGGCAGCGCGGCGATGCCGATGCTGGCGCTGACCACCAGGGTCTGCTCGCCCAGGTGCAGCGGCTGGTGCAGGGCGTCGAGCATGCGCTGGGCGACCGGCTCGGCATCGCCGCCGCAGGCCAGGTCGGTGAGCAGCACGACGAACTCGTCGCCGCCGAAGCGCGCCAGGTGGTCGCCGGGGCGCAGGCACTGCTGCAGGCGCCGGCCGACCTCCACCAGCACGCGGTCGCCGGCCTGGTGGCCGAGGCTGTCGTTGATCAGCTTGAAGCGGTCGAGGTCGATGAACAGCAACGCCGCCTCGCGCGCACCGGCCTTGCCGAGCTGCTGCAGGGCCTGCTGCAGCAGCTCGTCCAGGCGCAGGCGGTTGGCCAGGCCGGTCAGCGGATCGTGGCGGGCGGTGTGGCGCAGCTGCTGCTCCACCGCCTTGCGCGCGCTGATGTCGCTCTGCGAGCCGGCCATGCGCCGCTGGCCCTCGTGGTCGCGCTCGGCCACGCCGCGGGTCAGCACCCAGAGGTAGCCGCCGTCCTGGCGGCGCAGGCGGTACTCGTGGTGCAGCTGCGCGGTGCCGCCGGCCAGGTGGGCGTCGATGGCCTGGCGCAGGCCCGGCAGGTCGTCCGGGTGCACGCGCGAGAGCCAGGCCGCGCTGCCCTCGCCGAGGCCGTCGCGGCTGAGGCCGAGCATGCCGGCCCAGCGTTCGGAGACGTACAGCCGGTCGTGCTCCAGGTGCCAGTCCCAGAGGCCGTCGTGGGCGCCGCGCAGGGCGCGGGCGAAGCGCGCCTCGCTGTCCTCCAGGGCCTGGCGCTGGGCGGCGCCGTAGGTGTCGATGGCCAGGGTCATGTCGAAGAACACCGCCTTGAGCAGGCTGGCGAACAGGGCCTGCTGTGGCTGTTCGGCGAACAGCGCGTGGCTCATCTGCTCCAGGTACAGGCGGTAGGCGGCCAGGTACCATTTGGGCTCGACGCCGGCGCGCTGGTGGATCAGGCCGATGTGCAGGCGCCCGGTCAGGTAGTCGCGGTCGTAGGGGCCGCGCCACAGGCGCTGGTAGTAATCCAGCTGGCGGTGCTTGAGGCGCGCCACCACCTGCTCGGCGCCGAGCAGGCCGGCCGGGCCGGGGAAGGCGCCGAGATGCTGGTAGAGGCGCTCGACGAACAGCTGGTGCGCCGGCTCCATGGCCGGCGCCGCCCGGTGCAGGCGCGCGCCGTCGGCCGGCTGCCAGTCGAGCAGGCGGCAGCGCTCGTCGACTTCCTCGCGGTCCAGGCCGATGCGGCGCATCAGCTGGCGCAGTAGTTGCGCTGAATCCATGACCTCACCTTTCGCGTTGTTGTTTTTCTGCGGGCACAAAAAAAGCGCCGCACGGCGCATTCGGCTGAACGCGACGTCGCGGCGCTTCGTCTTGCAGGCCCCTTCGTCCTGCCCGGCAAAGCCGGTTCCCGCCCGTGGCGGAACCTCGATCTGTGCCGTTTCTACCTTATTCGGTGGGCGCTGACAATTCGACCAGCAGTTGCTCCAGGCGCCGGCGCAGCTGGCCCAGCTCGCGCGAGCGGAAGGCGTGGCGGGTACGTTCCAGGGTGGCGACGGCTTCCGCCAGGGCGGCCTGCACCTCGCCGGCGGGGCCTAGCGGGGCGTCGTCCAGCCAGCGGCACAGCGGTGCCTGGCTGCACTGGCGGGGGTCTTCGATCACCTCGCAGGCACCGAACAGGCGGCGCAGGTGCGCGGCCAGTTGCGGGTCGCTGCAGGCGATGCGCGCGGTCGGGCAGGGCATGGCGAGTCACGGAAAGTTCGGGAGGCAGGCAGCATAGCCGGTACTGGCGAAAGGCCATTGACCGGGGTCAACGGCGCGGTGGTCAGCCGTCGCGTAGCACCTTGCGCTCGCTGTCGTCGGCGCCGAAGCCGCGCTCCAGCTTGAAGCGCAGGCTCAGGTCGGTGCGCGAGTCGGCGAACTTGAGGGCCTCGGCCAGGCCGATGCGCTTGCCCTCGACCAGCGTGAACAGGTGCTGGTCGAAGGTCTGCAGGCCCTGCTCGGCCGCACGCGCGGTGGCCTCGCGCAGCTGCTCCAGTTCGTCGCGCTGGATCAGGTCGCGGATATAGGGCGTGCCGAGCATCAGCTCCACTGCCGCCACGCGCTTCTGTGCCAGGCCCGGCACCAGGCGCTGGCCGACCACCGCCAGGAGGTTGTGCGCGAGGTCGGCCAGCACCTGCTTGCGCGCGTCGTCGGGGAAGAAGCGCACGATGCGCTCGATGGCGTGGCTGCTGCTGGTGGCGTGCAGGGTGGCCAGGCACAGGTGACCGGTCTCGGCATAGTGCAGGGCGTGCTGCATGGTCGCGGCGTCGCGGATCTCGCCGAGCATGATCACGTCCGGTGCCTCGCGCAGCACATGGCGCAGGGCCTCCTCGAAACTGTGGGTGTCGAGGCCGACTTCGCGCTGGTCGACGATGGACAGCTGGTGGCTGTGGATGAACTCGATGGGGTCCTCGATGCACAGGATATGGCCGCCCTTGTGGCGGTTGCGGAAGTCGATCATCGCCGCCAGCGTGGTCGACTTGCCGGAGCCGGCGGCGCCGACCACCAGGATCAGGCCGCGGTCCTGCATGGCCAGCTTTTCCAGCATCTTCGGCAGGCCGAGGTGCTCGAAGTCGGGAATCTCGCTCTTGATCAGGCGTACCACCATGGCCACTTCGCCGCGCTGGTAGTACAGGTTGGCGCGAAAGCGCCCCTGATTGTTCATGCTCACCGCCAGATCCAGCTCCAGGTCGCGCTCGAACTCGGCGATCTGCTTCTGGCTGAGCAGCTGGTAGGCCAGCTGTTTCACCTCGCCGGGGCCCAGTACGCGCTCGTCCAAGGCCTGGCTGTGCCCCTCGACCTTGGCGTGGGCTGGCGCGCCGACGCTGAGGAACAGGTCGGAGGCCTGCAGCTCACGCATGCGCTGCAGGTAGTCGAAGACATCCAGGCTGGGCTCGGGCATGAGCGGGCTCCGCATCGGTTGGCCGGGCAAGGATAGCCCCGGCTGCCCCGGCTCCGCGACCCTGCTACCCTAGCGGCCATTGTCTGGAAGCCCGCCCATGCTCAGCCTGTACCACGCCCCCGACCTGGAAACTCTCGGCTTGCTGGCCTGCCGCCTGCTCGCCCAGCCGCAGGCCGATGTGCTGGCGCCGGCGCGGGTGGTGGTGCCGAGCCAGGGCATCGGCCGCTGGCTGACCCTGCAGCTGGCGCGCGAACAGGGCATCGCCATGCACCTGGAGGTGCAGCTGCCGTCCAGCTTCGTCTGGGCCCTGGCGCGCCAGGTGCTCGGCGCCCTGCCGGAGCAGTCGGCGTTCAACCCGCAGGCGATGACCTGGCGCCTGTACGACTGGCTGTGCGAGCCGGCCAACCTGGCCCGCGCCGAACGCCTCGAGCGCTATCTGCAAGGCGGCGACGAGCGCCGCCGCCTGGCCCTGGCGGCGAAGATCGCCGACGTGTTCGACCAGTACCTGCTCTACCGCGACGACTGGCTGGCCGCCTGGGAGCGCGGCGAGCTGTGCGACCTGGGGCCGGACGAAGCCTGGCAGGCGCTGCTCTGGGCCGAGCTGACCAAGGACGGCCACCCGCACCGCGCGCGCCTGCTCGGCGAGCTGCTGGCGCGCCTGCATGGCGAGGCGTCCATCGAGGGCCTGCCCGAGCGCCTGCTGGTATTCGGCATCAGCTCACTGCCGCCGCATCACCTGCGCGTGCTGGAAGGGCTGGCGCGGCACACGGATGTGGTGATCTGCGCCCTCAACCCCTGCCGCGAGGCCTGGGGCGAGATCCGCGACGTGCGCGAGCTGGCGCAATCGGACGTCAGCCCGGATGACTGGTACCTCGACGTCGGCCACCCGCTGCTGGCCAGCCTGGGCAAGCAGGGTCGCGACTTCTTCGACAGCCTGCTCGGGCAGATCGCCGAGGAGCACGGCATCTACCCACAGGACGCCGAGCTGGCCGACGACAGCCTGCTGCATGCGCTGCAGAACGACATCCTGCGCCTGCGCACCCGTATGCCGGATGAGCGCCTGGCCCTGCGCGCCGACGACCGCTCGCTGGAGCTGCATATCGCCCACTCGCCGCTGCGCGAGGTGGAAATCCTGCATGACCAGCTGCTCGCCCGCTTTGCCGCCGACCCGAGCCTGAGCCCCGACCAGGTGGTGGTGCTGACCCCGGACATCGAGCGTTATGCGCCCTTCATCGAAGCCGTCTTCGCTCGCCGCGAAGGCGCGCCCTATGTGCCCTACAGCCTGGCCGACCGCAGCCTGCGCGCCGAGACGCCGCTGATCGAGGCCTTCCTCGGCCTGCTCAGCCTGCCGGAAAGCCGCTTCGCCGCCGAGGAAATCCTCGCCTGGCTGGAGCAGCCGGCCATCGCCCGCCGCGCCGGCATCGAGGCCGAGGACCTGCCGTTGTTGCGCGACTGGCTGCGCCAGGCCGGCGTGCGCTGGGGCCGCGACGGCCAGCACCGTGCCGCGCTCGACCTGCCGGCCGACGACGCCTTCACCTGGCGCCAGGGCCTGGATCGCCTGCTGCTCGGTTTCGCCGCGCCGCCGCAGCTGGCCGGCGATGGCCTGCCGCTGCTCGGTGACAGCTGGCCGCTGGACGCCCTGGAAGGCGCGCGCGCGCAGTTGCTCGGGCGCCTGTGCGCCTTTGTCGAACAACTAGCGCAGCTCGCCGAGCGCCTGCAGCGTGCTCGTCCGCTGGCCGACTGGGCGCTCGATCTGCAGGGTCTGATCGAGGCGCTGTTCGACGAGCGCGAGTCCGGCGACACCCTGCTCCAGCTCAGCCAGGCCTGCGCGGCGCTGGGCCGCCAGGCGCTGGATGCCGGCATCGTCCGCCCGGTGGAGCTGGCGCTGGTGCGCCAGCAGCTCGGCGCGGCGCTGGACAGCGGCAGCGGCGCCTCGGGCTTTCTCACCGGTGCGGTGACCTTCTGCACCATGGTGCCGATGCGCAGCCTGCCGTTCCGCCTGGTCTGCCTGCTCGGCCTGGACGACGGCGCCCTGCCTCGGCGCACCCCGGCCGCCGGCTTCGACCTGATCGCCAAGCGCCCGCGGCGTGGCGACCGCGCGCGGCGCCTGGACGACCGCTACCTGTTTCTGGAAACCCTGCTCAGCGCCAGGGATGGCTTGTATCTCAGCTATGTCGGACGCGACCCGCGCGACAACGCCGAGCTGCCGCCCTCGGTACTGGTCAGCGAGCTGCTGGAGGCGGTCGATCTGACCGCGACCCAGGATGAGTACAAGGCCAGCGCCCGCATCACCGTCGAACACCCGCTGCAGCCCTTCGCCCCCGGCAATTTCGAGCGCAGCGGCCCGCGCCAGGGCTTCGCCGGCGCCTGGTTCCGCGCCGCCCAGCGCCTGGCCGAGGCGCCGCTGCTCGAGCCGCCAGCCTTTATCCAGCGCCTGCCCGAGCCAGGCCAGGACTGGCTGACCATCGAGCCCAGCCAGTTGCTACTGTGCTTCCGCCACCCGGCGCGCTTCCTCCTCGAGCAACGCCTGGGCCTGCGTCTGGCCGATGCCGAGGAAGGCATCGCCGCCGATGAGCCCTTCAGCCTGGAGCGCCCGGCCTACCTCGGTTTGCGCCAGCTGGCGCTGCAGGCGGTGGAGCGCGGCTGGAGCGAGGAGCAGGAGCGCCGCGTGGCCCGCGCCGCCGGCTGGTTGCCGCCCGGCGAGCTGGGCCATGCCCTGTGGGGCAAGCAGCGCGGCCCGGTGCGCGCCTTCGCCCCACGGCTGTTCGAGGCGCGCCCCGAGGAGAGCCCGGAGCCGCTGCTGGTGGATATCCAGCTGGCCGGCGTGCGCCTGCATGGCTGGCTGGATGGGGTGACCTCCAGCGGCCTGTTCGACTGGCGCCTGCGCGCGCCGGACTCGCGCGACCTGCCCGGCTTCTGGCTGCGCCACCTGCTGCTCAACGTCGCCGCCACTGCTGATATCGCCCGCGAGAGCCTGCTGGTGTCGCCGGCCGGCGATTGGCAGCTCGGCCCGCTGGACAACCCCGCAGCACTGCTCGAACCCTGGCTGGCCGCCTACCGCGAGGCGCTGTGCGAGCCGCTGCCCTTCATCACCCGCAGCAGCTACGACTTCGCCAAGGCGCTGGTCACGCCCAGCGCCAAGAGCCGCAAGGAGCCGATCGCCGCCGCCCGCGACAAGGCCCAGACCGCCTGGCTCGGCGCCGAGTTCAGCCCGCTGGCCGGGGAAGTCTTCGACCCCTGGTATGCCCTGGCCTTCCGCGAGCGCGAGCCGCTCGGCGAGCGCTTCGAGCAACTGGCCGAGCAGTTGCTGGGCCCGGCGCTGCAAGCCCTGGCTGGCGACGAGGAGGAAGGCGAATGAACGACCTCAACCTGCACGACTCGCCGTTCAATGGCCGCTCGCTGATCGAGGCCAGCGCCGGTACCGGCAAGACCTGGACCCTGACCGCGCTGTACGCGCGCCTGCTGCTGGAGCGCGAGCTGTCGGTCGGGCAGATCCTGGTGGTCACCTACACCACCGCCGCCACCGCCGAATTGAGGGAGCGTATCCGCGCCCGGCTGGCCGAGCTGCTGGCGCTCTACGAGGGAGGCCAGAGTGGCGATGACTTCCTCAATGAGCTGCACCGCCGCCATCCCGGCGAAGCGGCACGGCGGCGCCTGCTGCTGGCCGTACATGGGTTCGACGAGGCGGCCATCTTCACCATCCACGGCTTCTGCCAGCGCGCCCTGCAGGACTCGGCCTTCGAGGCCGGCGGCGACTTCGACGCCGAGCTGACCCAGGACGACCGTGAGGTGCTCGACGGCCTGCTCGGCGATGCCTGGCGCCATGTCCTGGCCGAGGCCGATCCGGCCTGGGCGCGCTTCCTGGCCAAGCAGAAAGTCACCCCCACGACCTTGCGCCAGGCCCTGCGTAGCCACCTGGGCAAGCCCTATCTGCGCGTCGAGCCACGCGAGCGCGTGGGCGAGGCCGAGCTGCAGGCCGCCAGCGCCGCCTGGCAGGCCGCCGCCCAGCTGTGGCGGGCCGAGGGCTACGCCTGGGTCGAGGTGCTGCGTGAGCACGGTGGCCTCAGCCAGAGCACGCACAAGGCGGCCAAGCTGCCGCTGTGGTCGGCCGAGCTGGACGCCTATTTCGCCGACCCGGCGGCGCTGTTCGAGGCGCCGGACGGCCTGGCCAAGCTGGGCGCCGCCGCCCTGCTCAAGGCCACCAAGAAGAACTTCGAGGCGCCGCACAGCGCGCTGGCCGAGGCCCTGGATGTCCTCGGCGCGGCCCTGGAAAGCGCCCTGCCCGCCGGCCGGCAGAAGCTGATCGCCCTGCAGGTCGAACTGCTCGACCGCCTCAACGTCGAGCTGCCGCAGCGCAAGGCGGCGCAGCGCCTGCTGGCCTTCGACGACCTGCTCAACAACCTCGACCAGGCGCTGCAAGGCGCGGCTGGCGACGATCTGGCCACGCGCTTGCGCGAGCAGTACCCGTTGGCGCTGATCGACGAGTTCCAGGACACCGACCCGATCCAGTACGCCATCTTCGACCGGGTCTACCGCGACGGCGGCGACCTGTGTTTCGTAGGCGATCCCAAGCAGGCCATCTATGCCTTCCGCGGCGCGGACCTGGCCACCTACCTGCAGGCCCGCGACGCTGCCGAGCGGCAGTACGACCTGCCGTTCAACTACCGCTCCACCCCCGCGCTGATCAAGGCGCTGAACCAGCTGTTCGCCCGCCCGCAGCCCTTCGCCGAACAGGGCCTGGTCTACCCGCCGGTCAGCGCCGGCAAGAAGTCGCGCGCCACGCTGGTGCTGCCCGAGCAGGACGGCGCCGCGCCGCTGGGCCTGGTCTGGCTAGGTGACGAGGGGCTGAACAAGGCCCGTGCCGGCGAGCTGGCAGCCTTGGACACGGCACGACGGATCGCCGCCCTGCTCGCCGCCAGCGCCCAGGGTCAGGCCTATTTCGATGAAGATGGCGGCAGAAAGCCGCTTAAAGGCGGCGATATCGCCGTGCTGGTCAGCAACCACCGCGAAGCCGCCAGCGTCGCCGCCGAGCTGGCCGCGCGCGGCGTGCCCAGTGTGCGTCGTGGCCGCGACAGCGTCTGGCACAGCGAGGAGGCCGCCGAGCTGGCGGCGGTGCTGGCCGCTTATGCCGAGCCGGGCCGCGAGGGCGTGTTGCGCTATGCCCTGGCTACCCGCCTGCTGGGCCGCGACGCGGCGCAGATCGCCCGCTGCCAGGAAGTCGAGCAGGAATGGGATCGCGAGCGTGCCGCCGCCGAGCAGTACCACCAGCTGTGGCAGCAGCAGGGCTTCATGCGCGTATTCCGCGCCTGGCTGGACCAGGAGCGGGTGGCCGAGCGCCTGCTGGCCGGCATCGATGGCGAGCGACGGCTGACCAACCTGCTGCACCTCGGCGAGCTGCTGCAGGCCGAGAGTTTGCAGCGCCCGGGGCTGGAGCCGCTGCTGGCCTGGTTCGCCGCCCAGCGCGGCAGCGAGGGCGCCGGCGAGGATGCCTTGCTGCGCCTGGAAAGCGATGCCGAGCGGGTGCAGATCGTCACCATCCACACCTCCAAGGGCCTGGAATACCCACTGGTGTTCTGCCCCTTCCTGTGGGACGGCCGCCTGCTCGGCCAGCATACCGATAGCGCCCGTTGCCACGACGAGGATGGCCAGCCGCTGCTCGACCTGGGTAGCGCGCGCCTGGACCAGCGCCTGCAGGCGGCGCGGCGCGAAAGCTTCGCCGAGAAGCTGCGCCTGACCTACGTGGCCCTGACCCGCGCCCGCGACCGCCTGTGGCTGCACTGGGGCCCGGTCGCCCTGCCCAAGCCGAAGAAGGACGGTTCGCTGCCCGACGAGGGCCTGCACAGTAGCGCCCTGGCCTGGCTGCTGCATGGCCGCGAGCTGCCTGGCGACGATGCCCTGGGCGAGCTGGCTACTCATCTGGCGGGCCAGGAAGGCCCGGACCTGGCCGCCGAACTGGACGAGCTGGCCGGCAGCAGCGCCGGCCTGATCGCTCGCCTCGCCCCTCTCAGCGAGGAAGCCCAGGCCGCCGGTACGGGCCGCGCCGAGCCGCCCCAGGCCCAGCAGCTGTTCGAGCGCAGCCTGCACAGCGCCTGGCGCATCGGCAGCTTCTCGGGCCTGGCCGCCGGCCTGCACATGGAGGCGCCGGACCGCGATGCCCTGGCGCTGGTCGATGCCAGCGAGCCGGGCGCCGGCTTCTTCGCCTTCCCCCGTGGCGCCCGCGCCGGTACCTGCCTGCACGCCATCCTCGAAGACTGGATGCGCGGCAAGGGCAGCCTGGAGCAGCTGGTGCCGCTCGCCCTGCAGGAACACGGCATCGACGCCGAGCTGTGGGGCGCGATCGCCATTGCCCAGCTGCAGGCGGTGCTGGACACCGACCTGGATGGCCAGGGCCTGCGTCTGTCGGCGCTGCAGGCCAATCGGCGGCTGCCCGAGCTGGGCTTCACCTTCCCGGTCGAACGGCTCGAGGTGCAGCACCTGCGTGCGCTGCTGGCCGATCCGGCCTTTGGCCTGCCCGAACCCATGCGCCAGGCCGCCGAGCGCCTGCAGTTCGACGAGCTGAAGGGCTACCTGAAAGGCTTTATCGACCTGACCTTCGAGCACGCCGGGCGCTGGTACATCCTCGACTACAAGTCCAACTGGCTCGGCCCGACGGCCGAGCACTACGGCGCCGAACGCCTGGAGCAGGCCATCGCCGCCGAGCACTACCACCTGCAATACCTGATCTACCTGGTGGCGCTGCGGCGCTTCCTGCGCACGCGCTTGACCGATTTCAGCGACGCGCAGCTGGGCGGCGCCTGGTACCTGTTCCTGCGCGGTATGCCGCAGGCCGGCGTTTACTTCGCCCGGCCGAGCGATGCACTGCTGGATGCGCTGGACGCGCTGTTCGGAGGTGCGGCATGAGGCTGCAAGAACTACCCCTCGGCCCCCTGGAGCGTGCCCTGCTGGCCAGTCTGCAGCGCCTGGAGCCGCAGGCGCCGGACGCCGTGCTGGCCTGCGCCGCCCTGTGCAGCGAGGCCCTGGCCGCCGGCGACGTGTGCCTGCCGCTGGCGCGGGTGGCCGGCCGCCGGCCCTGGGCGGAGTTCGACTTCGCCCTGCCGCCGCTGGCCGAGCTGCGGCCGCTGCTGGAATCCTCCGCGCTGGTCGGCGCTCCCGGCCGTTTCGCGCCGCTGATCCTCGACGGCGAGCGCCTGTACCTGGCGCGCTACCAGGCCTACGAGCAGCATCTGGCCGAGCGTCTGCTGGCGCTATCCGCCGAGCGCCCGGCAGTGGACGAGGCGCTGCTGAGCGAGAGCCTGGCGCGCCTGTTTGCCTTCAACCAACAGCAACCGGACTGGCAGCGCCTGGCCGCCGCGCAGGCGGTGCGCCGCCGTCTGGCAGTGATTTCCGGCGGTCCCGGGACCGGCAAGACCACCACGGTGGTGCGTCTGCTGGCGGCTCTGCTTGAGCAGCCCGGCGGCGACAGGCTCGCCATCGGCCTGGCCGCGCCGACCGGCAAGGCCGCGGCGCGCATGGCCGAGGCCATCCGCAACGCCAAGGCTGATCTGCCGCTGGCCGATCACCTCAAGGCGCTGCTACCGGAAGAGGCGCGCACCCTGCACCGCCTGCTCGGCAGCCGTGGCGACAGCCCGGCCGTGCGCCACGACGCTGCGCGGCCGCTGGCCCTGGATGTGCTGGTGGTGGACGAGGCGTCGATGGTCGACCTGGCACTGATGGCCAAGCTGGTCGATGCCCTGCCGCCGCAGGCGCGGCTGATCCTGCTCGGCGACAAGGACCAGCTGGCCGCCGTGGAGGCCGGTGCGGTATTCGCCGAGCTGTGCGAAGGGCGCGGCTTCGATGCCGCGGCCGCCGCCGAACTGCAGCGCATCACCGGGCAGACCGTACCGGTCGAGACGCCGCGCTCGGCCCTGGGCGACGCCGTGGTGCTGCTCACCCACAGCCACCGCTTCGCCGGCGACAGCGGCATCGGCGAGCTGGCGCGTAGGATCAACACGGGCGATGCCGCCGGCACCCTCAACCTGCTGCGCGAAGGTCGTGCCGACCTGGCCTGGCAGGCCGAGCCGAGCCAGGCCGCGCTGCTGGAGCGCCTGGAGCAGGGCTATGCGCCCTACCTCAAGGCCGCACGCCGGGGCGATCCGGCCGAGGCCTTCGCCGCCTTCAACGCCTTCCGCGCGCTGACCGCGCAGCGCGAGGGCCCCTGGGGTGTCGGCGGCCTCAACGAGGCCCTGGAGGCGCGGATCAAGCGCCGCTACTCGCTGGCCGAGCGCGAACGCTGGTACCCCGGCCGCGCGGTGATGGTGCGGCAGAACGACTATGCGCTGGGCCTGTTCAACGGCGATATCGGCCTGTGCCTGGCCGGCGAGCACGGCCTGCGCGTCTATTTCGAGGGAGAGGACGGCTTCCGCGCTTTCGCCCCGGCGCGCCTGCCCAGCCATGACAGCGCCTTCGCCATGACCGTGCACAAGAGCCAGGGTTCGGAGTTCAGCGAAGTGCTGCTGGCCCTGCCGGAAAGCCCCAGCCCGTTGCTGACCCGCGCGCTGTTCTACACCGGCATCACCCGCGCCAAGCAGAAAGTGGAGATCTGGGGCCTGCCGGCGCGCCTGGCCGAGGCTGTGAATACCAAGGCCGAGCGGGCTGCGGGGTTGGCCGAGCGGCTGGGAGTCGGCCCGCAGACAGTCGCCAGTGAGGTGGTCGCACCTGCGGCGCCATCGGCAACCGACCAGCTCAGTCTGTTTTGATGTCGGCAGGGCTCCCGGACTGAAGTCCGGGCTACGGGGTGGCGGATCGGCGCTAGGCTGATCGGGTTTTTCGGACTGTAGCCCGGACTTTAGTCCGGGGTCTTCCGGGGACCTAGGTAAGGCCGAACAAGGAGGTTCAGCCGATGGTGCTCTACAGGCGTGCCCGGATTGCAGGCGGCAGTTACTTCCTGACTCTGACCCTGGCAGATCGACGCCAGGCCCTGCTGACTCAGCATATCGACCTGCTGCGCGAGTGTTTCCGCCAGATGCGGCGGAACCGGCCCTGCGTGATCGACGCCGCGGTCATTTTGCCCGAGCACTTGCACCTGATCATGAGTCTGCCGACCGGCGATGAGGATTACGCTGCACGCATTGCTTTGCTCAAGGTGTTGTTCGTCAAGGGGCTGCGCGAGCGTGGCCTACCGATAAAGCCGAATGTCCGGCGCGAGGCCGGCATCTGGCAGCCGCGCTATTGGGAACATGTCCTGCGCGATGAGCGGGATTTTGCCGCGCATGTCGATTACATCCACCTCAATCCGCTCAAGCATGGTCTGGTGCAGCGGGTAGTGGACTGGCGCTGGTCGAGTTTCCATCGCTATGTCCGTGCAGGGTGGCTGGCGGCGGATTGGGCGGGCGGATCCGAGGTTGAGGTGGGGGGCTTCCCGGACTGAAGTCCGGGCTACAGTCCGGGCTACTTCGGGGTAGGGAATGAAAAACGGGGCCATTCGGCCCCGTTCTCTTATCTGCGCGCTCCGGTTTACTGCCCGGGAATGTCCTTGCGCAGCTTGACCGGCTCTTCCTTGCGCCCGCGGGCGATGCGCATGCGGATGTTGAGCGTCTCCACGGCCAGAGAGAAGGCCATGGCGAAGTAGACGTAGCCCTTCGGTACGTGGACTTCGAAGGCTTCGGCGATCAGCACGGTACCCACCACCACCAGGAACGACAGCGCCAGCATCTTCAGGCTCGGGTGCTTGTCGATGAAGTCGCTGATGGTGCCGGCGGCCAGCATCATCACCAGCACCGCGACGATGATCGCGGCGACCATCACCGGGACGTGGTCGACCATGCCGACGGCGGTGATCACCGAATCCAGGCTGAACACGATGTCGATGATGGCGATCTGGATGATGGTGCCGATGAAGTTGCGCGCGGCGGTGCCGCTCGGCGTCTGCTCGCTTTCGTCCTCGCCTTCCAGGCTGTGGAACATCTCGGTACTGCTCTTCCACAGCAGGAACAGGCCGCCGAAGAACAGGATCAGGTCGCGTCCGGAGATGCCCTGGCCGAACAGCTGGAACAGGTCATTGGTCAGGCGCATGATCCAGGTGATCGACAGCAGCAGGGCGATGCGGGTGATCATCGCCAGGGCCAGGCCGAACAGGCGGGTGCGCGCCTGCAGGTGCGGCGGCATGCGCCCCACCAGGATGGCGATCATGATGATGTTGTCGATGCCGAGGACGATTTCCAGGGCGGTCAGGGTCAGAAAGGCAACCCAGATCTCAGGGTTGGTCAGCCATTCCATAGTGGTTCCTTGCGGGTCGAGGTGTCGGCCGGCGGATGCCGGCGATGGCGCGCGATTCTAGCCGGCTTTGCGGCAAATTGCCGTCCCCCACCGGAGCTATCCGCCGAACAGCGGGGCTTCCGGGCAGCCGGGCCTTCAGCCGTGCGGTCAGGTAGCTAAGCGGCACTCATGCGTGCGTGAAGCGTCGACCAGCGCGGCGAGCGCTCAGCCGGGCAGCAGGGCCAGCACGGTGAACAGGCTGGCGCCGGAGAGCAGGGTCTGCAGGGTGATCAGGCCGGCCATCAGCTGGCCGTCGCCGCCCAGCTGGCGGGTCAGCACGTAGGCGGTGGGCGCCGTGGGCAGGGCGAAGAACAGCACCAGCAGCGCGCTCTCCAGCGCAGGTAGGTGCAGCAGGCGGGCCACCAGCCAGGCCAGCGCCGGCATGGCCAGCAGGCGCAGGGCACAGTTCCAGGCCAGTGCGGCCTGTTCCCCGCGCAGCTCCTGCGGCCTCAGTGCCGCACCGACGCAGAGCAGGCCCAGCGGCAGGCTGGCGGCGGCCAGCAGGCCGAGCAGGCGGTCGCTACCGCCGGGCAGGCCGAAGCCGGCCAGGTTGATCGCCACACCGCCCAGGCAGGCGAGGATCAGCGGGTTCTTCAGCACCGGCAGCAGCAGGCCGCGCGCACTGACGCCGCGCTCGGCGGTCAGCGACCAGACCGACAGCAGGTTCACCGCCGGCACCAGCAGCGCCAGCAGCAACGCCGCCAGCACCAGACCGGCCTGGCCATGCAGGCTGCCGACCACGGCCAGGCCGAGGTAGGTGTTGAAGCGCAGGATGCCCTGGCTGAAGGCGCCGAAGCGTGCCGCCGGCCAGCCACGCAGGCGGCGCACCAGAAGCAGGCCGAGCCAGGCGCCGCCGAGGCCGAGCAGCACGGCCAGGGCCAGGCGTGGCAGCGCCGGGTTGTCCAGCGGCGCGCTGGCCAGGCTGCTGAATAGCAGGGCGGGGAATAGGATGAAGTAGTTGAGCCGTTCGGCGGCGGGCCAGAAGGCCTCGCCGGGGAAGTTCCAGCGGCGCAGGGCGAGGCCGCCGAGGATCAGGGCGAACAGGGGCCAGAGGGTCTGTAGCAGGGCGGTCACGGCAACTTCCACGACGAACGAGCCGCCATCTTGGGCAAAACCACGGCGGCGCGCTAGCGTCTCTAGAATCGCCGTTGCAACAGGTGGGAAGAGCCATGACCGATGTCCACGAGGGTGGCTGCCACTGCGGCCGGCTGCGCTATCGCATCACCGCGCCGCTGCGCGATATCGCCCACTGCCACTGTGCGATCTGTTGGCGCACCACCGGTGGCATCGTCACCACCTGGCTGACGGTGCCGCTGGCGCGCTTCCAGTGGCTGCGCGGCAGCGCCGCCGCCTATGCCTCCTCGGCCAGCTGCCTGCGCCATTTCTGCGCGCATTGCGGCTGCCACCTGGCGCTGTTCACCACGCTCAGCCCGGACAGCCTGGACATCACGGTGGCCAGCCTGGACCAGCCGGAGCTGGCGCCGGCCGACCGGCATATCTGGGTCGGAAGTCGCCTGCCCTGGCTGCAGCTGGACACGCAGCTGCCGGAGGAGGACGAGGAGCGGATTGGTGACGCTTAGGCATGCAGTGCCATTAAATTGGCATCATTTTTCTGTTCCCATAACATGAGAGCTGTGTCACATTTCTCGGCGCACGGAAATCAACTCGCTTGTGACAGGGATGTGTGTGAGACGGCTGTTGTTCTGCCATTTGGTCGAGAAGCCAGGAGCCCTGATGGGGCTCTTCCTGATGCTCTACGTGGGCATCTTCAATCCGTTCGGCATCCGCGATGCAGCGGACAAGAGTACGGAAAACTGGCTGTTGCGCATGCATGCGCCCTTCTACCCGGAGCAGGGGCAGGAGGAGGTGGTGGTCGTTCTCATCGACGACCAGGCCCTGAGCGACATGCGCACCAGCTGGCCCATGCGCTACGCCGAGCAGGCCCGTCTCCTGCGCCAGCTGCTCGGCTATCAGCCGAAATCCCTGTTCATCGATCTGCTCTACACGCAACGGCGTTTCGACGGCGGCTCGACCGAGAGCCTGCGGCGGGTGCTGCTTAGCGCGCGTGAGCAGGGTACGCCTCTGATTCTGGCCGACTACCGGGATGCGGCAGGGCGATCACAGCTGCTGCCTGAACTGCGTGCGGCCGCGCAGACGGCTCAGGTCAACTGGAGTGGCTATGGCGAGCGCTATCCGTTGGTGCTGGATGCTACTCAGGGCGACCCTCGCACGCCGGCCCTGCAGTTGTACCAGACGGCATGCGTAGCCCCCGACTGCCCTAGCGCCCCTTTCGCCGAGCCCTTGCTGGTGCGCTGGGGCTACTGGAGCGATCCGGCCATGGCGCCTTACGTGGATACCCGTGGCTGCGGCATGCGAGGCGAGCGTGGCAACTGGGCCCAGCTGGCATCGCTGCTGTTTCGTGACGGCCTGCGCGCGCAGCAGGATGTGGACAGCGTGGAGCGCCCGCAGCCCTGCCCTTACACGCGCACGCTGTATGCCAACCAGCTGCGCGACCCACGCGTGGGCGAGGTGCTGAAAGGTCGGCATGTGCTGCTGGGTGTCAGCGTGCGTGGCATTCCGGACTGGGTGGATAGCCCGGTGCAGGGGCGTCTGCCGGGCGTGTATTGGCATGCGATGGCGCTGGACAACCTGCTCACTCAGGGCGAGACCTACTGGCGCGACGCGCCCGCGGGGCCGGCAGGCGTTGCCATCAGCGACTGGCTGGAGATGGTGCTGGTGTTGCTGGCGGGCATAGTCGCCCTGTGCATCGTCGAGCGCCCGGCCGGTCAACCGACCGGTAACTGGCGCTACCTGCTCTGGTTCTTGTTGTTGGCCGGCCTGGCTATAGGGTTCAGCTGGGCACTGGCGCGCTGGTGGCATATCGCTCCGCTCGACTGGCTGGGGCTGGTGCTCGCCATCGGCGTTTTCTATGCCTACCTGGGCGAACCCAGGCTTGCCGACTGGTGGGCGGACACGATCAATGCTTGGAGAAGCAAGGAGAAACGCGATGCTTAGGGCAGGGCTATTGGGGCTGTTGTTGTTGAGTTCGTCGAGCTGGGCCGGAGAGCCGTTGAAGATCGTCGGTTATCCGCTGCAGAAGCTGGCGATGTATGACGCCAACGGCGAATTTCTTGGAGATATCGAGCGCGAGCGCCTGCCGGCGCCCGAAGTGCTGGTGGAGCGTTACGACGAGGATAGGAGCCTGCTGCTGATTCGTGTCGAAGGGCGCGACATCTGGCTCGATCCGCTGGACGTCAAGCTCAATCAGGGCAAGACGGTGGCCTACGACTGCCGCAAGGTCGCCGAGACCAGCGCCAAGGCCGACAGCCAGACCAAGGCCGTCATGGGCTATTCGGAATCCTGCGCGCAGTAGGCATGGAGGTGTCAATGCACAGATCGCTAGCACTGTTTTTGGGATTACTCGCGCTGACGGGTTGCCAGCAGTTGCCGCTGGGCGGTGACGAGCCCCGCGCCGGCAAGTTCATCGACAGCCCGCGGGCGCGGCCACTGGAGTTGCAGCCGGTCACGGACAACCCGCTGCTCAACAATCCACTGGTCGATATGCTTGCAGGCGGCGAGGAGACCGAGCAGGTGCGCGGGTTCGGCCGGATCAACCTGAGCGAGCAGATGGCCCAGGTCGATACCTTTCAGGCCGTGGAGCTACAGCGTTACTGCGAGGAGGTGCTGGCACGCCTGCTGGCCCATTGGCCACATGCCCGGCCGCCCATCGAGATTCGTTTCAGTGCCTCAGAAAGCTTTGGCGCCCAGGCGACGGCGGACAATGTCATCTACCTCAACCTGGGCACGCTGCAGGCCATCGAGAGTGAAGACGAGTTGGCAGCACTGCTCGGCCATGAGGCGGCGCACCTGCTGCTGGGGCATCTGGACCGGCAGCATTTCTTCAACCAGCAGAAAAAGCTGCTCGATGCCTCGGTCAATGCTGTCAACCTGGCGGTGGCGTTGGGTGACATGGAAAGCCAGCAGGTCGGCACTTCGCGCAAGCTGGCTCTGGGCAACCCCGACGTTGTGGGCGAGACCATCGTCAAGAGCAGTATCTCCGGGATGTTGCTGAAAGAAGTGAGCGACAACTTCTGGAACAGCAGCTGGACCCGTGCTCAGGAAGACGAGGCCGATCTCCTTTCGGTCGATCTCATGAGTCGTGCCGGCTACTCGCCGCGTGGCGCCGTGCATAGCATCCAGCGCTTGCAGAGTTTCGATGGCGAGCGCAAAAGCCTGTTGGCGCGCTATCAGGCCCAGCAGAAGCAGCTGTTTTCCCAGGCCGTACAGAAGAAGGGGCTGGGCGGCCTGTTGGAGCAGGGCCTGCACAGCTCGCTGACCGCAGGCCAGCTGGCGCTGACCGATCTCTGGCAGGATTTCGGCAAGACACACCAGCTGCCGGCTCAGCGCGAGGAGGAGCTGACCCGCTATATAGCCTCAGAGTATCGCAGCGAGCGACGGCGCCGCCCTCAGGTGGCGCGCTATCAGGAGCATCTGCTGCTGGGCGACAGTGGGCGTGTGCTGGCTTCTCAGGTCATGGTCAACCGGGCCACTTTTGCCCTGGAGCGGGGCGACAGGGCCGAGGCCAAGCGCCTGGCGGCCGAAGTCGACAAGGGACCTGTGCGCAACAGCCTGCGAGCTGGCACCCTGCAGTTTCTCCTGGCGCTGCAGGCGGGACGCGAGGCGGAGGCACTGGCGGCATTGGAACGGGTGCCCGAGCAGGAGTGGCGACATGCCTCGTTGGCGAGCTATGACCAGATCGTTTACCTGGCGCTGAGCCTGCAGCGCCAGGACCTTGCCGAGCGTTACCTGAGTCGGGGCAAGAGTGCTTGGGGCGAGTTGATGGCGCCGCTGGACATCATGGTGCACCTGCAGGGGCGGCGAGTGGAGCAGGCCCAGCAGAGCTATCGCGATTGCCAGGCCAGTGGCAGCAAGAGCCTGTTCGCGCGCTGCGAGCTGGCAATCGGGCAGTTCAAACCTCAGGAGCCACCCAAGGGGCCGCTGGAACAATTGGGTCTGCCAGGGCTTGGAGCACGGACTCAGGGCAGCTGAAGCCCGCCTGCGCGCAGGTGTTGTACGCGGAGCTGTCGGCCGAGCCGCGCCAGGTTGGCCTCGCCGGCCTCGATCTCGGCCAGCAGCGCGGGTTCCAGCAGGCCGCGTACTTCTTGGTCGAGGTCGTCGCTGAGCTGGCGCAGGCGCACCTGGCGCTCGCCGCTCTGTGCTTCCAGGCGCTGCCACTCGCCGGCCTGCGGCAGGCCGTAGCCGGCGTCCAGCAGCTCGGCCGGGCGGCTGAGGAAGCCGCTGCCGGCGAGGATCGCCTTGAGGGTGGCGTCGGCCTTGGCGAAGCGCGCGTCGCGCGGGTCGTCACGGGCGCTCAGGTAGCGCTGCTTGAGCTGCTCCTGGGCCAACAGCAGCTGGCGCCGCAGCGCCGCCTGCTCGAGCAGCAGCAGGGCGGCGCCGGCGCGCAGGTCGGCCTCGGCGAACCAGGGCCGGCGCGCCTCGGCCGGCAGTGCCAGCCAGTCTTCCACCTGCTGCTGCGGTACCGGCAGGCGCTGGCGCAGGATCTCGAACATGGCCTGGTAGCGCTCGCGGAAGGAGTCGAAGCGATAGCCCAGGCGCAGCGCCTCGCGCGGGTCGTCCAGCACGCTGCGGTCGGCCAGGCCGCGGGCCTCCAGGAGGTCGAGCAGGCCGTTGGGCATGATGCTGTCGAGCGCCTGCAGTTCGTCGCGACCGCTGCCGCTGCGCAGCAGCTTGAGGGTCTCCACCGCGCAGTTGTTGGACAGGAACCAGTAGTCGCCGTCGTAGCTCCAGTGCTGTTCGACGGCGCGGGTGACCAGGCGCTCGATCTCCTCGCGCGACAGGCGCAGCGGTACCGAGGCCAGGCCGCGCAGCTCGACCTTGGTGTATTCCTCGATCACCTGGGCCAGTGGCAGGATGAACAGGCGCGAGGGGTAGGCGCCGGTCAGGCCGTCCCAGCTGGACAGCTGCACGTCGCCGACGAAGGCGCGGTAGGACAGCACCAGGTGCTGGTCCAGGTCCAGCCGGCAAGCCGGGCCGCGCGGCCGCCCCGGCGCGCACACCACCAGGCGCAGCATGCTGTGGCCCCAGCGGCTGGCCCACTGCTGATTGGGCTCGGCCAGCAGGTAGTCGACCTGGTAGACCCGCTGCGGGTCGAGCCGGCCCAGCGGCTGGCGGGCGAAGTCGCGGCCGGCATTCAGGTAGGCCTGTTCGGCCGGGCAGTGGGCCTGCTGTGCCGGCTGCCAGCCGAAGTGCTCGCGGAAGTAGCGCTGCAGGCTCGGGCGCCGGCAGGCGTAGCTGGGGTCGAGGAGGAAGTACTCCAGGTTCACCGCGACGAATTCGCGCGGGTTGCTCAGCTCGTAGAGATCGGGGCTGCGCGCCGTCTGGCCGTTGTCCTGTTCGCGCGCGCCGCGCTGGCCGACCCGCTGCGGCCAGCCGGCCAGGTCGAGCAGGCGCGGGTCGTCGCTGAGGCTGAAGCGCCGCTCGCTCTGCCCGCGGCACTCCTCGCGCAGGCCGACCGGCCCCAGGCCGCGCTCGGCCTGACGGCAGCGCCATTGCAGGGTGCGCGCGGCCTGGGGCCACAGACGCGAGCGGTCGTAGAGATGGGTCAGTTCGTGCAGTAGGGTGGCCAGCAGTTCGCGGCGCAGGCTGCCGTGGCTGCGGCCGTTGTCGGCATCGGCGCGGGCCGGGTCGAGCAGCTGCGGCAGCAGGCGGGCGTTGAGGCTGAGCAGGTCGAGGCGGTTGAGGCGGCCATAGGCCGCCGGCGGCAGGTCGTCGGACCAGCGCACCTCGACCTCACCGTCCAGCCGCGCGATGAAGCTCGGCGGCAGGTGGGCCATGGCCTGTTCCAGCAGTTCGGCGCTGGCCTGGCGCTCCTGGGCGCTGAGGCCATCGGCGTTCAGCCGCAGGCGCAGTTCGGCCTGCGTGCTGGCGGCGGCCAGCAGCAGGAGCGCGGCCAGCCAGCGCGCGGCGCGCGACCTCACAGGGCGAGTATGGCTTCGGCCAGTTGCTGGTCGGATGCTGTGCGGGCCTCGGGCAGCTGTTCGCGCAGGGTGGCGAAGGCCGCCTCCAGTTGCGCGCCGCGCACCTCGCCGGCGCTGGCGACGAAGCTGGCGGCATCGTCGCGGGCGGCCAGCACCACCTTCATGTCGCGCACCGAGGTGGTGGTGTCGGACGTGAAGTCGAGGCTGCGGTCCAGCGCGCGCACCAGGATGTTGCTGGTGGCTACCAGGGTTTGCGCCTGGGCGGTGGCGGTTAGACAGAGGGAGGCGGCGAAGGCGATGGACAACAAGGCGCGCATAGTGGCTCCGGAAATCTGAAAAGACCGATATTGGACGAGAAACTGCGGCCCCGGTTCAAGTCCAGCCAGCCGACGAGATGTCAGACGCTCCGGGTTCAGACTTTGCGAAGCAGTGCCGCCGCCAGGAGTCCCAGATTGCCGAGAAGCGTTTGGCGATGCACACCAGAACGGGTCAACGCAGGAAGCCTCTGCAGTAAGGAGGCCTTGCGGGCATGGGCGAAACGCTCAAGCACTTTACGATTGGCTGGGGTCAGCAGTGCGGGCTGTTGGCGGAGTGCCTTCAGATTGGTTTCGTTCCATTGCTGGAAGTGTCCCGACAGCATCCTCCTTACTCGAAATACACGGTCGGACAGCGATGAGTTCGAACCGATCAGATTGGCACCATGCTGACGGTAGTCGATGCTCGGTATCGGGTCGTAGTGGATTCGGCCGCCGCTGCCGCTGGTTAGCATATACATCCACCAGTCATGGGAGACGATAGGGATGTTCCCGGCCTGCTGTAGCAGGCGCCGGGCCGCGCCATTGAAGATCATGGTGTTGCCGCCCGCAAGGCTCTGCACTAGGGCGTTGCGGAAGGTCGGAGGCCTGCTGAAAAGTGGCGACATGCCGCAAGGCCGTCCCTGTGCGTCGACCAGCCGGGTACGCGAGCAGTAGAGTGCGGCTGCTTCGTCCGGTTGTTGCTGTAGCCAGTCGAGTGCGCGGGCGAGTTTGTCGACATGCCAGACGTCGTCCTGGTCGCAATAGGCGAAGTAATCGGCCTGAATGTCGTCGTTCAGGGCCTGGGATAGGAAGTTCACGGCGAACCCCCTGCAGGGACCGCGCCTGATCAGCAGGCGCTCCGGGCTCAGGCGCTGCTGATACTCCTGAAGAATGGCCAGCGTCGCATCTCTGGAATCGTCGTCCGAGACATGGATGGTCCAGTTCTGGTGAGACTGGCGAATCAATGAGTCCAGTTGCTCGCGCAGGAACTGCGCTCCATTGTGAGTGGACATCAGAATTGCAACGCGAGCCGTTCTACTCTGCGATGGATTCACGTCCGTTCTGTGAGGGGCTAGCTGAATGACTGCCATGTCTGGCTCCGAAGACTTCTTATTATCGTGAGTATCGCCACGGATAAGCCTGGGGTTTGTGCCCGCAATCTTTCAACAGAAGGCCTGTGGGCGCAAGGCTGGATCAGGGGGCCTCAGCCGGTTGCAGGATGTCTAGGCGAATATCCGTGGAGGATATGCCCTGGGTGCGCGGCAGGTAGAGGACCTCGCACTGTGGCTTGAGGAAATCGAAGTGCCCCCTCCAGTCGTCACCAATTACAAAGATATCAACGTCATAGCGCTGCACATCGGTGACCTTCTGCTCCCAGCAGGTTTCGGGGATCACCAGATCGACATAGCGGATTGCCTCGAGCACCGTACGTCGATTTTCGTAACTGAGTAGAGCCGACTTGTGTTTTCCCGCGTTGAACTCGTCGGTGGACAAGGCAACTATCAAGCGGTCGCCCAATGCCCTGGCCCTGCGCAGGAGGTTGATGTGGCCGGCATGCAGTACATCGAAGGTGCCGTAAGTAATGACCGTCTTCATGCTGGCGCCTGCTCGACGAATTCCGCCTTGATGTGGCGGACGACTCGGGCCGAGTTGTTGTCGTCCAGATAGTCGAAGAACATGCGTCTTTTAAGGGCATAGTGCGGGTCCAGCATGTCCTGCTCTTGGCTCAAGGCCTGCTCCAAGGACTTCATGAGATCCGCGAAACTCTCGCAGATTGGTCCAGGGAATACCATGTCCAAGTCGTAGAATAAGCCGCGCTCGCTTCCCGCATAGGAAGCATGGTCGAAGGCGAAACAGATCTGCTTCTTGCCAGTCAGCATGAAATCGATGAAACAGCTGGAGTAATCGGTGATCAGCAGTTCGGCCTTGCGGTAAAGCATCTCGATATTGGCGTAGTGCTGGTTGCTCAGATTGATGACCGGCAGGTCGGCGAGCGTGCGCGAGTAGCCCCTGGCCTGGTCGGCCATGTGTTCGCGTATGCCCAATAGCGCCCCGTGTCGCTGGAGGCAATCCGCCAGTTGGCGCTTTTCCTGCGCGCTGAACGCATAGTGACCATCCGCCTGGCTGTTGCGGAAGGTCGGGGCAAACAGCACCAGACGCTTGCCCTGCAGCTGGTCCTCAAGGCGCTCCAGATCGGATCGCAGATCCTCCGGCAATCTGTTCTGGTCACGCAGGATGAAATCGTTGCGGGGCAGGCCGGTGGTCCACACATGGTGAAAAGTCAGGGGGTAGAAAGCCGAGGCCATGGCCAGCCTGTCGATTTTCGAGGAGCTTATTACCGAGTGACAGCGGCTGTGTTGATCGGCCACGCCAGCGAGCTTGTTCACCAGGTCCAGCGAGGTATAACCGATGCGCTTCAGCGGAATGCCATGCCACAGGTTGATGAAGCGATGCAGGTCGGGGCGCAACGGATAGAGGGCATTCTCTCTCGGTGTGTGCTTGATGAAGATGTATTTGCAGCGCATCAGCAGTTCCTGACCCTGCCGGCTCTGCAGTGGCACCACCTCGACGTTGTCGCCGGTCAGGCGGACTTCTTTGCTGCGGGTCAGGATGACCTTCTTGATGCTTGGGTCCAGCCTGACCTCTTCAAACACCGCACGGTCGTTGCCGCTGAGGGAGTGGTCATAGGCACAAACCGGGAAAGCCCACCAGTTCTCATGTTTCTGTGTTTTGCCGTCTGCTTCGAGGAAGCTCGCACCGTCGAGCAGTGCATCCTGCGCGGCAATGCTGCGTGGGATGTGCAGGCTGCGGTAGAGCTTGTCGGCGGGGACCACACGCTGCAGGTTGTGCTCCAGTGGTCTCAGGTCGAGGCCAGGCTTGAGTGCCAGCAGACGCTCCTTCCAGCGCCATAGTTCCGGGACGTGGTAGTGGTTTTCCGTCAGGAAGAAGCGCTTGAACAGCGGCATGCCTTCGGCGATCAGATCGAAATGGCGTTCGGTGTAGATCGGATGGAAGGGATGCAGGGCGCGGATGAAGGTGTCGAACTCGAAGCGGCGCTGGATCAGCATGCGGGTCAGGCCGATCTCGTAGCTGAGGATGATGGCCTTCTTGTTCGGCTGTTTCTTCACGCCATCGAGCATGCGCACGAGGCTGCCTTCCTGCACGACCGGCTGGCGGAACACCAGGAAATACGAGCCGATCAAAAAATCGTAGACATCGTCACGCTCGTAGTCGCCAAGCCGCTTGCGCTTCACTTCGTTCAGGGCAATCGGCTGCTTGAAGCCGTTGCTCTTCACCTGGCGGGTGGCCGATATGCCCTTGGTGGCCTGCAGGCCCCACCAGTCACAGCGGCGCTTGTCCATTTCGGCGAACAGGTTGTCCAGGCTATCGATCAGGTAGCAGCTGTCATTGGCCAGGATGATCTCGTCGTACTCTTTGAGCCTGCTCCAGCCGACGAAGAAGCGCGCCAGCCTGGAATAGGAGCCGAAATCGTACTCGCCGTGACGCACGGCCCAGGCACCCTGCACCAGGCCCGAGAGTTTCTGCAACTGGTCGGCCTGCAACTGCGCGTCGCAGAGAAAGAACACATCGGCATGCTGGCTGAGGGCGCGCAGATAGTCGACGACATAGTCGTCGATTCGCCCCTCCGCGTCGTAGCTTGCAAACAGGCAGGCTCGGCGTGGTTGTCGGCCGCTTGGGTAAACCAGGCCTTTGCCGGCTATGTTCAGAGCCTTTGAGCTCGGCCTCGGGCGGAGCCCGTGGCGCTGCCCGTGCACAATGAAGTGCAGGAGAGGATTGATCCCGGATTGGCTACCAACTAGATACTCATTGAGGTACCACTGGGTATCGAAGCCCGCACTGGGTTTGCGCAGTTCCAGATGGCCGGTTTCGCAGAAATGTTGCAGCGCCTGCTTACCGGCGGCGCGGACATCTGGATTGTTGGCCAGGTAGTACTTGCTATCGAACCAGCCGGATTTGCCGATGAGCTCGGCAATCAGTATCTGGTTGTCACGTGGAGGAAAGCTCGATCTACCCTCATGACGACCATGCAAAAGGTAATGGATAAAGGCATTGTGCCGGCCAGACAGCACATCGGGGTTGGCCTCCCAGTACGCTTCTGGGCAGAAGCGTTCGTTCGGGCTCTGACGCGTCTGTATGCCGTAGCGCAGGAAGTGCAGCGCCGGCTCTATACCCAGCTTGCTCGCCTGAGGGGTGTGCAGGGAGTAATAACGGCTATCGAAGCCAGGATGCTCCTGCAGGACCTGCAGGGAACTGGCAATCCGGCTTTCGCCTACCAGGGTCAGGCCGATGCCATATCGTGAGGCCGACACAGGCGTTTCCGCCAGCTCGATGACCTGCTCCTGGCGCGCCAGGTCGCGACTGTAGGACAGCGCGATCTGTTGTCCGGCCAGCTCCGGCAGCAGGCCGATGCAGCGTTCCAGTGCATGCCAGGGGGAGGCGACAGCACCAGTCTGCTGGTTTGTCTGGCCATCCAGCGCGAGCAGTGTGGGTTCCAGGGACAGCAGCGGTTTGAGGGTGTCGAGGCGTGCCCAGAACATGCTGCCGGCAAAGAATCCCCAGGAGCGCGCCGGATCCAGACAGGGGTTCATTTCCTGCAGCAGTCGGGCGACCTGGACCTCGTTGCCGTACATCAGGCGATCCGCCGCCTTGTATAGGTCCGCCGAGCCCAGCATGCCCAACTGCGGCTGTCGGGCAAAGGCCTCGACAATGTCACGGATGGTGGCTTCGCTGCCCAGCAGGGGGTCGATCAGCAGATCCAGCCACAGATTGCCCAGCTCAGGGTGCTGCTGCTCCAGATTGGCACTGCCCTTTTTACTGTGGAGCTTGCAAACCAGGTCGTACTCGCCGTCGATGAGTTGAGGGAGCAATTTGATGAATGGCAGCAGGTCGTAGCCGAGGTTGGCGACCTCTACGATGCGGGCGCTGACCGGAACCGGGTGCCGTTCCATCTGTTCGAGCAGTGCTGCATGCCGATCGACTGGCACGGTGACGAACAGGTCAAAGGCGAACGGCATGTTGCGAATGCGCCTTGCCAGGTCGGGCCAGAGTTCGGGGTAGAACAGGTGGACGGCCAGCGCCAGTCTAAGAGACGGTACAAGGTTTGGTTGAGTGGCTGCTTCGGTGCTTGCCGGCCTGGCGCTGGCAGGCGACAGAGAGATCCGCTCGGGAACCAGGGCGCTGTTACTCATGGCAAACGCCTTGCCGGGCCAGGATGCCGACACTGGCGACTGATTCAGTCGGTAGAGGCGGATGCGTTGTCGAAGGCCGCTCAGGCCCTCGCTGCGATAGACGCCTAGCACTTTGCTCAGCAGCAGCCGCATCCCGCCAACGTTGCCGATCATGCGCAATGCTCTGTCTTTGAGCCTGACTGCCCGCAGCTTCAGTTCGACCAGTCGTCTCAGCGGCGCGGTTATGCGCCAACTGGTGGACTGCTTGTATTGCAGCACCTCGTCGACCAAGACACGATTGCGTGCCTCCAGCTGACGCACCTGCTCTTGCTGCAGGCGAAGCAACTGGTTCAGTTGCGCTTTCTGCTCTCGGGCCTGCTTTTCCTGCTCACGCAGCAGTTGCTGCGTGTCGCGCAATTGTTTTTCCACGGTCGAGGTAGTGGCTCGGGCTTGCAGGGCTTTGTCTTCCTCCCTGTCGAGCAGAGCCAGCGCATTGCTCAGAGCCTTCTGCTGAGAGTCCAACCTCGACAACTGCTCGGTCACTTCGTGCTGCTCTGGTTGAAGCTCGTCCAGCGCGAGCCTCTGCAGCAACTGGAATAGTTCGCGGCCGAGACTGGAGGTCTGCTCGCAGTTCTCCAGTGCATCTGGCAGGGACTGGTCGTGCCTGAGTGCGGGATCGAGAAAGTCCTCGCTGAAATGACGAAAGGGCGCGCCGTCGCTGTCAAAGTCCAGGTCGCAATGCCTGGCTATCCGCTCCAGTTGCGTGGCCGGATGGGCGAGAAGCTGATCGTAGTCAACCACCAGCTTCCGCTTGCCAGCGGTTTCCTGCAAGCTCTTGAGCATGTGCTCCTGCCAGAGCAGGTGTGCCTTTTCAGGTTCTAGCCGGTCACGCTTGATCAGCGACTGTGCAACGCTCAGCGGGTTACGACAGGCGATCAGGTAGCGGGGCGTAAGCCCGAGATCGTCGAATACGCCTTGCCAGAAAGGCAGTAGCCGGCAGATGCGCGGGTCTTTGAGGCCGAAGACCTCCTTGTCAGCGAGTTTGCTTCGCAGGATGTCCCGGGCACGCTCGCGAAATGCCGCCATTTTGCCGGATAGCTGCTCCTCCCGGCTGGGGCTGGCGAGGCTTTGCCAGCCATAACCCAGCCCCTTGAGGATATCGATGTTGAGCCGATTGACATCGATATCCTCGAAGAAACCGGTCTCGTTGTTGTTCGCGGCCGGTGGCATCAGGTTGTCGCCCAGCTCTACGCCGAGTACCTGTAGCGCACGAGTCAGGGCGCTGGTGCCGCTGCGGTGCATGCCCAGGGTTACGATGATCTTCGGGTTATTGGTGCTCATGGCGGCTCTTCAAGCTGTGGAGCTTCGGCCCCCTACTCAATGGGTTGAGTGTGGGGCGCATTCAGTTTTTGTTGTGCCCTGTGTGCCTTGACTGCCAGCTTCAGCGATTCGAAATAGCCATCTATGACGTAATTGGGTTCGTCACAGGCGATTGATCTGCCTTGCTCGATCCACAGTACGCGATCGCTCAGGCTGCGAATGGCTGCCATGCTGTGGGAAACCAGCACGACCGTCTTGTTGGAGCGGATCTTTTCCTTGATTGCGGCATGAGACTTGGCTTTGAAATTGTGATCGCCGACGCCCAGCACTTCATCGATCAGCAGCACGTCTGGGTCGGCATGAATGGCCACGGCGAAGCCGAGACGAGCTCTCATGCCCGTGGAATAGGAGCCGACAGGCCGTTCGAAGAAATCCCCCAGGCCGCTGAATGCACGGATGTCGCCGAGCAGGTCGGTAATGTCTCGGCGGCGCATACCCAGTAGCAGCCCGCTAATGATGGCGTTCTCTCTGCCGGATAATTCTGGTTTAAGGCCGGCATTGAGTGCCAGCAGGCTGGCGCTCATGTGCGGGTGGCGCCACAGGCTGCCCCGGTCAGGAGCAATGATACCGGCGATCATGCGCAGCAATGTGCTCTTACCGGCGCCGTTGCTGCCGATAATGCCGAGGGTCTCGCCTGCGCGCAGACTGAAGCTGACGTCCTTGAGGCCCCAGAAGCGCTCGTAGCGCAGCAGGCCGCAACGTTGGCGATAAGAAATGCCAACCTGACGGGCTTCGAGAATGACTTGGTGGCTCATCTGCGTCCTTACAGCATCAGTTTCGGGTAATGGCGCTCGAAGCGGCGCAGAATTAGGACGGCCAGCAGCAGCACCGGCAGTGCGCCTAACACGACCCAGCCCAGGCTAAGCCAGTCCGGCCACTGATTGTGCAGCAGGATAGCGCGGTAAGCCTGGATCAGTTGCAGCATGGGGTTGTAGTTCAGAATGCCCTGTAGGGTAGCCGGCAGTTGCTGAAGGTCGTAGAAGATACCGGACATAAACATCATCAGCATCAGCAGGTTGTCGACTACCTGCTTGAGATCCTGGGCAAACGGAATCAGGGCCGACAGCAGCAAGCCCAAGGAAAGCGTGAGCAGCAGTTGTACCAGTAGCAGCGGGACCAGGCCCAGCCATTCGAGCGTTGGCTCTTTCCCGAACAGGAGTAGAAAACCCAAGAGCAGCAACAAGACGATAAAGAATTTGAACGTATTGCTCAGCACCTGAATGAGTGCGAACACGTACTTGGGGACAAATATCTGCTGGATCAGGCCGGAGTTACCTTGGATGGCCATCCCGGCCTGGCGTATCGAGCTGTCGAACCACTTCCATGCGACTAGGCCGCAGAGCAGGAAGGGCACATAGTCGGTATCGCCTTGGCGTAGGCCGAGGCCGAAAACCACATAGAACACCGCCATGTACATCACGGGTTCCAGTGCCCACCAGAGGACTCCAAGAAGGCGGCGTGCTACTTCGGTGCGCAAGTCGCTATACACGCCGTAGAGCACTAATTCGCTGTATTTCATGGATTTTCCGGGGCAGATTGAAAGGCGGCGAGTATTAAAACACAATGCCGTGCTTTTCAGTGCCCGGCCGAGAACCCTTCGGTCGGCATCAACAGTGACATAGTCGGGTAAAACTCCATGGGCTTTTTTCAGGCCGTTCTCAGGCGCATCGGGCGCGAGCGGATGCCGGGTAATGGACCCGTCATGGTGCTGGGAATGCATCGTAGTGGCACCAGCTTTCTGACGGGCTCTTTACAGCAGGCGGGATTGGAGCTGGGCAAGCACAGCGCTTGGAATCCGCACAACCTGAAAGGCAATCGGGAAAATCAAGACATAGTCGCCTTCCACGACCAGGTTCTGGCGGCTCGTGGTGGTGCCTGGGATCGCCCGCCGGGTTCCGCAGTCGTGTGGAATGCGGTAGAGACCCAGCATGCGGAAGCTCTGGTTGCCGAGTACAAGGGCGTTGAGCGCTGGGGATTCAAGGATCCACGAGCCCTGCTGATGGTCGATGCCTGGCTCGGGCTACTGCCTGATCTGCGTTTCGTTGGGATTTTTCGCAACCCCGTGGCTGTGGCCCGCTCGCTCGCAGCTCGCGGTGCCATGCCTCAGCAGCAGGCTTTCGCCCTCTGGGCGGCCTATAACCGCCATTTGCTGGCGCTGCATCGTCGAACGCCTTTCCCGTTGCTGTGTTTCGATGAAGATGAGAACGTGCTGCACCAGAAGCTGGACAAGATATTGCTGGAAATGGGTTTGCAGCCCCTGCAGGACGAGCGCTTCTTCAGTGCCGAGCTGAAGCATCACCGTCAATCGCCTGGCAAGTTGCCTGCCGAGCTGGAGTCGCTGTACCACGCGCTGCGCAAACGCGCCCGCTAGTCAAAGGGATAGAGTCATGCGCTGGTTTCGTCGTAAGCCTCGGCTTTCCATCGTGGTTATCGTTTACAAGATGCCGGACCAGGCTGAGCGCACGCTCTACTCGCTGAGTGCAGCACACCAGCGCGGTGTCCGGGAGCAGGACTATGAGGTGATAGTGGTTGAGAACCACTCGGACCGCCTGCTGGGTGCCGAGCGTGCGACTCGCCACGGTCGGAACGTGCGCTATTTCCTGCGTCAGGAAACCCAGCGTACACCAGTGCATGCAATCAACTTTGGCGCCGCCAAGGCTCGTGGTAGTCATGTTGCGATCATGATCGACGGTGCTCGCATGGTCACGCCGGGGATAGTGCGGCAGACCCTGAAGGCTTTTGTTGCGGATCCCGAGGCGGCTGTATCGGCACCTGGCTATCACCTGGGCAGCAAACTGCAGCAGATTGCGGTAAACGAAGGCTATGACGAGCGGGCCGAGGCTGAGCTGCTAAAGAGGATTGACTGGCCTCGAGATGGCTATCGCTTGTTCGATATTGCCGTTTTAAGTGGTTCCTGCCGGGGAGGTTTTTTCAGGGCTAATCATGAGAGTAACTTCATTGCCACTTCCGTGCGCAAATGGCGAGCTATCGGTGGGGTGGACTGCCGCTATGACGACTTCGGCGGCGGCATGGCCAATCTCGATCTGTACAAGCGCTTGCTTGAGTACAAGAAAACTCCGCTCTATCTGCTGTATGGCGAAGGCTCCTTCCATCAGTTCCATGGCGGTGTCACCACCGGCACCCTGAAGGAAGAGCGCGACAGGGTGTTCGAGCAGATCAAGGCACAGGACCAGCTCATACGGGGTGAACGCCGGGATCCGCCGAATATCACGCCTGTGCTGTTCGGTATGCCGCATCCCAGCGTCTATCGCTTTATCCGCTATTCCCTCGACAAGGTAGATCCGCAGTGAGTCAGCCCCTGCTGTCCATCATCGTTATTGCATACGACATGCCGCGACAGGCGCTGAACACGCTGCGCAGCCTGAGTCCTGAGTATCAGCAGGGGGTCGATGGTGACGACTACGAAGTTATCTTGGTGGAGAATCGTTCCCGGCGGAACATGGATGCCGAGGCAATTGCCGCGCTACCTGGCAACTTTCGTTACTTCCTGCGCGACGAGCCGGGGGTGTCGCCTGCGGCAGCGATCAATTTCGGCTTTGCCCAGGCCCGCGGGCGCTATGTGGGGCTGATGATCGACGGAGCGCGTTTGGTGAGTCCAGGCGTGATTCAGTATGCCCTGATGGCGTTCCGCATCAGCGAAGATGCCATGGTGGTAGTGCCTGGTTACCACCTCGGCGAGGATGAGCAGCAGTTCCATCTAAGCAATGGTTACACTGAAGAGAAGGAACAGGGGTTGCTCCAGCAGATCGACTGGCTGAACAATGGCTATCGTTTGTTCGAGATTTGCTGTCTGAGTGGCGCCAACCCCAGAGGGGTATTCAATCCCTTCATGGAGAGCAATTGTCTCTTCATGTCGGCCGACATTTTTCGCGACATAGGTCAGGCCGATGAGCGCTTCAACTTGGCAGGAGGGGGGAGTCTCAACCTCTACATATATCGCAAGGTGGCGACGCATCCTCGTACCCAGTGTTTCATGCTGGCCGGAGAGGGCTCCTTTCACCAGTTGCATGGCGGGGTCACTACATCCGAGGTTGATGGGCGGGACGAGATGATTGATGAGCAGCGCGCCCAGTTGTGGGAGCTGCTTGGCTATGAGTTTTATTCGCCCACCGTTGAGCCCATTATTCTCGGCAAGATACGCGCCCCTGCAATGCCATTTCTCATCACCTCGGCAGAGCGAGGTATTAAGCGCTATCGGCGCTTCAAGGGTGACCTAGCCAAGCTCTTCGCCGATGATCAGGCCAAACGCCTGTCCTCGGGCGCAGCCAATTAAACGCCGAACTCAACGATCAGAACCCAGGGACTTTTGTATGAACACCATTTACATGCCGCCGTCGATTCGCCATTTCGAGCCCCTACACATGGTGTTCAGCACCTGGGTCGACCACCTGCCGTTCGCCTATGACCTGGTCACGGCGATTCGTCCCAAGCTGCTGGTCGAGCTGGGCACGCACAAGGGGCTGTCCTATTTCACCTTCTGCCAGGCGATCAAGGAAAACGAGATCGATGCCCTGTGCTATGCGGTCGACACCTTCGAGGGTGACGAGCACACCGACAAGTACGACGAGTCGGTCTTCAACATGGTCAACGACCATAACCGGCGGAACTACCACGGCTTTTCCTACCTGATGCGCATGTTCTTCCAGGATGCCCTGCGGCACTTCAGCGAGGACACCATCGAGCTGCTGCATATCGACGGTTTCCATACCTATGAAGCGGTCAGCGAGGACTTCGCCAACTGGTATCCCAAGGTAAAGCCTGGCGGCATCATCCTGTTCCATGACGTGCAGGCGCGCGTACAGGACTTCGGCGCCTGGAAGTTCTGGGATGAAATCCGCGGTCAATACGAGACCTTCACCTTCAACCATGGCTTTGGCCTGGGGGTGCTGCGCAAGGCCGGCGGTGATCGCAGCAATGATCCGGAACTTCTCAAGCTGCTGTTCTCTGGCGAGTCCGAGGAATCGGCGGCGGCCCTGCGGGCGTTCTATGTGCATGCCAGCAAGCATCTGGAGAACAATCGCAAGATTAAGCGACTGGGCCAGGGCAAGCCGGCCGTGGCCGCTTCCTGAGCAGCCGACAGGATGGGGCAGCCTCAGTGAACAGTACTCCGGGCATGGCCAGGTTGCGCCAGCCTGGCCATGCTTGAGCTGGAGTCGCTACGTGGTTGGGCGATTCTGCTGGTGGTCCTTTCCATTACTTCGGCTCCTCACTGGCGGCACCGATCCAGTGTCTCCAGCGATGCGCCTATGTGGCTACAGGTGTTGCCTCGGGGCATGCTTGCGAGCCCCTGCTCACTGTCCTCAGCGGCTTCCTGTGCGTCAACCTTTACTCGCTTCTCTGCACATTATGCCAGCGTTTGGAACGGCTCAAGGCGTTCAACCCGGTCGTAGACCAGCATGAATAAGCCAAATAAAAAACCTACACGAGCAGAAATCAATTGATGGAGAAGCAACAGCCCCAGCAAAGAAATCAGGGCCTTGACACCTTGCGAGCCCTGGCTGTGATAATAGTTCTCGCGAACCACTGTTTCTTGGGTCTGCTTGTTTCCACAGGAAAGATTGCATGGGAGGGGCCCAGTGCCTACATCAGTTCTAGCGCAGTAGTGTCGATCGAATGGCTATTCGTATTGAGTGGTTATCTCATCGGTGCAATCATGATTCGTAGCCTAGAGCGCTCTGGTGCAAACTTGAGTGGCTGCTGGGATTTTTGGCTCCGGCGCTGGTTTAGAACCCTTCCATGCTATTACTTGTTTCTGCTGGTCAACATTGTTGTCAGCAACCTCATCCCAGGCGTCGGCAGCTT
Source organism: Pseudomonadaceae bacterium (assembly GCA_033838285.1). Classification (GTDB taxonomy): domain Bacteria; phylum Pseudomonadota; class Gammaproteobacteria; order Pseudomonadales; family Pseudomonadaceae; genus Aquipseudomonas. The sequence continues at coordinate 51,515 of JAJLLC010000031.1, forward strand.
TGAAGCTAGCTATTTAATATTCTCGCAAAACCTGATTTATCCAGAAGCACAACCCCACTTCTATGGGGAGTCTTGGTCGCTCGCCATTGATGAGTGGTTTTATATAATTATGCCAATTCTAGTATACGGGATAATTAAAGCCGCAAGGCTTTCACTAAGAAAGTCTTTTTACCTTACAGCGATTATTCTGATTGCAGTCCCCGCAATAATGCGCCTTCTTCATGCGGTACCTGCTGATTTCTTTGCATGGGATGCACAGATCAGGCGTATCACGCTATACCATCTAGATGCAACAGGTTGGGGGGTCTTGGCTGCAGCAATCAACCGCTGGAGTCCGCGTTGGTGGCTTGCAGGGATAAATTTTAAAGCATGCCTGGGCCTCATTGCTACCTGCCTAGGCCTAATGGCTATTTGGAAATTGGTACATAGCGGTTGGGAGCAGACCCTGGCTTTTTCTGTAATCAACTCCCTTTCGATTTCCCTGATGGGTATTGGCACTTTGTTGCTCTTGCCTCTGATTACAAGGCTGCAGTTGAAATCGGCCCCTGTCACCGCCGCAGTGGCATCAATTAGTACTTATTCATATACCCTTTATCTAAGTCACTTTCCGCTGATATTTATTATTAGGTTCAACTTCGATTTAAATAAATCCAGTTCCCTTGCAGGGATTTTTCTGGCTTGTGGTGTCTGGCTGGTTGCTGTTTTTGTGGTTTCTGTATTGGTGTATCGGTGGTTTGAAAAGCCGATTTCGGACCTGCGCGAAAAATTTACAACAAACATTGCAGCAGCGCCGTTTAGCGTGCGGCCTTCCAGCTAGCAAAAAAGACAGCCCTCAGGATAGTCTGAAATAGCCATACATTTCTGCTGGTGTATTCGGTGTCGGCGAAGGTCATCTACTTCATCGGGAAACTCAGTTAACGGGATTGGCGTGTTTTACCAGTAACGGGAAGTCTTCTTCAGGGCTTTTCTAAGGCTTCATGCGATGCGCTCTTATCTCTCGAGACTAGTCCGAGGGGTTGCGATAGCGTTCCGGGACTTCACGCCAGGTGGTCGCGAAGGTCGGCTCCGCTTCGCCATCCGGCCGCCCATTGGTGTAGTAGTAGAGGGCGATCGACTTCCGATGCACCCCTGCAGGGCATTGCAGCGGATAGGGGTGGCCATGATAGGAGTTGGCCGTGGTGCTGAAGATCACACAGCGGTTCAGCTTGGGCAGAATGCGTACTGGCGGCCCCTGCATGTCCTTGTCCCACAGCTCGAGGTGCCCTCCCCAGCTGTCCTGCCAGTCGGGATTCAGGTAGAGCAGGAAGTTGATGCGGCGGGAGAGGTCAAACCTGCGATGGGTGCTGAAGTCGGCATGAATCTTCAGGAAGCCGCCGCGGGAAATCTGATGAATGCCTGCTCCCTGCAATTGGGGGTCAGAGATCAGCCAGCTAATCCCACTGAGTTTGGTGAGGGCATCCAGAAAATGGCTGGAGCATAGCTCCCAGATCACTTCCCGATAGGCTTTGGGCATGGCGAGGACATCGCGCAGATGGCGCTTCTCGGTCTGCACCTCGCTCAGCTTGGGCGTGCTGTCGATCCACTCCTTGCGGTCCTGATCGAGGGGGTACTGATCGAGCAGAAGCTGGATGGTCGACTCGGGCAGGAAGTCGTCTATGACGATATGCGGGAATGGCTGGTTGCCGGTGTATTCCCCATGCCTGGCAATGAACAGCTCGGTAATTCTGGGAAAGTCCACCAATGTGGAGTAGTCGAGGCCCTGCGGCGCATGCGAGCTGTCACTGGGCATTGTGCTTATGGGGTCTTTCAAGGGGGCGAAGTCCAGTCTTGTATTCGGTGCCTCAGGGGTACGGAGTCGTTTGGGGCTCCACCTTGGTGCGCGGTATAGTCCGCGCTCTTTCCGCAAGCCTGCATTGTGCGCAGCGCATGGCGTAACGGCAATGATATGCGTCAACTTCATTGCGCCAATGCGGCCATTTCCCTCAATCGTCCGGGATGATCCCTTGCACTTCCTGCTCAATACTGCCAGCTGTCTGTTGTTGTCGAGTGCTCTGGTGGCATTGTCCGGGTGCGATGCTGATCAGGCACTGGAAGCGACTAAACGCCCCAATATCCTCCTGATTCTGGCGGATGATCTGGGCAACAACGATATTGCCAGCTGGGGCGATGGCCTGGCCCCCACGCCAACGCTGGATCGTCTCAGCCAGCAGTCCGTGCGTTTTCGGCAACACTATGCCGACAGCACCTGTGCCGCCAGCCGTGCGGCGCTGCTCTCCGGTCGCGATCCGATAGCTGTTGGCTTCCAGCCGGCAGGGGCCGGCCTGGCCAGCGACCTGCTGACCCTGCCGGAGGCGCTCCAGGACCTGGGCTACCGGACCATGCACCTAGGCAAGTGGCATGTCGGCGAGGCGCTGGAGTATCGACAGATCCAGCCCGGAGCGCAGGGCTTTGACTACTGGCTGGGCTATCTCAATCATTTCATGTTGCGTGGTCCGGGGCCCGATGGCGAGCCGGTCAGGCAGCGGCCAAGCCATACCAATCCATGGTTGCAGGAGAATGGTCAGCCGCCGAAGCAGTACGCGGGTAATGTCGATGACCTGATGACCGACAAGGCGATCGAGCTGATCCGCGACGCCGGCCCCCAGCCCTGGTTCATCAACCTGTGGCTGTTCGCTCCTCACACGCCCTATCAGCCCTCTCCCGAGTTCCGTCAGCAGTACCCGGATACACCGGCAGGACATTACCTGGCAGTGCTCAAGCAGCTCGACCATAACGTCGGCAGGCTGCTGGCTGTCCTGCGTGAGCAGGGCCTGGAGGATGACACCATAGTGGTGTTCGCCAGCGACAACGGCGGTGTTAACCGGGTCAGGGACAACAACTTTCCTTTTTCCGGCAAGAAGTTCACCTACCGTGAAGGAGGGGTGCGCACACCCATGCTGCTTGCGTGGCCGGGTCGCTACGAGAATGCCGATCTGCTATCGGCGTCCACCCTCAAGGATCTGTACCCGACCTTGATTGAGCTGGCAGGGGGCGAGGCGCCTGGCAATCTGGATGGTCGCAGCCTCGCGCCGTTGATGGATGGCCGCGGGCAGGATGAGCCTGCGCCGTTATTCTGGGCGGCCGAAGATGGATCTGCCGGCATGATATACGGCCTGCATGATCTGGAGGCCCGGCAGACCTACTCTCGCGATGGGCACGCTGAGCTTCTGGCTGAGCCCATGTCGCCGCCTGTGGCGCACTCGGGGCCGCTCATGCAGGCGGGGCGCGGCTTCCTCAGCGAGGGTCAGGTCGAGGAACGTCTGGTGGCTTGGGAAGCCACCGCCAGAAAGGTGCCGCTGATCTGGCATCGGGCATCTGCGGGGAAGCCGGCGCGGCTTGAGGGAAGGGATCTGCAGCGGGCGCCCCTCTACGCCGGATATGCCATCGGCCTGGCGTTGCCGACATGGACCGCCACGACTCACGAGCAGGTCATCCTCGATCAGCCCGGCGTCTGGAGCATGCGCCTGGACGCCTCCGCGCGCTTGCTTATCCGCCACTCAGGGGTTGAGATCGCCAGTCCCCCGCTGGCCCTGAACCATGCATGTAACAGTCTGGTCGTCAGCATGAGCATCCGGCCGGCCGTCAGGACGCCTTTCCTCTTGGCTGCGTCTGCCAGGACCAGTGTCCTGTTGAACGGTACCCTGGTGCTCGATAGCGCACAGCTCCTGAGCCGACCCGCTGATGAGAAGGTCCTGGCCAGCGCCACCGCAATAGGTGCGGCAGCCGATGGCAGCTCTCCCTTTGTGGGCGAGATTTCGCCCCCCATGGTGCTGAGCAAGCATTTGCTGCCTGCCCAGCCTGGGTACGATGCCGACGATCTGCGCGCGGAGCTGTGTCCGGGGCAGTGATGGGGGCGAGTTTTGGCGCCGCCTTCTAGGCAGGTCGCCGGAACAGGCGCTGTGCTGCGTTCTTCAGGCGCGCCAGAGGCGAATGGCTCGGGGCGGGCTGCACTTGCTGTTCGGCTTCTGTATCGCGTAATCGATGGAATAGCCGTGCAGTGGCCTCTGGCCCTGGTTGTTCAGGGGCTTCTGGCAGCCGCAGACCGACCAGCGCGCACAGTTCTTCGAGGGTCTGAGTCGGAGTGCACAGGAGATCCGCCTCGCTGTCGACGGCATGGGGGGCGGTTTTTGGCTGCTCCCCCAAGGGCTGACCAAGTCTGTCCTCCATCCAGGCAATGTCCTCGGCATATTGCCGGTGTATGGCCTGGGTCAGCTCTGGCGACAGGGCAAACTTGTCGCTCCAGACTGCCGACAGTCTGCGGTTGAGCTCCTCCACTTCCTCGATCTGAAGGGATGCGGCCAACTCCGGAGCATATTGCCGGTAGACATAGAGCAGCCCGACGAACTGCCGCGACAACGATTCGTTTTCCGTCCGGACCCCTTCGGGCGGTATCTCGATACCCAGGCGCCGGCAGAAATCGGACACCGCGCAACGGTTGTGCAGGGTGCTGGGTTCGAACTTCCAGAGTTCGACATTCTCCGCTCCGAATATCTCGTCGAATTTATGGAAGGTGTCTCTGTAGGAGCGGTAGAGGCGCAGCGGTTCGAACTTCGGGTTGCGCTTCTTCAGGCGCTGCTGGAATGCGCTGGCGAGATAGGAGGCCGGGGGGCGAACGTAGCCGACTATGCGGGTGGTCTCGAAGTGCGGCTTCAGGAAGTCGCGCAGGCGCACCAGGGCACCGGGGTGCATTGAGCTGATCTGTTCGCCGGAAATGATCAGGTTGCGCTGCTCGTTATGCGCGATGGCCTCCAGCAGTTGCCTCTCGTAGCTTTCGACGACCTGCGCCTGGGGGGCGACGTCGAAGAAGCCCCACTCGCCTGCTCGAGTAAAAAGGTCATAGATCACATGGCTGTGGTTGGGGTTGTCGCCCAGCTTGGCGTAGCTGAAACGGGCATCTTCATAGCCATCCAGGGAGTGCTGAATGGAGGTGCTGCCAGTTTTGTGCATGCCGATGTGGATGGTGCAGGTGGGCATTCAGTTTCTCGCAGTGGTTCATTTGCAGGTGCTCAATCCATGGAGCAGGCATAAACCATGGTCTCTGGCGACCTAATAATATCTGCCAAGATGCGCAGTACTGCTTACCGCAGACACTGTCTGAGTAAAGGTACTGCGCAGGAGTGGGGGCTGTCTGTATGTGTGAATGAGGTCTTGGATCAAAAAACCCGGCACAAGGCCGGGTTTTTCTATCGGCTTGGAGAAAGCGCCTTACTCGACGGCCTTCACCATGTCCTCGATGACCTTCTTGGCATCACCGAACACCATCATGGTCTTGTCCATGTAGAACAGTTCGTTGTCCAGGCCGGCGTAGCCGCTGGCCATGGAGCGCTTGTTGACGATGATGGTCTTGGCCTTGTAGGCCTCGAGGATCGGCATGCCGGCGATCGGCGACTTCGGATCGTTCTTCGCCGCCGGGTTGACCACGTCGTTGGCGCCGAGCACCAGCACCACGTCGGTCTGGCCGAACTCGGAGTTGATGTCCTCCATCTCGAACACCTGCTCGTAGGGCACTTCGGCCTCGGCCAGCAGAACGTTCATGTGGCCCGGCATACGGCCGGCCACCGGGTGGATCGCGTACTTCACGGTCACGCCGCGGTGGGTCAGCTTCTCGGCCAGCTCCATCAGCGCGTGCTGGGCGCGGGCTACCGCCAGGCCGTAGCCCGGGACGATGACCACGGTGTCGGCGTTGGTCAGCAGGAAGGCGGCGTCGTCGCTTGATCCCGACTTCACGTTGCGCTCCTGCTGGGCACCGGCCGGGCCGCCGGCATCGGCATCGGCGCCGAAGCCGCCGAGGATGACGTTGAAGAACGAGCGGTTCATCGCCTTGCACATGATGTACGAGAGGATGGCACCGGACGAACCGACCAGGGAACCGGCCACGATCAGCATCGAGTTGTTCAGCGAGAAGCCGATACCGGCGGCCGCCCAGCCCGAGTAGGAGTTCAGCATCGACACCACCACCGGCATGTCGGCGCCGCCGATCGGGATGATGATCAGCACGCCGATGACGAAGGCCAGCGCCACCAGGATGGCGAAGGCGGTGATATTGCCGGTGAAGGTGAAGTACAAGCCCAGGGCCAGGATCGCCAGGCCGATGACCAGGTTGACCATGTGCTGGCCCTTGAACACCACCGGGGCGCCCTGGAACAGACGGAACTTGTACTTGCCCGACAGCTTGCCGAAGGCGATCACCGAACCGGAGAAGGTGATGGCACCGATGGCCGCGCCGAGGAACAGCTCCAGGCGGTTACCCGAGGGAATGGCGTCGCCCAGGTTGGCAACGATACCCAGCGACTGCGGCTCCACTACCGCCGCAATGGCGATAAACACGGCGGCCAGGCCGATCATGCTGTGCATGAAGGCGACCAGTTCCGGCATCTTGGTCATCTCGACGCGCTTGGCCATGATCGAGCCGGCGGTGCCGCCGACCAGCAGGCCGACCAGCACGTAGCCCAGGCCGGTGGCAGCGCCACCCTCGGCCATCTCGGCGCCCAGCTTGAACACCAGGAAGATGGTGGTGACCACGGCGATGGCCATGCCGACCATGCCGAAGGCATTGCCCTGGCGCGAGGTGGTCGGGTGGGAGAGGCCCTTCAGCGCCTGAATGAAGCAGACGGAAGCGACCAGGTACAGCAGGGTGATCAGGTTCATGCTCATCTTATTTGCCCTCCGCCTTGGCCTTGGGCGCCTTCTTCTTGAACATTTCCAGCATGCGGCGGGTGACCAGGAAGCCACCGAACACGTTGACCGCGGCCAGGGCCACGGCCAGGGTGCCCATGGCCTTGCCCAGCGGGGTCACGGTCAGGGCGGCGGCCAGCATGGCGCCGACGATGACGATGGCGGAAATGGCGTTGGTCACGGCCATCAGCGGGGTGTGCAGGGCCGGGGTGACGTTCCACACCACGTGGTAGCCCACGTAGATGGCCAGCACGAAGATGATCAGGTTGTAGATGCTGGGGGAGATCAGTTCCATGTCTCGACTCCTTAACCGTTCTTGCGCACGACTTCACCGCCCTTGCACATCAGGCAGGCGGCGACGATGTCGTCTTCGAGGTTGAGCTGGAACTGGCCTTCCTTGTCGATCACGAGCTTGAGGAAGTCCAGCAGGTTGCGGGCGTACAGGGCGGAAGCATCCGCCGGCACCATGGCGGCCAGGTTGGTGTGGCCGACCAGGGTCACGCCGTGCTTGACCACGACCTGATCGGCCTCGGTCAGCGGGCAGTTGCCGCCCTGGGCAGCGGCCAGGTCGATGACCACGGAGCCCGGCTTCATCTCGGCGACGGTGGCCTCGTGCAGCAAGGTCGGTGCCTTGCGACCCGGGATCAGCGCGGTGGTGATGACGATATCGGCCTGCTTGGCGCGCTCGTGCACGGCCTTGGCCTGGCGCTCCATCCACGACTGCGGCATCGGGCGGGCGTAACCGCCGACACCCTGGGCGCACTCGCGCTCCTCATCGGTCTCGAACGGCACGTCGACGAACTTGGCGCCGAGCGACTCGATCTGCTCCTTCACCGCCGGACGCACGTCCGAGGCCTCGATCACCGCACCCAGACGCTTGGCCGTGGCGATGGCCTGCAGGCCGGCCACGCCGGCGCCGAGGATCAGCACGCGGGCGGCCTTCACGGTACCGGCGGCGGTCATCAGCATGGGCATGAAGCGCGGGTAGTGGTTGGCGGCGAGCATCACGGCCTTGTAGCCGGCGATGTTGGCCTGCGAACTCAGCACGTCCAGGCTCTGCGCGCGGGAGGTACGCGGCGCGGCCTCCAGGGCGAAGGCGGTGATGCCGCGGGCATTCATGCGCGCGATGGTGTCGTTGCAGAACGGGTTGAGCATGCCGACCAGCACGGCGCCGGACTTCATGTGGGCCAGTTCGGCTTCGGTCGGGGCGACCACTTTCAGCACCAGATCGGCACCAAAGGCGGCAGATTCGTTGCCGATGCTGGCGCCGACGGCTTCATAGGCGCTGTCCGGGATGCTGGCGCTGACGCCGGCACCGGCCTGGACGGTCACCAGATGGCCCTGGCCAACCAGTTTCTTGACGGTTTCGGGCGTCGCGGCAACCCGCGTCTCCCCGGCGTGGGTCTCGAGAGGAACACCGATGTGCACTGCAAAATCTCCTGCGTGATCTTTTAGGTGAACCCAGGCACTACGCTGGCGCACGGGCAAAAGGGGATCAGCACATAACCACCCTCCGAAAGGGCGGGCGCGGCATTGTGCAGGCGATTGCCGGGGTCATCAAGAATTTCTGAAGTGGTACTGCGTGGTAACTACAAGTCACGCAGTGACTGATAGTTCCTGTCTCGGCCCGCAAAGCGGCGTAGGGCCTGGAGTGCCGCCGAATCGCGCAGGGATGGCCGGGAGGCGGGTCATCAAGGAGCTGAATGACCGTTTGTCGGTCACGGGCAATAGCCGGGCGGGTGTCGCAAAGCCGACAGATGGCGTCGTTCTTGTAGTAACCCCGGCGGCGGGACTACCGCCGCCGGGCGGGAGGCCTCAGGCCAGGGTCTTGCGCGGGCGGATGCAGGTCGGGCCGGCGCGGCGCTCCACCGCGTCCTGCACCTCCTGGCGCAGGCCGAGCAGGAAGGCCAGTTCGGCCACCACGAACAGCGGGCCGACCACCAGGCCCATCAGGTCGTCGACGAAGGCCGGCTTGCGCCCCTCGTAGTAGTGGCCGATGAACTGGATGATCCAGCCGACCACGAACAGGCCGAGGCCGCCGCTCAGCCAGACGCCGGTAGCGGCCTGGGCCAGGGCGGCGCCGGCCCACAGGCATAGCGCCAGCAGCAGCGCCATGAGCAGGCCGAAGCGCAGGTCCAGGCGCAGGTAGAACAGGCCGGCGGCCAGCGCGGTGAGCAGCGCCGGCGAGATCCACAGGCCGGCGATTTCCCAGCCCGGGCGCGACAGCAGCACGGCCACCGCCAGCACTATCATCGGGATGCCGATGAAGTGGCTGAAGATGTTGCGCCGGTCGCGGTGGTACTCGGCGTACTGGGCGAGATGATCGACGAGGGTTTTCATTGTTATGGTCCTCAGCAAGGCAGGGTGATGGCATCATCGCGCCAGCCCCCGGTGTACGACTGTCAGCTAGGCGACAAAGCCCATGAGCGCAACGCCCCTCTCCTATCGCCCCCTGCTGGAAGGCGGTCAGTGGTTCAGCCACCTGCCGCCGGTCCTGAGTGCCGCGCTGCTGGCCGAGGCGCGACTGCTGCAGCTGGAGCCGGGACAGCGCCTGTTCCGCCGTGGCGACCCGCCCTGCGGTCTGTACGCGGTGCTGGAGGGGATGATGCGGGTCGGCGCGGTCGGCCGCGACGGCAAGGAGGCGCTGCTGACCCTGGTCGAGCCGCCCTACTGGTTCGGCGAGATATCCCTGTTCGACGGCCAGCCGCGCACCCACGATGCCTATGCCGAGGGTCCAACCCTGCTGCTGCAGGTGCCGCAGGCGGCGCTGCTCGCCCTGCTGGCCCGCGAGCCGGGCCACTGGCGCGACTTCGCCCTGCTGATGAGCCAGAAGCTGCGCCTGGCGTTCATCGCCCTGGAGGAGATGAGCCTGCTGCCGGCCGCGCCACGCCTGGCCCGGCGTCTGCTGATGATGGCCGAGGGCTACGGCGAGACCGGCCCGCGCCGGGTGCTGCACCTGGCCCAGGAGCAGCTGGCGCTGATGCTCGGCCTGTCGCGGCAGACCACCAACCAGATCCTCAAGGAGCTGCAGGCGCGCGGCGCCCTGCGCCTGACCTACGGCGAGATCGAGATTCTCGACCGCGAGATTCTGCGCCGGGCCGCGGCCCGCGACTGAGCCTCAGGCGCCCTGCAGCAGGCTCGGCGGAATCCGCCGCAGGAAGTCCTGGTGCAGGCGCAGCATGCGCGCCGGGCGGCTCTCGGCCAGGCTGCCGGCGTCCTGTTCGGCCGGCAGGGCGAGCAGCTGGGCGCCGAGGTTGAGCACCAGCGCTTCGCGCGAGAACACCCCGGCACCCAGGCCGTAGAAGGCGGCGATCAGCTCACGCAAGCCGAACGGCAGGCGCCAGCGGATGCGCAGCGCCGAGCCGAAGCCGGCGGCGCGCTGGCGCAGGGCCTGCTCGATCTGCTCGCCGCTCAGCGCGCCACCGGCGTCCCGCCAGTCCTGCAGGCTGCGCAGCAGGGCCAGCTCGCCGATGTTGTGCAGCAGGCCGGCGGTGTAGCACAGCTCGTAGTCCAGGCGTAGCTGGGCGGCCAGCCAGTGCGCCAGCTCGGCGCTGCGCAGGGCGCGCTCGCCAACTCCGGCGGCCAGCTCGGCCAGGCGCGGGTCCTGCAGCAGGGCATTGCGCTGGATGGCCAGGCCCAGTACCAGGTTGAGGGCGCGCGCCACGCCTAGGCGCTGCAGGGCCTGGGGCAGGGTCTGGCAGACGCCGCTGCGCTGCTCGGCGGCGCTGTTGGCGGCGGCGATCAGCCGCGCGGTGATCTGCGGGTCGCGGGCGAAGTCGCGGGCCAGCTGGCCCAGGTCGGTCTCGCTGGCCTGCAAGCTGTTGCTCACCGCCGTGCGCACATCGGCCAGCAACGGCGCGCCCTGGCCTTCCTCGCGCACGTCGTCGAGGTACTGCCAGAGGTCGTCGACCAGCAGCGCTGCCGGCAGGCGCGCCTCGTTGCTGGCCGCCGGCAGCAGGCCGCTCAGGCGCTGGCGCAGGTGCTCGGCGTTGAACGGCTTGGCCAGGTAGGCAGTGGGCGCCAGCGGCAGCACGGCGCGCACGCTCTTGGCGTCGATCCGGTTGCTGATCAGGATGCAGGGCAGCGCCGGGGTGCGCGGATGCCGGCGCAGCTGGCGCAGCAGCTCGATGCCATCCACGCCCGGCAGTTCGCCGTCGGCGATCACCAGATCGGGCAGGTGCCGCCGGCAGCGCGCCAGCGCCGCCTCGCCGTCGCTGCAATGCTGGACACGGGCGTCGGCGCGCACGGCCAGCACCAGCTGGGTCAGCAGGTCGGCGGTCCAGGGGTCGGCCTCGGCGATCAGAACATCCGGGGCGATAGCCGTGGCGAGCATGGAGACCTCGATGGTGGCGAAATAATGGCGTCAGGGCGGCGCGCATTCTACGGTTCGCCCGCGAGGAAGCCAGCGGTGCCCGACGGAATGCTGAACGGCTCGTCAGGATACTGCGGCGAATGGCTCTATGTCGGCTGTTTCAGCGGGGTGGCGTCATTTCGCCGCAGCCAGGCTGGCGCCGATCAGCGCCTGGCTCGCGGCCAGCACCTCTGCCTGGCATTGCGGCGTGGCCAGCATGCGCGCCACCACCAGGGCTCCGACGCACTGGGCGAGGATCGCCCAGGCCAGCTGCGGGTCGCCGAGGACCTCGCCCCAGGCCTGCTGCAGGCGCACCAGCCAGTGCTCGGCGCGCGCACGCACGGCGAGGTCGGCGCGGGCGATCTCCGCACCCAGGGTGGGGATGGCGCAGCCACTGTCCGGCTGCTCGACATGCGCCATGCTCAGGTAGCTGGCCAGGCAGCGCTGCAGCCGCTCGCGGCCGGCTTCGCCATCGCCGAGCCGCTTCAGGCTGTGGCTCAGCTCGCGTTCGACGATCTCGGCGAACAGCTCGTCCTTGGAGGAGAAGTGCCCGTAGAAGGCGCCTCCGGTCAGGCCGATGGCCTTCATCAGGCCGTCCACCCCGGTCGCGGAAAAACCGCCGCGCTTGGCCAGCGCGCCGCTGCTGGCCAGCAGCTTGTCGCGGGTCTGGGCCTTGTGCTCGGCGGAATAGCGCATGATGGAACTCCTGCTTGACGGATGTCGGAAGCTTAGCATAACGTCCGTTAACTAAACGATCGTTTATCAAAAGAGGTGAGCGGCATGAGCGACAAGAAAGTGGTCCTGGTGATCGGTGCGGGCGACGCCACCGGCGGCGCCATCGCCAAGCGCTTCGCCCGCGAGGGCTATGTCGCCTGCGTGACCCGGCGCAGCGCCGACAAGCTGCAGCCGCTGGTCGACGAGATCCGCGCCGGCGGCGGCGAGGCCCATGGCTTTGCCTCCGACGCACGCAAGGAAGAGGAGGTGGCCGCGCTGGTCGAGGGCATCGAGCGCGACATCGGGCCGATCGAGGCCTTCGTCTTCAACATCGGCGCCAACGTGCCGTGCAGCATCCTCGACGAGACCGCGCGCAAGTACTTCAAGATCTGGGAAATGGCCTGCTTCTCGGCCTTCCTCACCGCCCAGGCGGTGGCGCGGCGCATGGTCACCCGCGGGCGCGGCACCATCCTCTTCACCGGCGCCACCGCCGGCCTGCGCGGCGCCGCCAACTTCGCCGCCTTCGCCGGTGCCAAGCACGGCGTGCGCGCCCTGGCGCAGAGCATGGCGCGCGAACTGGGGCCACGGAACATCCACGTCGCCCATGTGGTGGTGGACGGCGCCATCGACACCGCCTTCATCCGCGACAACTTCCCCGACCTTTACGCGCGCAAGGAGCAGGACGGCATCCTGAATCCAGAGCACATCGCCGACAACTACTGGTTCCTGCACGCCCAGCCGCGCGATGCCTGGACCTTCGAGCTGGATCTGCGCCCCTGGATGGAGAAGTGGTAAACGGCTGGCTGCGCGACGATGAGGCGTCGTTGGCGTGCCGGTGAAAAATGCTCATTGGCTACAGCCAACTCCGCTTTTGCCCCGCCCCGCCGCCTAGCCTGATCGCCGCCCGCTCAGCCTCGGCATTCGTGTAAACAACAATCAGAAGAGCGCAATCCCATGAGCAAGACCGTCGAGTTCTACTTCGATTTCGGCAGCCCCACCACCTACCTGGCCTGGACCCAGCTGCCCAGGCTCTGCGCCGAGGAAGGCGCCACCCTGGTGTACAAGCCGATGCTGCTCGGCGGGGTGTTCCAGGCCACCGGCAATGCCTCGCCGGTGACCATCCCGGCCAAGGGCCGCTTCATGCTCCAGGACCTGGCGCGCTATGCCCGCCGCTACCAGGTGCCGCTGCAGTTCAACCCGCATTTCCCGATCAACACTCTGCCGCTGATGCGTGCGGCGGTGGCCGTGCAGCAGCGTCTGCCGGAGCGTTTCGCGGCCTTCCTCCAGCTGATCTTCGAGGCCATGTGGGTGCAGGCACGCAACCTCGGCGACCCGGCCGTGCTGGCCGAGGTGCTGGCCGCCGGTGGTTTCGACCCTCAGCAGTTGCTGGCCCTGATCGCCGAGCAGGAGATCAAGGACGCGCTCAAGGCCAACACCGACGAGGCGATCAAGCGCGGCGTGTTCGGTGCGCCGAGCATGTTCGTCGGCAACGAGCTGTTCTTCGGCCAGGATCGCCTGGACTTCGTGCGCGAAGCACTGCAGGCGGGGTGAGATCTTTTCTCACCCCCGCCCCAGCCCGCGAGGCGCTGCAGGCCTGAGCGCTGGTGTAGCCCGGATGCAATCCGGGGGCGAAGTTGCCTGCTTCCCGGATGGCATCCGGGCTACGGAAAGGGGATGGCAGGCCACAAAAAAAGACCCGCCGAAGGGCGGGTCATGAGGGAGGCGCCTGGCCTGGTGAGCCACAGGCGAATCGGGCATCGCCCAGGCAGGGGCGACACGCAGGATCGAGGCTCCCGACGTGCGGGAGCCATGACGCTTAGGCCAGCTCGTCGAAGCACTCGGCGACGATGGCGATACCTTTTTCCAGCTGGGCATCCGGGATGGTGATCGGCATCAGGAAGCGGATGACGTTGTAGTAGGTGCCGCAGGACAGCAGGATCAGGCCCTTCTCGCGCGCACGGGCGACGATCTTGCCGACCAGTTCGGCGGCCGGCTTGCTGTGGTCGCCACCCTCGAACAGCTCGATGGCGACCATCGAACCCAGGCCGCGCACGTCACCGATCACCTTGTGCTTGGCGGCGATGGCATTCAGGCCGGCCTTGAGCTTCTCGCCCACGGCCTGCGAACGCTCCAGCAGCTTCTCCTCGTCGAACACCTTCATCACGGCCAGGGCCGCGGCGCAGGCGATCGGGCTGCCGGCATAGGTGCCGCCCAGGCCGCCGGGGGCGATGGAGTCCATGATCTCGGCCTTGCCGCACACGCCGGAGATCGGGAAGCCGCCGCCGACCGACTTGGCGAAGGTGGTCAGGTCCGGAACGATGCCCAGCTGCTCGGTGGCGAAGAAGGTGCCGGTACGGCCGGCGCCGGTCTGCACTTCGTCGGCGATCAGCAGGATGCCGTGCTGGTCGCACAGGGCGCGCAGGCGCTGCATGAACGGCTTGGAATTGACGTAGAAGCCACCCTCGCCCTGCACCGGCTCGATGATGATCGCGGCGATGTCCTGCGGCTGGGCGTCGTTCTTGAAGATGCGCTCGATGCTGGCGATCGACTCGTCTTCGCTGATGCCATGCAGCGGGCACGGCGCCAGGGCGCGGAACACGCCGCCCGGCATCAGGCCCATGCCGGCGGAATAGGGTACGACCTTGCCGGTCAGGCTCAGGGTCATCATGGTGCGGCCGTGGTAGGCGCCGGTGAAGGCGATCACGCCGGCGCGGCCGGTGGCGGCACGGGCGATCTTCACGGCGTTCTCGACGGCCTCGGAGCCGGAGGTGACCAGCAGGGTCTTCTTGGCGAAGTTGCCCGGCACGCGTTTGGCGATTTCCTCGCACAGCTCGATGTAGGGCTCGTAGGCCAGCACCTGGAAGCAGGTGTGAGTCAGCTTGGTCAGCTGCTCCTGCACGGCGGCGATCACCTTCGGGTGCAGGTGGCCGGTGTTCAGCACGGCGATACCGCCGGCGAAGTCGATGTACTCGCGGCCGTCGACGTCCCACACGGTGGCGTTCTCGGCGCGCTCGGCGACGATCGGGTGGATCTGGCTGACACCACGGGCCACGGCGGCCTGGCGACGTTGCAGGAGGGATTCGTTCTTGCTCATTGTGGTCCTCATAAGCCGCTTCTGGCGGCTCGTTCCAAGGATGATGACGGGGCGGGCGACGCTGCAGCTAACGATGATCGAACTGCGGTCTACTCGCTGGCCGTCGGCTGGGTTAGCCGGTGCCACCACCGGAAACGCCGACGCCGGGTGACCACGACTCCTGCCTGTCACCCGACACCCACGGATTCGTTACCCGGGCGGCTTATACGCCGCCGAGGCACATGTATTTGATCTCGAGGTAGTCCTCGATGCCGTACTTGGAGCCTTCGCGACCCAGGCCGGAGGCTTTCACGCCGCCGAACGGCGCCACCTCGGTGGAGATCAGGCCGGTGTTGATGCCGACCATGCCGTACTCC
>JAJLLC010000032.1:0-5009 GCA_033838285.1 Pseudomonadaceae bacterium
GTTTCATCCCAAGTGATGTACGCAGGGGCGAATGAATTCGATTGCTCTACTTTGCAGAAGATTGTCTTGGCATGTGCCTGAGCAGTTACGAGAAGGACTATAAGAAAGAGTGCCGAGCGCATAAATTCCTTAATGGCTAACTATAAGTAGACGACACAAGTGGCGTAATTTTTTACGTCACTTGTGTCGCATAACGTTCCTTGCTTCCCGCTAACTCCCTGTTTCCTCTCGCATCAGTGCTGCAAATGCGGCTCTGTCTGCGGGGCTAAAAGGACAGGCGGTCAGGCAAGACCGAAACTCGTTTTTCCCCCGACGCTACTGATTTGCTTTCGGGCTGTCCACCGGGGCTCCGCGCAGTACCTGGTCTGGGTCGAGGTAGAACATTTTCTTCCAGCCCTGGCTGCTGCTGTCCCAGCGCCAGGGATAGGGCAACAGTGTGACTATGGAGTAATGCAGGTGGGCGGGTTTGCCGCGGGCGTTGCCGCTGTCGCCCACGCTGCCGAGCAGGCTGCCTGGCGATACGGGTTGGCCGGGCAGGGCGTGGTAGTCGTCGAGGTGGGCGAAGTAGTGCAGGCGCCATTTGGGGCCGAGCATCAGCAGCACCTTGCCGCCCATTGCGATTTCGCCGCGCAGCAGCACCAGGCCGTAGCTGGGGGCGACGACCGGGGTGCCTTTGTGGGCGAAGATGTCGATGCCCTTGTGGGTGCCGGAGCGTCCCCAGGGTTCGAACCAGAAGCTTTGTGGGTGCCAGTCTCGCGGGCCGGCGTCCTGTACCGGGATGCGTGGCCACTCCGGTGCGAGCAGCCAGGCGAGCAGCAGGGCCAGCAGCAGGTGGCGTGGGCGCGGGCGCTTCATCGCACGCCGGCGCTGCGCAGTCGGCGGATCAGCCGGCTCAGGCCGGCGGCTTTCAGGCAGAGGAACAGGCCGATGAGCAGCTCGGCCACGGTGACCATTTGCTGGATGGAGTAGGCCACCAGGTTTTCCTGGATGGCCGGCGTGCCACGCAGCATGTAGAGGATCCAGGCGCCGTTGTGGAGGAAATCCGCCAGGCCGCGGGCAATCAGGTAGACCCCGAGGATGCAGAAGGCTACCGACTGCAGTTCCTCGGCGTCGATACCTGCGGCGGGTGTCTCCCGCTCCGGCATCGGTGCCAGGCGCCGCGCGATGGTCACGGGGAATTTCAGCAGGGCGAAGGCGGCCAGCAGCAGGCCGCCGACCTGGCCGATGGTCAGGACAAGCAGCACGCGCATGTCGTCGGGTGAGCCGACGGCGGCGGCCTGGCGAATGTAGTGGTACTGCTGCACGGCCGCCACGAAGGCGCTGTACAGCAGGAACAGGGCAAACAGGCGCAGGGCGATGGCAAGCAGGTCCGTGGCTTTCATGTTCTTCCTTGAGTCGGTTGCTGTGGTTGGCCTAGCTTTCCTGGGCCCGGTAGGCGCCGGGCGTGAGCCCGGTCCATTTCTTGAAGGCGCGATGGAAGGCCGAAGGCTCGGAGAAACCGAGCTGTTCGGCGATGGTCTGGATCGATAGCTCGTCGCGCCCCAGGTGGTAGATGGCCAGGTCGCGGCGCAGGTGGTCCTTGAGTTCCTGGAAGCTGCTGCCTTCCTCGCGCAGGTGGCGGCGCAGGGTCTGCGGGCTGACGTGCAGCTGCTCGGCCACCTGTTCCAGGTCCGGCCAGTTTGCGCAGTCGCGGCCGAGCAGGCGGCGGATGCGGTTGGTCAGGCTGTCGCCGCCATCCGGGCGGGCCAGCAGGTCGGCCGGCGAGTGTTCGAGGAACTGCTTGAGCGTGCGCTCGTCCTGCAGCAGCGGCATGGCCAGGTAACGGGCGTGGAACAGCAGGCTGGTGCTGTCCGCGTCGAAGCGCTGCGGGCAGGCGTAGAGCAGGTCGTACTCGCCGCTGTGGGCCGGTTCCGGGTAGGCGAAGCTGGCCTCGTCCAGGCGGATGCGCTGGCCGATCAGCCAGCTGCCGAGGCGGTGCCAGATCACCAGCAGGCTCTCGGTGAGGAAGTGGTCCGGGTCCCATAGGGCCGAGCTGTCGAGGGTCAGGCGGACCCGCTCGCCCTCGCGCTGCAGGGCCACGCGCGGGGCGTCGGGGAACAGGCCGTAGAACAGCATGCCGCGCACCAGGGCCTTCTCCAGGCTGTGGCAGTGGATGATGGCGTGGCACATCATGGCGAAGGTGCCGCGGCGGCTGGGGATGGCGCCGAAGCCCATGTACTCGTCGTCGAGCAGCTGCCACAGGCCCTGTATCAGGCGGGCGAACTGCTCGGGGTCGAGGCGCGCGCGCGGCTCGTCGAGCAGCGCCGGCTGGATGCCGACTTCGCGCAGCAGCCCGCCGACATCGCACTGCCGGCGCTCGGCGCCGCGCAGGGCGGCGCGGATGAAGTGGCTAGCGATGGTGCGTTCGCGCATGGCAGGGCTCGTCGAAAGGCTGGGCGGATGTTAGGCGCTGGCCTCTGCCCGAGACAAGCCGCGCCTCAGCCGAGCAGCGCCACGGCCTTGATCTGCGCCCATAGCGCCTGCCCCGGCTGCAGGTCGAGCTGGTCGCGCGAGTAACGGGTGATGCGTGCCAGCAGCGGCTGCCCGGCCAGTTCCAGGCGCACCAGCACCTGGGCCGACTGCTCGGCGTCGGCCAGCTCCAGCACGCGCACCGGCAGGCGGTTGAGGATGCTGCTCGGCCCCGGCGGTTGCAGGCTCAGGCTGACGTCGCGCGCCTGCACCTTGAGGCGCAGCGCCTGGCCCAGCGGCAGGGGCGCATGCGGCAGGCGCAGAGTCAGCGGGGTAGCGGGCAGCGCCAGGGTGAGCAGCTGGTAACGCTCGTCATGGCCGCAGACCTGGGCGTGCAGCACCACCCCGGCATCGTCGGTTTGCGCCAGGGGCAGGTCGAGGCGCGGCAGCAGTTGCTCCAGCGGGCCGCTGGCCAGGGCGCGGCCCTGCTCCAGCAGCACCAGGTGGTCGGCCAGGCGCGCCACCTCGTCGGCGGCGTGGCTGACATAGAGCATGGGGATGTCCAGCTCGTCGTGCAGGCGCTCCAGGTAGGGCAGGATCTCCTGCTTGCGCTTGCCGTCGAGGGCCGCCAGCGGCTCGTCGAGCAGCAGCAGGCGCGGGCTGGTGAGCAGGGCGCGGGCGATGCCGACACGCTGGCGCTCGCCGCCGGACAGGGTGGCGGGGTGGCGTTCGAGCAGGTGGTCGATGCCGAGCAGCTGCACGGCCTGGTCCAGGTCGATGCGCCGCGGGCCTGCGGGAATGCGCTGCTGCCCGTACTCCAGGTTGCCGCGCACGGACAGGTGCGGGAACAGGCTGGCCTCCTGGAACACATAGCCCAGGGCGCGCTTGTGCGGGGCGAGGAAGTGCCGGCGCGCGCTGTCCTGCCAGCATTCGCCGTTGACCTCGATGCGCCCGCGCTCGGGGCGCTCCAGCCCGGCCACGCAGCGCAGCAGGCTGGTCTTGCCCGAGCCGGAGGGGCCGAACAGCGCGGTGATGCCGCGTCCAGGCAGGCGCAGCGCCACCTCCAGGCTGAACTCGGCATGGCTGAGGTTGAGGTCGATCGCAAGGCTCATGGCTTCAGCTCACTCGCATCGTCGGGCGGCCCTTGAGGTGCAGCAGCAGCAGGATCAGGAAGGAGAACACCAGCATGCCGCCCGCCAGCCAGTGGGCCTGGGTGTACTCCATGGCCTCGACGTGGTTGAAGATCTGCACCGAGACCACCCGGGTCTTGTCCGGGATGTTGCCGCCGATCATCAGCACCACGCCGAACTCGCCGAGGGTGTGGGCGAAGCCGAGCACGCTGGCGGTGAGAAAGCCCGGCCGCGCCAGCGGCAGCACCACGCTGACGAAGCAGTCCCAGGGGCTGGCGCGCAGGGTGGCGGCCACCTCCAGCGGGCGCCGGCCGATGGCCTCGAAGGCGTTCTGCAGCGGCTGCACCACGAAGGGCAGGGAGTAGATCAGCGAGCCGACCACCAGGCCGGCGAAGGTGAAGGGCAGGGTGCCCAGGCCCAGGCTCTGGGTCAGCTGGCCGATGGGCCCATGCGGGCCCATGGCCACCAGCAGGTAGAAGCCGATCACCGTCGGCGGCAGCACCAGCGGCAGGGCCACCAGTGCGCCGATCGGCGCCTTCAGCCGCGAATCGGTATGCGCCAGCCACCAGGCGATGGGCGTGCCCAGCGCCAGCAGCAGCAGGGTGGTCAGGCTGGCCAGCTGCAGGGTCAGCCAGATGGCGGCGAAGTCGGCTGCGCTCGGGGCCATGGGGCGCGGGTCCTTGTAGCGAGGCGATGAGTTATAGGCGGTAGCCGTGGGCGCGGATGATGGCGGCCGCCGGCTCGCTGCGCAGGTAATCGAGCAGCGCCTGGGCCGCCGGGTTGTCCTTGCCCTTGGCCAGCAGCAGGGCGTCCTGGCGGATCGGCTCATACAGCTCGGCGGGCACCAGCCAGGCGGAACCCTGGCCGATTTTGCCGTCCTTGTATACCTGCGACAGCGCGACGAAGCCCAGCTCCGCATTGCCGGTGAACACGAACTGGTAGGTCTGCGAGATGTTCTCGCCGGTCACCAGCTTGCCGCGCAGCGCGTCGCTCAGCCCCATGCGCGCCAGCACCTCCATCGCTGCGGCGCCATAGGGCGCGGTCTTGGGACTGGCGATGGCCAGGTGGCGGAACTCGCCACGGCGCAGCACTTCGCCCGCACCGTCGACATAGCCTTCCTTCGGGGACCACAGCACCAGACGGCCGATCGCATAAGTGAAACGCGACTCGGCGATCGCATGGCCCTCATTGGCGAGACGGGCCGGCGCGCGTTCGTCGGCGGCCAGGAAGACTTCGAACGGCGCGCCATTGACGACCTGCGCATACAGCTTGCCGGTGGCGCCGAAGCTGACCAGCGCGCGATGGCCGGTGTCGCGCTCGAAGGCCGCGGCGATCTTCTGCATCGGCGCGGTGAAGTTGGCCGCCACCGCGACCTGCACCTCCGCCGCGTGGGCGGACAAGGCGGACACGAGCAGGGCGGCTGCGGACAGC
>JAJLLC010000033.1:0-58017 GCA_033838285.1 Pseudomonadaceae bacterium
CCCGGCCTGCGCCCTGCTGGAGGAACGCGGCTGGCTGGCCCCGCGAGCCTGGATCTACTGCGAGAGCGAGGCGCCCCCCTCGGCCCTGGGCCTGCCGGGCAACTGGCGCCTGCACCGGGAGAAGCAGGCCGGGCAGGTCTACTACTCGCTGTGGCAGCGCGGCTGAGATGGCCCGCCGCCCCTCGCCGCTGCGCGACTTCATCTACGACAACCTGCTCTACCTGCTGCTGGCCGAGCAGGAAATCGGCCTGAGCCTGTCCCGGCGCATCCAGGAGCCCTCGGCGGGCCTGACCCTGGGCCTGGCGACGCAGCGGGCGATTGCCCTGCTAGTGCTGATCTACAGCCTGCGTCGTCTTTGGCTCGGCCAGCGCCGCTGAGCGGGCATTCGTCCGGCCAATGGTGCTTCCGCTTTGCCGGCGCAGGCCCTAGCCTGAGACTTTCGGCACGACTGCAACCTCCATGCACGACGACTTCCAACCCGCCTGGTGGCTACCCGGCCCGCACCTGCAGACCCTGTTCGGCGCCCTGTGCCGCACTCCGCCGCGTCTGCAGCGCCAGCGCGAGCGCCTGTGGCTGGACGACGGCGACTTCCTCGACCTCGACTGGCACGGCCCGCACAAAGCCGAGGCGCCGCTGGTCCTGGTGCTGCACGGGCTGACCGGCTCGTCCGCCTCGCACTACGTGCTCGGCCTGCAGCAGCAGCTGGCCGCGCGCGGCTGGGCCAGCGTGGCGCTGAACTGGCGTGGCTGCTCCGGCGAGCCCAACCTGCTGCCGCGCGGCTACCACTCCGGGGTCAGCGAGGACGTGGTCAGCGTGGTGCGCCACCTGCAGGCGCAGCGGCCACTGGCGCCACTGTATGCGGTGGGCTACTCGCTGGGCGGCAACGTGCTGCTCAAGTACCTCGGCGAGAGCGGCGCGGACTCCGGCCTGCAGGCGGCGGTGGCGGTGTCGGTGCCGTTCCGCCTGGACCACTGCGCCGAGCGCATCGACCGTGGCTTCTCCAAGGTCTACCAGGCGCATTTCATGCGCCAGCTGGTCGCCTACGTGCGCGACAAGCAGCAGCGTTTCACCGACGAAGGCCACCACGAGCGCCTGGCGGCGCTGCAGCAGCTCGGCCCGCTGCAGGGCATGCGCACCTTCTGGGACTTCGACGGCCGCTTCACCGCGCCGCTGCACGGCTATGCCGACGCCGACGACTACTACCGGCGCGCCTCCAGCCGCTTCTACCTGGAGCGCATCCGCACCCGCACCCTGATCATCCAGTCCAGCGACGACCCCTTCGTCTTCGCCCACAGCGTGCCGCCGGCCCACGAGCTGTCGGCCAGCACCCGCCTGGAGCTGCACCACCAGGGCGGGCACGTCGGCTTCATCGGCGGCGCGCCGGGCCGGCCGCGCTACTACCTGGAAGAGCGCATCCCCGCCTGGCTCGGCGGCGCCCGCTAGCGGCCTAGTCGGCCCAGGCGTCGAGCCAGCCCCAGCGGTGCGGGAAACGCGCGACCAGGCCGAGGCGATCGACACGCCAGCGCGGCGGCAGCTCGCCGAGGATGCGCGCCTGCAGGCGCAGGTGGCGGCTCGGCGCGCTGAACGCCGGCTGCAGCTCGGCCGGCACCGCGATGCTGTCCTCCACCTGGCGTACCACCTCGGCCGGCAGCCGGTTGCCGTCGGGCAGCAGCAGGCTCAGGCGCTGGCCGGGCAGCGCATACTCGGCGTGGCGCGGATCGAGGTAGACCCACAGCTGGACGGCGTCCGGGCGCTGCTGGCGCAGCAGCAGGGTACCGGGGCCGACGTTCTCGCCCTCGGCCACCAGCACCTCGCTGACCACGCCCGCCTCCACCGCGCGCAAGCTCAGGCCCTGCAGCCGTGCCAGCAGCCAGGCGCGTTCCAGCTCGCGCTGCTGCAGGGCGCCATCCTGCGGGGTCTGCACGGCCAGGCGCTGGTCGAACTGCAGCAGGTCGAGGCGTCGGCGGTCGAGTTCGTCGCGCGCGGCCTGTTCCTCGCCGCGGGTCGCCGCACCGGCGGCACGCAGGGCCTGCAACTGCGCCAGGCGCTGCGCCGCGCTGTCCTGCAGGCGCAGCAGGGTGTCGCGCTCGCGCTGCAGCAGGGCGCTCTGCTGCGCCGTGGCGGCGGCCACGGGCTGTGCCGGCTCGGCCAGCAGGGCCAGGCGCGCGCGCCACTCGGGGTTGTCCAGTTCCAGCAGCGGCTGCCCGGCCGCCACCCGTTCGCCGGGGCGCACCAGGATCTGCCGCACCTGGCCGGGCTCGCGGGCACGCAGCTCGCTGGCGGGCAACAGCAGCTGGGCCGGTGCCTCGATCAGCCAGACGCTCAGCAGGGCGCGCCCGACCAGCCACAGCAGCGGACTGGTGACGGCCAGCAGGATCAGGTACCAGCGCAGCTTGAAGGCCAGGCGCTTGCCCGGTGCGTAGAGCACCTTGAGGCCCTGCTCGCGGGTCGGCTGCTGTTCTTTCGGGCTGCTGAAACGGATCTTCATGAAGGGCTCAATGCGGGTAGTGGGTCCAATCCTGCCAGTCGATGCCGGTGACGCCCACCGGCTGCAGGCGCACGCGCCAGCGCTCGACCTGTTGCTGTAGCTGGCGCGCCGGCACGCCGGCCCAGCTCTCTTCGGCCGACAGCTGCGGCTCGACGCTCTGCGCCAGGCGGAAGCGCAGGGCCGGCCAGCGCTGGGCGATCTGCTCGGCCAGCTCGGCGCTGCGTTCGGCGTTGCGCGTATAGATCATCAGGCTGACCTGCTGCACGCCGCGCTGCGGCAGGGCGCAGGGCACGCAGGTCTGCCCCGCCTGCGGCGCGGCGAACCAGCGGTGGTGACTGGACAGCTCCAGTGGCCAGGGATTGAGGCTGGCCACCGCGGCCAGGGTGTCGAGCCAGTCCTGCAGGCGGCTGTCCGGCACCGGCCAGCCCAGCTGCTCGACCTCGAGGTCGAGGTGCAGGGCATCGAACGGCAGGCCCTGCAGCTGGCCGAGCAGGTCGAGCAGACCCTGGCGCCCGGCCGGCTCCAGCCAGGCCGGATCGCCTAGCAGCAGGGCCACTTCCAGGCCCTGGGCATGGGCCTCGTCGAGACTGTCCTGGAGGCGCTGGCGCAGCAGCGGGATGTCCGCCACCTGGGCGGCGGAAAGGCCCAGGTAGATGCGCTGCATGCCGGCCCGGCGCAGGTCGCGCAACTCGGCGCGGCGGCTGCCGGCCTGCAGCAGGCGGCGACTGTCCCAGACATAGGTGCCCTGGCGCCAGTCGCCGGCGGTGCTGGCCAAGCTCCAGTATTCGCGGGTCACGCCCAGCAGCTCGGCCAGGCCACCGTCGTCCTCGACGAACAGGCGCAGCGCCGCCTCGCGCAGCCAGGCCGCATGCCAGGCGGCGATCAGGCGCAGGCCGGCGGCCTGCTGCTCCAGCTCGGCGGCCAGTTCGCCCTGCACGCCGCGCTCCAGTTCGGCATCGCGGCGCAGGCGCTGCTCGCGCAGGGCCTGCTCGGCCACCGCCAGTTCCTCGCGGGCACTGGCCAGCGCCTGGATGGCGCTGCGCTGCTCGCGCAGGGCCTGGCCGAGGCCGAGCAGCAGCTGTTCGCGCTCGGCCTCCAGGCGTGCCTGCGCGGCCTGATGCCGGGCCTCGCGCTCGCGGGCGCGATCGCGGCCGTAGCCGAGCGGATCGAGCGGCGCGGACAGGCTGAGGCTGGCCACCAGGCCGTCGCCCGGCTTGGCCGCGCCGCTGCGGTCCTCGTAGCTCTGCGCCAGGCTGAGGCTGGAGTCGACCCCGGCGTACCAGGGCGACTGGCGCTCGCGCTCGGCCTGGCGCAGCTCGTCCTGACGCTCGCGCAGGCGCGGGTGGCCGTCCAGGGCGCGCTGCCAGCTGCTCAGCGGCAGCACCCGGCTCGCCAGGGCCTCGGCCGTGGGGCGCTGGAGCTCGTCGAGCGCGCGCCCGGCCAGGCCGGCCACGGCGGCGCGGGTTTCCTCGAGCAGCGCCGCGGCCTGCTGGCAGCGCCGCTCCAGGCCCTGCCACTGGCCCTGCTGCTGGCGCGCCTCGGAGGCCAGCAGCCAGCCTTCCTGACTGCGCCGCTGCAGGCGTTCGCGGGCCGCCCGCGCGACCGGCAGCAGGGTGGCGCACCAGCGATGCTCCTGTTCGGCGCGCCACCAGTCGGCATAGGCGCTACGCAGCGCCAGGCGCTGCTCGGCGCGCGCCAGCAGGTTGCGGGCGCGTTGGCGCTGCTGCTCCAGTTCGACCGCCTCGACCGCGCGCAGCTGCCGGTGCAGGCTGCCGAGCAGCGGATGGCGCAGGCCCAGGGCCAGGTCGCGGCCGTAGTAGTCGTCGCGCAGGTCCTCGGTGACCAGCTCGCGGTAGTGCCCGGTGCCGGCGGAGGCGAACCACTGCCAGCCGGCCTCGGCCTCGCGCTGGCGCTTGAGCGCGTCGAGGGCGTCCTGCTCGGCGCGCCCGGCCCGCGCCAGGGCGCTGTCATTGAGGCCGGCCAGCAGTTCGCCCAACGCCAGCGTCTCGCCGCGCGCCAGGCTGGCAGCCAGCAGCAGGCCGATCAGGGAAAGGGTACGCAGCATCTCAGAACCTCTTGGCCTTCTTCAGCACCCACCAGGGCGCCATGCTGGATTCCTCGTGGCCGCGGCGCAGGGCCTCGTTGAGCATGGCCACGGCGCTCCAGCAGCGCATCACCAGCATGAACAGGGGGAACAGGAACACGATGGGCAGCAGGCGCAGGTCCTGGCGCGGGCGCTCGGAGACCATCGCCAGCATGGCCAGGTACATCAGCAGGGTCACGCCCAGATAGACCAGGTAGATCAGCCCGGCCAGGGCCAGGTAGTGCGGCAGCGGCAGGACGAACAGGCCGACCACCAGGTAGCCGAAGATGATGAAGGGCAGCACCAACTGGAAGAAGAAGCCGCTGACCAGGGTCATGAGGAAGTTGGGCCAGCCGAGCAGGCGCGGGTTGAAGCTGTGGCGGTGCTTGCGGATGTAAAGGAAGTACAGGTCGCCGTCCCAGCGCAGACGCTGCATGAGGAACTGGCGGAAGGTGGTCGGCGCGTCGGTGTGGCCGATGGCGGTGGGCTCGAAAGGGATGCGCAGGGGCTGGCGGCCGAAGTAGTTCTTGATGCGCAGGGTGATGTCGAGGTCCTCGGCGGTGTGGGTGTCCCAGCCGCCGACCTTGTCCAGGAAGCTGCGGCGGAAGGCACCGAAGGCGCCGGAGACGTTGTTCACCAGGTTCCACTCGCTCAGGCCGATCTTCGCCATGTGGATCGACAGCAGGTACTCCAGGGCCTGCATGGCGGTGGTCAGCGAGGCCTTCCAGTTGCGCACGCGCAGGCTGCCGGCCACGGCCGGCACGTCGGGGTCGGCGAAATGGCGGACGATATTGACCACCATGTCGTTGTCGAACGAGGTGTCGCCGTCCAGGGCCATGACGATCTCGCCGGTGCAGTGAGCAAGGCCGGCATTCAGCGAGGACACCCGGCCACCGCGCTGCCACTTGGCGATCGGCCGCAGCAGGCGGCGCGGGTAGAGCTGGCGGTCGACGCGGAAATCGCGCACCGCCTGCATGGTGGTCTGGTTCACCGCGGCGCCATCGACCACCGGGATCATCTCGATCTCGCCCTGGTAGGTCTGCTCGCACAGGCTGCTCAGGGTGCTCTGCACGTCGCGCCCCTCGCTGTAGCAGGTGATCACGCAGGACACCCGCGGCCGGTAGCCGTTGTCCGGTGGCAGCTCGAAGGGCTTGCGCAGGAACCAGCGCAGCACGCCGAGCAGCACCAGCAGGTTGAGCGGCACCTCCAGCAGCAGGAAGGCCGGCAGCAGGCTCACCAGCAGGCGGATGCCGCCGTCGGCCTTGCCCAGCTCGGTGAGCAGCAGCTGCCACTGCAGGAGCACGGCGTCCATGGCGTCAGCCCAGCTGGCCGCCCAGGCGGGCCAGCAGCAGCGCGGCGTCCTCCTGGTCGAGCAGTTCATCCGGGGCGACGAAGCCGAGCTGGCGCACCTCGATGCGCGTCTCGCCACTCTCGCCCAGGCGCTCGGCGCCCTTGGCCAGGCGCTTCTTGACCACCTCCAGGCCGGCCGCGTCGGTGTGCGGCATGAGCAGCCAGAGCACCTCCTCGTTCAGTCGGCAGCAGCGGTCGGTTTCGCGCACGGCCTCCTGCAGGCGCTCGACCAGGCCGTCGATCAGGGCATGGCCGCGCATCTCGCCGAGGCGGTCGAGGGTCTCCAGCAGGTTGACGAAGCGCACCCCGAGCAGGGCGAAGGGCGGCTTCTTGTGCCGCCGCACCAGTTGCAGCTGCCAGTTGAGCAGCTCGTAGAAGCTGCGGTGCGAGAGCAGGTCGAGGCGGCCGAACTGGTCGTTCTCCACCGGGCTGGTGTTGAAGCCCTGGCGGCAGCGCAGGCGGCCGGCCTCGGCCAGGCGGAAGTGGCGCACCTCGCGCACGCGCAGCTTGTCCGGCGCATGGGCCTGGCCGCAGTCCAGGCAGCGCGCCTCGACGCTGGCGTCGACGAAGAACGCCTGGCAGCTGCGGCAGCGGTAGTTCTCCAGCGGCCGGTCGTAGTCGCTGCCGATGTGGCGCAGGCGGCTCAGGCAGTTCGGACAGAGCAGCAGGCCGTCCTTGAGGAAGTGCTCCTGGGGGCCGACATGGCCGCAGGTGAAGCAGTGCAGCGAGGGCTGGCGGGAGATGTCCAGGGCCTGGCACTCGGGGCACACGTCGACGTAGTTGAGGCGCCCGGAGCCGCAGTCGGTGCACAGGCGCACGCGGTCGATCAGCGCGCCCTCCTCCAGCCAGCCCTGCTGCAGCATCAGCTGCAGCCAGGCGAAGTCGTTGACCGTCTCGCCGTCTCCGAGGGCCTCCAGCAGCGGGTAGCGGTAGTGCTGGGCCACGCTGGCGTCGCGCAGCGCATGCACGTCGCCGCGCGAGCGCAGCCACAGCCAGGCCAGCACGCGGGCGTCAAAGCGCTCCGGGGCGACGCCGCGGTTGAACAGGCCGAAGCGCTCGCGCCACAGCCGCCACAGTGGCGTGATGGCGCCCAGATCGGCCGGCGGGCGGCCGTCGCCGAGGGCCTCGCACCAGGCGTCCTGGTCCTGGCAGCAGTAGATCAGGGCGAAGCGGTAGGCCTGCTCCATGCGCAGGCTGCGCAGCAGCTGGCCGGCGCTGGCGCCCGGCAGGTCGAGCAGCAGCACATCATAGGCGGGCACCGCCAGGAGAGCGGCCAGGTCGGCGAAACGGTCCGGCTCCAGGCCGTGGAAACGCGAGTGGGCGGCGCCCAGGACGGCAACTCGGGGCGTAGGGGTCGGCATGGCAGCAACTCGTAGATCGACAAGGGCGGCGGAAAACCGCCGCGACTGTGTCGGAAATCTAGCACAGCGGCGCTGGCGCGCGGCTTTTTCTGACGCCCTACTCAACTATTCCGGAGACGTCACGCATGTGCGGACTCAGCCGAGCAGCACCGCCGGCATGGGTACGTGCAGTTCCTGCAGCAGGGTCTGTACCGCCGCGCGTGCCGAGTCGGTGACGTAGCCGCTTTCCAGGGCGAGTATCTGGTACACGCCACGGCGCATCAGCTCCTCGCTGAGATCGCCGGGGTTGCTGCGCACGGTGCAGAGGAAGCGCACCCAGGAAGTGAGGATGATCCAGCTGTTGAGCACCAGCGCCTCGATCTGCTGCTCGTCCATGGCCAGGATGCCGGCGGCGACGAAGCCGCGGTAGATCTCGCCGGCGGCCTGCAGGCAGCGGTGGGCGAAGGCGCGGTAGCGCTCGGCCAGCTGCTCGTCGGTCTCCAGCAGGTGCTCCAGGTCGCGGTGCAGGAAGCGGTAGTGCCACATGGCCGCGAGCAGGGCCTGCAGGTAGAAGGTCTTGTCCGCCACCGTCAGCGCCCGTCCCTCGGGCAGGCGCAGGAAGGTGTCGACGCGGTCTTCGTACTGGGCGAACAGCTCGGCGATGATCGCCTGCTTGTTGCGGAAGTGGTAGTACAGGTTGCCCGGCGACATGCCCAGGTGCGCGGCGATGTGGTTGGTGGTGACGCTGCGCTCACCCTGGGCGTTGAACAGCTCCAGGCTGGCTTCGATGATGCGCTCGCGGGTCTTGTTCTTCGGGGCCATGGTTCGGCTCACGCGGTAAAGGGACAAAAATACAGGCACACGCCCGATCTGACGACCGGCACAGGCCTCGATTGACAGTTTAGAGCAATTACTCTAAAAATCATTCCACTCCATTCCGCCGCTCCCCGTGAGGACGCCACCATGGTCGCCGACGTTGCCTATCTCCAACAAAACCAACAGCAGATAGACGCTCTGGAGCCGCTGCTGGCCGCCCAGCGCGCCGCCTACCGTACCAACCCGATGCCCTCGGCCGAGCAGCGCCGCGCCTGGCTCAAGGCCCTGCGCGAGCTGATCCTGGGCGAGCAGCAGGCGCTGATCGACGCAGTCTCCCGCGATTTCAGCAACCGCGCCGCCGAGGAGACTCTGCTCGCCGAGATCATGCCCAGCCTGCACGGCATCGACTACGCCAGCAAACGCCTGGGCAAGTGGATGAAGCCATCGCGGCGCAGCGTCGGCCTGGCCTTCCAGCCGGCCGCGGCCAAGGTTGTGTACCAGCCGCTCGGCGTGGTCGGCGTGATCGTGCCGTGGAACTACCCGCTGTACCTGGCCTTCGGCCCGCTGATCGGCGCCCTGGCCGCCGGCAACCGGGTGATGATCAAGATGAGCGAATCGACCCCGGCCACCTCGCAGCTGGTCAAGGAGCTGCTGGCGCGCATCTTCCCCGAGGACATGGTCGCCGTGGTGCTGGGCGAGGCCGAGGTCGGCATGGCCTTCTCCAAACTGCCGTTCGATCACCTGCTGTTCACCGGCGCCACCAGCATCGGCAAGCATGTGATGCGCGCCGCCGCCGAGAACCTGGTGCCGGTGACCCTGGAGCTGGGCGGCAAGTCGCCGGCCATCGTCTCCGCCGACGTGCCGCTGGCAGACGCCGCCGAGCGCATCGCCTTCGGCAAGACCATGAACGCCGGGCAGACCTGCGTGGCCCCCGACTATGTGCTGGTGCCGCAGGACCGCGTGGAGGGCTTCGTCGCCGCCTATCGCGCCGCCGTGCAGCGCTTCTACCCCAAGCTGGAGAACAACCCGGACTACACGGCCATCATCAACGAGCGCCAGCTCGGCCGCCTCAAGGGCTACATCGCCGACGCCGAGGCCAAGGGCGCGCAGCTGGTGCCGCTGTTCCCCGGCGACCAGGGCCGCCGCCTGGCGCACAGCCTGGTGCTGAACGTGTCGGACGAGATGAAGCTGATGCAGGAAGAAATCTTCGGCCCGCTGCTGCCGATCGTGCCCTACCAGCGCCTGGACGAGGCCTTCGCCTACATCAACGACCGTCCGCGGCCGCTGGCCCTGTACTACTTCGGCTACGACAAGGGCGAGCAGCAGCGCGTGCTGCACGAGACCCACTCCGGCGGCGTGTGCCTCAACGACACCCTGCTGCACGTGGCCCAGGACGACATGCCGTTCGGCGGCGTCGGCCCCTCGGGCATGGGCCACTACCATGGCCACGAGGGCTTCCTCACTTTCAGCAAGGCCAAGGGCGTGCTGATCAAGCAGCGCTTCAACGCCGCGCGGCTGATCTACCCGCCCTACGGCACGGCGATGCAGAAGCTGATCCAGAAGCTGTTCATTCGCTGAGGGGCGCAGATGAGCGATATCGCCAACGCCGCGCCGCAACTTTCGCGCCGCGGCCTGCTCAAGGTCGGCCTGCTCGGCGGCGCCTTCCTCGCCACCGCCGGGGTCACCGCCAGCCTCAGCGGCTGTTCGGCCGCCGCCCCGGCCAGCGGCTTCCAGGTGCTGCGCAGCAGCGACCTGCCCTCCCTGCGTGCCCTCATCCCGGTGGTGCTGGAGGGCGCGGTAGCCGCCGAGACCATGCCGGCGGCGGTGGATGCCACCCTGCAGGGCATCGACCACAACCTGCAGTATCTCTCGCCGGAGCTGCTCAAGCTGACCCAGCAACTGTTCGACGTGCTGGCCATGGCCGTCACCCGCGGCCCGCTGACCGGCATCTGGGGCAGCTGGGAGAACGCCTCCAGGGCCGATGTCCAGCAGTTCCTCACGCGCTGGGAACACAGCTCGCTGAACCTGCTGCGCATGGGCCACGCCTCGCTGCTGCAGGTGGTACTGATGTCCTGGTACGCCCGGCCGCAATCCTGGGCCCATTGTGGCTACCCCGGCCCGCCGCCGTACGCCCTATAACAAGAGAGTCGATATGCCCGTACCTGATGTATTCCGTGAAGGCCTGGCCCGCGGCTGGACCACCTACGACGGCTCGCGCCTGGACCAGGACCTGCTGCTGGAGGCCGACGTGGCCATCATCGGCAGCGGTGCCGGTGGCGGCACCACCGCCGAGATCCTCAGCGCCGCAGGGCTCAAGGTGCTGCTGATCGAGGAAGGCCCGCTGAAGACCAGCAGCGATTTCAAGATGCAGGAGGCCGACGCCTACCCGCAGTTGTACCAGGAAGGCATCGGCCGCATGAGCAAGGACGGCGCCATCACCATCATGCAGGGCCGCGCCGTGGGCGGCACCACCCTGGTCAACTGGACCTCCAGCTTCCGCACCCCGGAACCGACCCTGCAGCACTGGGCGGAGGTGCATGGCGTCAAGGGCCACAGCGCCGCGGAGATGGCGCCCTGGTTCGAGCAGATGGAACAACGCCTGGGCGTGGCGCCCTGGGCCATGCCGCCAAACCCCAACAATCAGGTGATCAAGGACGGCTGCGAGAAGCTCGGCTACGCCTGGCACATCATCCCGCGCAACGTGCGCGGCTGCTGGAACCTGGGTTACTGCGGCATGGGCTGCCCGACCAACGCCAAGCAGTCGATGCTGGTCACCACCATTCCCGCCACCCTCGACCAGGGCGGCGCCCTGCTCTACCTGGCGCGCGCCGAGCGACTGATCCATGACGGCAACCGCGTCAGCGGCCTGGAGTGCCTGGGCATGGACGCGCGCGCGGTGGCGCCCAATGGCCGGCGCATCATGGTCAAGGCGCGCCACTACGTGCTGGCCGGCGGCGGCATCAACTCGCCGGCACTGCTGCTGCGCTCGCAGGCGCCGGACCCGCACGCGCGGGTCGGCAAGCGTACCTTCCTGCACGTGGTGAACTTCTCCGCGGCGCAGTTCGAGCAGGTCATCAACCCCTTCTACGGCGCACCGCAGTCGGTGTATTCCGACCACTTCCAGTGGGACGATGGCGCCGCCGGGCGCATGTCCTACAAGCTCGAAGTGCCGCCGCTGCAGCCGGCCCTGACCGCCACCCTGCTCGGCCGCTTCGGCGTCGACAACGCCCTGCGCATGGAGCAGCTGCCGCACACCAACGTGATGCTGGCGCTGATGCGCGACGGCTTCCACCCGGACAGCGCCGAAGGCAGGGTGGAGCTGCGCGGCGACGGCACGCCGGTGCTCGACTACCGCATGACCAACTACAGCTGGGACGGCATTCGCCGCGCCTTCCACAGCATGGCCGAGATCCAGTTCGCCGCCGGCGCCAGGGCCGTGCTGCCGCTGCATGCCGCGGCCGACTATGTGAAGAACCTGAGCGAGGCCAAGGCATTGATCGATCGCCTCGACCTGCGCCTGTTCCAGACCCGCCTGGGCAGCGCCCACGTGATGGGCGGCTGCGCCATGGGCGAGGACGCGAGGCAGGCGGTCACCGACAGCCTGGGCCGCCACCACCAGCTGGAGAACCTGTCGATCCACGACGGCTCGCTGTTCCCCACCAGCATCGGCGCCAACCCGCAGCTGTCGATCTACGGCCTCACCGCCAAGCTCGCCAGCCTGCTCGCCGAGCGCCTTAAGGCATGAACAAGCTGCTCGCCGCCCTGCTCCTGGTCGCCGGTGTCATCCACCTGCTGCCGCTGGCCGGGGTGCTCGGCGGCGAGCGGCTCAACGCCCTGTATGGGCTGAGCCTCGACGAACCCAACCTGCAGATCCTCATGCGCCATCGCGCCGTGCTGTTCGGCCTGCTCGGCGCCCTGCTGACGGCGGCGGCCTTCGCGCCGAAGCTGCGCGGCCTGGCGCTGTTCGGCGGGCTGGTCAGCGTGGTCGGCTTCCTCCTGCTGGCCTGGAGCGCACCGCTCTACAACGAGGCCCTACAGCGCGTGGTGGTGGCCGACTGGGTGGCCCTGGCCTGCCTGCTGCTGGCGCTACCGCTGCACCTGCGCACGCGCTGAGGGTTTTCCCGGGGGGAAACGCTGCGCTACCATCCGCGCACCCCAACCGCTCCGAGCAGGACGATGCGATGAATCGAGTGTTGTACCCAGGCACCTTCGACCCCATCACCAAGGGCCATGGCGACCTGGTGGAGCGTGCCTCGCGCCTGTTCGACCACGTCATCATCGCCGTGGCCGCCAGCCCGAAGAAGAATCCGCTGTTCCCCCTGGAGCAGCGCGTGGCCCTGGCCCGCGAAGTCACCGCGCACCTGCCGAACGTCGAGGTGGTGGGCTTCTCCACCCTACTGGCGCACTTCGTCAAGGAACAGAACGCCAACATCCTGCTGCGCGGCCTGCGCGCGGTGTCCGACTTCGAGTACGAGTTCCAGCTGGCCAACATGAACCGCCAGCTGGCGCCGGACGTGGAAAGCATGTTCCTCACCCCGTCGGAGAAGTACTCCTTCATCTCCTCCACCCTGGTGCGCGAGATCGCCGCGCTGGGCGGCGACATCACCAAGTTCGTCCACCCGGCGGTGGCCGAGGCGCTGGCCGAACGCTTCAAGCGCTGAGGCGGCAGTCGCCTGCGCATGGCGCGCAGGCCCTCGATCCGGCACAATTCGCCCATCGAATGCCTGAGAGTGCCATGCCGCAAGGCCTGGCAGGAGTTGCCCCGATGTCCCTGAAGATCACCGACGACTGCATCAACTGCGACGTCTGCGAGCCCGAGTGCCCGAACGGCGCCATCTCCCAGGGGGAAGAGATCTACGTGATCGACCCCAACCTGTGCACCGAGTGCGTCGGCCACTACGACGAGCCGCAGTGCCAGCAGGTCTGCCCGGTGGACTGCATCCCGCTCGACGAGAACCATGTCGAGAGCAAGGACGAACTGATGCAGAAGTACCTGATCATCACCGGCAAGGCCTGATTCGCGCTCCACACGCAGGCGATCTTCGCTAGGCTGTCAGGCCTGTACCGCACGGATCGCCACCCATGCCCGTCAAGCTGCTCCTCACCTGCCTGCTGCTGGTCTGCGCGCTCGCCGCCCAGGCCGCGCCGGCCCGCCCCGAGCAGGCCGCCGTCGCCAGCGCCCACCCGGCCGCCACGGTCGCCGGCCTGGAAACCCTGGCCCACGGCGGCAACGCCTTCGACGCCGCCGTGGCCATCAGCGCCGCCCTGGCGGTGGCCGAGCCCTACGGTTCCGGCCTCGGTGGCGGCGGTTTCTTCCTGCTGCGCCAGGCCGGGGAAACACCGACCTACCGCTTCATCGACGCCCGCGAACGCGCACCGCTGGGCGCCGGCCCCGACCTCTACCGGCGCGGCGGCGCGGTGCAGCGCGAGCTGTCACTGAACGGTGCGCTGGCCGCCGCCATCCCCGGCCTGCCCGCCGCCCTGGCACACCTGGCCGAGCGCTACGGCAAGCTGCCGCTGCATGACTCGCTGACCCCGGCCATCCGCCTGGCACGCGACGGCGTGGGCATCGACCGGGTCTACCGCGAGCGCGCCGAGTGGCGCCTGCAGGCCATGCAGGCGGACGCGGAGACGGCGCGCATCTTCCTCGACCAGGGGCGCATTCCCGTCCTGCACGGCCTGCTGCGCCAGCCCGAGCTGGCACGCACCCTCGAGCGCCTGGCCCGCGACGGCCATGCCGGCTTCTATGGCGGCGAGACGGCCAGGCGCCTGCTGCAGGGCGTGCAGGCCGCCGGCGGCATCTGGACGGCGCGCGACCTGCGCGAGTACCGGGTGGTCGAGCGTGCGCCGCTGCGCTTTCCGCTGCAGGACGGCCGTGAGCTGATCGGCGCGCCGCCGCCCTCGGCCGGCGGGGTGATCCTGGCGCAGAGCCTGGGCATGCTGCAGCAGCTGCCCTGGCGCGAGGCCGGCGCCCTGCAGCGCAGCCACTACGTGATCGAGGCGCTGCGCCGCGCCTACCGCGACCGCGCCCTGCTGGGCGACCCGGACCAGGTACGGGTGCCGCTGCAGCAGCTGCTGGCCGCCAACTACCTGCGCCGCCAGGCCAGGACCATCCACCTGCGCGACGCCACGCCCAGCGCCAGCCTGCCGCCGGCGCCGAGCTGGCGCGAGGGCGATCACACCACCCACTTCACCGTGCTGGATCGCGAGGGCAACGCGGTCGCCGCCACCCTGTCGATCAACCTGCCGTTCGGCGCCGCCTTCACCGCGCCCGGCACCGGCGTGCTGCTCAACAACGAGATGGACGACTTCGCCGCCGACCCGCAGGGCAGCAATGTCTACGGCCTGGCCGGCAGCCGCGCCAACGCCATCGCCGGCGGCAAGCGGCCGCTGTCGTCGATGAGCCCGACCTTCATCGAAAGCGAGAGCGAGCTGGCCAGCTTCGGCACCCCGGGCGGCAGCCGCATCCCCAGCATGGTGCTGCTGGCCGTGCTCGACTACCTGGACGGCAAGCCGGTGGCCCAGTGGCCGGCCACACCGCGCTACCACCAGCAGTACCTGCCGGATGTGGTGGAGCATGAGCCCGGCACCTTCAGCGCCAGCCAGCTGAACGCTCTGGAAATGCGCGGCTATCGCCTGAAACCGGTGGAACGGCGCTACGGCAACCAGCAGGTGCTGCTGTGGCGCAAGGACGATGGCCAGGTGGAGGCCGCCAGCGACCCGCGCGGCGTGGGCCGCGCCGCCTACTGGCGCTGAAGCGGCCCCTCTCTCCCAGCCCCTCCTCTAGGCGCGCCCCCGTAAACGGAGAGGGGAGATACAAGCCAGCATCCTCCACAACGAAGAAGCCCGCCAAATGGCGGGCTTCTTCTGGAGTATCGGCCTTAGCGCCGCTGCGGCGCCGGCTGCTGCTGGGTGATGCAGTGGATATTGCCGCCGCCCAGCAGGATTTCGCGGCCCGGCACCATCACCACGCGATGCTCGGGGAACACGCGCCGGAGAATGGCCTCGGCCTCGGCATCCCTGGGGTCGTCGAACTTGGGCGCGATGATGCCGCCGTTGACGATCAGGAAGTTGACGTAGGAGCCGGCCAGGCGAATCGACGGGTCGCGCTCCTGGGTGCCCTCGGCGGCATCGACGCCGGCGCACTCCTCCTCGGTGGCGTGGATCGGCCCGGGAATCGGCATCTTGTGCACCAACAGCTGCCGCCCCTTGGCGTCGCGGGCCGTCTCCAGCACGCGCATGGCCGCCTGGCAGCGCGGGTAGTTGGGGTCGTCGGCATCGTCGGTCCAGGCCAGCAGCACCTCGCCCGGGCGCACGTAGCAGCAGAAGTTGTCGACGTGGCCGTCGGTCTCGTCGTTGTACAGGCCGTCCGGCAGCCAGATCACGCTATCGATGGCCAGGTGCTCGCGCAGCACCGCCTCGATCTGCTCGCGAGTCAGGTGCGGATTGCGGTTGCGGTTGAGCAGGCATTCCTCGGTGGTGATCAGGGTGCCTTCGCCGTCGACGTGGATGGAACCGCCCTCCAGTACGAAGCCCTCGGTACGGTAGCGCTCGCAGCGCTCAATCTCGAGGATCTTGCTGGCCACATGGTCGTCGCGGCTCCAGGGCCAGTACAGGCCGCCATCGAAGCCACCCCAGGCGTTGAAGGTCCAGTCCACGCCACGCACCGCGCCGCGGTCGTCGATCACGAAGGTCGGGCCGGTGTCGCGCACCCAGGCGTCGTCGGTGGTCATTTCCACCAGGCGAATACCGCTGCCCTCGAGGCGCGCGCGGGCATTCTCGTACTGGCCGGCGGAGACGCACAGGGTCACCGGCTCGAACTGGGCGATGGCCTTGGCCACGGCGGTGAAGGCGGCCTGCGCCGGCTTGCCGCCGAGGCGCCAGTTGTCCGGGCGCTCGGGCCAGACCATCCAGGTCTGGCTATGCGGCTCCCACTCGGCCGGCATGCGGAAGCCGTCGGCGCGCGGCGTGCTGTTGAATGTGGTCATGGCGATGGTCCCTGAGCAATGCGCCGGCCGCTTGCGGCCCTGCGCCGATGGTTGTGGGGAATCGTCCGGGCACATCTGACACTAGCAGAGCTTCGTGAATCTTCTGGCAGCTGGAACGAATGGCCACTTTATATCCGATAAAAATCGACTTTTAAAGCAATTTTTAGCCAATAGAACACAGTGCAATACTCATTTGCTGACAAATATCGATTTATAGCGCCTGGAACAGGGCCTCTGCCGGCAAGCCGCTTCGCGGCCCGGCGCTCAGTCGAGTGGCCGTTCGCGCCTGGGCAGCGCGGGCGGCAGGTACAGGGCCAGGTAGGCGTCGAACACGCGCATGCCTTCCTCGGCCAGGCGTGGGGTGATGGTGCCGTGCAGCTGCACCGAGCGCGCGTAGACCCGGTCGCCCAGCTCCATGGCCAGGGCGAACACGTCGACGTCGGCCGGCAGCTGCGGCAGCGGGAAGTGGCGGTCGAACAGGGCCTGCATCAGGCGTCCCAGCTCCAGGTCGTGCTGGCGGTCGGCCTGGGTCACTTCGGACAGCCCGTGCTGGGCCAGGATCAGCTGGCGCGCAGCGCTGTCGCCGGCGTAGATGGCCAGCATGCGTTGCTCGACGATGCGCGACAGGTCGCGCCAGTCACGCAGCGCGGCATGCTCCACCGGCTGCAGCAGGCAGTCGCGGAAGGCGGCGTGGACATCCGCGGTCAGCGCCTCGAGCAGCGCCGGCACGCTGGCGAAGAAGTGATAGACCGACGAGGGCGGGATGCCGGCCCGCTCGGCCACCGCATAGATGGTCAGGCCGGCGAAGCCCTGGCTGCCGAGCAGTTCGCGCGCGGCGGCGAGGATCTGGGCGATGCGCACCTGGCTGCTGGCGCGGGGTTTGCGTGGGCTGGCGGGGCGAGGCATGCCGGTCTCCTGTCCGGGGGAGGCGCTATTGGACGCCAGGCCGACCGGAGAGGCAAGCCGCCGTTGCACGGGCTCCCGCATCCGCGCCGCGCTGGGGTAGACTGCCCCGTCCGCCCCTCAGCCAAGAACGCCCGCAATGCTCGAACAGTACGTGAAGATGATGCTCACCTCGCGCGTCTATGACGTCGCGGTGGAAACCCCGCTGCAACCGGCCCGCCAGCTCACCGAGCGGCTGGGCAACCAGATTCTGCTCAAGCGCGAGGATCTGCAGCCGGTGTACTCGTTCAAGATTCGCGGCGCCTACAACAAGCTGGCCCAGCTCAGCCCCGCAGAGCTGGAGCGTGGCGTGGTCACCGCCTCGGCCGGCAACCATGCCCAGGGCCTGGCCCTGGCCGCCAAGCACCTGGGCGTGAAGGCCACCATCGTCATGCCGCGTACCACGCCGGAGCTCAAGGTGCAGGGCGTGCGCTCGCGCGGCGGTAAGGTGGTGCTGCACGGCGACGCCTTCCCCGAGGCCCTGGCGCACTCGCTCAAGCTGGTGGAGGAGAAGGGCTACAGCTACATCCACCCCTACGACGACCCGCTGGTGATCGCCGGGCAGGGCACCGTGGCCATGGAGATCCTGCGCCAGCAGCCGGGCCAGCTGGACGCCATCTTCGTGCCGGTCGGCGGCGGCGGGCTGATCGCCGGTATCGCCGCCTACGTCAAATACCTGCGCCCGGAGATCCGCGTGATCGGCGTCGAGCCGGACGATTCCAACTGCCTGCAGGCCGCCATGGCCGCCGGCAAGCGCGTGGTGCTGCCGCAGGTCGGGCTGTTCGCCGATGGCGTGGCGGTGGCGCAGATCGGCCAGCACACTTTCGATATCTGCAAGGATTACGTCGACGAGGTGATCACCGTCAGCACCGACGAGATCTGCGCGGCGATCAAGGACATCTACGACGACACCCGCTCGATCACCGAGCCGGCCGGCGCCCTGGCCGTGGCCGGGATCAAGAAGTACGTCGAGCGCGAGGGCGTGCAGGGCCAGGTGCTGGTCGGCATCGACTCCGGCGCCAACATCAACTTCGACCGCCTGCGCCACGTGGCCGAGCGCGCCGAGCTGGGCGAGAAGCGCGAGGCGATCATCGCCGTGACCATCCCCGAGCGCCCGGGCAGCTTCAAGGCCTTCTGCGAGGCGATCGGCAAGCGCCAGATCACCGAGTTCAACTACCGCTACCACAGCGACCGCGAGGCGCACATCTTCGTCGGCGTGCAGACCCACCCCGAGCACGACCCGCGCCAGGCGCTGGTGGATAGCCTGCGCGCGCAGGGTTTCCCGGTGCTCGACCTGACCGACAACGAACTGGCCAAGCTGCACATCCGCCACACCGTGGGCGGCCACTCCGCGGCGGTGGCCGACGAGGTGGTGTTCCGCTTCGAGTTCCCCGAGCGCCCGGGCGCGCTGTTCAACTTCCTCAGCCGCCTGGGCGGGCGCTGGAACATCAGCATGTTCCACTACCGCAACCACGGTGCCGCCGACGGCCGCGTGCTGACTGCCCTGCAGGTGCCGGCGGAGGAGCGCGAGCAGATTCCGGCGGCCTTCGATGCCATCGGCTATCCCTATTGGGACGAGACCGACAACCCGGCCTACAAACTGTTCCTCGGATAAGGAAGCAGGCGATGGAGCATTACCAACTGCTGAAATACGCCCACCTGATACCGGCCGTGCTGCTGCTGGCCGGCCTGGCGGCCCACGCCTTCATGCTGTGGAAGGCCAACCGTGGCGGCGATGCCGCCGTGCTGACCCGCAAGCTGCGCGTCACCCGCCTGTACAGTCTGCCGGCCCTGGGTCTGCTGGCGGTGTCGCTGCCGATCAGCGGCTGGTGGCTGGTGCACACCGTCGGCCTGCCCCTGGGCGCCAGCTGGCTGCTATACAGCGCCAAGCTGTTCGCCCTGCTGATGCTGTTCGGCCTGCTCCTGCACAACCGCCTCGGCGCCTGGCAGCAAGCCGTCGCCACGGGCAACGTGCCGGTCAAGCTGCTGCGCTTGGTGATCGCCTATGCGGCGCTGGTTCTGCTATTGCTGCTGGCGATTTTCGCCCTGATGGGGGCCAAGCCGGCCTGATGTCTGTCGCAAACGCCGGGCACCAGGCATGACGCTGTACCTGCTGCTCAAGACCCTGCACATCCTCTCCGCCACCCTGCTGTTCGGCACCGGCCTGGGCTCGGCCTACTACGCCCTGCGCGCCTGGCGCAGCGGCCAGCTGCAGGTGATCGCCACCACCTTCCGCCACCTGGTCACCGCCGACTGGCTGTTCATCGCCACCACGGCACTGTTCCAGCCGCTCAGCGGCCTGGCCCTGGCGAAAGTCGCCGGCTGGCCGCTGAGCCAGGCCTGGCTGCTGTGGAGCGCGGGACTGTTCGTGCTGGCCGGGCTGTGCTGGCTGCCGGTGCTGTGGCTGCAGATGCGCGTGCGCGACATGGCCGCCGAGGCGCTGGCCAGCGGCGGCGAGCTGCCGGAGCGCGCGCACCGTTACATGCGCATCTGGTTCGCGCTGGGCTGGCCGGCGTTCCTCGCCTTCGTCGTGATCTTCTGGCTGATGGTGGCCAAGCCCCTGTGAGGATCAGTCGCGCAGACTGAGCACCGGCCAACCGCGCTCCACGGCGATGGCGCGCAGGGTGTCGTCCGGGTCGACCGCCACCGGCCGGGTCACCGCCTCGAGCAACGGCAGGTCGTTGCGCGAATCGCTGTAGAAGCAGGCGCCATCCAGGCTCAGGCCGCTCTCGGCGAGCCACTGGTTGAGACGCACCACCTTGCCTTCCTGGTAGCAGGGCACGCCGGCGACCCGCCCGGTGTAGCGGCCGTCCTGCATGCCGCATTCGGTGGCGATCAGGCTCTCGACGCCCAGGCGCGCCGCGATGGGCGCGGTGATGAAGCGGTTGGTGGCGGTGATGATCACCAGCTTGTCGCCGGCCGCGCGATGCTCCTGCAGCAACGCCTCGCCCTTGGCCAGGATCAGCGGCTCGATGACCTCGGCCATGAACTCGGCCTGCCAGCGCGCCAGCTCGGCGGCCTCGGTGCGGGCGAGGATGGCCTGGGTGAAGCTCTGGTAGGCCACCACGTCGAGCCGGCCGGCACAGTAGTCGGCGTAGAAGGCATCGTTGCGCGCGCGGTACTCGGCGGCATCGACCCGGCCGCTGTCGCAGAGGAATTCGCCCCAGCTGTGGTCGCTGTCGCCGGCCAGCAGGGTGTTGTCGAGGTCGAAGAGGGCTAGGCGCACGGAAATACCTGAATCTGTACGGTCGAAAGGGCCGCCAGAATAGCCGCTTTCGCCGCCGCTGCCCACGGCCCGAGCCGCGTGTTTGCTGCGCCCGCGGGCTTTGTGGAACAATGCCGGCACTTGCGTTTTCGAGGTGCTGTGCCGTGATCGATTCCGATGGTTTCCGCCCCAATGTCGGCATCATCCTGACCAATGATGTCGGCCAGGTGCTGTGGGCGCGGCGCATCAACCAGGATGCCTGGCAGTTCCCCCAGGGCGGCATCAACCCCAACGAGTCGGCCGAACAGGCGCTGTACCGCGAACTGAACGAGGAAGTGGGCCTGGAATACCAGGATGTGAAGATTCTCGCCTGTACCCGCGGCTGGTTGCGCTATCGTCTGCCCCAGCGCCTGGTGCGCACCCACAGCCAGCCGCTGTGCATCGGGCAGAAGCAGAAATGGTTCCTGCTCAAGCTGGTCGGCGACGAGAGCCGGGTGCGCATGGACCTGACCGGCAAGCCGGAGTTCGACGGCTGGCGCTGGGTCAGCTACTGGTACCCGCTGAATCAGGTGGTCACGTTCAAGCGCGAAGTCTATCGCCGCGCCCTCAAGGAATTAGCCCCGCGCCTGCCGGTGCGCGACTGACGGAAGCCAGCATGCTCAACATCCTGCGCAAGATCGTCCAGGAAGTTAACGCCGCCAAGGATCTCAAGGCGGCGCTGACGATCATCGTGCAGCGGGTCAAGGAGGCCATGGGCAGCCAGGTCTGCTCGGTCTACCTGCTCGACCCGGAGAGCAATCGCTTCGTGCTGATGGCCACCGACGGCCTCAACAAGCGCTCCATCGGCAAGGTCAGCATGGCCCCCAACGAAGGCCTGGTCGGCCTGGTCGGCAGCCGCGAGGAGCCGCTCAACCTCGAAGACGCCGCCAGCCATCCGCGCTACCGCTACTTCGCCGAGACCGGCGAGGAACGCTACGCCTCCTTCCTCGGCGCACCGATCATCCACCACC
This sequence comes from Pseudomonadaceae bacterium, assembly GCA_033838285.1. GTDB lineage: Bacteria > Pseudomonadota > Gammaproteobacteria > Pseudomonadales > Pseudomonadaceae > Aquipseudomonas. The sequence continues at coordinate 21,223 of JAJLLC010000033.1, forward strand.
GCCGTGTGATGGGCGTGCTGGTGGTGCAGCAGAAGGAGCGCCGCCAGTTCGACGAAGGCGAGGAAGCCTTCCTGGTCACCATGAGCGCCCAGCTCGCCGGGGTGATCGCCCACGCCGAGGCCACCGGCTCGATCCGCGGCCTGGGCAAGCAGGGCAAGGGCATCCAGGAGGCGCGCTTCGTCGGCGTGCCCGGCGCACCCGGCGCCGCCGTGGGCAGCGCCGTGGTGGTGCTGCCGCCGGCCGACCTGGAAGTGGTGCCGGACAAGAGCATCGACGATATCGCGGCCGAACTGGAGCTGTTCGGCAAGGCCCTGGAGTGGGTGCGCGAGGACATGCAGGAGCTGTCCGAGAAGCTCGCCAGCCAGCTGCGCAAGGAAGAGCTGGCGCTGTTCGACGTGTACCTGATGATGCTCGCCGACAACGCCCTCGGCAGCGAGGTACGCAAGGTCATCGAGACCGGCCAGTGGGCCCAGGGCGCCCTGCGCCAGGTGGTCACCGAGCACGTCAAACGCTTCGAGCTGATGGACGACGCCTACCTGCGCGAGCGCGCCGCCGACGTGCGCGACCTCGGCCGCCGCCTGCTCGCCTACCTGCAGGAAGAGCGCAAGCAGAACCTGGTCTACCCGGACAACAGCATCCTGGTCAGCGAGGAGCTGTCCCCCGCCATGCTCGGCCAGGTGCCGGAAGGCAAGCTGGTCGGCCTGGTCTCGGTGACCGGCTCGGGCAACTCGCACGTGGCCATCCTCGCCCGCGCCATGGGCATCCCCACGGTGATGGGTGCGGTCGACCTGCCCTACTCCAAGGTCGACGGCATCGAGATGATCGTCGACGGCTACCACGGCGAGGTCTTCACCAACCCCAGCGAGAGCCTGCGCAAGCAGTACGCCGAGGTGGTCGAGGAGGAGCGCCAGCTGGCCCAGGGCCTCGACGCCCTGCGCGAGCTGCCGTGCGAGACGCTGGACGGCCAGCGCCTGCCGCTGTGGGTCAACACCGGCCTGCTGGCCGACGTGAAGCGCGCCCAGGAACGCGGCGCCGAGGGTGTCGGCCTGTACCGCACGGAAGTGCCGTTCATGAACGGCGAGCGCTTCCCCAGCGAGAAGGAACAGCTGGCCACCTACCGCGAGCAGCTGCAGGCCTTCCACCCGCTGCCGGTGACCATGCGCACCCTGGATATCGGCGGCGACAAGGCCCTGCCCTACTTCCCGATCAAGGAAGACAACCCCTTCCTCGGCTGGCGCGGCATCCGCATCACCCTCGACCACCCGGAAATCTTCCTGGTCCAGGTGCGCGCCATGCTCAAGGCCAGCGAGGGCTTGAACAACCTGCGCATCCTCCTGCCGATGATCTCCGGCCTGCAGGAACTGGAGGAGGCGCTGCACCTGATCCACCGCGCCTGGAGCGAGGTGCGCGACGAGGGCGTGGACATCCCCATGCCGCCGGTCGGAGTGATGATAGAGATCCCCGCGGCGGTCTATCAGATCCGCGAACTGGCGCGTCAGGTCGACTTCCTCTCGGTCGGCTCCAACGACCTGACCCAGTACCTGCTCGCGGTGGACCGCAACAACCCGCGGGTCGCCGACCTCTACGACTTCCTCCACCCGGCGGTGCTCACCGCCCTGCGCCTGGTGGTCGACGGCGCCCATGCCGAGGGCAAGCCGGTGAGCATCTGCGGCGAGATGGCCGGCGACCCGGCCTGCGCCGTGCTGCTGCTGGCGATGGGCTTCGACTCGCTGTCGATGAACGCCACCAACCTGCCCAAGGTGAAGTGGCTGCTGCGCCAGGTCAGCTCGAACAAGGCCCGCGAGCTGCTCGAGCAGCTGATGCGCATCGACAACCCGCAGGTGATCCACAGCACCCTGCACCTGACCCTGCGCAACCTCGGCCTGGGTCGAGTGATCAACCCGGCGGCGACCATCCAGAGCTGAGCCGAGCCCGAAAATGAAAAAACCCGCCGATTGGCGGGTTCTTTCGCAAGGGCCGGATCAATTACTTGATCTTGGCTTCCTTGTAGATCACGTGCTTGCGGACGACCGGATCGTACTTCTTGATCTCGATCTTGTCCGGAGTGGTGCGCTTGTTCTTGTCGGTGGTGTAGAAGTGGCCGGTACCGGCGCTGGACACCAAACGGATCAGTTCACGCATGATTGTCTCCTTAAACCTTTTCGCCGCGAGCACGCAGCTCGGCCAGCACTACGTCGATGCCACGCTTGTCGATGATGCGCATGCCCTTGGCGGATACGCGCAGACGCACGAAGCGCTTCTCGGACTCGACCCAGAAGCGATGGTGCTGCAGGTTCGGCAGGAAACGACGACGGGTTTTGTTGTTAGCGTGGGAAATGTTATTCCCGGTAACCGGACCCTTACCGGTTACTTGACAGACTCTCGACATGCCTCAGCCCTCTAAACCACATGCCCAACCCGGCATGGGTTGGCCGCTTGAACTCAATAGTCATTTGGCGCTCAGCGCCGCGTTTCTCGGGGGTCTTACCGGCGCATTGCGTCGCCGCTGGACCGGGCCCCTAGAAAAGAGCGCTGCTTTATACCAGAACACCCAGGCACCCGCAAGGATTGCCATGCCCCGCAACCACCCCATCGCGGCCGTAACGGCGGCATGCTCGCCCCCGAGGCCACGCGACCGCTCGTCGGCTGATTTCGTTGTCGGCTCCGTCCCCATGGTCTAGGGTTGGGCTCTTGCCGATCGGAGGAAACACGATGCGTCTTGCCGCCCTGCCCCTGCTGTTCGCGCCGCTGCTGTGCCAGGCCGCCACCTTGAGCGTCTGCACCGAGGCCAGCCCGGATGGCTTCGACGTGGTGCAGTACAACTCGCTGACCACCACCAACGCCTCGGCCGACGTGCTGATGAACCGCCTGGTCGACTACGACGCCGCGGCCGGCCAGCTGGTGCCCAGCCTGGCCGAGCGCTGGGAGGCCTCCGCCGACGGCCTGAGCTGGACCTTCCAGTTGCGCCCGGGGGTAAGGTTCCAGCGCACCGAATGGTTCACCCCGAGCCGCGAACTGAACGCCGACGACGTGCTGTTCAGCTTCCGCCGCATGCTCGACCCGGCCCACCCCTGGCACAAGGTCGCCGCCAGCGGCTATCCGCACGCCCAGTCCATGCAGTGGCCGGCGCTGATCGAGCGCATCGAGGCGCCGACGCCGCTGAGCGTGCGCTTCGTCCTCAAGCGTCCGGACGCCACCTTCCTCGCCACCCTGAGCATGGGCTTCGCCTCCATCTACAGCGCCGAGTACGCCGAGCAGCTGCTGGCCGCCGGCAAGCCGGAGCAACTCAACAGCCAGCCGGTCGGCACCGGGCCCTTCGTGCTCAAGCGCTTCCAGAAGGACGCGGTGATCCGCTACACGGCCAACCCCGACTATTTCGCCGGCAAGCCGGCCGTCGACGGCCTGGTGTTCGCCATCACTCCCGACGCCAACGTGCGCCTGCAGAAGCTCAGGCGCGGCGAGTGTCAGATCGCCCTGTCGCCCAAGCCGCTGGATGTGCAGGCGGCGCGCCAGGAGCCGCAACTGAAAGTCAGCGAGACACCGGCCTTCATGACCGCCTTCGTCGCCCTCAACAGCCAGCGCCCACCCCTGGATCAGCCGCAGGTGCGCCAGGCCATCAACCTGGCCTTCGACAAGACCAGCTACCTGAAAGCAGTGTTCGAGGGCAGCGCCACCGCGGCCGCCGGCCCCTATCCGCCGAACACCTGGAGCTACGCCAAGGACCTGCCGGGCTATGCCCACGACCCAGCCAAGGCCAGGGCGCTGCTGGCCGAGACCGGCCTGGCGGACGGCTTCGAGACCACCATCTGGACCCGCCCCTCGGGCAGCCTGCTCAACCCCAACCCAACCCTCGGCGCCCAGCTGCTGCAGGCCGACCTGGCCGAGATCGGCATCCGCGCACAGATCCGCGTGATCGAGTGGGGCGAGCTGATCCGCCGTGCCAAGGCCGGCGAGCACGACCTGCTGTTCATGGGCTGGGCCGGCGACAACGGTGACCCGGACAACTTCCTCACCCCGCAGTTCGCCTGCGCCTCGGTCGAGTCCGGACTCAACTTCGCCCGCTACTGCGACCCGCGGCTGGACCAGCTGATCGCCGAGGGCAAGGCCGTCAGCGACCAGGCCCGGCGCAGCGAGCTGTACCGCCAGGCACAGGCGCTCATCCAGCAGCAGGCGCTGTGGCTGCCGCTGGCGCATCCCACTGCCTTCGCGCTGGTAGGCAAAGGCGTCGAGGGCTATCAGGTCAATCCGTTCGGCCGCCAGGACTTCGCCAGGGTCAGGCTGGACTAGACCCAGCCGTACTCGGCCATCGACAGCGGCTCACCGTCACCGACGATGAAGTGGTCAAGCACGCGCACCTCGATCAGGCCGAGCGCCTCCTTGAGCCGCTCGGTGAGCAGGCGGTCGGCCTGGCTGGGCTCGGCCACCCCGGACGGGTGGTTGTGTACCAGGATGGCCGCCGCCGCGTTGTGGAACAGCGCGCGCTTGACCACCTGCCGCGGGTAGACGCTGGCACCGTCGATGGAGCCGAAGAACAGCGCCTCGAAGCAGATCACCCGGTGCTTGGCATCGAGGAACAGGCAACCGAACACCTCGTGCGGCTCGTGGCGCAGACGCGCCTTGAGGTAGTCGCGTACCGCCTGTGGGCTCTCCAGCGCGGAATCGCGCTTGAGGCGCTCGGCCAGATGGCGGCGGCCCATCTCCAGCACCGCCTGCAGCTGGGCGAACTTGGCCGGGCCCAGGCCCAGGCGCCGGCTGAAGCAGTCCAGGTCGGCCTCCAGCAGGGCGCGCAGGCTGCCGAAGTCGGCCAGCAGGTGGCGCGCCAGGTCCACCGCGCTCTGCCCGGCCACGCCGGTGCGCAGGAAGATCGCCAGCAATTCGGCGTCGCTCAGCGCCGCCGCCCCCTGTTCCAGCAGCTTCTCCCGCGGGCGCTCCGCCGCGGGCCAGTCACGGATGCTCATGCCACTCTCCCTGTGTCCGATGGCGGCAAGCCGCCGCCCGGCCCGCTGTTCCGACGCAGGCCATGTGCTATCTTAGCCCGGCTTTTTTGGCGCGACGGCCGGCCTGGGGAGGCGCCACCATCGCGTTGCCATCCACATCACATATTAAAGGCAGGCCTATGCAGCGGCTGTATCGGAAACGCATCGTCCTGGGCGTCGGCGGCGGCATCGCCGCCTACAAGAGCGCGGAACTGGTCCGCCGCCTGCGCGACCAGGGCGCCGAGGTGCGGGTGGTGATGACCCGCGGCGGCCGCGAGTTCATCACCCCGCTGACCCTGCAGGCGCTGTCCGGCCACCCCGTGCACCTCGACCTGCTCGACCCGGCCGCCGAGGCCGCCATGGGCCATATCGAGCTGGCCAAGTGGGCCGACCTGGTGCTGATCGCCCCCGCCACCGCCGACATCATGGCGCGCCTGGCCCAGGGCGTGGCCGACGATCTGCTGACCACCCTGGTGCTGGCCACCGACGCCCAGGTCGCCCTGGCCCCGGCGATGAACCAGGCCATGTGGCGCGACCCCGCCACCCAGGCCAATGCCAAACTCCTCGCCCAGCGCGGCCTGCACCTGTTCGGCCCGGCCGCCGGCAGCCAGGCCTGCGGCGACGTCGGCCCCGGGCGCATGCTGGAGGCCGAGGTGCTGGCCCAGCGCGCCGCCGACTGCTTCCAGTGGCAGGCGCTGACCGGCAAGCACGTGCTGATCACCGCCGGCCCGACCCAGGAAAACATCGACCCGGTGCGCTACATCACCAACCACAGCTCCGGCAAGATGGGCTTCGCCCTGGCCGAGGCCGCCGTGGAAGCCGGCGCCCGGGTGACCCTGGTGACCGGCCCGGTGCACCTGCCGACCCCGGACCGGGTCAACCGCATCGACGTGGTCAGCGCCCGCGACATGCTCGCCGCCTGCGAGGCCGCCATGCCCTGCGACCTGCTGATCGCCTCCGCCGCCGTGGCCGACTACCGCCCGGAGGTGGTGGCCGCGCAGAAGATGAAGAAGGACCCCGCCAGCGGCGAGGGCCTGCTCCTGCAGCTGGTGCGCAACCCGGACATCCTCGCCAGCATCGCCGGCCGCGAGGATCGTCCGTTCAGCGTGGGCTTCGCCGCAGAAACCGAGAACCTGCTCGATTATGCTGCGCGCAAGCTGAAGGACAAGAACCTCGACCTGATAGTCGCCAACGACGTGGCCAACCCGAGCATCGGCTTCAACAGCGAGGAGAACGCCATCACCGTGATCGACCGCGAGCTGCAGGCCATCGCCTTCGCCCAGACCAGCAAGAGCAAGATCGCCCGCCAGCTGGTGGCCTTCATCGCCGAGCGCCTCGCGCGCGCCTGACTCATTCGCCTACGGAACCCACCATGCACGCCCTGCAAGCCAAGATCCTCGACGCCCGCCTGGGCAGCGACTTCCCCCTGCCGCAGTACGCCACCCCCGGCTCGGCCGGCCTCGACCTGCGCGCCATGCTCAGGGAAGACACCGTCCTCGAGCCGGGCCAGACCCTGCTGATCCCCACCGGCCTGTCCATCCATATCGCCGACCCGGGCCTGGCCGCCCTGGTGCTGCCGCGCTCGGGCCTGGGCCACAAGCACGGCGTGGTGCTGGGCAACCTGGTCGGCCTGATCGACTCGGACTACCAGGGCGAGCTGATGGTGTCCTGCTGGAACCGTGGGCAGACGCCCTTCACCATCGCCGTCGGCGAACGCATCGCCCAACTGGTGCTGGTGCCGGTGGTACAGGCGCATTTCGAACTGGTCGAGGAATTCGACGCCAGCCAGCGTGGCGCCGGCGGTTTCGGCCACTCCGGCAGCCACTGACTCGCAAAGGGAGACATGCGTGAAACTGTTCAAGCGTGCAGCCAAGGATACCGAGCAGAACCTCATCGCCCCCGCCGCCAAGCCACCGCGCAGGAGCGGCAACGACCAGCAGGCCCTGCTGCCCGGCGCCATCGCCGCCCTGGCCGGCCTGCTGCTGGGCGGCGCCCTGCTCGCCTTCGACCTCAGCGGCAACGCCCAACGCCAGCAGCAGCGGCTGATCGAGGCCTGGGGCGGCAGCCAGGCCGGCGCCCTGCAGCAGGCCCAGCGCCAGCTGCAGGCCGACACCCAGGCCGCAGCCGGCAACCCGGCCCTGCTCGCCGCCCTGCAGAGCGGCGACCGCGCACTGATCGGCAATGCCGAGCGCAGCCTGCAGCACTGGCAGGGGGTGATCGATGTCCACCTCAACCTGCCGGGCCAGGCTTCGCTCAATGTCGACCGTAGCGGTCCGATGAACTTCGCCGCGCTGGACCTGCTGCGCCGCCTGGAAAACGGTCAGGCGCCGGCAGTCGAAGCGTACAAGGTCGGCGACCGCTGGCTGGCCTACAGCGCCGCCCTGCTGCGCAGCCCGGACAGTTCGCGCGCGCAGGGCACCCTGCTGCTGGTGGTCGACCTCGAGCGCCTGCTCGCCAGCCTGCCGCAGCTGCCCGCGGATGCCGGCCAGCTGCGCCTCAGCCAGCAGTTCAGCAGCGGTGCTCCCCAGCTGCTGCTGCAGCGTGGCAGCTCGGCCGGCGACGGCCAGGCGGTGACCTTCGACAGCGGCAACCCCAACTGGAAGCTCGAGTTCAGCCCCGGCCCGGCGGCCACGGCCAGCCTGTCGCCGGCGATCCTCGCCCTCGCCGCCCTGCTGGCCCTGGCCGGTGCCCTGCTCGGCCTGATGCTGACCCGCAACCATCTGCTCGGCCGCCTGCGCGGCGACGTGCAGCAGCTGGCCGGCATGCTCCAGGAGCTGGCCGTGGGCAAGTCGGTGAAGAGCTTCAGCCTGCACTTCGCCGCCCTCGACGGCCTGGCGCAGAGCCTCGCGCGCCTGCCGCGCGGACGCCAGGAGGCGCCCGCCACAGCCACCAACGGTGCGCCCAAGGCAGCGCAGCCGACGGAACCACTGGCCGACCCGCTGTTCCAGGCCACCGATATTCTCGACATCGACATCCTCGACGAGGACCAGGACCTCCTGGGCCTCGACCAACCCGCAGTAATGGAAAGCGCCGTGCAGAACCCGCCCAAGCTCCCCGCCAGCATCTTCCGCGCCTACGACATCCGTGGCGTGGTCGGTGACACCCTGACTCCCGAAGCCGCCTACTGGATCGGCCGCGCCATCGGCTCCGAGAGCCTGGCCCAGGGCGAGCCGCGTGTGGCCGTCGGCCGCGACGGCCGCCTGTCCGGCCCGCAGCTGGTGCAGCAACTGATCCAGGGCCTGCTCGACTGCGGCTGCCAGGTGACCGACATCGGCATGGTCCCGACCCCGGTGCTGTACTTCGCCACCCATGTGCTGGAGGGCAAGTCCGGGGTGATGCTGACCGGCAGCCACAACCCGCCGGACTACAACGGCTTCAAGATCGTCATCGCCGGCGACACCCAGGCCAACGAGCAGATTCAGGCGCTGAAGACGCGCATCGACAACAACGACCTGGCCAGCGGCGTCGGCAGCGTCGAGCAGCTCGACATCCTCGACCGCTACTTCGCCCAGATCCGCGACGACATCGCCATGGCCAAGCCGATGAAGGTGGTGGTCGACTGCGGCAACGGCGTCGCCGGGGTCATCGCCCCGCGCCTGATCGAGGCCCTGGGCTGCAGCGTGATCCCGCTGTACTGCGAGGTGGACGGCACCTTCCCCAACCACCACCCGGACCCGGGCAAGCCGGAGAACCTCGAGGACCTGATCGCCCGGGTGAAAGCCGAGGGCGCCGACCTGGGCCTGGCCTTCGACGGCGACGGCGACCGCGTCGGCGTGGTGACCAACAAGGGCACCATGGTCTTCCCCGACCGCCTGATGATGCTGTTCTCCAAGGACGTGGTGTCGCGCAATCCGGGCGCCGACATCATCTACGACGTCAAGTGCACCCGCCGCCTGGGCGCGCTGATCAGCGGCTATGGCGGCCGCCCGGTGATGTGGAAGACCGGCCACTCGCTGATCAAGAAGAAGATGAAGGAAACCGGTGCCTTGCTGGCCGGCGAGATGAGCGGCCATATCTTCTTCAAGGAACGCTGGTTCGGCTTCGACGACGGCATCTACAGCGCCGCCCGCCTGCTCGAAGTGCTCAGCCAGGATCGCCGCGACGCCGAGCAGGTGTTCGCCGCCTTCCCGCTGGATATCTCCACGCCGGAGATCAATGTCACGGTCACCGACGAGAGCAAGTTCCGCCTGATCGACCGCCTGCAGCGCGACGGCGTGTGGGGCGAGGCCAACCTGACCACCCTGGACGGCGTGCGCGTCGACTACCCCAAGGGCTGGGGCCTGGTGCGCGCCTCCAACACTACGCCGGTGCTGGTGCTGCGCTTCGAGGCGGAGAGCGAGGAAGAGCTGCACCGCATCAAGGAAGTGTTCCGCGCCCAGTTGTACAACGTCGCGCCCGACCTCAACCTGCCGTTCTGACCCGTTTTACTGGAGTACTCCATGAACCTCGATCGTGAAGCCGCCGCCCAAGTCGCCAAGGTCCTGTCCGAAGCGCTGCCCTATATCCGTCGCTTCGTCGGCAAGACCCTGGTGATCAAGTACGGCGGCAACGCCATGGAAAGCGACGAGCTGAAGGAAGGCTTCGCCCGCGACATCGTGCTGATGAAGGCGGTCGGCATCAATCCGGTGGTGGTGCATGGCGGCGGCCCGCAGATCGGCGACCTGCTCAAGCGCCTATCCATCGAGAGCCACTTTATCGACGGCATGCGCGTCACCGACGCGCAGACCATGGACGTGGTGGAGATGGTGCTCGGCGGCCAGGTCAACAAGGACATCGTCAACCTGATCAACCGCCACGGCGGCAGCGCCATCGGCCTGACCGGCAAGGATGCCCAGCTGATCCGCGCCAGGAAGCTCAAGGTGAGCCGCCAGACCCCGGAGATGACCCAGCCGGAAATCATCGACATCGGCCATGTCGGCGAAGTCACCGGGGTCAATACCGAGCTGCTCGACATGCTGGTGCATGGCGACTTCATTCCGGTGATCGCGCCCATCGGCGTGGGTGCCGACGGCGAGTCCTACAACATCAATGCCGACCTGGTGGCCGGCAAGGTGGCCGAGGCGCTGAAGGCGGAGAAGCTGATGCTGCTGACCAACATCGCCGGCCTGCTGGACAAACAGGGCGAGGTACTGACCGGACTGACCACCGAGCAGGTGGATGCGCTGATCGCCGACGGCACCATCTACGGCGGCATGTTGCCGAAGATCCGCTGCGCCCTGGAGGCGGTGCAGGGCGGGGTGACCAGCGCGCACATCATCGATGGCCGGGTACCCAACGCGGTGCTGCTGGAAATCTTCACCGACAGCGGCGTCGGCACCCTGATCAGCAACCGCAAGCTCCCGCGCTGAGGAGGCCGGCGGCTGTCACTGGCCGCCGAGCAGCTTCTCCAGGCGCGCGCGGTCGGCGGCGAAGGACGCCTCGGCCGCCTTGCGGCTGTCGCGATAGCGCTGGATGTCCTTCTCCGTGCTGGCCTGCTCGGCCTTGATATTGTCGATCTGCACCAGCAGGTGCTCGGGTACCTGGCGCCCGTCGCGCTCGAACTCGGCGGCCTTGCCCTGCAGGTTGGCCTGCTGGGTGCGCAGCGAGTGCAGGTTGCTTTGCGCCACGCTGATCAGGCCGTCCAGCTCGGCCAGCTTGCGGTCGCGGGCGCGATCGACATCGGCCGGCTCGGAGTAGATGCGCAGCAACTGGGCATCGGACTGCGCCTTGGCCTTCTCCTCGGCCAGGCGCTGGCGCTCCTCCAGGCTCGGAGCGGGGGGCACCACGTTCAGCACCCGCCCCTTGTCGTCGATCACCTCGTAGCCTTTGGAGATATGCTCCGGCGGCACACCCTGCCGGCTCAGCACGACTCGTCCCTGATCGTCCTTGTAACGGTAATACTCGATCCCGCCGCCTGCCTGGCCGGCGGCAACCGCTGCATGGGGCAACAGGGCGAGAAGCAGAGTCAGGCGTGCGAGCGGTCTGAGCATGGTGTTCCCTTGTCGTGGTTCAGATGCCGTACTGCGCGCGGTAGGCCTCCACCGCCGGCAGGTGCTTCTTCAGTTCGGCATCGCCGGCCAGATAATCCAGGACCTGCTCCAGCGAGACAATGCTGATCACCGGCATGCCGTAGTCGCGCTCCACCTCCTGGATCGCCGACAGCTCGCCCTGGCCGCGCTCCTGGCGGTTCAGCGCGATCAGCACGCCGGCGGCCTGGGCACCCTGGGCCTGGATGATCTGCATCACCTCGCGGATCGCGGTGCCCGCGGTGATCACGTCGTCGACTATCATCACCCGCCCGGCCAGCGGCGCACCGACCAGGGTGCCGCCCTCGCCGTGATCCTTGGCCTCCTTGCGGTTGAAGCACCAGGGCAGGTCGCGGTCGTACTGCTCGGCCAAGGCCACGGCGGTGGCGGCGGCCAGCGGAATGCCCTTGTAGGCCGGGCCGAACAGCACGTCGAACTCGACCCCGGCATCGACCAGCGCGGAGGCGTAGAAACGCCCCAGCTTGGCCAGCGCCAGGCCGCTGTCGAACAGGCCGGCATTGAAGAAGTAGGGGCTGGTGCGCCCGGACTTGAGAGTGAACTCGCCGAAGCGCAGTACGCCGCGGTCGATGGCAAAACGGATGAATTCGCGCTGATACGCCTGCATGCAAAGCTCCGTAAGGCACGGATTGGGCTACGGATTTAGCTATGAATTTAGCTAATGGGAATGAGCTCGGGTATCATACACGCTGGTGTTTTTGGGGGCCATTTATGCGGATCATCAGCGTGAACGTGAATGGTATTCAGGCCGCGGTCGAGCGAGGTTTGCTCAGCTGGCTGCAGGCCCAGAATGCCGACGTGATCTGCCTGCAGGATACAAGAGTCTCCTCCTTCGAACTGGACGACCCGGCCTACCAGCTGGACGGCTACTTTCTCTACGCCGCCGACGCCGAAGTGCCGGCCCAGGGCGGCGTTGCGCTGTACTCGCGCCTGCAGCCCAAGGCGGTGATCCATGGCCTCGGCTTCGAGCTGGCCGACCGTTACGGACGCTACCTGCAGGCCGACTTCGACAAGGTAAGCATCGCCACCCTGTTGCTGCCGTCCGGCCAGGGCGGCGACGAGAGCCTGAACCACAAGTTCAAGTTCATCGACGACTTCACCGGCTACCTGGACAAGCAGCGGCGCAAGCGCCGCGAGTACATCTATTGCGGCTCGCTGTACGTGGCGCACCAGAAGCTCGACGTGAAGAACTGGCGCGACTGCCAGCAGCTGCCGGGCTTCCTCGCCCCGGAACGTGCCTGGCTGGACGAGGTGATCGGCAGCATGGGCTATGTCGACGCCCTGCGCGAAGTCAGCCGCGAAGGCGAGCAGTACAGCTGGTGGCCGGACAGCGAGCAGGCCGAGATGCTCAACCTCGGCTGGCGCTTCGATTACCAGCTGCTCACTCCCGGCCTGCGCCGCGTGGTGCGCAACGCCAGGCTACCGCGCCAGCCGCGCTTCTCCCAGCACGCGCCGCTGATCGCCGACTACGACTGGCTGCTCAGCGTCTGACTCAGGGCCTGGCCTGCTTCTCGAACACGTAGAACAGGTTGGGCTCGCTGACCAGGTACAGCCTGCCCTGGTCGTCCATCGCCACGCCTTCGGCCTGTGGCACGCCCTTCTCCAGACCATGCTGGCCGCGCAGCAGCGACAGGGCGCTAATCGGCCGGCCATCGGCATTGATCTCCAGCACCAGACGCGACTCATCCGATAGCGCCAGCAGGTGGCCGCTGCCTGCGTCGTACTGCAGGCTGGACAGGTCGCGCACGAACAGCCGGGCATCGCGCTTGGGGTCTTCCACCACATGCACGGCGAATGGCTTGTCCGGGTTGGTGTGGGGGAAGCCGTGGATTTCGTAGATGCTCAGCGGATCGCGCTCCTTGGCGGCGAACAGACGCTGGTTGGCGGCATCGTAGGCCAGCCCCTCGAAGCCCTTGTTGCCGTTCAGGCCGATGCCCAGGGACAGCTGCTCCGACTCGGCGGCGTCGACGAAGGCGGTGCCTTCGTCCAGGTGGACGCGGAACAGGCGTTGCCGGCGCTCGTCGGTGATCACGTAGAGGTCGCGACTGATGTACTCGATAGCCTCCGGATCGCCGAAGCCAATCAGCGGGATGCGCCGCAGGATCCTGCCGTCCAGCGACAGCTCGACGATTTCCGGGTTGGTGTTGGTCACGGTGAAGAGGCTGCGCCGGTCGGGATCGAAGGTCAGCGCGGAGACATCGCTGCTCAGCCCCTCGATGGGTCGGGCCTGCAGGGTGGCGCGGTAGTCCGGCAGCCAGATCGACTGATCGCGCCACTCGGCGGCATGGCGCCATTCTTGCACCACGAACCAGCCGCGTTCGAACAGACGCCACTGCTGGGCGACCAGCAGCAGGCCGGCGAGCACGAGCAAGCCCAGCAGAGACAACAGGAAGCGAGGTTGGGTCAGACGACGCATGTGGACATTCCGCGCAGAAGGGATGCCACAGCTAAGCAGCCACGGCTGAACTCAAGCTTAAGAAGCGTCGTCACCGAACGCCACGCAGTGGAAACGCCAGCCATGCCAGTGTTACCGGAAGAGCGCGTATTGACCACCCTGCACACCGTCGCCCTGGCGGTGCAGGTGCTGCAACACATGGGTACGCCCGCCGAGCGGGTGCTGGAGGGCAGCGGCATCCAGCCGGGCGACCTGGAGAGCCCGAGCCGCCTGGTCAGCCATGCCCAGGAGCTGCGCGTGTTGCGCAACGCCCTGGCGGCCAGCGCCGACCCGGCCCTGGGCCTGCTGCTGGGCAAGCGCATGCACGTCTCGGCCTACGGCATGCTCGGCTATACCCTGCTGGCCAGCCGCAACCTGGGCGAGGCCCTGCGCCTGGCCATCGCCCACCCGGCCCTGCTCGGCACCTACTTCCAGCTGGACCTGGCCAGGGTCGGCGACGAGGCGCAACTGAGCGCCGCCGGCTACCGCTATGCCGCGGACCTGGCCCTGTTCAACACCGAGCTGTGCCTGGCCTCGCTGCTCACCGTGATCCAGGACCTGCTCGGCGAATCCGTGCGCCCACGCCGACTGCTGCTGGCCTACCCGGCGCCGGCGCATGCTGCCAGCTACGGCGAGAAGCTCGGCTGCCCGGTGGAGTTCGGCGCCGAGCGCACCGCCCTGTGCTTCAACCCGGCGCTGCTGGAACGCGCGCTGCCGCTGGCCGACCCGGTCAGCTACCGCCACGGCCTGCAGCAATGCATGCAGCTGGAGGCGCAACTGCACAGCCGCCACGACCTGCGCGACCTGATCCGCCAGCAGCTCAGCGACGACCTGGCCGGCTGCGCCAGCCTGGAGCGCGTCGCCACCCGCCTGCACCGCTCCGAGCGCACCCTGCGCCGTCACCTGCAGCAGCTCGACACCAGCTTCCAGCACCTGCTCGACGAGGTGCGCTACGACAAGGCACGCCAGCTGTTGCTGAACACCGACCTGCCGATCTACCTGATCGCCGAACGCCTCGGCTACAGCGAGACGGCCAGCTTCCGCCACGCCTTCCAGCGCTGGAGCGGCCTGGCACCGAGCGAACTGCGCCGCTGAGCGGCACCGGCGCTCGCCGACGGTCGCCGCATCTTGGCCGGATCTATCCCCTATTGACCGCTTCTACCGTTCAGCAGCGCCCGCCGCCTACCTAGAATCCAAGCCGTCCTTCGTCGCCTCTTGCCGACATTCCCCTGTCTAAACAACAGGTTATCCGGCTCGGGCGGGCACCCCATCGACCATGCCCCGGCGGGGCACAGGAGCTTGCGATGCTGACCATCTACAGCGACGACCACCACCTGCACCACGGCAAGTTCGAGCTGATCGACGGCCAGCTCACCCCCTGCTTCGAGAAGCCCAGCCGGGCCGACATGGTGCTGGCGCGCGCGCAGAAGGTGCGCCTGGGCGAGGTCGTGGCGCCGCGCGAGTTCGGCCTGGAACCGATACTGCGGGTGCATGACCAAGGCTTCGTGCACTTCCTCAAGGGTGCCTGGGCCGAATGGCAGGCGCTGGGCCGCGACTACGACATGCTGCCCTTCACCTGGCCCAACCGGCGCCTGCGCCAGTGCATCCCGGACAGCCTCGACGGCCGCCTCGGCTACTACAGCTTCGACGCCGGCGTACCCATCACCGCCGGCACCTGGCAGGCGGTGAGCAGCTCGGTGAACGTCGCGCTGACCGGCCAGGCCGAGCTGGCCAAGGGCGCGCGCGGGGTGTTCTCGCTGTGCCGGCCGCCGGGCCACCACGCCGCCGCCGACTACATGGGCGGCTACTGCTACCTGAACAACGCCGCCATCGCCGCCCAGGCCCTGCTCGACCAGGGCGCCAGCCGGGTGGCCATCCTCGACGTCGACTACCACCACGGCAACGGCACCCAGGACATCTTCTACGACCGCGCAGACGTGCTGTTCACCTCGATCCATGGCGATCCACGCTTCGAGTACCCCTTCTTCCTCGGCCATGCCGACGAGAAGGGCGAAGGCGTCGGCCGCGGCTTCAACTTCAACTATCCGCTGGCCGCCGGCAGCGACTGGTCGGCCTGGGGCCTGGCGCTGGCCGCCGCCTGCCGGCAGATCGCCGCCTACGCGCCGGACGCGCTGATCGTCTCGCTGGGGGTGGATACCTTCAAGGAAGACCCGATCTCGCAGTTCAAGCTGGACAGCCCGGACTACCTGCGTATGGGCGAGGTCATCGGCGCGCTGGGCCTGCAGACCCTGTTCGTCATGGAGGGCGGCTACGCGGTCGAAGAGATCGGCATCAACGCCATCAACGTGCTGCAGGGCTTCGATAGCGTCAGTGCGTAGGATGGAGCGGCCAGGCGATACCCATGAGCAGGGTGATGGGTATCGCTGCGCTCCACTCATCCTACAGATCAGCTCCGCGGCAGGCTTAAAGGCTCATCCTTGCGGAACACGTAGAACAGGTTGGGCTCGCTGACCATATAAATGGCGCCATCCTCGTCCATGGCCACGCCCTCGGCCTGCTCGATCGAACGCTCCAGCCCGGCGGAACCTCTGCCCAGGCTCATGAAGCTGAGGGGCCGGCCCTGCCGGTCCAGTTCCACCAGCAGGCGCGACTCGTCGGACAGCAGCAGACGATGGCCGGTGCGCCGGTCCACGGTCAGCGAAGACAGGTCGCGGACGAACAGGCCGGACGTGTCCTCGCCGCGCAGCAGGCCGATCTCGCCGCCCTCGTCGGGAAAAGGCAGGCTGAACAGCCCCAGCGGGCTGCGCTCCTTGGCCAGCAGCAGGCGCCGACTCGACCAGTCCCAGGCCATGCCTTCGAAGCCCTTGTTGCCGGCCCCGGCGAAACCGAGGTCGAAGGATTCCAGTTGCGAGCTGTCCAGGCTGGCATCGCCCTCCGGCAGGCGCAGGGTGAACAGGCGCCGCTGGCGCTCGTCGACCAGGGCCAGGCGCCCGTCGCCCAGCACCTCGACCGCTTCCAGGTCGCGCGCGCCCCGCAGTTCGATGCGCCGCAGCACCTCGCCGGCACGCGACAGCTCCACCAGCTGGCTGCGGCCGGCCACGGTGAACAGGGTGCCGGTGAAGGGGTTGTAGCTGAGCCCGGAAGTCTCGGCCAGCTCGGCCAGGGGCAGGGCCTGGATGGCGGCACGATAGCCCGGCAGCCAGACCCGCGCGGCCTGGGCGCCGGCGCCGACGCCGAGCTGCTGCAGCCAGAACAGGCCGCGCTGGTCCCAGCGCATGGCATGGATGCCGCAGACGACGGCGATGAGCAGGGAAAGGGCCAGGCAGGGGCGCCAGTGGCGGATCAACAGGGGCATCGACTACTACTCGGCTGGGCGATGGAAGCAGCTCAGACTAGCGGCAGTCGATTGCGGTTCCCTTACAGCACGCGGCTGGCGAAGCGACTGAGGCCGACCAGTTCGATTTCCAGCTGCTCGCCGCTGGCCAGCGGACCCACGCCGGCCGGTGTGCCGGTGGACACCACGTCGCCCGGCTGCAGGCTGAAGTGGCCGGCGATGTGCTGGATCAGCGGCACTATGGGGTTGAGCATGTCGCGGCTGTTGCCGTCCTGGCGCAGCTGGCCGTCGATGGACAGACGGATGCCGATGTCGCGCACATCCTCCACCGCGTCGGCGGCGACGAAAGGCGCCAGCACATAGGCGCCGTCGAAGCTCTTGGCCAGCTCCCAGGGCAGGCCCTTCTCCTTGAGCCTGGCCTGCACATCGCGCAGGGTCAGGTCCAGCGCCGGGGCATAGCCGGAGATGGCGTCCAGCACCTCCTCCACCGAAGGCTTCTTCGACAGCGGCTTGCCGATCAGCACGGCGATCTCCGCCTCGAAGTGCACGGCGCCGCGCTCCTGCGGGATGGCGAAGCTCTCGTCCATCGCCACGGTGCAGCTGCCAGGCTTGATGAACAGCAGCGGCTCGGTCGGGATCGGATTGTTCAGCTCGGCGGCGTGCTCGGCGTAGTTGCGCCCGACGCAGACCACCTTGCCCAGCGGGAAGTGGATTGGCGTGCCGTCGGTGTACTGGTGCTGGTAGCTCATGGGAACTCCTAGAGGGCAATGGTGGAAAACGCTGCGCGGTTTTCCACCCTACAGAGCGGCCATGCGTAGGGCGGAAAACGGCCGCAGGCCTTTTCCGCCGCCATGCCTGTCAGAGGGGGAAGATCTTGCCGGGGTTCATGATGCCGTTCGGATCGAACACCTGCTTGATCGCCTTCATATAGGCGATTTCTGCGGGGCTGCGGCTGTAGTGCAGGTAATCGCGCTTGGTCATGCCCACGCCGTGCTCGGCGGAGATGGAGCCGTTGTACTTCTGCACGGTCTCGAACACCCACTTGTTCACAATGGCGCACTTGGCGAAGAACTCGTCCTTGGACAGGTTCTCCGGCTTCAGGATGTTCAGGTGCAGGTTGCCGTCGCCGATATGGCCGAACCACACCACCTCGAAGTCCGGATAGTTTTCCTCGACGATGCGGTCGATGTCGTGCAGGAAGGCCGGCACCTGGCCGACGGTGACCGAGATGTCGTTCTTGTACGGGGTCCAGTGGCTGATGGTCTCGGAGATGTACTCGCGCAGCTTCCACAGGTTCTCCAGCTGCTGCTGGCTCTGGCTCATCACGCCGTCCAGCACCCAGCCCTGCTCGACGCAGTGCTCGAAGGTCTCCAGCGCCTGGTTGGCGACCTCCTCGGTGCTGGCCTCGAATTCCAGCAGGGCGTAGAACGGGCACTCGGTGTCGAAGGCCGGCGGCACGTCGCCACGGGCCAGGATCTTGGCCAGGGCCTTGTCGGAGAAGAACTCGAAGGCGGTCAGGTCCAGCTTGTTCTGGAAGGCGTGCAGCACCGGCATGATCGAGTCGAAGTCCGGGGTGCCGAGGACCATCGCGGTGAGGTTCTTCGGCGCGCGCTCCAGGCGCATGGTGGCCTCGACCACAAATCCGAGCGTCCCCTCGGCGCCGATAAACAGCTGGCGCATGTCGTAGCCGGTGGCGTTCTTGATCAGGTCGCGGTTCAGCTCCAGCAGCTCGCCGGCGCCGGTGACCACCTTGAGGCCGGCCACCCAGTTGCGGGTCATGCCGTAGCGAATCACCTTGATGCCGCCGGCGTTGGTGCCGATGTTGCCGCCCAGCTGGCTGGAGCCGCTGGAGGCGAAGTCCACCGGGTAGTACAGGCCCTTGTCTTCGGCGAACAGCTGCAGCTGCTTGGTCACCACGCCCGGCTGGCACACCACGGTGCGGTCGTACTCGTTGAAGGCGAGGATCTGGTTCATATAGTCGAAGGCGACGACGACCTCACCGTTGGCCGCCACGGCGGCGGCGGACAGGCCGGTGCGGCCGCCCGAGGGCACCAGGGCGACCTTGTGCGCGTTGGCCCAGCGCACGATGGCCTGCACCTGCTCGATGGTCTTGGGAAAGACGATGGCGGACGGCGCCGGGGCGAAGTGCTTGGTCCAATCCTTGCCGTAGGCGTCGAGGGAGTCGGCGTCGGTCAGCACCTTGCCGGGCTCCACCAGGGTCTTCAGCTCGTCTATCAGGGCAGGATTGGTCATCTGGGAACTCTCGAACTGTTCATGGTCACCCTGAGAACGCTTCATCGCCCAGGGGTGGCTGTTTCGCGGGGCTCGTATGCTAGCATACGCACCCCGCCGATCGTGCCCCCGCACCGACCCGCGGGCCCGGCCACGGCCGCTTTCCTGACACTTTTTGTGGGACCACAGGTACTCCGATGAGCAAGACCTCTCTCGACAAGAGCAAGATCAAGTTCCTTCTGCTGGAAGGCGTGCACCAGAACGCCGTCGACGTGCTGAAGGCCGCTGGCTACAGCAACATCGAGTACCTCAAGGGCGCGCTGTCCGGCGACGAGCTGAAAGAGAAGATCGCCGACGCCCACTTCATCGGCATCCGCTCGCGCACCCAGCTGACCGAGGAAGTCTTCGACTGCGCCAAGAAGCTGGTCGCCGTCGGCTGCTTCTGCATCGGCACCAACCAGGTCGACCTGAACGCCGCCCGCGAGCGCGGCATCGCGGTGTTCAACGCGCCCTACTCCAACACCCGCTCGGTGGCCGAGCTGGTGCTGGCCGAGGCCATCCTGCTGCTGCGCGGCATCCCGGAGAAGAACGCCTCCTGCCACCGCGGCGGCTGGATCAAATCGGCGGCGAACTCCTTCGAAATCCGGGGCAAGAAGCTGGGTATCGTCGGCTACGGCTCCATCGGCACCCAGCTCTCGGTACTCGCCGAGGCCCTCGGCATGCAGGTCTACTTCTACGACGTGGTGACCAAGCTGCCGCTGGGCAACGCACAGCAGATCGGCAACCTGCACGAACTGCTGGGCCTGTGCGACATCGTGTCGCTGCACGTGCCGGAGCTGCCGTCCACCCAGTGGATGATCGGCGAGAAGGAAATCCGCGCGATGAAGAAGGGCGGCATCCTGATCAACGCCGCCCGCGGCACCGTGGTCGAACTGGACCACCTGGCCGAGGCGATCAAGGACGAGCACCTGATCGGTGCCGCCATCGACGTGTTCCCGGTCGAGCCCAAGTCCAACGACGAGGAGTTCGCCAGCCCGCTGCGCGGCCTGGACCGGGTGATCCTGACCCCGCACATCGGCGGCTCCACCGCCGAGGCGCAGGCCAACATCGGCCTGGAAGTGGCCGAGAAGCTGGTCAAGTACAGCGACAACGGCACCACCACCTCCGCCGTCAACTTCCCGGAAGTCGCCCTGCCGGCGCACCCGGGCAAGCACCGCCTGCTGCACGTGCATGCCAACATCCCGGGCGTGATGAGCGAGATCAACAAGGTGTTCGCCGACAACGGCATCAACATCTGCGGCCAGTTCCTGCAGACCAACGACAAGGTCGGCTACGTGGTGATCGACGTCGACGCCGAGTACTCCGACCTGGCGCTGGAGAAGCTGCAGCACGTCAACGGCACCATCCGCTGCCGCGTGCTGTTCTAAGACGCGCCCTGCGGCAAACGAAAGGGAGGCTTCGGCCTCCCTTTTGCGTTTCAGCCGTGGCGCCGCAGCCACTGTGCCGGCGTGCAGCCCCACCAGCGACGAAAGGCGCGGTAGAAGGGCGACAGCTCGGCGAAGCCGCAGGCCCTGGCCACCTCGCGGATGCTGCCGCCCTCGTCCAGCAACTGCTGCGAACGCTGCCGGCGCAACTCTTCCAGCAGCGGGCGAAAGCCCGTGCCGCGCGCCAGCAGGCCGCGCTGCAGGGCCGCCGGCGTGGTCCCCAGCGCCCGCGCACAGGCGGTCAGATCGCAGGCCCCACTGCCCAGCTGGCCGGCCTGCCAGTAGCGCACCCGGTTGACCAGCGAGTTGCCGGCCAGCTCGGCCAGCTGCTCGTCGGCGTGCCGGCGCAGCACCTCGAAAATGGCCGGTGCGGCATTGCGCGACGGCCTGTCGAGGAGCGCCGCGGGGAACTCCAGGGCATCGTGCTCGGCGTCGAAGCACGGGGTCAGGCCGAACAGCCGGCGATGCTCGTGCAGCCGCCGCGGCGCACCATGCCGCAGGTTCAGACCGAGCAGCGGCACCGGCTGGCCGCACAGCTGCGCCAGGTGCTTGCCGAACAGCACCGCCAGGCACTCCATCTGCTGGCGCAGCGAACCATGACCCTGGTAGTTGAGGTCGATGATCAGCCGTGCGCGCTCGCCCTGCACCTGCAGCGCCGCGGCGAAACCGCCGGAGATGATGTGCTGGTAGCGCACGAACACCTCCAGCGCCTCGCGCAGGTCGCGGCTGGCCAGCTGCAGATAGCTGACCACGTCCAGCGGCCGCGGCTGCATGCGCTCGCCCAGGTGCAGGCCGATGTCGGGGTCGCCGGTCAGCCGCGGCAGCGCCTGCCAGAACGGCGGCGCCAGGTCGTGGGGCTCGCGCGCCATGCTGCTCGGCGGGCCCAGCGGGATGTCGCGGAAGGCGCGGCGATAGATATCCCCCGGCTCGAAGCCGAGCGCATCCAGCGCCTCGTACAGCAGCAGGCGCAAGGTCGCGGAGTGGGTCAGCGGCAGGTCGGCAGGCAGGCTCATGATGACCAGATATTTGCCGCTGGCAATTTTCCGGTCAATGCCTGACTCCACCCTGCCTGCGCACAATCGTCGGCACAACAACAAGGAGTTAGTCGATGAAGCGCAGCCTCAGCCTGCTTGCCGTGACGATTGCCCTGGGCGCCGCCGCCGGCGCCTGGTACCTGGCCGGCAAGCAACCGCAACGCGACGGCCAGCTGGCCCTCGCCGGCCTGAGCGCCCCGGTCTCGGTGCGCTACGACGAACGCGGCGTGCCGCACATCCGCGCGCAGAACGAGGCCGACCTGTACCGCGCCCTCGGCTACGTGCAGGCGCAGGACCGCCTGTTCCAGATGGAGATGCTGCGGCGCCTGGCCAACGGCGAGCTGGCCGAGGTGCTGGGCGACAGGCTGGTCGCCAGCGACCGCCTGTTCCGTACCCTGCGCCTGGCCGAGCACGCCCGCGGCTATGCCCGCCAGGCCGAGCGTAGCGGCCCGGCCTGGCAGGCCCTGGAGGCCTACCTGGACGGCATCAACCAGTACCAGGCCAGCCAGCCGCTGCCGCTGGAGTTCGACCTGCTGGGCATTCCCAGACGCGACTTCCGCGTCGAGGACACCCTGGCCGTGGCCGGCTACATGGCCTACAGCTTCGCCGCCGCGTTCCGCACCGAACCGGTGCTGACCCAGGTGCGCGACCAGCTGGGCGCCGACTACCTGCGGGTGTTCGACCTCGACTGGCGGCCCGACGGCGTGCTGCAGCCAGCCCTGGCCGCCGGCGACTGGCAGGACCTCGGCGCGCTGGCCCAGGTCAGCCACGAGGCCTTCCGCCAGGCCGGCCTGCCACAGTTCGAGGGCAGCAACGCCTGGGCCGTGGCCGGCAGCCGCACCGCCAGCGGCAAGCCGCTGCTGGCCGGCGACCCGCACATCCGCTTCGCCGTGCCGGCGGTGTGGTACGAGGCGCAACTGACGGCGCCGGGCTTCGACCTCTACGGCCACTTCCAGGCGCTCAACCCGACCGCCTCGCTGGGCTTCAACCGCGACTTCGCCTGGAGCCTGACCATGTTCCAGAACGACGATCTCGACCTGATCGCCGAGAAGGTCAACCCGGACAACCCCGAGCAGGTCTGGCACCAGGGGCGCTGGGTCGAGCTGCAGCACAGCGAGGAGATCATCAGGGTCAAGGGCGCCGACGACGTGCGCCTGACCCTGCGCCGCTCGCCGCACGGGCCGATCGTCAACGACGCCGTGGCGCAGGCCGCCGGCAAGACGCCGATCGCCCTGTGGTGGGCCTTCCTGGAAACCGACAACCCGATTCTCGAGGCCTTCTACCAGCTCAACCGCGCCGACACCCTGGACAAGGCCCGCGCCGCCGCCGCGAAGATCCACGCTCCCGGCCTCAACGTGGTCTGGGCCAACGCCGCCGGCGACATCGGCTGGTGGGCGGCGGCCAAGCTGCCGCAGCGCCCGGCCGGGGTCAACCCGAGCTTCATCCTCGACGGCGCCAACGGCGAGGCCGACAAGCCCGGCTTCCACCCCTTCGCCGCCAACCCGCAGGAGGAGAACCCGCCACGCGGCTACATCCTCTCGGCCAACCACCAGCCGGTGCCCGCCAGCGGCATCGAGGTACCCGGCTACTACAACCTGGCCGACCGCAGCCGGCGCCTGGACGAGCGCCTGCGCGACCCGGCGGTGAAGTGGGATCTGAGCAACAGCCAGGCCCTGCAGCTGGACAACGGCAGCGGCTACGGCCCGCGACTACTGGCGCCGCTGCTGGAAGACCTGCGCGGCGCCGCCGGTAACGCCGACGAGCGCGCCCTGGTCGAGCTGCTGGCGGCCTGGGACGGCGACCACCGGCTCGACTCGCGCGCCGCCACCCTGTTCAACCAGTTCCTCTACGAACTGGCCCGCGGCGCCATGCACGACGAGCTGGGCGACGACTTCTTCGCCAGCCTGCTCCACACCCGCGCGCTCGACAGCGCCCTGCCGCGCCTGGCCGCCGACGCCGACTCGCCCTGGTGGGATGTGCGCGCCAGCGCGGCGCGCGAGAGCCGCGCCGAGGTGGTGGCCGCGGCCTGGCGCAGTACCCTGGAGCACCTCGAACAGCAGCTGGGGCAGGACCGCGACCAGTGGCAGTGGGGCCAGGCACACCTGCTGACCCATGGCCACCCGCTGGGCCTGCAGGAGCCGCTGGACCTGCTGTTCAACGTCGGCCCCTTCGCCGTGCCGGGCGGCCACGAGACGCCCAACAACCTGTCGCATCGGGTCGGCCCGGCGCCCTGGGATACGGTCTACGGCCCCTCGACCCGACGCCTGATCGACCTGGCCGACGCCGAGCGGAGCCTGGGCATCAACCCGGTGGGACAGAGCGGCGTGCCGTTCGACGAGCACTACGCCGACCAGGCCGAGGCCTATATCCGCGGCGACTATCTGCCCATGCGCCTGGCCGAGGCCGACGTGGCCGCCAATACCCGCGGCGAGCTGCTGCTGGTGCCCGCTACTGCACGGTGACGGTGATCTTCTCGGAGATCACCGGCGGCTCCAGCGGCACATGGTTCTTGTCGCCGACCAGCAGCTGCAGGCTGTGGGTGCCCGGTGGCAGGGTCAGCTCGGTCTCGGTCTGGCCCTTGCCGAAATGCAGCACCTGCTCGCTGGCGGGCAGCGGCTGATCCATCGCCGGCGCCTCGGCGAGGTCGACCAGCAGGTGGTGGTGGCCGGTGGCGGGCAGATCGACGCCGGCCGGCGCCACACCCATGCCGGCGAGGCCGAACTTGACGCTGAAGGTGCGGGCCAGGGTGGCGCCGTCTTGCGGCTCGATGAAGTACACCCGCGCGCCCTCGGGGGCGGGGCTGCGCGGCATCTCGGCGCTGGCGAGCAGCGGCAGGCCGGCCAGCAGGCCGGCTAGGGTAAGGGTGCGGAAAGCCTGGGACATGATGTGCTCCTTGCAGAGGTGACTCGATAACGACCTCGGCAGGCCCGTGCGGTTCAGTCTCCCCCGCGCTCCAGGCGCGCCAGTTCGGTCGCCGCTGCGGCCAGCTCGGACTCGTTGAACACCTTCACCCCGTGGCGCCTGAGCAGGGCGGCGGTGACGCCCTCGCCGGCGACCAGGGTGCCGCTGAAGCTGCCGTCGTAGCTCTGCGTATTGCCGCAGGACGGACTGCGCGCCTTGAGCACGGCGACCCGCAGGCCGTGCTGGCGCACCAGCTGCAGGGCGATCTCGGCGCCGGCGACGAAGGCGGCGGTGACGTCCTCGCCGGCGTCGGTCAGCACCGGCCGCGCGCCGTCCAGCACCTGGCCACCCTGGCCGCCGGGAATCTCCGCCGGCGCGCGCGGGGTCGGCAGGCCGCCGGCCACCTCCGGGCACAGCGGTACGATGCGGCCCTCGTCCTGCCAGCGCTGCAGCAGATCGTAGGGGCCGTGGGCGCCGCCATCGTAGCGTACCCGGTGGCCGAGCAGGCAGCGGCTGACCAGCAGTTTCTCCATCATGCAGTCCTCCCGGGGACGTTAGCGGCGGCGGAACCAGCCGGTCAGCGACAGGCGTTCGCGGCTCGCCGGCAGCACCTCGTGGGGCAGCTCGGCGGACATGAACAGCACCAGGGTGCCGGCCGTCGGCAGCACGTCCAGTTCGCCGCCGCCCTCTGGGTAGAGGCGCAGGGCGCCGCCCTGCTCGGGTTGCCAGTCGGCGTTGAGGTAGAACACCGCCGACAGCGTGCGCCGGTCGTCGTCGCGAAAGCGGTCCAGGTGCTTCTGGTAGAAGGCGCCGGGCGGATACAGGGCGAAGTGGCTCTCGTAGTCCTCCAGGCCGAGGAAGAAGGCGCGGTTGAGCGCCAGGCGCAGCGCGTCCATGGCCGCCAGGTACTGGTCGCAGGCCTCGGCCTGGCCCGCCTCCAGCCACTGGATATGGTCGCCGCGCACGCCTTCGCGTACCGCCAGGCCCTGGCCGCGGCCGGTGCCGGCCGGGTTCAGCGCGCCTTCGCGGGCGCGCCTGCGGCACTCCTAGGCCAGTTCGTGGGTCAGAGTGGCAGGCAGGAAAGCGTCCTGCCGCGACCAGCCGCGGCTGGCCAGGTCCTCGATGATCTGCGGCAAAAGCCGCTGCAGTTGTTCGTTGGGCATGCCGGGATTCTACCAGCCTGGCCCGCGCGCCCCTAGAATAGCGGCCTCAGACAGGAGTCCCCGATGCGTGTCCTCTTCGCTTCCCTCGTGCTGCTGTGCAGCTTCGCCGTCGCCGCCGACGAGCATGCCCGGCTCTACCAGAACGCCGGCTGGCCGCAGCAGCGCGCGCACTTCAGCGAGGCGCTGAGCGCCGCGCAGCAGCGCTACCGGGACAGCCTGCCACCGGCGCTGTATCAGGCCCTGGTGGACAACAGCAACCGCCGCTTCGAGCCGGCGGCCATGGAGCAGCGCGCCGATGCCGCGCTGCGCATGCAACTGGCCGACCCGCTGCCGGCGCCGCGCTTCTTCGACTCGCCGCTGGGGCGCAAGATAGTCGCGGCCGAGACCCACGCCACCTCGCGCGAGCAACTGGCCGCCCATGCCGGCGGCCTGCCGCCGATACAGGCCGATGCCACCCGGCGCCTGCTGATTCGCCATCTGGCCCAGGCCCTGCCGGCCAGTGCGGCGGGTGCCGAGGTCAGCCTGGCGCTGGCCAGCGTCGCCGCCGACAGCCTCAGCTCCATGGTGCCCGGCCTGCTCGCCGGCGCGCAGACCCAGCTCCTGGTGCAGAGCCAGCGCGAACGCCTGCAGCAGCAGATCGAGGCGGACATCGACAATATCCTGCTGCATGTCTACCGCGAGCTGTCCGACCCGGAACTGGAGGAGTTCGCCGCCTTCGCCCAGTCGCCGGACGGCCAGGCCTACTACCAGGCGGCCCTGGCCGCCCTGCGCGCCGCCCTGGCGGCGGGCGAGAGCGCGGAGAGCCTGCAGCCGGCGCAACGCGGCATCTGATGCATTCCCGGGCGGGCAAGCGGCCGCCGGCACTTTCCAGCGGGGGCCTGCAGGTTTCCCACCCGGTTCGCTAGCGCAGGTGCTCGCCGAGGAAGGCGAAGTAGCGCCGGCGAATCTCCTCGCTCTCGTTGGCCAGGTGATGGCGGGCGCCGGGAATGCGCAGGATCTGCGGCCGGTCGAACTTGTCCTGCAGCACTTCGAGGTTGTGCCGCCAGTCCACCGTCATGTCGTCCTCGCCCTGCACGATCAGCGGCCGCTGGGCGCTGCGCGGCGCCTGCTCGATGCGCGGAATCCACCGGCCCAGAGCGCCGACCCAGGCGGTCGGCAGGGTCTGCGCCTGCAGCGGATCGCGCCGGCGCACGAAGTCGAGGAACTCGGCATCGCTGGAGTTGGCCGAGAAGCGCCGGGGAATCGCCGAGCGGAACGGCGCCAGCAGGTGATAGCTGAGCCGCGACAGGCCCCAGGCGCGCGGCCGCACCAGCGGCGCCAGCAACAGGGTCGCGCCCGGCTCGGGGCGCGGCTCGCCGGTGAGCAGGAAATCCAGCAGGATGGCGCCGCCGGTGCTCTGCCCGCAGAGGTGCCAGGGTTGCGGCAGGTCGAGGCTGGCAGCCTCGGCGAACAGCCCCTGCAAGGCGCGCTGGTAGGCGGAGAAGTCGTCGATGCTGGCCTGCGCCCCGGCGGACAGGCCGTGACCGGGCAGGTCGAAGGACAGCACCGCCAGGTTCAACCCCAGGGCCCAGTCGATCACATGGCGGTACAGGCCCATGTGGTCGTAGTAGCCATGCAGCAGGATCAGAGTCGCCTGCGGCTCGGCCGGCAGCCACAGCTGCGCCACCAGCTCCAGGCCGTCGCAGTGGAAACGCCCCAGACGCCGGTGCGTGCCGAGTTCCAGGCCGTAGTAGCCCTGATAGGCTCGCGCTTCCTCGTCCAGCGGCCCATGCGCTGCGGCCAAGGGTCGCAGGGCGGCACGCAGGCGCGCCGGCTGGAAGGGCTCTGGCAGGGTCTGGGGCATGGCAGTCATGGCGCTTCGGGGTTTCGTGGACGATGCCCGATATTCAGCTGTCGAGCGCGGCGTGGCAAGCTAGCGGCCTTTTCCAGGTGCCCGCCGATCATGTCTCCGCGCCGCAAGACCCTGCTTTCCAGCCTGCTGGCCGTGCTCTGCCTGGCCATGCTGCTGGCCGCCTACGGGTGGTTCCAGACGCGCTACATCCGCCCCTTCGAGGCGCGCACCGAGCTGTTCGCCGGCGCCCAGCTGCGCCTGCCGGCGGAGCTGGCCGGGCCGGGGCCGATCCGCCTGGTGCATTTCTGGGACCCGGCCTGCCCGTGCAACGTCGGCAACCAGCAACACCTCGGCGAGCTGCTGCAGGCCTATGCGCCGCGCGGCGTGCAGTTCTACGCGGTGCAGAAGGCCGGCAGCCAGGGCCGCCTGCCGGACACCCTGCAGGCACTGCAACCGCTGGAGGCGCTGGCCGGCAGCGCAAACCTGCCGGCCAGCCCGGCGGTGGCGATCTGGGATGCCCAGGGCGACCTAGCCTACTTCGGCCCCTACAGCGAGGGCGCCGTCTGCACCTCGGCCAACAGCTTCATCGAGCCGATCCTCGAAGCCCTGATGAACGGGCGCCGGGTCAGGGCCGACAGCAACCTGGCACTGGGCTGCTTCTGCGACTGGCGCGAGCAGGACTAGCCCGGCAGGCGGATCGATACCTCGCCGGCCGGCACGCCGCGATTATCGAAGCGCCGCTCCACCAGCTGCACGCCACCGTCGGCGCCCAGCAGCAGGGCACTGCTGGCGCAGGTGCCATAGCCCGGACCGACGATGAACATCGGCGACAACAGCAGCTCCCAGTCGACGCCGATGCCGGTGTCCGGCAGCAACACCCGTGGCGGGCGCCGTTCGTCGCGCAGCAAGTCCAGCAGGCGCTGCGGATGCGGGTCGGCGAGGCTGCCGGCGAGATGGGCAGTGGCGCGCAGGACCTTGGGCCAGGGCGTGTCCAGCTGAGCGTTGGACAGGCCATAGAGACCGGGCGCCAGGCGGCGCGCACGGCCCTCCTCCGAATTGAAGAAGAACAGCCGGCGACGGTCGCCGAGCAGCAGGTTGAAGCCGCTGTAATCGTCCAGGCGCGGGCGCAGCCCGGCGAGGAAGGCCTCGGCATCCAGCGCGCCGCGCAGGAACTCCACCGGCAATTCGCCACGCGAGCGCGGCCCCTTGGCCTGGCGCGGGTCGCGGATGTTGGTCAGGGCGGCGAAACGGCCGTCGCGGCTCACTCCCAGCCAGGTGCCGCCGGCCTGCAGGTCGCGCCCGGCATACAGCCCGGGGGCGTCCGCCCACTCGCCCAGCGGCAGGCTGGCACGCTCGTAGAACTCGTCACGGTTGGCCGCCAGCACCAGCGGGAGCGGGTGATCGGGGCGCCAGGCGAAAGCGATCAGGCACATGATGCGACTCCGGCACTCGGTCCCCCACTCTACGGAAATATCGCCGCGTCTGGCCATGCCCGGAGAGGCTCCGCTACCATGCCTGCCTGATCCGGGGGGGCTCATGGAATTTCTGCTCTATCTGCTGTTGGGCGCGGCGGCCGGCGTGCTGGCCGGGCTGTTCGGCGTCGGCGGCGGCATCATCATAGTGCCGGTGCTGGTGCTGAGCTTCACCGCCCAGGGCATCGACCCGGCCGTGCTGACGCACCTGGCCGTGGGCACCTCGCTGGCCACCATCGTCTTCACCTCGATCAACTCGGTGCTGGAGCACCAGCGCAAGGGCGCGGTGCTGTGGCCGGTGTTCGCCTGGATGACCCTCGGCATCCTGCTCGGCGCCGGCCTCGGCTCGCTGACGGCGGCGGCGATCAACGGCCCGATGCTGCAGAAGATCATCGGCGTGTTCGCCATCGTCATCGCCATCCAGATGGGCCTGGAGCTGAAACCCAAGGCCGGCCGCGCTGTCCCAGGCAAGCTGGGGCTGACCGCCGCCGGCGGGGTGATCGGCTGGGCCTCGGCCATCTTCGGCATCGGCGGCGGCTCGCTGACCGTGCCCTTCCTGACCTGGCGCAGCGTATCCATGCAGCAGGCGGTGGCCACCTCGGCGGCCTGTGGCCTGCCGATCGCCGCCGCCAGCGCCCTGAGCTTCATGGTCATCGGCTGGGGCGAGCCGCAGCTGCCGCCTTGGAGCGTCGGTTTCGTCTACCTGCCGGCCATGGCCGGCATCGCCATCACCAGCATGTTCTTCGCCCGCTTCGGCGCGCGCCTGGCGCACAAGCTGTCGCCGCGCCTGCTCAAGCGCCTGTTCGCCCTGCTGCTGCTCTGCGTGGGCGTGAATTTCCTGATCTAAGGAGTTTTTTGATGCTGCCCTACCCGCAGATCGACCCGGTGGCCATCGCCCTGGGCCCGCTGAAAATCCACTGGTACGGCCTGATGTACCTGGTCGGCATCGGTGGTGCCTGGCTGCTGGCCAGCCGCCGGCTGAAGGACTTCGACCCGGCCTGGAGCAAGGAGAAGCTCTCCGACCTGGTGTTCTGGGTGGCCATGGGCGTGATCCTCGGCGGTCGCCTGGGCTACGTGCTGTTCTACGACCTGGCGGCCTACATCGCCGAGCCGCTGAAGATCCTGCGGGTGTGGGAGGGCGGCATGTCCTTCCACGGCGGCCTGATCGGCGTGATGCTGGCCACCTGGCTGT
Organism: Pseudomonadaceae bacterium; assembly: GCA_033838285.1. Lineage (GTDB taxonomy): Bacteria > Pseudomonadota > Gammaproteobacteria > Pseudomonadales > Pseudomonadaceae > Aquipseudomonas. The sequence continues at coordinate 51,260 of JAJLLC010000033.1, forward strand.
TCGGCCGGCGCAACGACAAGAGCTTCTTCCAGCTGATGGACTTCATCGCCCCCCTGGTGCCGATCGGCCTGGGCGCCGGGCGGATCGGCAACTTCATCAACGCCGAGCTGTGGGGCAAGGCCACCGACCTGCCCTGGGCCATGGTCTTCCCCACCGACCCGCAGCAGCTGGCGCGCCATCCCTCGCAGCTCTACCAGTTCGCCCTGGAAGGCGTGGCCCTGTTCCTCATCCTCTGGCTGTACTCGCGCAAGCCGCGCCCGACCATGGCGGTGTCCGGCCTGTTCGCCGCCTGCTACGGGGTGTTCCGCTTCATCGTCGAGTTCGTCCGCGTGCCGGACGCCCAGCTCGGCTACCTGGCGTGGAACTGGCTGACCATGGGCCAGGTGCTGTGCCTGCCGATGATCCTCGGCGGCATCGGCCTGATGGTCTGGGCGTATCGTCGGGCCAGGGCCTGACTCGCCGGCGATTTGGGTAAACTGCGCGTTTTTTCCGGGTGCCTGGCCAGGCACCCGCGACCTTCCCGGCGGAGCTGAGATGAAACAGTACCTCGACCTGATGCGCCTGGTGCGCGAGACCGGCACCTTCAAGAGCGACCGCACCGGCACCGGCACCTACTCGGTGTTCGGCCACCAGATGCGTTTCAACCTGGCCGACGGCTTCCCCCTGGTGACCACCAAGAAGTGCCACCTGAAATCCATCATCCACGAGCTGCTGTGGTTCCTCCAGGGCGACACCAACATCAAGTACCTGAAGGACAACGGCGTGCGCATCTGGGACGAGTGGGCCGACGAGAACGGCGACCTCGGCCCGGTCTACGGCTACCAGTGGCGCAGCTGGCCGGCGCCGAACGGCGAGTCGATCGACCAGATCAGCAAGCTGATCGAGATGATCAGGAAGAACCCGGACTCGCGCCGCCTGATCGTCTCCGCCTGGAACCCGGCGCTGGTGGATGAGATGGCCCTGCCGCCGTGCCACACCATGTTCCAGTTCTACGTCGCCGAAGGCCGCCTGAGCTGCCAGCTGTACCAGCGCTCGGCCGACATCTTCCTCGGCGTGCCGTTCAACATCGCCAGCTACGCCCTGCTGACCATGATGATCGCCCAGGTCTGCGACCTCGAACCGGGCGACTTCGTCTGGACCGGCGGCGACTGCCACCTGTACGCCAACCACATCGAGCAGGCCGACCTGCAGCTGACCCGCGCGCCGCTGCCGCTGCCGACCATGAAGCTCAACCCCGAAGTGAAGGACCTGTTCGCCTTCCGCTTCGAGGACTTCGAGCTGCAGAACTACCAGGCCCACCCGCACATTCCCGCGCCGGTGGCGGTGTAGTCCTCATCGGCGGCGTCTGGCCGCCGACTAACCGGCCAGCCCGGCCGCCAGATGGTCGATCAACACCCGCAGCTTTGGCGGCAGGTGGCGGTTGGACGGGTACAGCGCCCAGGCCGTGCCCTGGTAGATGCCGGTGTAGCGCCAATCGCCGAGCACCTGCACCAGTCTGCCGGCGGCCAGCGCCTCGGCGGCGGTGAAGCTGGGCAGGCAGGCGATGCCCAGGTGGTCGAGCGCGCCGTTCAGGCGCACTTCGCTGTGGTTGCTGGCGAAACGGCCGCGCACGGTGACCATGCACTGCTCGCCGGCCTTGGCGAAGTGCCAGCGGTGGTCGTCGCTGTTTTCGTCCAGGTACAGGCAGGTATGCCGCACCAGCTCCTGCGGGTGCTGCGGCGTGCCGTGCTGCGCCAGGTACTGCGGGGTGGCGCAGAGCAGTTGCTCGACCTGACACAGCGGCCGCCCGGCCATCTGTTCCGGGGGCTGCTCGGTGATCCGCACGATCAGGTCGAAGCCCTCGGCGATCGGGTCGGGGCTGCGGTCACTGAGGTTGAGGCTGACGTCGACCTCCGGGTATCGGGCCAGAAAGTCGGCCATCAGTGGCGCCACCAGGTACTTGCCGAAGGCCTTGGGCACCGACAGGCGTATCTGCCCGCGGGCATGGCTCATCAGGCGCTCACCCACCGCCAGCGCTGCGTCGGCGGCGGCGAGCATCTCGCAGCAGCGCTCGAACACCTCGGCGCCGGCCTCGGACAGGCGCAGGCGGCGAGTGGTGCGCTCCAGCAGGCGCAGGCCGAGCTGGGCTTCCAGCTGGGCGATCTGCCGGCTCAGTGCCGAGGCGCTGGTGCCCTGCAGGCGGGCAGCGGCGGAAAAGCTGCCGTGTTCGACCACGCGCACGAAGCTGGCCATCAGCGGCAGCAGGGCGGGATTGTGATTGATGCTCACGACAAACAAGTCCTGTTCAAGATGGCTGGATTATCACGTCGAGCTTCGCAATGAACAATGGTGCTCCCCGACCGGAGCCCATCATGACCAGCCTGACCCTCGCCCCCCCGCACCCGCCTGCTGCAACTCAGCGACCTGCTCCTGCTGCTGGTCGCGCTGGTGTGGGGCACCAGCTACGGCGTGGCCAAGCAGGCGCTGGACTATTACCCGGTGCTCGGTTTTCTCGCCGTGCGTTTCTGCATCACCTTTCTCCTGCTCGCCCCGCAACTGCGCGGCGCCGGCCGTCGCGCGCTGCGCCCGGGGCTGGCCTCGGGGCTGGTGATGCTGGCGATCTTCCTCTGCGAGACCTATGGCGTGCTGCACACCTCGGCGAGCAACGCGGCCTTCCTGATCAGCCTGTGCGTGGTGCTCACGCCCTTCGTCGAATGGGCCCTGCTCGGCCAGCGCCCGGATGCCCGCCTGTTGCCGGCGGTGGCGCTGTCATTGCTGGGTACCTGGCTACTCAGCGGCGGCGTGGAGCTGAGTTTCAACCTGGGCGACGGGCTGATGCTAGCCGCGGCCCTGGTGCGAGCCTTCGGCGTGTGCCTGATTCGTCGACTGACCGCCGATAGCCAGGTGCCGGCGCTGGCCTTCACCGCCATGCAGACCGGCGTGGTCGGCTTCGGCTGCCTGGCCCTCGGCCTGGCCCTGCCCGGCGGCCTGCCGCCACTGCCAACGGCGCCGGCATTCTGGCTCGGCAGCCTGTATCTGGTGCTGTTCGCCACCCTGTTCGCCTTCTACGTGCAGAACTGGGCGCTGAGCCGCAGCAGCCCGACCCGGGTCAGCCTGCTGATGGGCAGCGAGCCACTGTTCGGCGCGCTGTTCGCCGTGCTCTGGCTGAACGAGGCGCTGAGTCTGCAGGCCTGGATCGGCGGGCTGCTGATCGTCGCCGCGACGCTGTGGACCAGCATGTCACGGCGCTGAAAGCTCGCCGGCCAGGGCCTCCACCTGCGCACGCCGCTCGTTCTGCTCCAGGCGTGCGCCGGGGTTGAGCGAGGACCACTCGGGGTGGGCGCGGGCCCTGTGCAGCGCTTGCGGCAGCGGCGCCTGGCGCCAGGCCTGGTCCTGCGGCGTGTCCAGGCGGATCGCCGTGGTCGCCGCGTGGCCGCGCTGCGCCAGGGCTGCCAGCAGCTGGCGCTGGCGCAGGGCGAGCAGGCGCAGTACGTTGTCGTCGACGGTCAGCTCGCGCTGGCCCTTGAGCTTGCCGAGCAGGCGCCCGCCGTAGTTGCGCGCGGTCTGCAGGCCGCCGCCGGCGAGCGCGCCGAGCAGCGCGGCGGTGCCCAGGGTGACGCCGCCCACCAGCAGGTCGATGCCCACCCCGGTGGCGGCGCCGGCGGCCATGCCGCCGCCGACCTTGACGCCCAGCTGGCGCAGGGTCTCGGGGTTGAACAGGTCGTCGCCCCAGCGTCCGTCCGTCAGCGGCAGCTCGCCGGCGCGGGCGTCGTCCGCGCGGAAGGCGTACAGGCGTAGCAGGGCCTCGACGCACTGCTGCTCGCGCTGGCGCACCGCCTGGTGCAGGGCGGCGATCTCGCCCCGCTCGATCGGCGCCTGGCCGGCCACGCTGCGGCGGCCGGCGGCGCAGTCCAGCAGCAGCTCGGCGATCAGCCGTGCGCCGGCCTGGCGACGGGCCGCGGCCTGGGCCTCGTGGTCGGCGATCAGGCGCTCCAGCTGCGGCCGCGCCGATTCGATCAGCAGGGCCATGCTCTCGTACAGGCGGCGCTCGCCGTCCAGCGGCGGCGCCACCGTGTCGAACGCCACCCGCGCGTGCAGGCCCAGGCGAGCCAGGGCTTCGCGCCACTCGTCCTCGCGCTGGCTGGCGGCGTGGGTGAAGTTGAGCACCGGCAGCAGCGGCTTGCCGCAACCGGCCAGCACCGCCAGCTCGTCCTTGTACTTGGCCAGCACCGGCTCGCGGGCGTCGATCACGTACAGGCCGGCGTCGCTGGCCAGCAGCTGGCGCAGCACCTTGGCCTCCTGCTCGAAGCGCTGCCGTGCCTCGCTGCCATCGAGGAAGCGGGCCAGGCGCGCCGGGCCGTCCAGCCGCTCGCCGGGGCGCTGCAGGCGCTCCAGGTGCTCGAGCAGGGCGATGGCGTCCTCCAGGCCGGGGGTGTCGTACAGCTCCAGCAGCGCTGTGTCTGCCACCGACAGGCGCGCGCCCTCGACGTGGCGGGTGGTGCTGGGGCGGTGCGAGACCTCGCCGAAGCCGACGTCGCGCAGCAGGGTGCGCAGCAGCGAGGTCTTGCCGACATTGGTGTGGCCGACCACGGCGAGTTTCAGGGGCTTAGTCATCTGCGCTCCTCTCTCCCGGCAACCGGCGAGGGGGATTCCAGCGGGTTACAGAATGCACGGACGGCCCCCTCTCCCATTTATGGGAGAGGGCTGGGAAGAGGGTGCGCTCAGTCATGACCACTCTCCAGCCAGGCCAGTGGCGAGCTGTCGGAGAAGGCCAGGCCGAGGCGCTGCAGGGCCTCGTGCCAGTCGCCCAGGCGCTGGCTGTCCAGCGCCTCGCCGGGCACCGGCGGCAGCAGCCAGATGCGCGTGGCGGCGGCCGTGCGCGACAGCTCGCCGAGCAGCGCCAGGGTGCCGCGGTCCGGCGAGCGGCGCGGGTCGACGGCCACCGCCAGGCGCGCCGGCGGGAAGCGGCCGAGCTGCTCGAGCAGCTGCTGGCGCTGTTCGCGGCTGTCCAGCACGCCGGCGTCGGCCACCGCCTTGGGCAGCGACGGCGGCCAGGGCCGACTGGAGTCCAGCTCCACCGCCACCAGCAGGGCGCCGGCGCTGGCCTGCGGGTTGGCGCCGGCGAGGGCCTCTGGCAGCGCGGCGGGCGCCACGTCGATCACCCCGAGGCGCTCGCTGGGCGGTTGCAGGCGCTCGGCCAGCAGGCGGTAGGCGGGGTCGTTCAGCTCCAGCGCCAGGCGGGCCTGGCCCCGCTGCCAGCGCCACAGGCACAGCAGCAGAAGCAGGGCGCGCGGCAGCAGGCCGAACACCAGCAGCACGCCGAGCAGCCAGCCGGCCCAGGCATGGCGGGCGGCCTCGTCGGCCAGCGCGGCCTCGCCGCTGGCGCGGATGGTCTCCACGTCCGGCAGGGGGAAGCCGAGCAGGGCGGGCAGGCCGCCGAGCAGGTGGGTGAGGGCGACGAAGGTGTCGGCCGAGAGCAGGGTGGTCTCCCAGACGAAGCCGTAGCGGCGGGTGCTCAGCAGCAGGAGCAGCATCACCAGGGCGGCGCCCAGCGCCAGCAGCCACAGGCCGTGCACCAGTGCGCCGAGCAGCCAGCGGTTGAGCCGTCGGCGCTGCAGCAGCAGGACCAGCGCCGGGCCGAGCTGGGCGGCCGCGGCGTCACGCGCCAGCTTCTCGCTGAGCCACAGCCACAGGCGGCCGAGGGCGGCCTGGTGCTCGCCGGCCAGCAGCAGGCCGAGCAGCCAGGCGAGCAGGGTGGCGAGGTGCAGGCCGAGCAGGCTGCCCAGGGCCCAGAACAGGTTGACCGGGCTGCCGTCGCCCAGCGCCGCCAGCGCCAGACCGACGCCGCCGAGCAGGGCCAGCAGCGCCAGGCCGAGCAGGGCCAGGCGCGCGCCCTGCAGCCAGTGCCGCAGCGCATCGGCCAGGCCGTCGCGGCGGGCGAGGAACAGGGCGCGGGCCTCGATGCGCGCTGCCAGGTCGCCGCCGGCCTGACGCGCCAGGCGGTTGGCCTCGGAGTCTTCCAGCGGGCCGGCATGTTCCTCGCGCAGGCGGATGGTTTCGCAGAGCCAGAGGCGTTGCAGGGGAGTGTCGGTCACGCGGCGTTCCATCGACGAAGTGAAGCCCAAGCATAACCCCTGCCTCGGCACACGGGGAAAATCGCCGCCGGGCATGGCCGGTCACGCCGCGAGCCGCTATCCTCGCCGCCATGAACAAGACCCTGCCCCTCTGCCTGATCGCCGCCCTCGCCGAGAACCGCGTGATCGGCCGCGACAACCAGCTGCCCTGGCACCTGCCGGCGGACCTCAAGCACTTCAAGACCAAGACCCTCGGCAAGCCGATCATCATGGGCCGCAAGACCTGGGACTCGCTCGGCCGGCCGCTGCCGGGCCGGCTCAACCTGGTGGTCAGCCGCCAGGCCGGGTTGGCGCTGGAAGGCGCCGAGGTCTTCCCGAGCCTGCAGGAAGCCATGCGGCGCGCCGATGCCTGGGCCCGCGAGCAGGGCGTGGACGAGCTGATGCTGATCGGTGGCGCCCAGCTCTACGAGCAGGGCCTGGCCCTGGCCGAACGCCTGTACCTGACCCGCGTGGCCCTGCAGCCGGAAGGCGATGCCTGGTTCCCGGCCTTCGCCGAGGGCGACTGGCAGCGCACCGAGTGCGAGGAGCACGCGGCCGCCGAGGGCAGCCCGGCCTATCGCTTCGAGACCTGGCAGCGCCGCTAGGTTTTTCTGCACGGGCATTGATCGAGGTCGCCTGCGCTCGCCGGTGACGTCCTATGCTTTC
>JAJLLC010000034.1:0-8707 GCA_033838285.1 Pseudomonadaceae bacterium
GTCCTGCTTGCGAATGAGCTGCAGCAGGCTCAGGCCGGAGTCGTCCGGCAGGTTCCAGTCGGCCAGCACCAGCTGATACTGGCTGCGCTGCCAGCCGGCATAGGCGCTGGCGACATCGCCGAAGCAGTCGATAGCGGCAGCCGGCCGTTTGCTCAGCACCAGCTGCTTGAGCAGATCGGCCAGCCAGGGGTCGTCGTCCACGATCATCACGCGCATGAGGCAGCTCTCGCCGAAAGAATCTCCCTGCAACGATAGCCCCTGGCGCCATCCACATACACCCGAGTTGGTGCCGAGCCCAGGCGCCAATCTGTTGTCTCAATTGGCTGCGGAACTGGCGCGTGGATCCTGCAGGCCGGATGGCGACCAAGACGCCGCCGCAATGCGACGGCTCTGTTCGGAGCAGCGCACTAGAGCCCCAGCTGCTTGCCGATGATCTCGTTCATGATTTCCCGCGAGCCGCCGCCGATGGAGAGGATGCGGTTGTCGCGGTACAGGCGCTCGACCAGACTCTCGCGCATGTAGCCCATGCCGCCGAGGATCTGCACGGCATCGTAGGTGATGCGGTCGGCCACGTCGGTGGCAAAGTTCTTGGCCATGGAGATCTCCTTGATCACGCTCTTGCCGGCAGCCATCTTGGCGGCCTGGCGATAGGTGAATTCGCGGGAGACCTCCAGCTGGGTGGCCATCTCGGCCAGGCGGTGCTTGAGTACCTGGAACTTGCCAATCGGCTTGCCAAAAGCCTCGCGCTCGCGGGCCCAGGCCATGGCCTCCTCCAGCGCCAGCTGCGAGGTCATGTTGGCCATCAGCGCCAGGCTCAGGCGCTCGCTCTGAAAGTTGGCCATGATGCAGGCGAAACCCATGTTCTCGGCGCCGATCAGGTTCTCCACCGGCACCTTGCAGTCGTCGAAGAACAGCTCGGCGGTGTCCGAGGCGCGCCAGCCCATCTTCTTCAGCGAGCGGCCGACGCTGAAGCCGGGTGTACCCTTCTCGATCAGCAGCAGGCTGACCCCGCCGAAGCCCTCGCCGCCGGTGCGCACCGCCACCGTGTAGTAGTCGGCACGCACGCCGCTGGTGATGAAGGTCTTGCTGCCGGTCACGCGGTAGTGGTCGCCGTCGCGCAAGGCACGAGTCTTCAGATTGGCCACGTCGGAGCCGCCGGAAGGCTCGGTCACCGCCAGGGCCATGATCTTCTCGCCGGCCAGCACCTCGGGCACCACGCGCTCGCGCAGCGCCGGCTTGGCCCACTTCACCACCGGCGGCAGGCCGATATCCAGCGAACCGAGGCCGGCCACCAGGCCGCCGGAGCCGGAGCGCATCAGCTCCTCGCTGGCCGCCACCTTGGCGAACAGGTCGCCCTCGTGGCTGCCGCCGTACTGCTCGGGATAGCCGATACCGAGGATGCCGGCCGCGCCGGCCTTGCGGTACAGCTCGCGGGGGAATTCCTCGGCCTCCTCCCAGTCCGCCACATGCGGCAGCACCTCGCGCTCGATGAAGCGGCGCACCGAGTCGCGGACCAGTTGATGGGATTGATCGAAGTATTCCTGGAAGGCGGACATGCGGGTGGCTCCCGTTTTGTTTTCGCCACCCTAACCTAGCGCTTGCTTGGTTTTCAAGTCAGAGCCTTCTTGCTGCAAGCAGCGCCTGCATGATCCGGATCTGCATGTCGTAGGCCGGCTTCTCCACGGCCTCGAAGTCACGGGTGTAGCGCTGGGCGAAGCCGGTCGAACCCCATTCGCGGTACTGCCTGGCGTGCCACAGCTCGTGGGCCCAGAGGCCGGTGTCGCCCTCGGCGGCCGCCTGGCTGCGGAACACCACCACGTCGACCAGGGTCACCGCCTTGATATCCGGGTTCTGCAGCATGGCACTGGCCACATCCAGTTCGCCGAGTGCGCCAACGCGATAACGAACCGTATCGAGCAGATCGCTGTCGTAATAGGGCGACAGCCGCGCGCGGATTTCCAGCGGCATCGGCAGCGTTCCGGCCATCAGGGCCGTATCGCGGGACTGCAGGATCCAGCGCTCGAGTGTCAGTGCAGCGGAGTCGAGGACCTGCTCGCGAACCTGCTCGACAGTGGGCATGCAAAAACAGCCGGAAAGACAGACTTCGGTTTGCCCCGGCGGACAGGCGGCAGAGGCACCGAGCGGCGCTCCCAGGACGAGGAGCAGCGCGGCGCGGCGAAGAATGGCAGGAATCACGGATTTTCCAGGAGTAGATCGGGGGGAGCGGCGGGCCGCCATCATGGCAGCGGATGGCCGCCGACGCTATGACCGGCACGGGGGCCGGAATATCCCGAACACGCTGCCAGGGAGATGAAAAATGCACGCCATCCGCATTGCCCTGAGCGCCCTGCTGCTGGCCGGTTGCACGACGCTGGACTACCAGCCCCGGGCCATTTCCGAACACGAGGCCTATGCGGTGATCACCGCGGTGACGGCCCAGCAGCCGGCCTCCACCTACCTGGACAGCCGCTTCCTCGGCTTTCGCGACAGCACGGAAACGGCCAGCGGTACGCTGCAGGACATCCGCGAGCGCATCTATTTCAGCTCGCTCGACGGCATCGAGCTGCGTCGCCACGGCCCGGGCTACCTGGTACGCCTGAGCGGCCCGGGCGGCGACACGTTGCGCGAATTCCTCATCGCCGAACGCCCGCTGGCCGAGCGTTTCGTTGACGCCCTCGCCTACTACCGCGCCAACGCCCCCGCCTTCACCGGGCTAAAGTGAGCGCGGCAGCTTCGCCACGCTGCCTGGCGAAACGCCGCGCGCGCTGCTTGCGCCACCAGATGACGATACCGGTGACACTGAGCACGGTGATGGCCAGGCCCAGTACGGCGATCAGCACCCGCCCGGGAAAGCCGAGGATGCGCCCGCCGTGGATCGGCAGCTGCAGCTGGTAGAAGCGCTCGCCCAGGGTACCGACACCGGGGATCTCGCGACCGATCACGCTGCCATCCTTGCCATGCACGAAGACCCAGGCGTTACCCTCGTCGCTGGCGTGGTCGCCGAAACCGGCACCGAAGAAGTTGTACTCGAAGCTGTAGTACAGCTCGGTAATGGGTTCGTGCAGCCCCAGGCGATCACCCTCCTCCCGCGCCAGCGCATAGGCCTGGCGGTAGCCCAGCTTCAGCTCGCCCAACTCCTCCCGGGGCAGGCGGCCGCGCGCCTCGTAGGTGCTCAGCGGCACCTCGGAGAACAGCGACACCACCGGTTTGAACACCTCGGCCGGCAGGTTCATGGCCACGCTGCTCACCGCCACCGGCGTCAGCAGCAGCCACAGCCAAAGGCCGCCGGCGCGGTGCACGTCATGGTTGAGGCGCTGGCGCTTGATCTTCCAGGCCTTGCCCCACTTGCGCCAGAACGGCCGGCCGCGCGGCAGGGTCAGCCACAGCGAGACCAGGCAGTCGATGGTCCAGAGAATGGCGACGATGCCCATCAGCAGGATGCCCCAATTGCCCGGCAGGCTGAGGCTGTAGTGGAACTCGAGGATAAAAGGGACGAAGTTCTCCCGAGAGAAACAGCAGGCGCCCCACTCCCGCTCGCCCAGTACACGGCCGTCCGCCGGGTCGAGGTAGAACACCCGCGGTTCCAGCGGATAAGGCCGGCCGCTGGCCGGATCGGTGCGCGGCACGGTGGCCAGCAGTGCCGAGTGGCCGGGCTCGTCCGGCTGTTCCAGGTACCAGACCAGGCGCTGCGGATGAGCTGCCTCCAGCCGCTCGATCAGACTCGGGCCATCCATGCGCGCCGTGGCGGCGTGGTCGGTCTGGTAGAACTGCGGGTTGAGCCACTCGTCCAGCTCGTGGTGGAAGGCCAGCACGCTGCCGGTCAGGCCGGCCAGGACGAGGAATACCGCGGTGGCCAGGCCCAGGTAACGGTGCAGCAGGACCAGGATGTTGCGCATCATGATTTTCCGTCTCGCAGACAGCAGAAAACCGCCGCTTCTGACGAGGCGACGGTCGTAGCGGTTGGTCAGAACTTCTGGGTAACGGTGGCCACCACGGTGCGTTCCTCGCCCAGGTAGCAGGCAGTGGCCGAATAGCAGGAGGCCACGTAGTACTCGTCGGTGAGGTTGTTGGCATTGACCCGCACCGAGGTGCCCTGCAGGCCGACGTGGGTCAGGTCATAGCTGACTGCCGCATCGAACAGGGTGTAGGACGGCACCTGGAAGTCGTTGAGGTCGCTGCCCTCGCTCTCGCTCACATAGCGCGCGCCGGCGCCGATGCTCAGGCCAGCCAGCAGGCCGTCCTTGAAGCCGTAGTCGGCCCACAGGCTGGCCATCTGCTCGGGGGTCTGGTACGGCGTGTTGCCCTCGGCATCCACCACAGTGGTATAGCTGGAATCAGCGAAGATGAAGTAGGACTTGCTGTACTCCACGTCGTTGTAGGTGTAGCTGCCCATCAACTGCAGGTTGTCGGTGACCTGCACGCGGGCCTCCAGCTCCACGCCCTTGGAGTCGATGCCGCCGACCCCCTTGTACTCGTAGCTGTCGGTGAAGCTGTTTTCCTTGGCGAACAGGTTCTCCATCTCGATGGTGAAGAAGGAGATGGTGTACAGGTCGTCGGTGCCCGGCGGCTGGAACTTCAGGCCGGCTTCCCACTGCTCGCCGGTGGTTGGCTTGAGGATCTGCGCACCGTCGGAGTAGTTGGAAGTGGGGTTGAACGAGGTGGAGTAGCTCAGGTACGGCGACAGGCCGTTGTCGAAGGCGTAGAGCACGCCGAGGTGGCCGCTGAGCTTGTCGCCGGTGTTGGCGTCCTTGGTGCCCTGCTGGTAGTCGTCGATGGACACGTCGTACCAGTCCTGGCGCAGGCCGGCGGTGAAGTTCCAGCCGCCCAGCTCGATCAGGTCCTGCACGTAGAGGCCGGCCTGTTTCTGCCGGCGCAGGGCATCGCTGACGGTGGCCAGATCGGCCAGGTCGTTGTTGTCGTAGACCGGGTCGAACACGTCGATCGGGCCGACGCTGGTGTAGTCGCGGTCGTAACGCACCTTGTTCTTCGAGTACTGGTAGTCCAGGCCGGTGACGACCGTGTGCTGCGCCGCGCCGGTGGCGAATTCGGCCTGCAGCATGTTGTCGACGATCCAGGCGTGCAGGTTCTCCTCGCCGCCGCTGAAGCCACGGGCCAGCTCGTTGCTGGTGGCGCTCACATAGCCGTTACCCCAGACCTGGCTGTTGTCACTGCTGGCGTCCAGGTAGCGGAAGTTCTGCCGCGCGCTCCAGGTATCGTTGAAGCGGTGCTCCAGCTCGTAGCCGAGCATCTGCTGGGTGCGGGTGAACTCCTCGACGCTCGGATCGCCCTCGAAGAAGCTGCCGGAGATGCGCTCGCCATTGCGCTTGTGCAGGGTGCCGGAGGCCGGCAGGCTGCCGTGGTAGCCGCCGTTCGGGTCGTGCTGCAGGTAGGCGTAGAGGTTGAGCAGGGTGTCGTCGCTCAGATTCAGCATCAGGCTGGGCATCAGCGCGTAGCGGGTTTCCTCGACGTGGTCGACCTGCACGTCGGCGTCCTTGGCCAGGCCGACCAGGCGGTAGGCGACGTTGTCGTTGAGCGGGCCGGTGACGTCGAGGGCGGTCTGCTTATAGTCGTGGCTGCCGTAGGACACGTCGATGCGCGCGGCCTGCTCGAACTCCGGACGCTTGGTGGTCAGTGCCGCCAGGCCGCCCGGGTTGCTGCGACCGTAGAGCACCGAGGACGGGCCCTTGAGCACGTCGATGCGCTCGATGAAGTACGGGTCGATCTGCAGGCTGGTGAACGAGCCGGGATCGCCCATGGACTTCAGGCCGTCGATGATGATGTTGTCCACCGAACCGTCGTTGATCCCGCGCATGGCCAGGTAGTCGTAGCGGTGGGTGTTGCCGTAGGGGTTGGTGAGCACACCAGCGGTGTAGCGCGTGGCCTCGGCGACGGTACGCGAGCCCTGTTCCTCGATCTGCGCGGCAGTCACCACGGACACGCTCTGCGAGGTCTTCACCAGCTCCTTGCTGGTCTTGGTCGCCACGCTGCTGTGGGTGGCGTTGTAGCCGTCCATGCTGCCCAGCGCGTTGCCCAGGGCGAAGCCTTCGACCTCGGTGGTTTCCAGCGACAGGCTGGCACCGCCCTCACCCGCCGCGCTCAGCGAATAGCCGCCGCTGGCGTCGCGCACCACCTGCAGACCGCTGCCTTGCAGCAGCTGGGCCAGGCCCTCCTCCACCGAGTACTGGCCCTGCAGGCCCTGGCTCTGCTTGCCGGCGGTGAGCTGGCCATCGACCGCCAGGAGAATCTGCGCCTCGCCGGCGAACTGGCTCAGCGCGCTGGACAGCGGACCGGCCGCAATGGCGTAGCTGCGCAGGCTCTGCTCGGCTTCGGCGGCATGCGCCTGGCCAATCAGGGCCGGCTGCAGGGCGGCCAGCGGCATGGCCAGCACGGCGGCGCGAATGGCGCGGCGCAGGGTCTGAGGAGCCGGACGGTTGATGGTGCTACGCATGGAAATCCCCTGGGTCTGGTAAACAATGGCCGGGCGAAATCGCCCTTTTGCCCCTAAAGCCAGGCGAGATGAAAAAAGGGGAACCGCAAATGAAAAATATTTTCGCCTGCACTCAAACCGCAGCGGCGTTGCGCGGCTCGATGCTGATCCACCAGGGCAGCCGACGCACCACGCGCACCGGCAGGCTGGCTTCCAGGGCGGCATAGATGCGCTCCGGCTCGGCCAGGGGGAAGGCGCCGACCAGGCGCAGATCGGCCACCTGCGGATCACAGCCCAGATGGCCGTGCTGATAGCGCGACAGCTCGGCGATGAACTGGCCCAGCGGCATGTCATCGGCCTGCAGAATGCCGTGGGTCCAGGCCTGCTGGCCCTGGCGCAGCGGCGCCGGGCGGCCCACCCACTGGGCATCGAAATACGCCTGCTGCCCCGCCACCAGGCTCTGCCGGCGCGCACCGAGAATCTCCAGCGCGCCGACCTGGGTCGAGACCAGGTAGCCGTCGTCCTGCTGGCGCACGGCGAAGCGCCCGCCCTGCACACGCAAACGCGCATGAGCGGTTTCCAGCCACAGCGGACGGGCATCATCGGCCGCCTCGACCAGCACCTCGCCACGGTACAGCGCCAGGCGCCGCAGTTCGGCGGTGAAGTCCACGTCCAGCGCGCTGTCGGTGTTCAGCCACAGGCGACTGCCATCGGCCAGCTGGCTGCCACGCACCTCGCCCACCGCCGTGCGCTGGCTGGCCTGCCACTGCTGCCAGGGCAGCGCGCGGCTTGTCAGCGCCAGCAGGCTGCCGCCACCGATGATCGACAGCACCTTGAGCGCCTGGCGCCGGTCCACGCAGCGTGCCTGCAGGGCAGAACGCGCGGCCTGGCGCTGCGGCAGGCGCTCGAACTGGCCGCTGATGGCCTCCACCCGCTGCCAGGCCTGGCGATGCTGCGGTTGGGCGTCCAGCCAGCGTTGCCAGGCCTGGTGGTCCAGCTCGCTGACGCGCTCATCGCGCAGCAAGGCGAACCAGTCCGCGGCCTGCTGCAGTACAACGAAATCAATGTGCTGGCCCATGCGTCAGTCCTGCGCCAGGGTCAGGCAGTGGAGCATGGCCTGAGCCATGTACTTCTTCACCATGCGCTCGGACACGCCGAGCTTCAGGGCGATCTGCGCGTAGGTAAGGCCATCCAGCTGGGCCATGAGGAAGGCGTCACGCACCCTGCCCGGCAGGCGGCGCAGCATGGCGTCGATCTGCAGCAGGGTGGCCATGATCAGCTCGCGCTGCTCCGGCGACGGAGCGTAATGCTCCGGCTGCAGAGCCAGGCACTCCAGGTAGGCACGCTCGATGGCCAGGCGTCGCCAGTGGTTGACCAGCAGCGAGTGGGCGATGGTCGACAGGTAGGCGCGCGGATCGCGCAGCGGCGCGAGGTCGCGCTCCTTGCTCAGCAGGCGCAGGAAGGTGTCCTGGGCCAGGTCCGCGGCGTTCTGCGCGCAGCCCATACGTTGACGCAGCCAGCCGGTCAGCCATACGTGGTGGTCGAGGTAGAGCTGCTCAAAGCTTGGCGCAGGGGCGGACATGGGAGCATTCGGGCATCGAATCAAAATTTGCGCGAATGATAATACTTCTCAAATACAAAGACCAGTACGATCTACGCTGGCTTTGTCTCGATCGCTCAACCGGAGATCGGCCGGCGCCCGGCCAGGGCGTGGGCCAGGGTGCCACCGTCGACCAGCTCCAGCTCGCCGCCCAGCGGCACACCATGGGCGATGCGCGACAGTACGATGTTCTTGCCCGCCAGCATCTGCGCGATGTAATGGGCCGTGGCCTCGCCCTCCACCGTCGGGTTGGTGGCGAGGATCACCTCGCTGAACTGGCTGGCGCCGATATGCGCCAGCAGCTCGGGGATACCGATGGCCTCCGGGCCCAGCCCGTCCAGCGGCGAGAGGTGGCCCTTGAGCACGAAATAGCGCCCGCGGTAGCCGGTCTGCTCGACCGCGAACACATCCAGCGGCCCCTCCACCACGCATAGCAGCGAGTCGTCGCGACGCGGGTCGCTGCACTGCGGGCACAGCTCGTCCTCGCTCAGGGTGCGGCAACGCTTGCAGTGCCCCACCCCCTCCATGGCCGCCGCCAGCGCCTGCGACAGGCGCATGCCGCCACTGCGGTCGCGCTCCAGCAGCTGCAGGGCCATGCGCTGCGCGGTCTTCTGCCCGACACCGGGCAGCAGGCGCAGCGAATCGATCAGTTGGCGGATCAGCGGGCTGAAGCTCATGGG
>JAJLLC010000035.1:0-7082 GCA_033838285.1 Pseudomonadaceae bacterium
TAGCAGAACGGCATCTCCTGGCCGCCGATCACCGGCACCTGCTCGCGCAGGTCTTCCGGGCAGACCCAGTCGAAGGTCAGGTTGGTGAAGGGCGTCTGGGTGCCCCAGCGCGACGGCACGTTGAGGTTGTAGATGAACTCCTGCAGCGACTGGCGCACCTGCGCGTAGCTGAGGTTGTCCTTGCGCACGTAGGGCGCCAGGTAGGTGTCGAAGGAACTGAAGGCCTGGGCCCCGGCCCACTCGTTCTGCAGGGTGCCGAGGAAGTTGACCATCTGCCCCAGGGCGCTGGACAGGTGCTTGGGCGGGCCGGCCTCGACCCGCCCGGGGATGCCGTTGAGGCCCTCATGCAGCAGGGTGCGCAACGACCAGCCGGCGCAGTAGCCGGCGAGCATGTCGAGGTCGTGGATGTGCAGGTCGGCCTCGCGGTGGGCCCGGCCGATGTCTTCGCTGTAGACCTCGTCCAGCCAGTAGTTGGCGGTGACCTTGCCGGACACATTGAGGATCAGCCCGCCCAGCGAGTAGCCCTGGTTGGCGTTGGCCTGCACGCGCCAGTCCTGGCGCGACAGGTATTCGTTCATCGACGCGGCCACGTCGATCAGCTGCTTGCGCTCACGGCGTAGGCGGCCATGGCGCTCGCGGTAGACGATGTAGGCGCGGGCGGTCTGGTAGTAACCGGCCTCCATCAGCACCCGCTCGACCCGGTCCTGCACCTGCTCCACGCCCACGCAGTGGAACTCCAGCAGGCGCGCCAGTACCGCGTCGGCCAGGGCCTTGGCCTCATGCGCCTCGAACTCGCCCGTGGCCTGCCCGGCGGCAGCAATCGCGCGCTCGATCTTGGCCGCCTCGAAGGGCACTTCCTGGCCATCGCGCTTGAACAGCGCCTGCGGTCGATAGGGGACCTGATCCGCACACATCCATCACCTCCTGACACATCATCTAGTTGCTTTTAGCAACGAAAAACACAAGATGCTGTGCAATCTACGTCAGAAGGCCGAATGCAACTTGACCATGATCAAGTTTGCCCGCAAACCTGCGGTCAGACGTCCGGTCCGTTCGCGCCAGCCGTCGCCTGGGGGTATCCTGCGGTGCATCAGGCTCCTCAGGAATCACTTGCCATGACCAGTCCACTGCGCTTCGACCGCTCGCTGGTAGAGAAATATGACCGCCCGGGGCCGCGCTACACCTCCTACCCCACCGCGCCCCAGTTCCGCCAGGCCTTCGCCGAGGACGACTACCGGCAAGCCGCCGAACGCAGCAACCGGGCGCCCGCCAAGGCCTTGTCGGCCTATATCCATATCCCCTTCTGCCAGAGCCTCTGCTACTACTGCGCCTGCAACAAGATCATCACCCAGAAGACCCACCGCGCCGTCGAGTACCTGGATTACCTCAAGCGCGAAATCGCCCTGCAGGCGGCGCTGTTCAGCCCGTCGCGACGACTGACCCAGCTGCACCTCGGCGGCGGCACGCCGACCTACCTGAGCAGCGCGCAGCTCGCCGAACTGATGGACTGCCTGCGCCAGCACTTCCGCTTCGACGAAAGCGACAATCACGAGTTTTCCATCGAGGTCGACCCGCGCACCATCAGCCGCGAACGCATCGCCGAGCTGCGCGCGCTGGGCTTCAACCGTCTGAGCTTCGGCGTGCAGGACTTCGACCAGCAGGTGCAGGCCGCCGTCAATCGCCTGCAGAGCGAAGAGCAGACCTACGAGCTGGTCGCCGCCGCCCGCGAGGCCGCCTTCAAATCGGTCTCGGTGGACCTGATCTATGGCCTGCCGCTGCAGACAGTCGCCAGCTTCGACACCACCCTGGACAAGATCATCGCCCTGCGCCCGGATCGCATCGCCGCCTACAGCTATGCGCACCTGCCGGAAATGGTGCGTGCCCAGCGGCTGATTCGCCGCGAGGACATGCCGCCACCGGAGCGCAAGCTGGAGCTGCTGGAGCTGACCATCCAGCGCCTGACCGCCGCCGGCTACGTGTATATCGGCATGGATCACTTCGCCCTGCCCGATGACGAGCTGTGCCTGGCCCGCGAGGCAGGTACGCTGCAGCGCAACTTCCAGGGCTACTCGACCCACGCCGACTGCGACCTGATCGGCCTCGGGGTGTCGTCGATCGGCAAGGTGAGCGACAGCTACAGCCAGAACGTCAAGGAACTCTCGCAGTACTACGCACGCATCGACCAGGGCCTGTTGCCGGTGCACCGCGGCTACCGCCTGAGCGATGACGACCTGCTGCGGCGCGAGGTGATCAGCGCACTGATGTGCCATGGCCGGGTCGAGTTCGCGGAACTGGAGGCGCGCCACGGCATCCGTTTCCTCGACTACTTCGCCGAGTCGCTGGCCCGGCTCGAGGAGCACCTGGCCGACGACCTGGTGCAGATCCACGCCGATGCGCTGGTGCTGCTGCCGCGCGGGCAGCTGATGATGCGCAGCGTGGCGATGGCGTTCGACGCCTACCTGGGCGAAGGCCAGAGCGGGCGTTTCTCGCGCACCGTGTAATAAAAAACCACCGGCCATGGCGGACCAATGCCGCCTGGCAGGTGGTAACGGCCCAAGCGTGGGCCAGCGGGAGTTGATCAGCCGCCGGTGGCGTTCATGAAGCGCAGGATCTGCACCTCCCCGGTATCGAATTCGTGGCGCAGCGGTTTGCGCAGAAGCCCCTGACGGATGGCCGCCAGCACCGGGGCGTCGTCGCATGGGTGACGGCGCAGCAGGCCGCGCAGGTCGAGCGAATGTTCGTGGCCCAGGCACAGCAGCAGGCGCCCCTCGACCGTGACCCGCACGCGGTTGCAGGTCGCACAGAAGTTGTGGCTGTGCGGCGAGATGAAGCCGATGCGGCTGTCGGGAAAGCCCTGCAGGCGCACGTAGCGCGCCGGCCCGCCACTGTGCTCGGCGCTGTCGAGCAGGCTGTAGCGCTCGGCAATGCGCGCGCGCACCCAGTCGCTGGAGCAGTAGCTCTCGCCGCGCTCGCGCCCCACCTGCCCCAGCGGCATCTCCTCGATGAAACTGATATCCAGACCGCGGCTCAGGGCGAAGTCGACCAGGTCCGTCACCTCGTCGGCGTTGCGCCCGTGCATCACCACCACGTTCAGCTTGAGGTTGGCGAAGCCGGCCGCCTGCGCGGCCTCGATACCGGCCAGCACCTGGCCCAGCTCGCCGGTGCGGGTGATGGCGCGAAAGCGTTCGGGGCGCAGGCTGTCCAGGCTGATGTTGAGGCGCTTGACCCCCGCCTCGGCCAGCGGCCTGGCCAGCTTGTGCAGCTGTGAGCCGTTGCTGGTCATCACCAGCTCGCGCAGGCCCGGCAGCGCGGCGATGCGCTGGCACAGACCGACCACACCGGGGCGCACCAGCGGCTCGCCGCCGGTGAGGCGGATCTTGCGCACGCCCTGGGCGACGAAGATCCGCGCGGTACGCTCCAGCTCCTCCAGCGTCAGCACCTGCTGGCGTGGCAGGAAGGTCATGTCCTCGGCCATGCAGTAGACGCAGCGGAAATCGCAGCGGTCGGTGACCGACAGGCGCAGGTAATCGATGCTGCGGCCGAAGCCGTCCTGCAGCAGGCTGCTCATGGTACTCCCCAGGCCCTGGGCCGGTTTACTGCAACAGCGGGCTGTCGGCGCCTTCGAGCAGGATGCCCTGGATGTCCGCCTCGCCGATCAGGTTCTTCAGGTACTGCGCCACGGCCACCTGCCACACACGCTGGTCCAGCTCGGCGCAGATGCTCTTGTGCACCGCCTCGAACGGCAGTGGCTGGCCCTCGAGACGCTGCTCCACCAGCACCACATGGAAGCCATAGCGGCTTTCCAGCGGCTGCCCGGCCAGGCCGAGCGGCAGGCGGAACAACTGGCGCTCGAACTCCGGCACCGTCTGCCCCTGGCTGATCTGCCCCAGCGCCCCGCCCTGCTCCTTCGAGGGGCAGGCGGAATGCGCCATGGCCAGCTCGGCGAAGCGCTCGGGCTGTGCCTGCAGCTCGGCGATCAGCGCCTGAGCCTGGTCACGGGCCTGGCTGCGCTCCTCGGCATCGTCGGCCGGGCAGGCCAGCAGGATGTGCCGGGCCGCCAGCAGCGGCGCGCTGGCATAGCGCGAGCGATTGCGCTCGAAGTAGGCGCGGCAGGTCGCCTCGTCGGCATGCGGCAGCGCCACCTCACGCTCGATCAGCGTGCGGGTGGCGGCCTCCTCCTCGCTCTCGCCCGCGGCCGCGCGGACCCGGATATCCAGCGCGCTGATGCGCTGCTGCAGCAGCTCGCGGATCACCAGCGCCTGGCTGGCCAGGAAGATGGCTTCCTGGCGGGTGTTCGCCGGGTGGTACTGCAGCTCCTGGGCGATTGCCTCGGGGGCGATGGCGACACCATTGACCTTGATCCGCGGCCACTCCTGCTCGCTGCTGGCGATCAGTTCCAGTGAGGGCTCATCCTCGCTTTCGTCGTCCGCGGCCGGAGCCTGCTCGACCACCGGCTCGAACGCCTGCACACCGGCCTGCGCCGGCTCGGGCACCACGACCTG
Source organism: Pseudomonadaceae bacterium (assembly GCA_033838285.1). Taxonomy (GTDB): domain Bacteria; phylum Pseudomonadota; class Gammaproteobacteria; order Pseudomonadales; family Pseudomonadaceae; genus Aquipseudomonas. The sequence continues at coordinate 4,503 of JAJLLC010000035.1, forward strand.
GCTGGCGCCACCGGCGCAGCCACCACCACCGTTGCCGCTACCTCCGCATCCACAACCCATGTCACACCTCCACGCATTCGTTTGGCGGTGGGTGAGGCCACCCACCTTGCTGGTCCCGGATGGCGCTGGCGCCTGTCCGGGCTACACGACTAAAGATTCATCCGCTGTGGATCGGCCGGCCGAGGCGCAGCCGATCCAGACGTTGCCTCAGGCCTTCTGGCGCACGATCTGGTAGCGCCGCCCCAGGTACCACACCGGCGCACTGACGATGTGCACCAGGCGGGTGAAGGGGAACAGCACGAACAGGCTCAGGCCGAGGAACACGTGCAGCTTGTACACCAGGCCCACCGGGGCGATGGCCGCGGCGGCCAGCTGCGGCTGCAGGGTCACGGTGTACTGCGCCCAGTCGGCCAGCATCACCATCACCGAGCCGTCCATGTGGTGGGTCGAGGCATAGATGGTGCCCAGGCCCAGCAGCAGCTGCACCAGCAGCACGACCAGCACCAGGATGTCCGAGCAGCTGGAGCTGGCGCGCACCCGGGCGTCGCTCAGGCGGCGCTTGAGCAGCATCAGCAGGCCGATCAGGCACAGGCCGCCGAAGATGCCGCCGGAGACCATCGCCAGCAGCTGCTTGTTCTCGGTGCTGATCACATGGTGATAGACCGAGGCCGGGGTCAGCAGGCCGACGAAGTGGCCGGCCAGCACGAACAGCACGCCGACATGGAACAGGTTGCTGGCGATACGCATGTAGCGGTGTTCGGCCGGGGTGCGGTTGAAGATCTGGCTGGAGCCGGCCTTCCAGCTGTACTGCGACAGATCGAAACGCGCCCAGCTGCCGATCAGGCAGACCGCCAGGGCGATATAGGGATACACGCCGAAGGCGAGGAAGTTCAGATTAGCCATTGTGCACCTCCTGGGCCGGCACGCTGGCCGCCCCGTCCTGCTTGAAATCGATCCAGTGCAGCGGCACCGGCACCTCTTCGCGAGCCTTGCCCGGCATCGTGGTCTGGCTCGGGCAGCGGTCCTGCTGCTCGGCCTTGAGGAAGTCCACGGCCTCCTCCTCCCACAACTTGTCCAGCGCTTCCAGGCTGTCGTCGCGCACCTCGCCGGCCACCTGCTCGCGCACCTCGGCCACCGCCACCGCCGGCTGCTCGCCGGCGATCTGCAGCAACGCGCGGAAGCACGCGGCGTAAGGGCTCTCGCGTTCCTCCAGGCGCGCCGCCAGCAGGGCCAGCAGGTGCGCCACGTCGGCCAGGCCCTCGCGGGCCTCGAGGTCCTCGCGGCTGGCCAGGTACTCCAGGTACAGCGGGATGTAGTCGGGCAGCTCGCGCACGCCGATGGCGAACCCGGCGGCCTCGTACTGCGCCATCAGGTCGACCATGGCCTGGCCGCGGTCGCGCGACTCGCCATGCACGTGTTCGAACAGCAGCAGCGACAGGGCGCGGCCGCGGTCGAACAGCTCGGTGTAGCGCTCCTGCACGTCCATCAGCTCGTCACCGGCCAGCTCGTCGAGCAGGCGCAGCAGCGAGCCGCGCTGGTCCGGGCTGATCTCGCGGGCGCTGCAGATGGCCTCGTCCAGCTCCTTGTGGGCACTGCGCAGCGCCTCCTCCGGGTAGTCGAGCAACAGGGAAATCACCTTGAGAATCTGCATGGTCATTCCTCCCAGATCTGCACGGTCTTGAGGATGTCGCGCTTGTTGGCCTTCTTGGCGCCGAACATGTTGGTGTCCGACGAGCCACTGCAGCCGCTGCCGAAGCTGAAGCCACAGCCGGAGCGCTCGGCGAAGGCATCGCTCATGGCCTCCTCGCGGTGCGCCGACGGAATCACGTAGCGATCCTCGTAGTTGGCGATGGCCAGGTAGCGGTACATGTCCTCGCACTGCGCCACGGAGAGACCGACCGACTCCAGCACCTTGAGGTCCTGCACGCCGTCGACCTGCTCGGCGCGCTTGTAGGCACGCATCGCCAGCAGGCGCTTGAGGGCCAGCTTGACCGGCTGTTCGTCACCGGCGGTGAGCAGGTTGGCCAGGTAGCGCACCGGGATGCGCAGGCTATCCACGTCCGGCAGCACGCCATCCATGCTCACGCTGCCCTTGGCGGCGGCGTTCTGGATCGGCGACAGCGGCGGCACGTACCAGACCATCGGCAGGGTGCGGTATTCCGGGTGCAGCGGCAGGGCCAGCTGCCAGTCCACCGCCAGCTTGTACACCGGCGACTTCTGCGCGGCCTCGATCACCGACAGCGGCACGCCGTCCTTCAGCGCCTGCTCGATCACCTTGGGATCGTTCGGGTCGAGGAAGATCTCCAGCTGCTTCTGGTACAGGTCCTGCTCGCTCGGGGTGCTGGCCACCTCGTGGATGCGGTCGGCGTCATACAGCAGCACGCCGAGGTAGCGGATGCGGCCCACGCAGGTTTCCGAGCACACGGTCGGCATGCCGGCCTCGATGCGCGGGTAGCAGAAGATGCACTTCTCGGATTTGCCGCTCTTCCAGTTGAAGTAGATCTTCTTGTACGGGCAGCCGCTGATGCACATGCGCCAGCCGCGGCACTTCTCCTGGTCGATGAGAACGATGCCGTCCTC
>JAJLLC010000036.1:0-125108 GCA_033838285.1 Pseudomonadaceae bacterium
CTGCAGCATGCCCTGGCACTGACGCGGGCCTTCCGGGCCGAGTTGCACGTGGTGCACGCGGTGGAGCCCATGGGGCTGTTCGCCGAGTCGGTGCTGCAGACCTATCTGGACGAAGGCCGGCTGCAGGAGCTGCGCAGCAAGGGGCTGAGCACGGTGATGGAAAGCATCGAACAGCGCGTGCTGGAGGCCTTTCGCGACGAAATGGGCGAGTCCCAGCAGGACATGCAGCTGATCCGCAGCGTGCGGGTGGCGCAGGGCGATCCGCCGCAGGTGATCCTCGACGAGGCCCGCAAGCTGGGGGCCGATCTGCTGGTCGTGGGCAGCCACAGTCACGGTGCCGCCCATGACATCCCCCTGGGGCGCACGGCCGCGCGGCTGCTGCAGCTCGCGGAAACGCCGGTCTACCTGGTGCCCATGTTGCAGCACCGCTGAGCGGGTGGTTAGACGAACGGCATGCACGGCGCAGAAAACCGTCTAGCTTTAATCACTAAACCATTAATATGGTTATATCGCTGCGCCGGCAAATTCGGCTGGCGTCTATCCGCTTTTGAGGGATTCTTATGAAGCTGCAGCAGCTGCGCTACATCTGGGAAGTGGCGCACCATGACCTCAATGTTTCCGCCACCGCGCAGAGCCTCTACACCTCGCAGCCTGGTATCAGCAAACAGATTCGCCTGCTGGAGGACGAACTGGGCGTCGAGGTGTTCGCCCGCAGCGGCAAGCACCTGACCCGCGTCACCCCGGCCGGCGAGCGCATCATCACCACCGCCGGGGAAATCCTGCGCAAGGTCGAGAGCATCAAGCAGATTGCCCAGGAGTTCTCCAACGAGAAGAAGGGCACCCTGTCCATCGCCACTACCCATACCCAGGCGCGCTATGCGCTGCCACCGGTGATCGGCAGCTTCATCAAGCAGTATCCGGACGTCTCCCTGCACATGCATCAGGGCACGCCGATGCAGATCGCCGAGATGGCTGCCGACGGCACGGTGGATTTCGCCATCGCCACCGAGGCCCTGGAGCTGTTCGGCGATCTGGTGATGATGCCCTGCTACCGCTGGAATCGCTGCGTGATAGTGCCCCAGGGGCATCCGCTGACCAAGCTGCCGAAGCTGACCCTGGAGGCGCTGGCCGAGCACCCGCTCGTCACCTACGTGTTCGGTTTCACCGGGCGCTCCAAGCTGGACGAGGCGTTCAATCATCGCGGCCTGACGCCCAAGGTCGTGTTCACCGCGGCTGATGCCGACGTGATCAAGACCTACGTGCGCCTGGGGCTCGGGGTCGGCATAGTGGCGCGCATGGCAGTGGACGCCAAGCTCGACAGCGACCTGGTGGTGCTGGATGCCAGCGAGCTGTTCGAGCCCAGCGTGACCAAGATCGGCTTCCGCCGCGGCACCTTCCTGCGTGGCTTCATGTGCGACTTCATCGAGAAGTTCGCCCCGCACCTGACGCGCGAGGTGCTGGCCAAGGCCGTGCAGTGCCATACCAAGATGGAGCTGGACGAGCTGTTCGAGGGTGTCGAGCTACCCACCCACTGAGGGATAGGCAAAAGAAAGCCCGGCGATTGCCGGGCTTTTTCGTTCAGGCCTTGGCAATCACGTTGCCGGCGTGCAGGCCGCATTCTTTCTGGGTTTCCTCTTCCCACCACCAGCGCCCTTCGCGCTCGTGCTGGTTGGGTAGCACGGGGCGGGTGCAGGGCTCGCAGCCGATGCTGATGAAGCCGCGCTCGTGCAGGCTGTTGTAGGGCAGCTCGAGCATGCGGATATAGGCCCAGACTTCCTCGCTGCTCATCTGCGCCAGCGGGTTGAACTTGTACAGGGGCTTGTCCGGCGAGGAGAAGGCCGCGTCCAGCTCCAGCACGGACACCTGGCTGCGGGTGCCGGGGCTCTGGTCGCGGCGCTGGCCGGTGGCCCAGGCCTTGACCGTGGCCAACTTGCGCTTGAGCGGTTCGATCTTGCGGATGCCGCAGCACTCGCCGTGGCCGTCCTTGTAGAAGCTGAACAGGCCCTTCTCGCGCACCAGGGCTTCCAGCTTCTGGGCGTCCGGGCTCATCACCTCGATGGCGATGCCATAGTGCTCGCGTACCTGCTCGATAAAGCGATAGGTCTCCGGATGCAGGCGGCCGGTATCGAGGGTGAAGACCTTGACCTGCTTGTTGATCTTCCAGGCCATGTCCAGCAGCACCACGTCCTCGGCGCCGCTGAAGGAGATCCACAGCTCGTCGCCGAAGTGCTGGAAGGCCAGCTTGAGGATATCCTGGGGGGATTTGTTGGCGTAAGCCGCTGCCAATTCGGCAACGTTGAAGTTATCGCTCATCGGGCTGTGTTCCTGATAGTCGGCGCTCGGACGCTCTGTGGCGCGGATGGTAACAAGAAAGCCGATATGCACCTAAATAACTAAATAGGATTTCAACTGGCGTATTTGAATATAAGCGATGCGTTGCGTGTGACCGGGTGAATCGCTAGAGTGCCGGCTCCTCTCATTCAGCCCTAGGAGTCTCCCGTGGAAATCGCCTGCCTCGATCTCGAAGGTGTTCTGGTTCCGGAAATCTGGATCGCCTTCGCCGAAAAAACCGGTATCGACGCGCTCAAGGCGACCACCCGTGACATTCCCGACTACGACGTGCTGATGAAACAGCGCCTGCGCATCCTCGACGAGCACGGCCTGAAGCTGCGCGACATTCAGGAAGTGATCGCCACCCTCAAGCCGCTGGACGGCGCGGTAGAGTTCGTCGACTGGCTGCGCGAGCGTTTCCAGGTGGTGATCCTCTCCGACACCTTCTACGAGTTCTCCCAGCCGCTGATGCGCCAGCTGGGCTTCCCGACCCTGCTGTGCCACAAGCTGATCACCGACGAGAGCGATCGAGTGGTGGGCTACCAGCTGCGCCAGAAGGACCCCAAGCGCCAGTCGGTGATCTCCTTCAAGAGCCTGTACTACCGGGTGATCGCCGCCGGCGACTCGTACAACGACACCACCATGCTCGCCGAGGCCCATGCCGGCATCCTGTTCCACGCGCCGGACAACGTGATCCGCGAGTTCCCGCAGTTCCCGGCAGTGCATAGCTACGAAGACCTGAAGCGCGAGTTCCTCAAGGCTTCCGAGCGCGAGCTGAGCCTGTAAGGTTTTTCACGCAATGTACAAGGCCCGCAGATGCGGGCCTTGTTGTTTTGCCTGGCAGCGCGGCTCGAACTAGAGGCCTTCCAGCGTCTGCAACAGCACCTTCACCTTGGTGATGGATTCCTGGTATTCGGCCTGCCAGTCCGAGTCCGCCACTATGCCGCCGCCGCCCCAGCAGCTGACGGTGCCGTCCTTGACCAGCAGGCTGCGGATGGCGATGGAGCTGTCCAGCTCGCCGCGCACGTCCAGGTAGAGCAGGGAGCCGCAGTAGAGCGCGCGGCGGGTCGGCTCCAGCTCGTCGATGATCTGCATCGCGCGGATCTTCGGCGCGCCGGTGATGGAGCCGCCGGGGAAGCTGCCGGCGATCAGGTCCAGCGCGTCGCGACCCTCGGCCAGTTCACCGGTCACGGCGCTGACCAGGTGATGGACGTTGGGGTAGCTCTCCAGGGCGAACAGCTGCGGCACCCGCACGGAGCCGACCCGGCAGCTGCGGCCCAGGTCGTTGCGCAGCAGGTCGACGATCATCAGGTTCTCGGCGCGATCCTTGCGGCTGGCCTGCAGCTCCTCGGCATGGGCCCGGTCCGTTTCCGGCGTGTCGCCGCGCGGGCGAGTGCCCTTGATCGGTCGAGTCTCCACCCGGCCCTGGCTGACCTGGAGAAAGCGCTCGGGCGACAGGCTGAGGATGGCATCGCCACCCTCCAGCGCCTGGAAGCCGGCGAAGGGGGTCGGGCAGGCGGCGCGCAGTGCCTGGTAGGCGCTCCATGCATCGCCCTGGCAGGGGGCCTGGAAGCGCTGGGCGAAATTGACCTGGTAGCAGTCTCCGGCCTGGATATAGGCCTGGATGCGCTCGATGGCGCGGCGGTAATCGTCCTGCTCGAGGTCGGCATGGAAGGGGCGGCGCAGCGAGAACGCCGCGGTCGGTGCAGGTGTGCCCGTTTCGAACAGGCGGATCAGGCGTTCGCATTCGTCCGGCGACAGTTGCGGGTGAAACACCAGCTGGCTGGTCTGGCGCAGGTGGTCGCTGATCAGGGCCCAGGCATAGAGGCCGAAGCGTGCATCGGGCAGCGCCAGGTCGTCGATGGCCTGTTCCGGCAGGCGCTCCAGGCGGCGGCCGAAGTCGTAGGCCAGGTAGCCGATCAGCCCACCGGTGAAGGGCAGTTCATGGCCCTCCGGGGCGTCGGCACGGCCCAGCCCGGCCAGGCCGTTGCGCAGGCGCTGGAAGAAGGCCGTGCCGCTTTCGCCCACTGCCGGCGCATAGCTCGCCTGCGGCCAGGCACTGAGCAGGTCGTAGCGTCCACGTTCGGCCACTGGCCGGCCCGCGTCCAGCAGCACCGCGCCGGGTGCCTGGCGGACCAGGGCGAAATAGGCGGCGGGATCGGCTCGGTAGGGTAGCGGATGGACGCGGCAGAGGCTCATGGTGGACAACCCGTGTAAGGCTCAATGAAAAAGCCCGGCATCGCCGGGCCTGTTCCTGTCGCCGCGGTTCAGACTTCCTTCGGCTTGACGTGGCCGAACAGCTGCTGGGAAAAGCGCACGCGCTCCTCCACGCTTTCCTTCACGCCCTTTTTCTCCAGCTCGGCGATATGGGCCTCCACCGCGTGGGCGCGATGAGTCAGGCCGCAGTCGTTGGCGATCTGGATGTTCAGGCCGGGGCGGGCGTTGAGCTCGAGGATCAGCGGGCCCTTGTCCACGTCCAGCACCATGTCCACGCCGATATAGCCTAGACCGCAGAGTTCATAGCAGCCGGCGGCCAGCTTCATGAAGCCGTCCCAGTTGGGCAGTTGCACGCCGTCCACCGCGTTGGTGGTGTCCGGGTGCTTGCTGATCTTGTTGTTCAGCCAGGTGCCCTTGAGGGTGATGCCGGTGGCCAGGTCGACGCCGACGCCGATGGCGCCCTGGTGCAGGTTGGCCTTGCCGTTGGACTGGCGGGTCGGTAGGCGCAGCATGGCCATCACCGGGTAGCCCATCAGCACGATGATGCGGATGTCCGGCACGCCTTCATAGCTGATGCTCTTGAAGATCGGGTCCGGAGTCACCCGGTATTCGATCAGCGCGCGGTCGCGGTGGCCGCCCAGGGAGTACAGGCCGGTGAGAATACTGGAGAGCTGGTGCTCGATGTCCTCGTGGCTGACGATCTTGCCCGAGACGGTCTTGAAGCGACCCTCGAACTTGTCGGCGATCACCAGAATGCCGTCACCACCGGCACCCTGCGCCGGCTTGATCACGAAGTCGCTGCGGTCGCCGATGATCTCGTCGAACTTCTCGATCTCCTTCTCCGTGGAGATGATGCCGTACAGCTCCGGCACATGGATGCCGGCGGCGATGGCGCGCTCCTTGGTGATGATCTTGTCGTCGACTATGGGGTACAGGTGCCGCTTGTTGTACTTCAGCACGTAGTCCGCATTGCGCCGGTTGATCCCCATGATGCCTTTGGCTTCAAGGGCCTTCCACGTCTTCCACAGGCCGATCATGAGGTCAATCCTTCAGGAAGGCTTTGAAACGGAACAGTTCGGTCAGGCGGTAGCCGCGGTAGCGCCCCATCGCCAGCATGAAGCCCACCAGCACCAGCAGCACGGCCGGGAAGGTGAAGACGAAGTAGGTCAGCTGTTCGATGCTCATCAGCGCATGGGCCAGTGCGGCGGCGATGATGGTGCCCACGGCGACCTTGAAGGCGTGGCTGCCGCCGCGCTCTTCCCAGGTGATCGACAGGCGCTCGATGGTCATGGTCAGGATCACCATCGGGAACAGCGCCACCGACAGGCCGCGCTCCAGGCCGAGCTTGTGGCTGAACAGGCTGATCACCGCGATCAGCACCACCACGAAGGTCAGCACTACCGACAGGCGCGGCAGCATCTGCAGCTTGAGGTGCTCCAGGTAGGAGCGTAGCGACAGGCCGAGCGCGGTGATGATGGTGAACAGCACGATGCCGAAGCCCAGCTGGGTTTCACGGAAGGCCAGGGCGATCAGTACCGGAGTGAAGGTGCCGAGGGTCTGCAGGCCGCCGAGGTTGCGCAGGATCAGGATCACCAGCACGCCGATGGGGATCATGATCATGATCTGGTAGGTCTGCTGGGTCTGCAGCGGCAGGCCGTACAGCGAATACTCGAGGAAGTCGACGTCGGTGTTCTCGTCGGTCAGCTTGGCCAGGCGGATGGCGTTCATCTCGCTGTTGTTCAGGGTGAAGCTGACCTGGGCCTTCTTGCCGCCCTCGACGGTCACCAGCGGCTCATCGCCGGTCCACCAGATCACGCGGTCGGCCGGCAGGCCCTGTTCGCCGCTGTCGGGGTTGAAGTACAGCCAGTTCTCGCCATTGAAGCTGCGCAGCCACAGCTCCGGGCTCTGCTGGGCGTCGGCGACCAGGCGGATGGTGTGCACGCGCTCCATCGGCACGTGGGCGATGGACAGCAGCAGGTCGATCACCCGGGCCTTGTTGGCGGTCGAGGCGTCGCCGCCGAGCAGCAGCTTGACGTTGTCGTCGCCGGCGTCGTTGACGCGCTTGATGGTCTCGCTGATGAAGGTCTGCACGTCCGCCGAGTGCTGGCGGATGGGCGCGAGCAGGGCTTCGGCGGCGATCTTCTCGGGGCCTTCGAGCGGGATGCTGTCGCGGAAGATCGGGCCTTTGGCCTTGGTCGGCTCGCCGCTGTAGCGCTTGGTCAGCACCAGGCGGTAGTAGAGGGTTTGCTTGCCGCTGGCGCGCCGGGCCGACCAGGTCAGCTTGCGGTTGCCATCGACGCGATTGACGCTCACCCCGTAGTTGTTGGAGATGAAGCTCTCGTTGAGGCTCACGTAGTCCTGATTCAGCGGCGGCACGAACAGCTGCACCTTGACCGGCTCGCGCGGGCTGGCCTGGAACTCGACCTTGGCGTCGATGTTCCACAGGTCGTCGGTCTCGTCTTCGGTCACCGGAATGCCGAGTACGAAGATCTGGTAGGCCGTGACCAGAATGCCCACTGTCACCAGCAGGGTGATAAGGACTTTCAGATGCAGGTTGAGAGAGCGCATGTGAGTTACTCGGCAGAGTTTGCGTCGGAGGAACAGCCGGGCTTGCCGGCGGAATATTTGAGACTGGGGTCGACCACGGCGTCCAGGCGCTTGAGTGCTTCCGAGCCTATCAGCAGCGGGTATTGGAATGCGCTGCGGTCGGTCAGGTTCACTTCGATCATGCGACTGGTCCGGCCCATGCACAGTTCCAGTTCGATCACCGGGCGAGCCGTGTAGGTCTTGCCTTCTTCGGGGTCGTAATCGCCGGCCCGCCGCTTGATCTTGCTGATCCGTGCCAGCGGGCGGTCGATGGCTTGTTCGTGAGTGTCGTCGATGGCCAGGTAGAAGCGCACCCAGGTCTCGCCGTCACGCTTGAAACGCTTGATGTCGCGCGCACTGAGCGAGGCGGTCTTGGCTCCGGTATCCAGCTTGGCGGCAACCTCCAGGTCGAGCTCGGAGAGACGAATGTATTCGTTCAGACCATAGACGGTCTTATCGGCAGCGAGACTCAGGCCGGGCAGCAGGCTGAAGCCGAGGAGGAGGGCGGAAGACTGGAGTCGCATAAATCCTTTTGAGTCGCATCGGCGGGCGGCATGACGAAACAGTCAGTCGGGTGGAGTCTAGCAGCCACGTCGGCCAACTCATGCGGGCGGCATTCTACCATGGGCTTTTTCTGCCGCGACAGTCGCTTATGAGCGTTTCTGCAGGTGAAGTAGGTGGTTTTGTCGATTTGAGCTGCCCCGCAGATTGTCGACAATGCTTGACACTGCATGCTTTCAAGGCGTATCTTTCGCCGAAAAATACTATCGCGTGTCGACAATCATGAGCGAGATACTCGAGCCTGCCAGTGCCGCCCAGGAAGATTCCGGAACCCTGGCCGAGCACGTCTTCCGCAGCATTCAGGCGGCCATCGTGCGCGGCGAGATCCCGCCGGGAAGCAAGATTTCCGAGCCTGAGCTGGCGCGCACCTACGGCATCAGCCGCGGTCCGCTGCGCGAGGCCATCCATCGCCTGGAAGGGCAGAAGCTGCTGGTGCGTGTTCCCCATGTCGGGGCGCGGGTGGTTTCTCTCAGTCATGCCGAGCTGATCGAGCTGTACGAGATCCGCGAGTCGCTGGAAGGCATGGCCTGCCGCCTGGCCGCCGAGCGCTTGAGCCAGACGGAGATCGACGAGCTGCGCCGGGTCCTCGACCTGCACGAGCAGGATGCCGCGTTCAAGGCCGGTCGCGGCTACTACCAGCAGGAAGGCGACTTCGACTTCCACTACCGGATCATCCAGGGCAGCGGCAACCGGACCCTGGCCAAGCTGCTGTGCGACGAGCTGTACCAGCTGGTGCGCATGTATCGCCTGCAGTTCTCGGCGACCCCCAACCGCCCGCACCAGGCCTTTGCCGAACACCACCGCATTCTCGACGCCATCGCCGAGCGCGATGGCGAGCTGGCCGAACTCTTGATGCGCCGCCACATCGGCGCCTCCAAGCGCAATATCGAGCGCCATTACCAGGAAGCGCTCGCCAACCCCTCCAAAACACGAGGTGATTCATGACTCAGCTTTCCCCCGGGCAGCGTTTCCGCCAGGCTCTCGCCGAAGAAAAACCGCTGCAGGTAATCGGTGCGATCAACGCCAACCATGCGCTGCTGGCCAAGCGTGCCGGCTTCAAGGCCATCTACCTGTCCGGTGGCGGTGTCGCGGCCGGTTCCCTGGGGCTGCCGGATCTGGGCATCAACACCCTGGACGACGTGCTCACCGACGTGCGCCGCATCACCGACGTCTGCGACCTGCCGCTGCTGGTCGACATCGACACCGGCTTCGGCCCGAGCGCCTTCAACATCGAGCGCACCATCAAGAACCTGATCAAGGCCGGCGCCGCCGCCGCCCACATCGAGGACCAGGTCGGCGCCAAGCGCTGCGGTCACCGCCCGGGCAAGGAAATCGTCTCCTGCGAGGAGATGGTCGACCGCGTGCGTGCCGCCGCCGACGCCAAGACCGACCCGGACTTCTTCCTCATCGCCCGCACCGACGCGATCCAGGCCGAGGGCGTGGATGCCGCCATCGAGCGTTGCCAGGCCTACGTCGAAGCCGGCGCCGACGGCATCTTCGCCGAGGCCGCCTATGACCTGCCGACCTACAAGCGCTTCGTCGATGCGCTGAAGGTGCCGGTGCTGGCCAATATCACCGAGTTCGGCGCCACGCCGCTGTTCAGTCGCGACGAGCTGGCCTCGGTCGGTGTGGCCATCCAGCTCTACCCGCTGTCGGCCTTCCGCGCCGCCAACAAGGCGGCGGAGTCTGTCTACACCTCGATTCGCCAGAACGGCCACCAGAAGGACGTGATCGAGCTGATGCAGACCCGTGCCGAGCTGTACGACCGCATCGGCTACCACGCCTTCGAGCAGAAGCTGGACGCGCTGTTCGCCGCCGGCAAGAAGTGATCGGAAAGCGGGCCGCAGGGCCCGCACAGAACAAGACCAAGAATTGATGAGGAAACCGCGATGAGCGCCACCGAGACCACCACTACGGGCTTCAAGCCGAAGAAGTCCGTCGCCCTCTCCGGCACCGCCGCCGGCAACACCGCCCTGTGCACCGTTGGCCGCAGCGGCAACGACCTGCACTACCGTGGCTACGACATCCTCGATGTCGCCACCACCTGCGAGTTCGAGGAAATCGCCCACCTGCTGGTGCACGGCAAGCTGCCGAACATCGCCGAGCTGGCCGGCTACAAGGCCAAGCTCAAGGCCCTGCGCGGCCTGCCGGCCGGGGTCAAGGCGGCCCTGGAGCAGCTGCCGCCCTCGGCTCACCCGATGGACGTGATGCGCACCGCCGTGTCCGTGCTCGGCTGCCTGCAGCCGGAGAAGGATGATCACAACCATCCGGGCGCCCGCGACATCGCCGACAAGCTGATGGCCTGCCTCGGCTCCGCGTTGCTGTACTGGTACCACTACAGCCACAACGGCAAGCGCATCGAGGTGGAGACCGACGACGACGCCATCGGCGGCCACTTCCTGCACCTGCTGCACGGCGAGAAGCCGCGCGACTCCTGGGTGCGCGCCATGCACACCAGCCTGATCCTGTACGCCGAGCACGAGTTCAACGCCTCGACCTTCACCTCGCGGGTGATCGCCGGTACCGGCTCCGACATGTACTCCTGCATCGCCGGAGCCATCGGCGCGCTGCGTGGCCCCAAGCACGGCGGCGCCAACGAGGTGGCCTTCGAGGTGCAGAAGCGCTACGACAACCCGGACGAGGCCGAGGCCGATATCCGCGCCCGCGTGGAGAAGAAGGAAGTGATCATCGGCTTCGGCCACCCGGTCTATACCGTGTCCGACCCGCGCAACAAGGTGATCAAGGAAGTGGCGCGCGAGCTCTCGGCCGAGCAGGCCAACACCAAGATGTTCGACATCGCCGAGCGCCTGGAAAGCACCATGTGGGAAATCAAGAAGATGTTCCCCAACCTCGACTGGTTCAGCGCCGTCAGCTACCACATGATGGGCGTGCCCACCGCCATGTTCACCCCGCTGTTCGTCATTGCCCGCACCTCCGGCTGGTCCAGCCACGTCATCGAGCAACGCATCGACGGCAAGATCATTCGCCCCAGCGCCAACTATGTCGGCCCAGAAGATCTCAAGTTCGTGCCGCTCAAGGACCGCAAATGATGAACACTCAATACCGCAAGCCGCTGGCCGGCACCGCCCTGGACTACTTCGATGCCCGCGAGGCGGTCGATGCCATCGCCCCGGGCGCCTACGCCAAGCTGCCCTATACCTCGCGCGTGCTGGCCGAGCAGCTGGTGCGCCGCTGCGAGCCGGCGGCACTGACCGATTCGCTCAAGCAGCTGATCGAGCGCAAGCGCGACCTGGACTTCCCCTGGTACCCGGCCCGCGTGGTGTGCCATGACATCCTCGGCCAGACCGCGCTGGTCGACCTGGCCGGCCTGCGCGACGCCATCGCCGAGAAGGGCGGTGACCCGTCCAAGGTCAACCCGGTGGTGCCGACCCAGCTGATCGTCGACCACTCGCTGGCGGTGGAAGCGCCGGGCTTCGACCCGGATGCCTTCGAGAAGAACCGCGCCATTGAGGAGCGCCGCAACGAGGACCGTTTCCACTTCATCGAGTGGACCAAGACCGCGTTCAAGAACGTCGACGTGATCCCGGCCGGCAACGGCATCATGCACCAGATCAACCTGGAGAAGATGAGCCCGGTGATCCAGGCGCGCGGCGGCGTGGCCTTCCCGGACACCTGCGTGGGCACCGACTCGCACACCCCGCACGTGGATGCCCTGGGCGTGATCGCCATCGGCGTCGGCGGCCTGGAGGCCGAGACCGTGATGCTCGGCCACCCCTCGATGATGCGCCTGCCCGACATCGTCGGCGTCGAGCTCACCGGCAAGCGCCAGCCCGGCATCACCGCCACCGACATCGTCCTGGCCCTGACCGAGTTCCTGCGCAAGGAGCGGGTGGTCGGCGCCTATGTCGAGTTCTTCGGCGAGGGTGCCGACAGCCTGTCGATCGGCGACCGCGCCACCATCTCCAACATGTGCCCGGAGTATGGTGCCACCGCGGCGATGTTCTACATCGACCAGCAGACCATCGACTATCTCAAGCTGACCGGCCGCGAGCCGGAACAGGTGGCGCTGGTCGAGCACTACGCCAAGACCACCGGCCTGTGGGCCGATGCGCTGAAGACCGCCGAGTACGAGCGCGTGCTGAGCTTCGACCTGTCCAGCGTGGTGCGCAACATGGCCGGCCCGAGCAACCCGCACAAGCGCCTGCCGACCACGGCGCTGCACGAGCGCGGCATCGCCGACGAGGCCAAGCTGGCCGCCGCGCGTGCCGAGGAGGCCAAGGGCCTGCTGCCCGATGGCGCGGTGATCATCGCCGCCATCACCAGCTGCACCAACACCTCCAACCCGCGCAACGTGGTGGCCGCCGGCCTGCTGGCGAAGAAGGCCAACGAGCTGGGCCTGGTGCGCAAACCCTGGGTCAAGACCTCCTTCGCACCGGGCTCGAAGGTCGCCAGGCTGTACCTGGAGGAGGCCGGGCTGCTGCCGGAGCTGGAGAAGCTCGGCTTCGGCATCGTCGGCTATGCCTGCACAACCTGCAACGGCATGTCCGGTGCGCTGGATCCGAAGATCCAGCAGGAGATCATCGATCGCGACCTGTATGCCACGGCGGTACTCTCCGGCAATCGCAACTTCGACGGGCGCATCCATCCCTACGCCAAGCAGGCCTTCCTCGCCTCGCCGCCGCTGGTGGTGGCCTACGCCCTGGCCGGCACCGTGCGCTTCGACATCGAGCAGGATGCGCTGGGCTTCGACAAGGCCGGCAAGGCCATCACCCTGAAGGATCTGTGGCCGAGCGACGAGGAAATCGATGCCATCGTGGCCGCCTCGGTGAAGCCGGAGCAGTTCAAGCAGGTCTACATCCCGATGTTCGACCTGGGCTCGGTGAAAGAAGCCGAGAGCCCGCTGTACGACTGGCGCCCGATGTCCACCTACATCCGCCGCCCGCCGTACTGGGAAGGCGCGCTGGCTGGCGCGCGCACGCTCAAGGGCATGCGTCCGCTGGCGATCCTGCCGGACAACATCACCACCGACCACCTGTCGCCGTCCAACGCCATCCTGGCCAGCTCGGCCGCTGGCGAGTACCTGGCCAAGATGGGCCTGCCGGAAGAGGACTTCAACTCCTACGCCACCCACCGCGGCGACCACCTCACCGCCCAGCGCGCCACGTTCGCTAACCCTCAGCTGGTCAACGAGATGGTGGTGGTCGACGGCCAGGTGAAGAAGGGTTCGCTGGCGCGCGTCGAGCCGGAAGGCCAGGTGATGCGCATGTGGGAGGCCATCGAGACCTACATGAACCGCAAGCAGAACCTGATCATCGTCGCTGGCGCCGACTACGGCCAGGGCAGCTCGCGTGACTGGGCGGCCAAAGGCGTACGCCTGGCTGGCGTCGAGGTCATCGTCGCCGAAGGCTTCGAGCGCATCCACCGCACCAACCTGGTGGGCATGGGGGTGCTGCCGGTCGAGTTCAAGCCGGGCACCACCCGCCTGACGCTGGGCCTGGACGGTACCGAGACCTACGACATCGAGGGCGAGCCGGCGCCGCGCTGCGACCTGACCCTGGTGGTAAATCGCCGCAGCGGTGAGGTGATCCGCGTGCCGGTGACCTGCCGCCTGGATACCGCCGCCGAGGTGCGGGTGTACAAGGCCGGTGGCGTGCTGCAGCGCTTCGCTCAGGACTTCCTCGAGGGCGCGGTCGCCTGACCGCCAGGCGGGCAGGGCGCTGCCCTGTCCGCCTCGGCATCGCGTGTCGCCCGGGCGCAACCCGGGCGGCAGGGTTCTCCCGGATTGCATCCGGGCTACTTTCATCCAGCCAGGACGACAGCATGGCTCAGCAACCCCAGATCAAGATTCCCGCTACCTACATGCGCGGCGGCACCAGCAAGGGCGTGTTCTTCCGCCTGCAGGACCTGCCGGCCAGCTGCCAGGTGCCGGGCGAGGCCCGCGACAAGCTGTTCATGCGGGTAATCGGCAGTCCCGACCCCTACGCCGCGCATATCGACGGCATGGGCGGCGCCACGTCCTCGACCTCCAAGTGCGTGATCCTGTCGAAAAGCAGCCAGCCAGACCACGACGTCGACTACCTCTACGGCCAGGTCTCGATCGACAAGGCTTTCGTCGACTGGAGCGGCAACTGCGGCAACCTTTCAACGGCAGCAGGGGCCTTTGCCCTGTATGCCGGGCTGGTCGACCCGATGCGCATTCCGGACAACGGCGTGTGCGTGGTGCGCATCTGGCAGGCCAATATCCAGAAGACCATCATCGCCCATGTGCCGGTCACCAATGGTCAGGTGCAGGAGACCGGCGACTTCGAGCTGGATGGGGTGACCTTTCCGGCGGCCGAGATCGTGCTGGAGTTCCTCGATCCGTCCGACGACGGCGAGGAGGGCGGCTCGATGTTCCCTACCGGCAATCTGGTCGACGATCTCGAAGTGCCGGGCGTCGGCACCCTCAAGGCGACCATGATCAGCGCCGGCATCCCCACCGTGTTCGTCAACGCCGAGGACATCGGCTACCAGGGCACCGAACTGCGCGAGGCCATCAATGGCGACCCGGCGCAGCTGGCGCGCTTCGAGCAGATCCGTGTGGCCGGCGCGCTGCGCATGGGCCTGATCAAGACGGCGGAAGAGGCCGCTACCCGCCAGCACACGCCGAAGATCGCCTTCGTGTCGCCGCCCAAGAGCTACCAGGCCTCCAGCGGCAAGACCATCGAGGCGGGCGAGGTCGACCTGCTGGTGCGCGCGCTGTCCATGGGCAAGCTGCACCACGCCATGATGGGCACCTGCGCGGTGGCCATCGGCACGGCCGCGGTGGTGCCTGGCACCCTGGTCAACCTGGCGGCCGGCGGCGGCGAGCGCGAGGCGGTGCGTTTCGGTCACCCCTCCGGCACCCTGCGCGTCGGCGCCCAAGCCAGGCAGGTGGACGGTCAGTGGACGGTGACCAAGGCGATCATGTCGCGTTCGGCACGCATCCTGATGGAAGGCTGGGTGCGCATTCCGGGGGATGCGCTCTGACGGCGGAAACTAGAAAAGGCTCGAAGTTGCGAGCCTTTTCTTTTTTCGGTCAATGAGTTGTGAAACTTACTTGAGACGCCGCTCGACGCCTTTTTCCACCAGGATCTTGGCGGAGATCTCCTCCACCGAGAAATGCGTGGAGTTGATGAAGGGGATGCCCTCGCGGCGGAACAGGTTTTCCACCTCGCGCACCTCGAATTCGCACTGGGCGAAGCTGGCGTAGCGGCTGTTGGGCTTGCGCTCGTGGCGGATGGCGGTGAGCCGGTCGGAGTCGATGGTCAGGCCGAACAGCTTGTGCTTGTAAGGCTTGAGCGCGGCCGGCAGCTGCAGGCGCTCCATGTCCTCCTCGGTCAGCGGGTAGTTGGCGGCGCGAATGCCGTACTGCATGGCCATGTACAGGCAGGTGGGGGTCTTGCCGCAGCGCGACACGCCGACCAGGATCAGGTCGGCCTTGTCGTAGTAATGGGTGCGGGCACCGTCGTCGTTGTCCAGGGCGAAGTTGACCGCCTCGATGCGCTCCATGTAGTTGCTGTTGCTGGCGATGGAGTGGGACTTGCCGACCGAGTAGGAGGAGTGTTCGCTGAGCTCCTGTTCCAGCGGCGCCAGGAAGGTGGAGAAGATGTCGATCATGAAACCGTCGGACTTGGCCAGGATGTCGCGAATCTCCTGGTTGACCACGGTATCGAAGATGATCGGCCGGGCGCCGTCCTTCTCTGCGGCCTGGTTGATTTGCTGTACCATTGCCCGCGCTTTTTCGACGCTGTCGATGTAGGGGCGGGTGAGTTTGGTGAAGCTGATGGCTTCGAACTGCGCCAGCAGGCTTTGCCCCAGAGTTTCCGCGGTGATACCGGTGCCGTCGGAAATGAAGAAAGCGGTTCGTTTCATTGATGGCAGAGGCCTTAAGTCAGGAGCGATTCTTGGCTATCATAGGCCCCCTTTGCCGGGCCCGTACCGGTCGGCATTGTGACTTATTTCCTCGAGGCAAAGCCAGGCTGCGGCATCGCCGCACCGGCTGGGCCAAACAATGCGGAGAGTTCACCTTGGTAGAGTACGTCGTTTCCCTCGATAAGCTCGGCGTCCACGATGTGGAGCGTGTGGGGGGCAAGAATGCATCCCTGGGCGAGATGATCAGCAACCTGGCGGGCGCCGGCGTATCGGTGCCCGGCGGTTTCGCCACCACCGCTCAGGCCTACCGGGACTTCCTCGAGCAGAGCGGCCTGAACGACCGCATCCACGCCGCCCTCGACGCACTGGACGTGGACGACGTCAACGCCCTGGCCAAGACCGGCGCGCAGATCCGCCAGTGGGTGATGGACGCCGAGTTCCCGGCCCAACTGGACGCCGACATCCGCAAGGCCTTCGCCGAGATGAGCGGCGGCAACGAGCAGATGGCCGTGGCCGTGCGTTCTTCCGCCACCGCCGAAGACCTGCCGGACGCCTCCTTCGCCGGCCAGCAGGAGACCTTCCTCAACATCCGCGGCGTGGACAACGTGATCCGCGCGGCCAAGGAAGTCTTCGCCTCGCTGTTCAACGACCGAGCCATCGCCTACCGCGTGCACCAGGGCTTCGACCACAAGCTGGTCGCCCTGTCCGCCGGCGTGCAGCGCATGGTGCGTTCGGAAACCGGCACCGCCGGCGTGATGTTCACCCTGGACACCGAGTCAGGCTTCCGCGACGTGGTCTTCATCACCGGCGCCTACGGCCTCGGCGAGACCGTGGTGCAGGGGGCGGTGAACCCCGACGAATTCTACGTGCACAAGCCCACCCTGGAAGCCGGTCGCCCGGCCATCCTGCGCCGCAACCTGGGCAGCAAGGCGATCAAGATGGTCTACGGCGACGAGGCCAAGGCTGGTCGTTCGGTCAAGACCGTGGAAGTCGAGCGTGCCGAGCGCGCGCGCTTCTGCATCAGCGACGCCGAAGTGGCCGAACTGGCCAAGCAGGCGCTGATCATCGAGAAACACTATGGCCGCCCGATGGACATCGAGTGGGCCAAGGACGGCGACGACGGCAAGCTGTACATCGTCCAGGCCCGTCCGGAAACCGTGAAGAGCCGTGCCAGCGCCACCGTGATGGAGCGCTACCTGCTCAAGGAGAAGGGCAAGGTCCTGGTCGAGGGCCGTGCCATCGGCCAGCGTATCGGCGCAGGCCGCGTGCGGGTGATCCACGACGTCTCCGAGATGGACAAGGTGCAGCCGGGCGACGTGCTGGTCTCCGACATGACCGACCCGGACTGGGAACCGGTGATGAAGCGCGCCAGCGCCATCGTCACCAACCGCGGCGGACGTACCTGCCATGCGGCGATCATCGCCCGCGAGCTGGGCATTCCGGCCGTGGTCGGCTGCGGCAACGCCACCCAGGTGCTGCAGGATGGCCAGGGTGTGACCGTGTCCTGCGCCGAGGGCGACACCGGCTTCATCTTCGAGGGCGAGCTGGGCTTCGACATCCGCAAGAACTCGGTCGACGCTATGCCCGAGCTGCCGTTCAAGATCATGATGAACGTCGGCAACCCGGACCGTGCCTTCGACTTCGCCCAGCTGCCCAACGAGGGAGTGGGCCTGGCCCGCCTGGAATTCATCATCAACCGCATGATCGGCGTGCACCCCAAGGCGCTGCTGAACTTCGCCAGCCTGCCGGCGGAGATCAAGGACAGCGTGGAGAAGCGCATCGCCGGCTACGACGACCCGGTCGGCTTCTACGTCGAGAAACTGGTCGAGGGCATCAGCACCCTGGCCGCGGCCTTCTGGCCGAAGAAGGTCATCGTGCGCCTGTCGGACTTCAAGTCCAACGAGTACGCCAACCTGATCGGCGGCAAGCTGTACGAGCCGGAAGAAGAGAACCCGATGCTCGGCTTCCGCGGCGCCTCGCGCTACATCAGCGAGAGCTTCCGCGACTGCTTCGAGCTGGAGTGCCGCGCGCTGAAGAAGGTGCGCAACGAGATGGGCCTGACCAATGTCGAGATCATGGTGCCCTTCGTGCGCACCCTCGGCGAGGCGTCGCAGGTGGTCGAGCTGCTCGCCAGCAACGGCCTGGCCCGCGGGCAGAACGGCCTGAAGGTCATCATGATGTGCGAGCTGCCGTCCAACGCCCTGCTGGCCGACGAGTTCCTCGAATTCTTCGACGGCTTCTCCATCGGCTCCAACGACCTGACCCAGCTGACCCTGGGCCTGGACCGCGACTCCGGCATCGTCGCCCACCTGTTCGACGAGCGTAACCCGGCGGTCAAGAAGCTGCTGGCCAACGCCATCGCTGCCTGCAACAAGGCCGGCAAGTACATCGGTATCTGCGGCCAGGGCCCCTCGGACCACCCGGACCTGGCCAAGTGGCTGATGGAACAGGGTATCGAGAGCGTCTCGCTGAACCCCGACTCGGTACTGGATACCTGGTTCTTCCTCGCCGAAGGCCAGCCCGCCTGATTCATCCTCACCGGTAAAGGCGGGAGCGATCCCGCCTTTTTCATGCAAGATCGAAGATGCAAAGCAGTAGCGAATTGTTTCCCGTCGCCCTGGTCAGCGCCGAGCTGCGCGGCGATCTGAGCGAAGATGTCTATCGCCTCAAGCCCGGCAACAGTCCGGATTTCTCCGTCGAACTGGCGCTGACCCGCCTGGGCCTGGCCGGGCAGGAGCACTCCGGCGTGCCGGTGATCCTGCTGCACGGCAGCTTCTCCAACCGGCGCTTCTGGTACTCGCCGCGGGGCATCGGGCTCGGTCCATACCTGGCGCGGGCCGGTTTCGACGTGTGGATCGTCGAGATGCGCGGCCATGGGCTATCGCCGCGCAATCAGGCCTACAAGCACAACACGGTGGCCGATTACGTGCGCTACGACCTGCCGGCCGTTGCCGCCTTCGTCCGCGAGCAGAGCGGCCAGGTTCCGCACTGGGTCGGCCACTCGCTGGGCGGCACGACGCTGGCCGCGGCCCTCGGCGGCGCCTACCTGGGCACTGAGGATGTGGCCTCGGCGGCCCTGTTCGGCACCCAGATCAGTCGCATCTACTGGCCGCTCAAGGTGCCGCCGGTGGAGTGGGGCAGCCGGCTGCTGCTCAAAGGCTTTCACCATATCTCCGGCGCCCGCTTCAAACGTGGCCCCGAGGACGAGCCGATCGGCTTGGCCCTGGAAAGCCTGCGCTGGCACCGCCTGTTCGGTCGTTTCGGCGATCGCGAGCGCGACTGGTGGGCGGGCATGGCCGAGGTGCAGGTGCCGCTGCTGGCGGTGAGCGCCGTCGGCGACCTGCAGGACCCGGCCTGGGCCTGCCGCAAGCTGTTCGAGCAGTTCGCCGCCGCGCCGCGCAGCTTCCTGCTGCTGGGCAAGGACAAGGGCTTCTCCAGCGACTTCGGACATGTCGAGATGCTGGTCAGCAAGGAGGCGCAGAGCGAGGTCTGGCCGTTGGTCGAACACTGGCTGCGGGAGCAGCGACTGCCGGCGGAAAAGCAGCAGGATTGAGCTTACAAGCTCCCGGGCATGCGGCTAAGATGTGACGAAATTCGCCGGAATGGTCACGTTTCGCCATGTTCATTGCCCTGGAGCGCCTGATCAACCTGCAGGATGGCTATCGACGCACCTTCCAGGTGGCCGGCCGCGATCTGCTGTTGCTGGTGGTCGACGGGCAGCCGCTGCTGCTGGAAAACCGCTGTCCGCACCAGGGCGCGCCGCTGCACAACGCCACGCTGAACGGCCAGGTGCTGCGCTGCGCACGCCATGGCCTGGAGTTCGACCTGCGTAGCGGTGCGCCGCTGACGGCTGCGTGTGCGGCGCTGAGAATGTTTGAGCTGGCCTACGACGGTGACCGCGTCGGTATCGATGTCTGAGTTTCAATCCAAAGGAGCTTTCCCATGCAATACGTCACCCCCGACCTGTGCGACACCTACCCGGAGCTGGTGCAGGTGGTCGAGCCGATGTTCGCCAATTTCGGCGGCCGCGACTCCTTCGGCGGCGAGATCGTCACCGTCAAGTGCCACGAGGACAACTCGCTGGTGAAGTCCCAGGCCGACCAGCCAGGCAAGGGCAAGGTGCTGGTGGTGGACGGTGGTGGCTCCCTGCGTCGCGCGCTGCTGGGCGACATGATCGCTGAGAAGGCGGCGAAGAATGGCTGGGAAGGCATGGTGATCTACGGCTGCGTGCGTGACGTCGACGTACTGGCGCAGACCGATCTGGGCGTGCAGGCCCTGGGCAGTCACCCGATGAAGACCGACAAGCGCAACATCGGCGACCTCAACGTGCCGGTGACCTTCGGCGGCGTGACCTTCAAGCCCGGGCATTACCTGTATGCCGACAACAACGGCATCATCGTCTCCCCCGAGCCGCTGAAGATGCCGGAGTGATGCCTGCCGGGCCCGCGCGAGGCGGGCCCACTGTGCGCATTCTGCTCCGCAATGGCGGCTGGTCGTGATGTGACTTGGCTCTAGCTCGGCACGTCTAGGCAACAAATCCGTGCGAGGTAGGCATGTACGATCCTTTTGAAGAATCCCTGCGCGATCTGCTCAAGTCGTCGCCTACGGATCACGACGACGACGCTGCGCTGGGGCGTGTGCTCAAGACCGCCAACCGGCAGGTGGGTGCGGGCGATCTGTTCGGTCTGCTCGGCCGCAGCCTGGAAGCCGTCATGATCGCCATCAACAATGGCTCGGCCCATCTGGCCCCCGTTTCTCGTCGCACCCGCTCCGCAGACAAGGCTGACTGAATATGGAATTCGATCCCTGGACTCAAAGTCTCGTTAACGCCATGAGCTCGGTATGGGCGCCCGTTGCCGGCTTCATCCCGCGCTTCTTCGGCGCGCTGGTGGTGGTGCTGCTCGGCTTCGTCGTGGCCAAGCTGCTCGATACCCTGCTGTCCAAGCTGCTGGCCAAGGTTGGCCTGGACCGCCTGATGGCCGGCACCGGGCTGAACAAGATGCTGTCCCGGGTCGGCATCCAGGTGCCTGTTTCGACGCTGATCGGCAAGATCGTCTACTGGTTCGTCCTGCTGATCTTCCTGGTCTCGGCTGCCGAGTCGCTGGGCCTGGATCGTGTATCGGCCACCCTCGACGTGCTGGCCCTGTACCTGCCCAAGGTGCTGGGCGCGGCGGTGGTGATGCTGGCTGGCGTGCTGCTCGCGCAGTTGGTCAGCGGCATCGTGCGCGGCGCGGCCGAGGGGGTAGGGCTGGACTACGCAGCGGGGCTCGGTCGTATCGCCCAGGGGCTGGTGATCATCATCAGTATCTCTGTCGCGATCGGTCAGCTCGAGGTCAAGACCGACCTGCTCAACAACGTGATCGCCATCGTGCTGATCTCCGTCGGTCTGGCCATGGCTCTGGCCCTTGGCCTGGGCAGCCGAGAGATCGCCGGGCAGATCCTGGCGGGCATATATGTGCGCGAACTCTACGAAGTCGGGCAACAAGTGAAGGTCGGCGAGGTCGAAGGCCAGATCGAGGAGATCGGCACGGTGAAGACCGTGCTCCTCACCGAAGAGGGAGAGCTGGTGTCGGTGGCCAACCGCACCTTGCTCGAACAGCGCGTCAGCAGCCGCTGAGCCGCCAATCCCTGCTAATGTATGCGACCAGCGCGCCCGCAGACGGGCGCGCTGTCATCTGACCTGATCGGCACGAGTCGTTTTGAACAAGGCCCAAGCGCTTCCCACGCGATACGACCCACGCGCGCTCTCGGACGAAGAGCTGGTGCAGCGCGCGCACGTCGAGCTGTTCCACGTCACCCGAGCCTACGAAGAGTTGATGCGGCGTTACCAGCGCACACTGTTCAATGTCTGTGCTCGTTACCTGGGCAACGAGCGTGACGCCGACGATGTCTGTCAGGAAGTCATGCTGAAAGTTCTGTATGGCCTGAAGAACTTCGAAGGCAAGTCCAAGTTCAAGACCTGGCTATATAGCATCACTTACAACGAGTGCATTACTCAGTATCGAAAAGAGCGGCGCAAGCGTCGTTTATTGGATGCGCTGAGTCTCGATCCGCTGGAAGAGGCCTCCGACGAGAAGGCCCCGAGGCTGGAAGAGAAGGGCGGTCTGGATCGCTGGCTGGTGCATGTCAATCCGATCGATCGGGAAATTCTGGTATTGCGCTTCGTGGCCGAACTGGAATTCCAGGAAATTGCCGACATCATGCACATGGGGCTGAGTGCCACCAAGATGCGCTATAAGCGCGCGCTCGATCGACTGCGCGAAAAGTTTGGCGATACGGCCGAAACTTAATTCGCAACAAACAATCTCACACCTGCATTTGGGTATTTTTGTTACAATGCCCGGCTAGCTGTTACCCGCCTTCCGCGGGTGGGCTATTAATCGTCATATTGATGGGGATTTACGGATGAAACTGAAAAACACCTTGGGCCTGGTCATCGCTTCGCTGGTGGCCAGCACTTCTCTGAACGTACTGGCCCAGGGCCAAGGCGCTGTCGAACTGGACGCCTTCGCCAAGCGTTACTTCACCGACAGCTCGCGCGATCTGGAGAACGGCAATCTGTACGGCGCCTCCGTCGGCTACTACCTGACCGACGATGTGTCGCTGGCACTGTCCTATGGCGAATACCACGACCTGAACTCCGAAGACGCCTTCGGTGCCGCCGGTCACAAGGACATCAAGGGCAACCTCGCTGCCCTGGACGCCATCTACCACTTCGGCGCTCCGGGTGTAGGCCTGCGTCCGTTCGTTTCCGCCGGCTTCGCCCACCAGAACATCAGCAACATCCCGGCCCGTACCGGTCGCGACCACAGCACCTTTGCCAACGTTGGTACCGGCCTGAAGTACTACTTCACCGAGAACTTCTTCGCCAAGGCCAGCCTGGATGCGGCCTACAACATCGACGCCAACGAGACCGAGTGGCTGGCCGGTGTCGGCATCGGCATGAACTTCGGCGGCGGCTCCACCCCGGCACCGGCTCCTGTGGCCGAGCCCGCTCCGGTTGTCGAAGAAGCGCCGGCGACTCCCGAGCCGGCCGAGACCGTGCGCGTCGAGCTGGACGTGAAGTTCGACTTCGACAAGTCCAAGGTCAAGGAAGAAAGCTATGGCGATATCAAGAACCTGGCCGACTTCATGAACCAGTACCCGCAGACTTCCACCACCGTCGAGGGTCACACCGACTCCGTGGGCACCGATGCCTACAACCAGAAGCTGTCCGAGCGTCGTGCCAATGCCGTGCGTGACGTGCTGGTCAACCAGTATGGCGTGGGTGCGGAGCGCGTCGGCTCGGTCGGCTACGGCGAGTCGCGTCCGGTCGCGGACAACGCCAGCGAAGCCGGTCGCGCGATCAACCGTCGCGTGGAAGCCGAAGTGGAAGCCCAGGCCAAGTAAGCTGTCAGCGGCTTAGCTTCGCTTCACGAAAACCCGGTGCCAGGTTCCTGGCACCGGGTTTTCTTTTTCGGCTACCTTCGCGGCCTGACTTGAAGTGTGGCGTGCTTCAGCCGATCAGGCTGAGAAATTCGCTGCGCGTGGCGGCATTTTCGCGAAACTCGCCGAGCATCACCGAGGTGACCATGGAGGAGTTCTGCTTCTCCACGCCGCGCATCATCATGCACATGTGCTGTGCCTCGATCACCACGGCCACGCCCAGGGCGCCAGTGACCTGCTGGATGGCCTCGGCGATCTGGCGGCTGAGGTTCTCCTGGATCTGCAGGCGGCGGGCGTACATGTCGACGATGCGTGCCACCTTGGACAGGCCCAGCACCTTGCCGTTGGGGATGTAGGCCACATGGGCCTTGCCGATGAAGGGCAGCAGGTGGTGCTCGCACAGCGAGTACAGCTCGATGTTCTTCACCAGCACCATTTCGCTGTTGTCGGAGCTGAACAGGGCGCCATTGGTGACTTCCTCGAGGGTCTGCTGGTAGCCGCGACACAGGTACTGCATGGCCTTGGCGGCGCGCTTGGGAGTGTCGCGCAGGCCTTCGCGGGAGGCGTCCTCGCCAAGCTGGCCGAGAATCGCGGTGTATTGCTGTTCCAGGGACATGGGTATTCCTGTGGGGTTGATGCTCAGGCGCGCAGGGTAGGGCGCGGTCGGGCCCCTGGCAAGGGCGCCGTGCGCCAGCGCGAGCTACTTTTGCGGCCGTGGCGGCAGTTGCGCGGCCCACTCCTCGGCCCAGTGCGCCAGCGGCAGGCAGTGCTGCACCAGCTCCAGACCGAGGGGCGAGAGCTGGTAGCCGCGCTCGCCGCTTTCCAGCAGCCGGGCCTCGCGCAACTCGCCCAGACGGGTATTCAGCACCGAGGGCGATAGCCACTCGCAGCGAGCCTGCAACTCGCGGAAGCTGGCCGGCGCCTGGTGCAGTTCCCACAGCACGCGCAGGCTCCAGCGCCGCCCGAGCAGGTCGAGCAGGGCCATGATCGGGCGGCCGCTGGCCGAGCCGCGCACCGGATCGCCGGGATGGGGGAAGTTCATCTCATCTCCTTGCTTCTTTTTTAGTAGCGATCTAGATTGTCGTCTGCTACATATTTCGTAGCATGACAGGAGAGCAGCCGATGAACCAGCCCCGCGTGCAACCGTTGAACCCGCCCTATGGCGCCGATATTCAGGACGCCTTCGACCGCATCATGCCGCCCGGGATGGCGCCGCTAAAACTGTTCCGCAGCATGGCGCACAACCCGCGCGTGCTGCAGCGCATGCTCGCTGGCGGCCTGCTGGATCGCGGCAGCATCGCGCTGCGCGAGCGTGAGTTGCTGATTCTGCGCGCTACCGCGCTATGCGGCGCCGAGTACGAGTGGGGCGTGCATGTGGCGGGATTCGCCGGCAAGGCCGGTTTCACTGCCGAGCAGATCGCCGATACCTGCAGCGACTCCATCGATCCGGCGCTGTGGAGCTCGGCAGAGCAGGCGCTCGTGGCGCTGGCGGACAGCCTGCATGCCAGCGCCAGCGTCGACGATGATCTGTGGCGGCGACTGGGCGAGCATTTCAGCGACCAGCAACTGATCGAGTGCCTGCTGCTGGTCGGCCTATACCACGCGGTGTCCTTCGTGGTGAATGCTCTGCGGGTCGAGCGGGAAGACTATGCGCCGCGCTTTCCCGGCTGATCAGTAATCGTCGCGACCATCCAGCATGGTGCGCTTGAGCAGCACGTACACTGCGCCGGTGCCGCCATGCTTGGCGATGCAGGAGGTGAAGCCCAGTACCTGCGGGTGCTGGCGCAGCCAGGTGTTGACGTGGCTCTTGAGCATCGGCCGCTTGCCGTCCATGCGCGCGGCCTTGCCGTGGGTCACGCGCACGCAGCGCACTTCCATGCGTGCGGCCTCGGCGAAGAACTCCCAGAGGGTTTCGCGGGCCTTCTCCACATTCATGCCATGCAGATCCAGGCTGCCTTCGAAGGCAATCTGGCCAGCCTTGAGCTTGCGCATCTGGCCGTCCTGTACGCCGTCGCGTGCCCAGTAGAGTTCGTCCTCGGCGCCAACGTCGATGACGAACTGGTCGGACAGTCCGTCGACCCTGACCTCGCCGCTTCTCGCCGTCGCCGCCTGACGCAGGACGTCGATGCGCTGGCGATCGGCCTTGGGTTTGCCGGTGTCGGCACGGTCATGGCTGAGCGGCTTGACTCCGCGCACGGCGGACTGGAACAGGGAAAAATCGTCGTCTTGCATCATGGCCTCCACGCAGAGGGCCAGTTTAACGACTTCAACCGCGCTTTTTCAGCAGATGTGGCGACAGGCTGAGCGCGTCGCCATGACGCCGCCGCAGGCGCCGACGGCAGCGCCGCCAGACATTGATGCCACCCCATAGCAGGAACAGGCCGGACAGCAGCAGGAGCAGAGCCGCGCCGAGGCTGTCGTTCAGCGGGCCGAGTGCCGGCGGGCGACCGAGCAGGGTGGCGGCGCCGGCCATGGCCAGCAGCACGCCGAAGGCGGCGAACAGCGCGGCGAGGGCGGCGAGAAAACGCCAGCGCCAGAGCCCGGGGCCCCGTGGACGAAGACGGCGGGCATCGAATCCGTGTTCGGGCAACTTCATTCCGATCTTCCTCTTGGACTATCGGCGCTATGACCGGCGTCTGCCGCCAGGGTTCCGGTCAAAACAGGGCGCGTGCCTGCGGCACCACCATGGCGTAGTTGTCGGCCAGGGCCGCCAGGGTCATGCGGTGCAGGTCGCGTGCCGGGATCAGGTCGTCCTGGTAGGGCAGGTCGCGGGTCGCGCAGGCGGCGTCGATCAGGGTGCAGCGATAGCCGTAGTCCTTGGCGGCGCGTACCGTGGTGCTGACGCTGGAGTGGGTCATGAACCCGCAGATGATCAGGTCCAGATGGCCCAGGGTCTGCAGGCGCTCGTGCAGCTCGGTACCGGCAAAGGCATTGGGCAGGCGCTTCTCCACCAGCGCTTCGCCAACCTGCGGCTCCAGCCCCTCGATGAAGCGGCCGCGAGGCCCCTGCGGGTCGAGCAGGCCGCCGGGAATGCCCAGGTGGCGCACATGCACGATGGGCGCACCGCAGTTGCGCGCCGCGTTCAGCAGGGTGGCGATTTCCGCGATGGCCGGCTCGATGTCGGGAAGCTGCAGGGTACCGCTGCGATATTCTTCCTGGGCGTCGATGACCAGCAGGGTGGCCTTGCCCAGGGAGGCCGGGGAGTAGCCGCGTCCGAGCAGCTGGAACAGGGTTTTCGGATCGGACATGGGTGGGCTCCTCTGACGGCGATGCGTCTATTCTGTGCTTCCTGCTGCGATCTGTGAACCTCTTGCCGGCGCTCTGCGCGATTCCGGTACTCGGGGTTGGCGTCGCCGCTGGGGAGTGGCAGCGACCTGTGGCACACTCTGGCGCCGCAACGGGCTGCTTGAATCGGCCCGCCAGGCCACTAGAATCGCGCACCGTTTTCCGAGGAGCCCACCGTGTCCCCATCCCGCCTGCGCAGCGTGCGCGACCATATCCGCTGGGCCGTCAGCCGTTTCCACGAGGCCGGCCTGTTCTTCGGTCATGGCACCGACAATGCCTGGGACGATGCTCGGCAACTGGTGCTGGGGGCGCTGAATCTGCCCTTCGAGATCGCCGACACCTATCTCGACTGCCGCCTGGAGGAGGACGAGCAGCAGCACCTGCTGGAGCTGATCCGTCGCCGCGTCGAGGAGCGCGTGCCCACCGCCTACCTGATCGGCGAGGCCTGGTTCTGCGGTCTGCCGTTCCTGGTGGACGAGCGCGTGCTGGTGCCGCGCTCGCCCATCGCCGAGCTGATCGCCGAGCGCTTCGAGCCCTGGCTGCCGGCCGAGCCTGCACGCATCCTCGACCTGTGTACCGGTTCCGGCTGCATCGGCATCGCCTGCGCCTATGCCTTCCCCGAGGCCGAAGTGGCGCTGGGCGATTTGTCCTACGAGGCCCTGGAAGTGGCCAACCAGAATATCGAGCGGCATGAGCTGGAGGAGCGTGTCTACACCGTGCAGGGCGACGGCTTCGCCGGCCTGCCGGGGCAGCGTTTCGACCTGATCGTGTCCAACCCGCCCTATGTGGATGCCGAAGACTTCGCCGACATGCCGGCCGAGTACCGGCACGAACCCGAACTGGGCCTGGCCTGTGGCTACGATGGCCTGGATCTGGTGCGGCGCATGCTGGCCGAGGCCGCCGATCACCTGACCGAGAAGGGGCTGCTGATCGTCGAGGTGGGCAACAGCCAGGTGCACGTCGAGGCGCTGTACCCGGAGGTGGACTTCACCTGGCTGGAGTTCGAGCAGGGCGGCCACGGCGTGTTCCTGCTTGCGGCGGCGCAGTGCCGCGAACATCAGCAGCTGTTCCGCTCGCGCGTCAAGGGCTGAGCCCGTCTACTCCCGTAGCCCGGATGCAATCCGGGCTACATAGGAAAGGGCTGCACGCGACCCTATTCCCCAGCGGGAGTCAGCGCGTGGCGATCCAGATCAGCAGGCCGGCCTGGAACAGTGCCAGCGCCACCAGGCAGGCAATGGTGAAGCGCAGGCCGCTGTCCTCGCGCTTGAGCAGGTCGACGCGGCGCTCCAGCTTGGCGATCTGCACCTGCTGCTCGTGCAGGCTATGGTCGGCCTGCTGCAGCATGGCGCCGCAGTCGAGCAGGTCGATGGGCTGGACCTTCTCCTGATTCCATTCCGGATTGAGCACGCTGACCCGGCTGGCGGAGTAGCTGGCCTTCAACTGGGCCAGGTCCTGATAGGTCACCTCGAAGCCCTGGGTGCGCAGGAAATGATCGCGGCGCAGACGGGCGTCCTCGCTGAGGACATCCTTCACCGCCAGGGCGCCGCCCTCGACCGTGTAACTGCCCCAGCGCTGGCGCGCCCAGGCGATGCCCTGGGCCAGCAGGAAGCGGCCGAGGCCACGGTTGAGCGGCTCGATCTGCAGGCCCTTGTCGGCACCGAAGCGCACCTCGCGGCTGCGATGGTCGGCCCACACCTCCAGCACGTTCTGCTCGCGGCGCAGGCGCTGGCCAGGCAGGTCCACCGTCAGGCGCAACAGGCTCTGCTCGCTGGCGTGGCGCTCGACCCGGCCAAGCCGGACGAAACGCAGCGGCCGCAGCCCTGTGTGGCGGTCGGCCGCCAGCGGCGCCAGGCGCAGCAGCTGGAAGTGCTCGGCTTCCAGGGCTTCCCAGGGGTGTGGCTGTGGGGCCTGCTCGGCCTGTGGTTCGGCGTCGGTATCGGTCATGCGCGGCGTCCTTGAGCGTGCGTACAGGCATTATCGGCAAGTTTCGGCGCAACTGCAGGCTGGCCATCTGCCTTCGCAGGTGAACTGGCCGGGCGCCGGGGGTATACTCGCCGACCTTCGTTCGAGGCAGACAACGCGGAGCGCCCTGCATGTCCGGCAACACCTACGGCAAGCTGTTCACCGTCACCACCGCTGGCGAGAGCCATGGCCCGGCCCTGGTGGCCATAGTCGACGGTTGCCCGCCGGGCATCGAGCTGTCCCTGGACGACCTGCAGCGCGACCTCGACCGCCGCAAGCCGGGCACCAGTCGCCACACCACCCAGCGCCAGGAAGACGATGTCGTCGAGATCCTCTCCGGGGTGTTCGAAGGCAAGACCACCGGCTGCCCGATCGGCCTGCTGATCCGCAACACCGACCAGAAGTCCAAGGACTACTCGGCGATCAAGGATCTGTTCCGCCCGGCCCACGCCGACTACACCTACCATCACAAGTACGGCATTCGCGACTACCGCGGTGGCGGCCGCAGCTCGGCGCGCGAAACCGCCATGCGCGTCGCCGCCGGCGCCATCGCCAAGAAGGTGCTGGCCGGCCTGGGTATCCAGGTGCGCGGCTACATGAGCCAGCTCGGCCCGATCGAGATCCCGTTCAAGACCTGGGACAGCGTCGAGCAGAACGCCTTCTTCAGCCCCGACCCGGACAAGGTGCCGGAGCTCGAGGCCTACATGGACCAGCTGCGCCGCGACCAGGACTCGGTCGGCGCCAAGATCACGGTGGTCGCCGAAGGGGTGATGCCGGGCCTGGGCGAGCCGATCTTCGACCGCCTGGACGCGGACCTGGCCCACGCGCTGATGAGCATCAACGCGGTCAAGGGCGTGGAGATTGGCGCCGGTTTCGCCTGCGTCGCCCAGCGCGGCACCGAGCATCGCGACGAGCTGACCCCGCAGGGCTTCCTGTCCAACAATGCCGGCGGCATCCTCGGCGGCATCTCCAGCGGCCAGCCGATCGTCGCCCATCTGGCGCTCAAGCCGACTTCCAGCATCACCACCCCCGGCCGTTCCATCGACGTCGATGGCAACCCGGTGGATGTCATCACCAAGGGCCGTCACGACCCCTGCGTCGGCATTCGCGCCACGCCCATCGCCGAGGCGATGATGGCCATCGTCCTGCTCGACCACCTGCTGCGCCACCGTGGGCAGAACGCCGCGGTGCAGGTGAACACGCCGGTACTGCCGCAGCTGTGACCATGCAGCCGCTGCCTTACTGGCGGCTGTCCGCGTTCTACTTCTTCTACTTCGCCATGCTGGGCGCTGCGGCGCCCTTCCTGCCGCTGTATTTCGAGCACCTGGGCTTCTCCCCGGCGCGCATCGGCGAGCTGGTGGCCATTCCCATGCTGATGCGCTGCCTGGCGCCCAACCTGTGGGGCTGGCTGGGCGACCGCAGCGGCCAGCGCCTGCGCATCGTGCGTTTCGGCGCGCTGTGCACGCTGCTCAGCTTCTGCCTGATCTTCGTCGACCAGAGCTACGCCTGGCTGGCCCTGGTGATGGCGCTGCACGCCTTCTTCTGGCACGCCGTGCTGCCGCAGTTCGAGGTGATCACCCTGGCCCATCTGCGCGAGCAGGCGGCGCGCTATTCGCAGGTTCGCCTATGGGGTTCGATCGGCTTCATCGTCGCCGTGGTCGGTCTCGGGCTGGTGTTCGAACGGGCCGGTCTGGCGCTGTTTCCGGCGCTGGTGGCGCTGATCCTCGGCGGTATCTTCATCGGCTCGCTATGGGTGCCCAATGCGCTGCCGCAGGCGCGCGCAAGCCAGGAAGGCGAGGGCGGCTTCCTGGCTCAGCTGATGCGCCCCGGCGTGCTCGCCTTCTTCCTCTGCGTGGGCCTGATGCAGCTTTCCCATGGCCCTTACTACACCTTCCTCAGCGTGCACTTGGAGCGCCTCGGCTACGAGCGCGGGGTGATAGGCCTGCTCTGGGCCCTGGGGGTGGTCGCGGAGATCGTCCTGTTCCTGTTCATGGCCCGTATCCTCTCGCGCTTCTCGCTGCGCCGGGTGTTGGCGGCCAGTTTCCTGCTGGCCGCGCTGCGCTGGCTGCTGCTGGGCAGTCTGGCCGAGTACCTGCCGGTGCTGCTGTTCGCGCAGTTGCTGCATGCGGCGACCTTCGGCAGCTTCCATGCCGCCGCCATCCACTTCGTCCAGCGCAGTTTCGGCCCGGGCCAGCAGGGCCAGGGCCAGGCCCTGTACGCGGCTCTGGCCGGCACCGGCGGCGCACTCGGCGCGCTCTATGCCGGCTACAGCTGGGATGGCCTGGGCCCGGCCTGGACCTTCGCCATCGCCAGCTTGGTCGCGCTGCTCGCGGCCCTTATCATTGCCTGGCGTTTGCGCGAGGAACGGCCATGAGCCACCCGCGACCTCTTCCTCCTTGCCAAGGACATCCTCGATGAGCAGCCTGACTGTCTACCACTCCAGCTCTCCGCAGCTGCCGAACAAGGTGCTGACGCATGCCGAGGACATCGCCGCGACCCTGGCCGAGGTTGGTGTGACTTTCGCGCGGCGCCAGGTCGAGACGCCGGTTCAGGCCGGCGCCGCGCGGGAAGAGCTGCTGGATAGCTGCCGGGTACAGCTCGACGAACTGCAGACGGAGCAGGGCGCCAGTGAAGTCGAAGTGCTGAGCCTGCAACGGAACCACCCCGAGCAGGACGAGCCGCCGATCGAGCGGCGGACGGCGCTGGGCGAGACGCACTGGTTCGTTGCCGGGCGCGGCCTGCTCAACCTGCATCTCGGCGATTTCGTCTACGCACTGCTGGGCGAGAAGCACGACCTAGTCGTGCTGCCGGCCGGCACCCGCTACTGGCTGGATGCCGGCGAGCGGCCCCGGCTCGCGCTGGTCCGGCTGTTCCGTGGCGAGGCCGAGCCGAGCGGCGACGATATCGCCGGGCGCTTCCCCCGTCTGGAAGACTGAGACGAAGAGGCCGCCATGAGGCGGCCTCTTCGCTTCTAGTGTGCCTGCGGCGCGCCGTTGCGCTGGTGGCGATAGACGCTGACGGCCTCGTACACCGCCTTGCGCAGGCGGTTGATGCCGCCGATCGGGCGGTGTTCCGGCAGGGCGTGCCAGGGGTTGAAGGAGAGGTTGTCGCAGAACAGGTTCTGCTCGCGGCTATCGAAGTCCTGGGCCGGCACGCGGATGGTCGCCACCGTCTCGAAGGGCGAGATGGCTTCGCTCCACTCCACGCTGGTGTCCTCGATGGGCATGTAGTGCGCGGCATTCTGCCGTTGCACCTGCAGGGCGAAGCAGGCCGGCACCCGGTCCAGCGACAGCTGCTGATACAGCGCGTTGCGCAGGAAGTTGGGCAGCCTGGTGTTCTGTTCCGGCAGCTCATAGGGCGGGCAGCTCTGCGGGTCCGGCACCACCCGGTACTTGATGTTGTGCGGGCCGAGCTTGAACGGGGCGATGGAGTTGTAGGTGGTGCTCACCGGGCTGTCCGGTGCCGGTGCCAGGGTCTTCATGGCGATGATCAGGTGGCGGATCTCCCAGCTGCGCGGGTCCCCGCTGGGGAAGAAGGCCAGCACCTTGTGGCCGTCGGCCTGGGCGGCGAAGTTCTGCCTGTACTCGGCCACGTCGCGGACGAAGAATACCGAGTTGTTGAACATCACGAAGTCCTGGTTGCCGGCCGTGGCCTTGCTGCTGAGCAGCTTGTCGCCAGGCACGTCGAGCAGCTTGATGGCCATGCCGCGGGCGTCGCGAGCGCTGTCGAACTGCGGGTAGGCGTTGCCGTTGGACAGGCGCATCCAGGCCTGCCAGGTCTTGCCCGGCTCGGCCAGCACGCCGTGGCGTAGCTCCGGCGCCAGGTTCTGCAGCACGGTCATTTCCGCCTTCACGCAACCATGGGCCTTGGCGTGGGCGTCGCGCAGCACGCGGGTGTTGTCGCGGTGCTGCTCGACGATGCGGATGGCGTCCTCGATGATGCCCTGGGTCAGGGCCGCCTCGTCGGCCGGGATCTCTTCTTCGGTCGACACCGGGCCGGAGAACTTCCAGGCGTAGTAGGCCTCGCCGATACCCCAGCCGGCCAGGCCGACCAGCAGCAGGATCGACAGCAGTTTGCCCAGCACGCGACCGAGCCAGAGCCAGAAAGCTTTGAACATGACGGGCCTTCCTTAGTGGTTGTTCTGGCAGTTGGGGCCCGGCGTCCAGGCCCGGCTTTCGGCGGGCTGCAGCTGGCTTTCCAGCCGCTCGTCGCCCATCACCTTGAGGTATTCGATCAGCGCGTAGCGTTCCTCGGGCTCCAGGAAGCGGCCGATCACGCCCTCGTTGCGGCAGCCGTCGCGGAATTCGTGGCCGCGATTGCCGTTGCCGGTGATGCGCGTGTCGAACAGGAAGCCGCCCTCGAACTCGTCGGTGAGGAAGCCGGCGCGCTTGGGGTCGTACTCGAAGTTGCCGACCCAGAACTGCGTGTCGCGCTCGACCACCGGCGACAGCAGCTGGAACAGGTTGGGCACCGAGCCGTTGTGCAGGAAGGGCGGCGTGGCCCAGATGCCGTGCAGCGGGCGCGCCTTGTAGCCGCGCTTTTCCTGCACGCCGATGGCCAGGCCGTAGCCGTCCATGCGCCAGCGCTCGCGCGGCTGGATGCCGGCGTCCTGGTAGGCGCGATTCTCCACGTAGGCGGTGATGTAGGCCAGGCCCTTGGCGCTGGAGATGCTGGCGAAGTCGACGTCCTCCAGGCTGGAGCCGAACAGCTTGACGTCCAGCTTGGCCAGCTCGTCCTTCTGCCAGCCCAGCTTGCGGATATCGAAGCGGTGGTCGGCGATGTTGTCCGCGGTGGTCGGGTCGGTGCCGATGATGCGAGTCGGCACGATGCGCAGGTGCCATTCCGGATCGCGCGCCGGGGCCAGGCGCTGGTCGCGCGGCACCGGGTCAGGGGCGTGGCAGTAGGCGCAGTTCTCGGCGAACAGGGCACGGCCCTGGCTGGCCAGCTTGAGGTCGACCTTGCCGAGGATCGCCTCGGGCCAGGTCGGCGGCTTGAGCTGTTTGAGGGTCTCTTCCAGGGTGTAGAGGTCGCGCAGGCGCACGCTGGAGGGATAGCGCTGTTCGTGCGTCAGCGGCTTGCCGGACTCGTCGAACAGGTGCAGGGTGGCGCCCACGCCCAGCGCCTCGCCGATGTTGCGCGCCATGGGCTGCATGGCCGAGCCGTTCCACTGCACCCAGTCGAACTTCCAGATGTCCCACACCTGCGGGTAGCTGACCGGGGCGTTGGCCACCCGGTAGTTGCTTTCGTCTATGGCATCGCCGAAGACGCTGTTGGCGATGCGGCCAAAGGCGTCGGTGCGGCCGAAACCCTCCTCGGTGGGGTAGAGGCCGCGGTGCCAGTCGTTCATCGCGGTGTCCAGCAGGCGGTCGAGCACCGCCTTGAAGTCCTCGCGCAGCTGCTGCTTGCCACTGTCGTAGTTCTCACCCAGCACCTCGCGGGCGAAGCGGTTGAATTTGAGCGGGTTGTAGTAGGTGAACAGCATGCTCATGCCCAGCGCCTGGCCGAAGCCGCCCCCCTTGAGGGTCGGCACTGTGGAGGCCAGGGAATGTAGGGCAGCGCCGCCGTCGATGCGCACGGCCTGGCCCTGGTAGCGCAGCTCGCCGCTGTGGCAGGCGGCGCAGCTGATATCCAGGTACTGGATGCCGCTCTCGTCGTCCTGGTGGCGGGCGAAGCCGACCGGCAGGTTGCCGGGGTTCAGCGCGCTGGCTTTCTGTTGTGGATCGGTGAGGAAGCCGAAGCGCGCCAGGTGCTCGGGGCGGGCGAATCTGTCGCGCGAGAAGGGCATCTCCAGGGCGGTGAACCAGGCGTAGTGCAGGCCCTTCACCGTGGTGCCCTGGGGCGTGTAGTAGTAGGTCTGGCGTTCCTGCTCGCTCCACTGGTCGAGGTAGTGCACCTGCTGCGGCCTGTCGAAGGCCGGTAGGTTGGGATTGGCGATGTAGTAGAGGACGACGGCCAGTGCGCCGAGGGCGAGCAACAGGACCAGAGCGAGGGCACGGCGCAGGATTCGCATGGCATCAACATCCGTGTGGCAGTTTTTGTTATTGGGTAGGTTTATGCCAATCCACGGGAGCGATGGCAAGCGGCCATAGCGTTGCGATCTGAACTGCCTTTCGGGTGCTGATTGCTAGGGGCTCTTATAAATAATCGATCCTAGACGATAGAGGAGCCTTGCTAGGGTTAGTGGTGCGGCGCCAACTTATTGTTTTGAATAGATTTTCAAAAAAATGGCGCCAAGGAATGGTTATCTTGAACGCCCTGGCCGCGCCACCTCGGCATTTGTTGGTTGTCGATCCTTGTCAAGAATGCGAACGCTTGTTGCCGAGCCTGCAGGCCAGTGGCTGGACGGTGCACAGCTGTGATCTGGCCACGGCCGGCGAAGTGGCGTGTAACGTTGGGCTGATTCGCCTGCGCCTGCAACACCTGGCCCGCCCCGAGGCGCTCAAGGAGCTGATCACCCGTAGCGGTACCGAGTGGATAGCCGTGCTCAGCCCGGATGTGCTGGCCGAGCCTGCGGTCGGCAACTTCGTCGGCGAATGGTTCTTCAACTACCACACCCTGCCGTTCGACCTGGAACGGGTCAATGTCGCCTTGGGCCGTGCCTTTGGCATGGCTAGGCTGCGGGGCAAGGGCAGTCCGCAGGTCGATGAGCATTACCACGAGCTGTTGGGCGACAGCCGCTGCATGCGCGAGCTGCGCCGCCTGCTGAGCAAGCTGGCCCCGACCGAGGCGCCTGTGCTGATTCGCGGCGAGAGCGGCACGGGCAAAGAGCTGGTGGCGCATACCCTGCATCGCCTGTCGCGCCGCGCCCATGGCCCCTTCGTGGCAGTCAACTGCGGTGCGGTCCCGGAGCATCTGATCCAGTCCGAGATGTTCGGGCATGAGAAGGGGGCATTCACCGGTGCACACCAGCGCAAGATCGGCCGCATCGAGGCGGCCGATGGCGGCACCCTGTTCCTCGACGAGATCGGCGACCTGCCACTGGAGCTCCAGGCGAACCTGCTGCGCTTCCTGCAGGAAATGCAGATCGAGCGGGTCGGCAGCCACAAAGCCATAGCGGTCAACGTCAGGGTTCTGGCCGCCACCCATGTCGATCTGGAGGCGGCCGTGCGCCAGGGGCGCTTTCGCGAGGATCTGTACTACCGGCTGAATGTGCTGCAGGTGCAGACCACGCCTCTGCGCGAGCACGTCGAGGACATTCCCTGTCTGGTCGAGTTCTTTAGCCGTCGTTATGCCACGGAAATAGGCCGGCGCCCGCGCAACCTCAGCACGGATGCGCTACAGGCCATGCTGGGCCATGGCTGGCCGGGCAATGTGCGTGAGCTGGCCAACCGGGTGCGGCGCGGCATGGTGCTGGCCGAAGGTCGGCAGATCGATGTCGAGGCTCTAGGGCTGAACCGCTCGGATCGACAGCGGCAGCCTCTGCTGGGGACACTGAGCGACTACATCCAGCATGCCGAGCAGCAGGCCCTGAGGGACGTACTGCTGTGCCATGCCGACAACATGACCAGTGCCGCGCGAGCCCTCGGGGTGTCCCGTCCCACCTTCTACCGCCTGCTGCACAAGCATCGGATGCTCAGAAGTAGTAGGGAAACTTCAAGCTGAAGCTGAAATCGGGAGCATCGGGAGTCAGACCGATGGCCAGGTTCGGCACTATGGTCAGGTCCTCGCTCGCGGCGAAGGTCATGCCCAGGTTGAAGTAGCCGGCGTTGGCATCGCTGCCCACCAGTGTCTGCCAGGGCTGGCCGTCTGCGCGTATCTTGCTCTTGCGACTGACCAGCTGGTTGAAGGAGGTGGAAAGGCTCATGCGCTCGTTGAGGGCGAAGGCCACGCCGAGACCGTACTGGAAGTAGTTGCCCAGCTTGACGTCCCCTGGCTGCCGCACCCCTTCCTGCGAGCTGATGTCGGAGAAGCTTTCCTCGAAATTGTAGGTGTAGGCAAAGTTGGCAAACAGCACCGCCGGATCGACCGTCTTCACCAGCGAGATACCCGGGGTCAAGGACCATACGCCATTGCCGCTGGGCAGTTCCTCGGGGGTGGCCAGGTTGTCGTTGTTGGGGTCTTCGCGCAGCTTGATGCCGTAGGGTTCCTTGCCGGTCGGCGCGCGTACCCGCAGGCTGGTGACCACATCGGGAATGCCGGGGGCCTCCTCGACCAGCTTGTAGGAGATGCCGAAACCTATGTCGCCCAGCATGGGATCGGAGCTGACGCTGGTTTCCGATACCGTGGTGGATGAGCCGCCTGAACCGGCCGATTCGTAGCTGGATTCGCGATAGATCATGGGTACCGTCAGCTCGAACTGCCAGCGATCGCGCCAGTTGTAGCGGGCCGTCAGGTCGAAGGTGAACATGTCGGAGTTGATCTGGTCGATGCCGATGTCGCCGAGAAAGATCGCATCCAGGGCCAGAAAGCCGTTGAGAAAGAGCTGGCGAGTATCGTAGTGGGTATAGGTGAAGCTCGGCTCCAGGCTGAAGGTGCCCTCGCCGAAGAAGCCGCTGGCCTCATCGTATACCGCGGAAACGCTCTGGGCCGGGCGTGTGCTCTCGC
Source organism: Pseudomonadaceae bacterium (assembly GCA_033838285.1). GTDB lineage: Bacteria > Pseudomonadota > Gammaproteobacteria > Pseudomonadales > Pseudomonadaceae > Aquipseudomonas. The sequence goes on from JAJLLC010000036.1 coordinate 36,766, forward strand.
GCTGCTGGCTGCCATAGGAGGTACTGCCGGCCTGTGCCTGGCTGCCGGCGTGCGGCTGGGGCGGAGGAGAGGCCGCCGCCATGGCCGGGCGCGCCTCCAGCTGGCGCAGGCGCCTCTCGAGGATCATCAGGGCATTCTGCTGGGCCTCGTAGCGCGTGCGCAGCTCCTCGAGCTCCGCGCGCAGCGTCGCCTCGTCGGCGAGCAGCGGCAGAGGAAGGCCCAGGCAGGCCAGATAGATGCCAGGCGAAGCGATGAACAGGGCATGGCGACGGGCTCCCGTGGCAGGACTGACAAAGCCTAGATCAGAAACCATTGGCCCGCAGGCCACGCAATTGCCCCAGGGCACCCTGCAGCGCCTGATTGTTGACCGGGCCGCGCTCCTTGAGCACCACCTGCAAGGCGGCAAGATTGCTCACGACCTGATTCTGCCCGCGGATCTCGCTGTTCTGCCGGATGCCGCCGCTGCCGATGCGGTGCTGGGTCCGCCCCAGGTCACCGGCATCCAGGTCGATCTGCAGCCCGCCATTCTTGGCGATGACCCTGGCCTGGCCGATGGCGCCCTGCAGCGTCTGGTTCAGGGAGGCGTTGCCGCTGCCGAGTTGGGGGGACGCCGAGGCACCGCGCAGGATGTTGATCTGTACGTCGTTGAGGCCGCGATTGCCGTCTCCGGCGATGCGTACGCTCTGCAGCACACCCTGGGCGCTGTTGAGGCCAGCGCCGCCGCTGATCTGGTGATTAGGGCCGGAAGGGGCCTGCCCCTGGCCGGACTGCTGCAGGTCGACGTTGATCACCGGCAGGATGGATTTCTGCTGGAAGTGCAGGCTGACCTTGGCGTTGAGCTGCCCCTGGGGGGCATTCCACTGCGATTGCATGATCACGCCGAAACTGACGATACCACTGGGCATGGCGTAGCGGCCACGCATCTGGGAAAGCTCTGCGTCCGACACCGTCACCGCACCGAACAGGTTATCCGCCGACACGGGCAGGCTGCTCAGCAGCGCCAGGGGGAGAAGCAGGGCGCGTGCAATTTTCATCATGACCTCCATGCATCGAGTGGCTTCAGAAGAAATCGCCGTGGCTGAAGCCGAACTCGATCAACTCGGAATCCTCGATGGGGCTGAATCTGTCGATCCTGTCGCGGGCCGTGAGCGGCTGCGGCGGGTTGAGCAGGCTGTTATGGCGGTCATAGCCCGGGCCGATGACCGCGAAGACGATGCCGTTCCAGCCCTGGCTGAACTCATCGAGGCTCATGCGTCGATGTCCCAGAGCCGGGTCGCCGATGTAGACCCACTGGTCGACCGCCTTCTGCATCACCACGAAATGCTTGAAGCCACGAATCTCCACCAGAACTATGGTGGGCACCTTGACGCTGCTGAGCATGTGCGGCTGCAGGCGGTAGCCCTTGGCGCGAAAGCCCTGGGTCTGCAGGTAGTTCTTCATGTCCAGCATGGAAAAGCCCTGGCGCTCGACCAGCTGCAGGTCGGCGACGTTCAGCATGCCCTTGATCACCGCCATCTCGTCCACATCGAGGTTGTAAGCCTCGCGCAGCAAGGTGGCCAGGGCCGCCGCGCCGCAACTGTAGTCGGTACGCTGGCGGATCAGGTCGCGATAGCGCCGCTCCTGGATGCTCTCCACTTCCTTGGTGAAGAAGTTGCCGCCGGCCAGGCCGGGAATCGGCAGGCGTGCGGCCTGCGAGGCGACTGGCAGCAGCGCGAGGCATACCAGCAATAAATGACGGAACGACATGCCGGGCTCCGGAAGAAGTGGCCTCCGGCCGGAGCCGGAGGTCCGAGGGCTATTCGCCCATGCTGTAGCCGTTGGAGATCACCAGGCTGTTGGCCTGCTGGTTGCCGGTACCTGCCGCCACGTTCACTCCGGCATGACCGCTGATGCCCACCAGGGCGTTGGTCAGGCTGGCGTCGTTGGTGGTCAGCGGGCCGGCGATCAGCAGGAGCGGGGAGTTGAGCGTGACATTGCCGGTGGAGCTCTGCAGGGTGTCGTTGTCGGCCACCGCGCTGCCCGGTGCGTTGGTCACGGCCACCGCGTTGCTCTGCTGGTTGCCACTGCCGGCAGCAACGTTGGCGCCAACCACGCCACTGATATCGTTGACCGCATCGGTCAGCACCGCCTTGTTGTCGCTGCCGAAGTTGTAGGCATCGTTGCTGGTGCTGTACTGGGAGACATCCACATAGGCCTTGGCGTAACTGATCTCGGCGCCGAAGGTGCTTTCGCCATTGGCTATGGCCAGGTCGTTCTTCTGCTGGTTGTTGGCGCCGGCGGCGACGTTGGCGCCGGCAACCCCGCTGAGATCATACAGAGCGTTCTGTAGGGTGGCATTGTTGTCGTTGCCGACATTCACCACGTCGTTCCAGCGGCCGGTCTGGGATACATCGATGGTGGCGAAGACGAAGGCTTCATCGCCGGCTTCGGTATTGGTCACGGCCACGTTGTTGGCCTGTTGGTTGTTGTCGCCGGCGGCGACGTTGGCACCCAGGTTGCCGGTGGAGTTGTGCGCGGCATCCTCCATCAGGGCGTCATTGGGGGTGCCCAGGTTGTTGACGTAGTTGTCGATGCTTTCCTGGGTATCGTTGATCTCCACCTTGGCACTGGTGTCTGTGCCGAAATCGAAGGCCATCGCCGGCGAGGCGAGAGCCGTGACGACCAGAAAAGCCAGGGGTTTGACTGCGAACTGCGATTTCATGGGTGTCTCCTTACGCTGTGCCAGATTGGTTCTCGGCCGAATGGCCTGGGTCAGGGAACCGAAACGACCCGGATACCGACGTTGTTGATCGCTTGATTGCCAACGCCGGCACTCTGGTTCAGCTGCACCACTCCCTTGCTGCCGGCGAAAGCCCTGTCGTCCAGATGGACGCTGCGCACGGCCGAGGGGGAGGTTGCCACTGCTCCCGAGTTCACTTGCGCCTGGGCGGCAGACTGCGCCAAGGCGAAATCGTCGAGCGCCTGTGGCCTGTGGCCGGCGCCCACCTGTAATGTGATGCTGTTGATGCTCTGGTTGCCCTGGCCGGCGGACTGATTGACGCCGAGAACACCATTGCCTGACCCGAAGGAACTCCCACCTATGTGGGCGCTGGCCACAGCCTGGGATTGCAGTGCCTGCTGCTGCAACTGACGATGGTCTGCGCTGGAGTGGGCTCTCGGTCCGACGGACAAGGTGCGAGCATTGAGCTGCTGATTGAAGTCACCAGCGGCCTGGTTGACGCTGAGGTTGCCGCGGTAGCCCTGGCCGCTTGCCTCGATTCTGGCCATCTGTTCGGCGCCCAGGCCGGTGCTGAGCAGAATCAGCGGGAGGAGGGCATGCAGGCTGCGCATCTTCAACGCCCTCCCAGGTTTTGCAAGGGCTTGAGTCCCTGCTGAATGCTGCGGTTGATCTGCCCGCCCACATTCTGGATGGCGCCACCGCCATGGCGTGGCGCGTTGCCCAGCGCGCCAGATATGCCGCGCATTTCCGCTATGCCGTGTATGCCCTGGTGCAGGCTGGTATCGATGCGCAGGCCATTGCCCGCGCCCCCCGTGACCGTGGCGAACTCGGCATCGCCCAGCGGCTCGATGGGAGCGAAGGAGCGCTGCACATGCTGGTCGGGCGAGATGTCGACCGTCACCGGAGCGGCCTGCCCGGGCCCTTCACGCGTGGCGACGCGAGTAGGTACGTCACGCAGGATCAGAATCTCTCCGGCCAGGACTGCCGGGGCCTGGAGCATGGAGAGGGTCAGAGTGCCCAGGACAACCGCCAGCCCAAGGGGCTTCCCCAATATGAATCCCATGATCGACCACCTTCCTCGAGATTGAGCTGCAGCATCCAGCTGCCCGGCTCCATGGCAGTTGTCGTGCCTACTCGAGAGAGTCCTTTAAAATCAATCTTTTAGGCTTTTGAAGGGGTGTTCCTGGATGGGCTTGAGTTTCAGAAGTGAAACGCAGAGCGACAGATGCCGATCACTGCCGAGCGGCGACCGGCCTGGGTTACGGCGCTATATGACGTTTTCGGGAGGGGGTGTCTCGTGATCGTTACAGGCTCGCGTGCGCAATACGGAACCATGTCCGGCAAATGACGGCTGTATCAAGGCAGAAACGGTCTCAGCAGCCCAGGCTATCCGCCTCGCGGTAGAGCTGCAGCATCTTGCGGGTGATGGTCTGCTGGATGTCGTCGCGTTCGAAGGACGACAAGCGGGTGAGGCGCTGCACTTGCAGGCGGTGCAGGTGGATGTAGGGCATCTTCTGGTCGAACTCGCGCAGGTCGCCCTTCATCAGGATCGGCAGGAAGACGTCGCCGATCTTCTTCTGGTTGCTGATGATCTGTGCCAGGGCCGGCTTGAAGGACATGGTCTTGGGCGCCGGGCCACCTTCCTTCATCTGCGTGGTCAGCAGCAGCCCGGGCTTGCCCAGTACCACGCCGGGCAGCACACAGAGGCCGGTCTTGCGCACCGCCACCGGGTCGATGCCGTGCAGGGTGTCGTGGAAGGCATAGGGGTTGGGCAGCACCACCATCTTGCGCCCGTAATCGGTGGGGAAGTGCAGGTTGTAGTTGGTGTACAGCTGGCGGGTGGACTCGGAGTACACGCACAGGCGATTCTCGAACAGTTTCATGAAGCGTTCGGCCAGTTCGCGCCCCGCAATGCGCTCCAGATCCCAGACCAGGTCCTGATTCTGCTGCTGCCCGAGATTGACCTCTTGATGCTCCATGCTGCTCATCTACACCTCATACGCGAAATTGCCCGAGTAGGCGGTTCAGTTGCCCGGCCAGCTGGCCCAGTCGCTGACTGGCCTCGCTGGACTGCTCGGCCGCCAGGGCGTTTTCCTGTGCCAGGCTGGCTGCCTGAGTGACATTGTGGTTGATATCTTCGACCACATGCGACTGTTGCAGCGTGGCACTGGCGATGGAAGCATTCAAGCCCGTCAGATTCCTTAGGGAGGCGGCGATCTGGCTGAGGCTCTCGCCAGCCTGGCGGGCCTGCTCGACGGTGAGCTGGGAGGCCTGGCTGCTGGCGTTGATGACCTTGACCGCGGCCTCGGAATTGCCCTGCAGGCGTTCGATCATGCCCTGGATCTCGGCGGTGGACTGCTGGGTGCGCTGGGCCAGCATGCGCACCTCGTCGGCCACCACGGCGAACCCGCGGCCCTGCTCGCCGGCCCGTGCCGCCTCGATGGCGGCGTTGAGCGCGAGCAGATTGGTCTGCTCGGCGATGGAGCGGATCACCTCCAGGACGCTGCCGATCTGGGTGCTTTCCTGGGCCAGGTCCTGCATCACCTGCACCGCCTGCTCGATGGTCGCCGACAGCTGGTCGATCTGGCGCAGGCTGCTGTCGATGTTCTGCTGGCCCTGCAGTGCCTGCTGCTCGGCCTGACGCACTTCACTGGCGGCATGCTCGGCGTTCTTCGCCACGTCCTGCACGGCGTAGGAGACCTCGTTGATGGCGGTGGCCACCAGCTCCATCTGCTGCGACTGTTGCTGGCTGTGCTGCTGGGCGTTGCCGGCGATCTCGCCGAGCGACTGCGAGGCCTGGTCCAGGCTGCCGGCGGCCTGCAGCGACTGGCCGATGACCCCGCGCAGCTTGCCGGTGAAGGCGTTGAAATGGCCACCCAGGGCGGTCAGTTCGTCGCGCCCGTGGTTGTCCAGGCTGCGGGTCAGGTCGGCCTCGCCGCTGGCGATGTTGGCCATGGCGCTGACCGCCTCGTCCAGCGGCCGGGCGATGCTGCGGGCGATCAGGATGACCAGGCCGGCCAGCAGGGCGCCGATCACGATCAGGATGACCAGGGCGCGCAGGGCCTGCTCGCGAAACTCGCTCTGCACGTCATCGACATAGATGCCCGAACCGAGAATCCAGCCCCAGGGCTGGAACAGCTCGACGTAGGAAATCTTCGCTACCGGCTCGTCCGAGCCGGGCTTGGGCCAGCGGTAGTCGACCTGGCCCGAGCCCTGCTGCTTGGCGATGGCAACCATCTCATTGAACAAAAACTTGCCGTCGGGGTCTTTGTTGCCGGACAGATCCTGGCCTTCCAGCTTGGGATTGGTCGGGTGCATGACCATCACCGGGCCGAGGTCGTTGATCCAGAAGTAGTCGTCCTGGTCGTAGCGCAGGCCGCGGATCAGTTCCATCGCCTGCTTCTGCGCCTCTTCCCGGCTCATGCCCTGGCTCTCGAGGCCATGGAAGTGCTTGATGATGCCCATGGTGCTTTCCACCACGTGGCGGGTCTTGAGCGCCTTGGCCTGGTACAGGTCGCGGTGGGTCTGCTGCAGCAGCAACCCGGCCAGTACCAGCAGCATGAGGATAGAGGACAGCAGGATCAGCCACAGGCGGCGGCTGATGGGCAGGTTGCGCAGGCTGTTCATGGGGCAAGGCTCCCTTTTCTTGTTCTAACGGCGTCGGGGTCTGTGCTGCGACAAGACGTCAACAGGCCTCAAGGCTAATGGTCAGTCTAGAAGCTCTGCCATTAGCCGTAGGTCAAAGCAGCGGCGGGCCGCACCATCTGGTAGCATGCCGGCCGTTTTCCGCCTGTTCGGTCAGGCTCAACCTGTTATCGGCCGTTTTCCATAAAAGGCCAGCAAAGGTGGTGTTGCATGGATTTGTGGGTGGCCCTGCAGGTAGTGATTCTGGGCGTAGTCGAAGGGCTGACCGAATTCCTGCCGATTTCCAGTACCGGGCACCAGATAGTGGTTGCCGACCTGCTCGACTTCGGCGGCGAGCGGGCGATGGCCTTCAACATCATCATCCAGCTCGGTGCCATCCTCGCGGTGATGTGGGAATACCGGCGCAAGATCCTCGAAGTGGCCTTCAATGTGCCGCACCAGCGGCGGGCGCAGCGCTTCACCGCCAACCTGCTGATCGCCTTCCTGCCGGCGGTGGCCATAGGCGTGGCCTTCGCCGACCTGATCCACCAGTACCTGTTCAACCCCATCACCGTGGCCGCGGCGCTGGTCGTCGGTGGCGTGGTGATGCTCTGGGCCGAGCGGCGCAAGCACGAGATCACCGTGCAAGAGGTGGACGACATGAGCTGGAAGGAGGCGCTGAAGATCGGCTGCGCCCAGTGCCTGGCGATGATCCCCGGCACTTCGCGCTCGGCCTCGACCATCATCGGCGGCCTGCTGTTCGGCCTGTCGCGCCGCGCCGCCACCGAGTTCTCCTTCTTCCTGGCCATGCCGACCATGGTCGGCGCCGCCGCCTATTCCGGCTACAAGTACCGCGACCTGTTCCAGCCAGGCGACCTGCCGGTGTTCGCCCTGGGCTTCGTGGTGTCCTTCGTCTTCGCCATGATCGCCGTGCGCGGCCTGCTCAAGTTCATCGCCAACCACAGCTACGCGCTGTTCGCCTGGTACCGCATCGGCTTCGGCCTGCTGATCCTGGCTACCTGGCAGCTCCAGCTGATCGACTGGAGCAGTGCCCAGGCGCACTGAGGGTGGACATGGAGCGACGCGGCACACTGAAAAGCTGGAACGACGCCAAGGGCTTCGGTTTCATCCAGCCGGAGGGTGGTGGCGAGCAGCTCTTCGTGCATATCTCCGCCATGCGTGGCGATAGCCGGCCGCAGGTGGGCGATGCGGTGGTCTATGTCGCCGGTAGCGATGCCCAAGGTCGCCCGCGGGCGCAGCACATGCGCCATGCGGGGCTGAGCCTCGACCGGCCGGCGATTCGTCGCAAGCCAAAGGAGTCTGCCAGAGCGTCCAGGCCTGTCGCCTCGAAGTCCCCACGTCAGCCGCATGCCGGGCGTCCGCCGCAACCGGGCATACGAGACCTGCCGGTCAAGCTGCTGGTGCTGGTGGCGCTATGTATCCTGCCGGCCTGGTGCAGTCTGGAGCTACTGGGGCGGGGCGTGTTCTGGGTGGCGCTGGCCTATCCGCTGCTCAGCCTGTTCAGTTTCTGCCAGTACTGGCTGGACAAGCAGCACGCGCAGAAGGGCCGCTGGCGCACGCCGGAGAACAGCCTGCACATCGCCGAACTGGCCGGCGGCTGGCCCGGCGCCCTGCTGGCGCAGCAGGTGTTTCGCCACAAGACGCGCAAGCTTTCCTTCCAGCTGGTGTTCTGGGCCATAGTCGCGCTGCACCAGTCCTTCTGGCTGGACCGTCTGGTGCTGGAAGGTCACTATCTCGGCCATCTGCTGCCGCTCTAGTCGAGCAGCAGTCCCGCCTGGCGAATCTTCGGCAGCTTGCGCACCACCAGCTGGTGCGAACGGCTCAGCAGCTCACGCAACTCGGCGTCGCCCAGCGGAAAGGGTTCGCTCATGCTCACCCAGTGAGCGCGGGCGAGATAGGGGGCAGGGCGGATGCCCGGGCGGTCGACCATGCCGAGGAACAGCTCCGGCGCCACCTTGAAGGCCAGGCCGTCGTTGAGCAGGGCGAACATCTTGTTGCCGGCCACCGAGAACACCCGCACGCCGCCCCACTTGTAGTCCTCGCGCGCGCCCGGCAATTGCAGGCAGAAATCGGCGACCTGTTGCGGAGTCATCTGTGTTTCACCTCCCTGTGGGTTGATGCGGCTAACCTAGCAGAGTCCCGCTCCATTCAGCGCCAAGGAGTTCCGCCATGTCGATTTCCCTGTATCAGGCCTCGGTTCCAGTGTTTACCCGCATGTTCGGCAATCTCTCGGCCATCCTCGACAAGGCGCAGGCCTATGCCGAGGCCAGGAAGATCGACCCCGCGGTGCTGCTCAACGCCCGCCTGGCGCCGGACATGTATCCGCTGACCCGCCAGGTGCAGATCGCCAGCGACGCGGCCAAGGGCTGCGTGGCGCGCCTGGCAGGTGTCGAGGTACCGAGTTTCGCCGACACCGAAAGCAGCTTCGCCGAGCTGCAGGCGCGCATCGCCAAGACCCTGGACTTCATCAAGGACTTTACGCCGGCGCAGATCGACAGCGGGGAGGGGCGCGAGGTGGTGCTCAAGTTCCCTGGCGCCGAGCTGAAGTTCAAGGGCGAGGACTACCTGCTGCACTTCGTGCTGCCCAACTTCTATTTCCACCTGACTACCGCCTACGCCATCCTGCGCCACAACGGCCTGGACATCGGCAAGATGGACTACCTCGGCCGCGTCTGAGCCCGCACATGAAAAAGCCCCGCACTGGCGGGGCTTTTGCGTTGCGCTGCAGGCGTCAGACGATGATGCCCTGGCTGCGCAGGTAGTCGTCGTAGCTGCCGCTGAAGTCGGTCACGCCGTTGTCGCTCAGCTCGATGATGCGGGTGGCCAGGGAGTTGACGAACTCGCGGTCGTGGCTGACGAAGATCAGCGTGCCCGGGTAGTTCTCCAGCGCCAGGTTCAGCGCCTCGATGGATTCCATGTCCAGGTGGTTGGTCGGTTCGTCCATCACCAGCACGTTAGGCTTCTGGCAGGCCAGCTTGCCGAACAGCATGCGGCCCTGCTCACCACCGGAAAGCACCTTGACCGACTTCTGGATCTCGTCGGAGGAGAACAGCATGCGGCCCAGGGCGGCGCGGATGTTCTGCTCGCCGGTGGTCCACTGGCCCATCCACTCGAACAGGGTGTCATCGGCCTCGAAGTCGTGGGCGTGGTCCTGGGCGTAGTAGCCCACCTCGGCGCTGTCGGTCCACTTCACGCTGCCGGTGTCCGGTTGCAGCTCGCCGACCAGGGTGCGCAGCAGGGTGGTCTTGCCGATGCCGTTGGGGCCGATGATGGCCACACGCTCGCCGGCCTCGATCTGGAAGCTGAAGTTCTTGAACAGCACCTTGTCGTCGAAGGCCTTGGACAGCTTCTCGATGGTCACGGCCTGGCGGTGCAGCTTCTTGTTCTGGTCGAAGCGGATGAACGGGCTGACGCGGCTGGAGGGCTTGACCTCCTCCAGCTGGATCTTGTCGATCTGCTTGGCGCGGCTGGTGGCCTGCTTGGCCTTGGAGGCGTTGGCCGAGAAGCGGCTGACGAAGGTCTGCAGTTCGGCGATCTGCGCCTTCTTCTTGGCGTTGTCGGCCAGCAGGCGCTCGCGGGCCTGGGTCGCGGCGGTCATGTACTCGTCGTAGTTGCCCGGGAACAGGCGCAGCTCGCCATAGTCCAGGTCCGCCATATGGGTGCATACGCTGTTCAGGAAATGGCGGTCGTGGGAAATGATGATCATGGTGCTGTTACGCGCCGTGAGGATGCTTTCCAGCCAGCGGATGGTGTTAATGTCTAGGTGGTTGGTCGGTTCGTCAAGCAGCAGCACCTCCGGGTCGGAGAACAGTGCTTGGGCCAGCAGCACGCGCAGCTTCCAGCCCGGCGCCACTTCGCTCATCGGGCCGAAGTGCTGTTCCAGCGGAATGCCCAGACCCAGCAGCAGCTCGCCGGCGCGCGATTCGGCGGTGTAGCCGTCCATCTCGGCGAACTCGCCTTCCAGTTCGCCGACCTTCATGCCGTCCTCTTCGCTCATCTCCGGCAGCGAATAGATGCGGTCACGCTCGGCCTTGACCCGCCACAGCTCCTCGTGGCCCATGATCACGGTATCGATCACAGTGAACTCCTCGTAGGCGAACTGGTCCTGGCGCAGCTTGCCAAGGCGCACGTTGGGCTCCAGCATCACCTGGCCGGCCGACGGCTCGAGGTCGCCACCGAGGATCTTCATGAAGGTCGACTTGCCGCAGCCGTTGGCGCCGATCAGGCCATAGCGGTTGCCGCTGCCGAACTTGACGGAAACGTTCTCGAACAGCGGCTTGGCGCCGAACTGCATGGTGATGTTGGCGGTGGAGATCACGGCAAAATCCTGTGGGGGAGGGCGCGGGGCCCGAGAAAAAGGGGCGCATTGTAGAGGGATTGGCGCCGCTCCGACAGGTTTGGCTGTCGGCCCGGCAGCGAACAGGCTATAAGGCAGGCCGATTTCCCCCGGTGTGCCCTACGTGCTCGATCTCGCTGCCTACCTCGGCCTGTTCCTCTCCGCCTTCGGCGCCGCCAGCCTGTTGCCGCTGCAGTCCGAGGCCGTGCTGGTCGGTCTGCTGCTGGGTGGCGAGCAGCCGCTGGTCGCATTGCTGCTGGTGGCCAGCGCCGGCAACGTGCTGGGGGCGCTGCTGAATGCGGCGCTCGGACGGGGCATCGAGCGCTTCCATGGGCGCCGCTGGTTCCCACTGAGCGAACGCCAGCTGGAGCGGGCCAAGGCCAGCTATCAGCGCTACGGGCGCTGGTCGCTGCTGCTCAGCTGGGCGCCGGTGATCGGCGACCCGCTGACCCTGGTGGCCGGCGTGATGCGCGAACCCTGGTGGAGCTTCCTGCTCCTGGTGAGCCTGGCCAAGGTCGGCCGCTACCTGGTGCTGGCCGCCGTCACCCTGGGTTGGTGGGCCTGAGCCGCTCAGTCGCGGTAGAACACCTGGATCAGGTGATAGCCGAACTGGGTCTTCACCGGGCCGTGCACCTCGCGCAGGGCCTTCTTGAAGATCACCTGGTCCACGGCGCGCACCATCTGCCCCGGGCGGACTTCGCCCAGGTCGCCGCCTTTCTTGCCGGAGGGGCAGGTGGAGTATTTCCTGGCCAGCACGTCGAAGGCCTCTCCGGCGGCGAGACGCTTCTTCAGGGCGGCCGCTTCGGCTTCGGTTTTCACCAGGATGTGGCGGGCCATGGCCTTGGGCATGATGGATTCCTCATTTTGCGTGGACGCTATTGTGCCAGCATTCGCAGCGCCATCAGAATGGCGCCATTTTCCAGACTGCATGTCCCGGCTGGAATCGCCTAACTTGATAACTCCAACAAGCGGGAAGCGCGCCCATGGACCTCACCCAGATGCTGAAAATCCTGGCCAGCCAGGACGGATCCGACCTCTACCTGTCCACCGGGGCACCGCCCTGCGCCAAGTTCAACGGCGTGCTCAAGCCGCTCAGCCAGGAGCCGCTCAAACCGGGCGACGTGGCCGCCATCGCCGCGACCGTGATGGATGCCGAGCAGCGCGCCGAGTTCGACAAGGAGCTGGAAATGAACCTGGCCATCTCGGTGCCGGCGGTCGGGCGTTTCCGCATCAACATCTTCAAGCAGCGTAACGAGGTGTCCATCGTCGCGCGCAACATCAAGATGGAAATCCCCAAGTTCGAGGACCTCAAGCTGCCCGAGGTGTTGCTCAAGACCGTGATGGAGAAGCGCGGCCTGGTGCTGTTCGTCGGCGGCACCGGCTCGGGCAAGTCGACCTCGCTGGCGGCGCTGATCGACTACCGCAACCGCAACAGCGGCGGCCACATCATCACCATCGAGGACCCGGTGGAATACGTGCACCGGCACAAGAAGTCGATCATCAACCAGCGCGAGGTCGGCGTGGACACCCGCAGCTTCCACGCCGCGCTGAAGAACACCCTGCGCCAGGCGCCGGACGTGATTCTGATCGGCGAGATCCGCGACCGCGAAACCATGGAGCACGCCCTGGCCTTCGCCGACACCGGCCACCTGGCCATCTCCACCCTGCACGCCAACAACGCCAACCAGGCGCTGGACCGCATCATCAACTTCTTCCCCGAGGAGCGCCGCCCGCAGCTGCTCAACGACCTGGGCAACAACCTGCGCGCCTTCATCTCCCAGCGCCTGGTCAAGACCGTCGACGGCAAGCGCCGCGCCGCCGTGGAGGTGATGCTCGGCACGCCGACCGTGCGCGACCTGATCAAGCGCAACGAGTTCTCCGAACTCAAGGAAATCATGGAGAAATCGAAGAACCTCGGCATGCAGACCTTCGACCAGGCCCTGATCGACCTGGTGCGCGAGGGCGCCATCGACGAGGAGGAGGCGCTGAAGAACGCCGACTCGGCCAACAACGTGCGCCTCAAGCTCAAGCTGTACAAGGACGACCCGGCCGCCCAGGCGCAGCCTGCCGCCAGCGAGGCGCCGCCCGCCGCGGCGCCGGCCAACTGGGCCATGGAGCTCAAGCTGGAGGAGATCGAGGAGGAAAGCCCGCCGGAAGACCCGGGGCGCCCGGGCATCTGAGCCCGGCCGCTGGTCTGCTGCGCCGGGCCAGGCGCGGCGACATGCCGCTGGACTGATCGAGATCAAAGTAGGGCGCGCGCGGCGTCTCCATCGTGCAAGGTGAGTCCATTGCCTTGTGCGGGAGGCCCATCATGTCCATCGGCAAGTACTGCAACCGCGAGGTGGTCGTCGCGCCCCCCAACGTCTCGGTGCTGGGCGCCGCCCAGCTGATGAGCCACTACCACGTCGGCGGCCTGGTGCTCGCCGAACAGGTCGACCTGGAGCGCTACCGGCCGGAAGGCATGGTCACCGACCGCGACATCGTCCTGGAGATAGTCGCCAACAACGAGCGCGAGTTCGAGCGCATCGCAGCCGGCGACATCCAGTTGCGCGACCTGATCAGCGCGAAGGAAAGCGAGGAGGTGTTCGAGGTCATCGACAAGATGCGCCGATTCGACATCCGGCGCCTGCCGATCGTCGACGAGCAGGGTGCGCTGGTCGGCATCGTCTGCGCCGACGACCTGCTCGTGGTGCTGGCCAACTACCTGCGCGATCTCGCGCTGCTGGTGGGCTACCAGAACCTGCGCGAGGAGAGCGAACGCCAGGAGGCGACCTAGGTGCCCGGCCATCGGCTCGCGAGCGCCGCGCCGCCGGCTGCGGTAGCGGCAGCGGACAACGAGCGCATCGCCCAGGCCTTCGAGGAGATCGCCGACCTGCTCGAACTGGAGGATGCCAATCCCTTTCGCATCCGCGCCTACCGCAATGCGGCGCGCAGCGTGCGCGGCGCCGACGTGCAGCTCGCCGCCCGGGTGCTGGCCGGCGAGCCGCTGCCGAGGCTGACGGGCGTCGGCGAGGACCTGGCGGAGAAGATCCGCACCATCACCCTCACCGGCAGCTGCCCGCTACTCGAACTCCTGCATGGCGAAGTCCCAGCCGGCCAGATCGAGCTGCTGCAGCTGCCCTCCATCGGCCCGAAGCGGGTTCACCAGTTGCACCAGGAACTGGGCGTCGACTCCCTGGCCTCCCTGCAGGAGGCCCTGCGCAGCGGTCGCCTGGCGAGCCTGCGTGGCTTCGGCCCGCGCCTGCTGGAGCAGCTCGACAAGGCCCTGCAGGCCAGGAGCGCCGGCGAACGCCGCCACCTGCAGGCGGACGCCCAGGCCCAGGCCGCGCCTTTGCTGAGCTTCATCCGCAGCCTGGCGGGCGTGGAGCAGGCGCAGATCGCCGGCAGCCTCCGGCGCGACGCGCAGCAGCCTGCGCCTGGCGAGCGGCATGCAGGTGGACGTGCGCATAGTCGCCCCGGAAAGCTTCGGCTCCGCGCTGCTGTACCTGACCGGCAGCAAGGCGCACAGCATCGCGCTGCGCCGTCGCGCCCGCAGCCTGGGCTGCAAGCTCAACGAATACGGGGTGTTCCGCGGTGCCGAGCGGCTCGCCGGGGCGACCGAGGAGGACGCCTACCAGGCCCTCGGCCTGCCCTGGATCGCCCCCGAGCCGCGCGAGGACGGCGGGGAGATCGCCGCCGCCGAGCACGGCAGGCTGCCGGTCCTGATCGAGCCGAGCGACCTGCGCGGCGACCTGCACTGCCACACGCGCGCCAGCGACGGTCGCCACAGCCTGCGCGAGATGGCCCTGGTGGCGCAGCGCCTGGGCTGGGAATACCTGGCGATCACCGATCATTCGCAGCGCCTGAGCATCGCCCACGGATTGGACGCCGAACGCCTGGCCCGCCAGCTCGACGAGATCGACCGGCTCAACGACGAACTGGAATCGCTGACCCTGCTCAAGGGCTGCGAGGTGGACATACTCGCCGACGGCCGGCTGGACCTGAACGACGACATCCTGGCGCGCCTGGACCTGGTGGTGGGCGCCGTGCACAGCCAGCTGCAGCTCCCCGCCGCACAGCAGACCCGGCGCATCCTGCGGGCCATGGATTCGCCCTATTTCACCGTGCTGGCGCACCCCAGCGTGCGCCTGCTGCTGCAGCGCGAGGCCTGCGCCCTGGACATGCACGCGGTGATCCGCCACGCCCGCCAGCGCGGCTGCTTCCTCGAACTCAACGCCCAGCCGCAGCGCCTGGACCTGGACGAATTCCATTGCCGGCTGGCCAAGGAGGAGGGCGTGCTGCTGAGCATCGCCTCCGATGCCCACCGCGTGGCGGACTTCGCCCTACTCGACTACGGCATCGGCCAGGCCCGGCGCGGCTGGCTGGAGCGCGTCGACGTGCTCAATACCCGCAGCCTGGCGCAGCTGCGCCAGCTGCTTCGGCAGACACGTTAGGTATCGCCTCGGGCAAGCCACGCTGCCGCGCAGAATCGCGCTCCGTCGCGGTCGCGGCGGCCACCGACCCTAGGCCCGCTGGCCGTGGCGCACCAGCCGGATGCTGAAGTCCGCCTCGTAGGGCGGCACGTGGCATTCGACGATGTCCAGCGGGGCGACCTGCAGACGGATGCCGACTATGTCCGCATGGATCGGCTGGCTGGCCACGCAGCGGTCGACCAGCACCGCGCTGTGCACCCGGCGGGCGCCCAGTTGCGCCAGGTAGGCGCAGGTGCGCAGCAGCGAGTGGCCCTCGTAGAGCACGCCGAAGGCGAAATGCACGATGCGGTCGTAATGGTTGCGGTCGAGTCCGAGCTGCTCGGCGAGCCAGAAGCCGAAAGGCGTTTCCGAATAGGTGTAGTGCGAACCGTACAGATGCAGGGCGAGGAACAGGCTGAGCAGCGCGTAGGACAATGGCGAGAAGACGAAGCGCCGCCGGGTCGCCAGCAGCAAGGCGACTATGGCGAACACCAGCAGGTTTTCCAGCAGCCAGTCCTGGCGGCTCAACGGCGCAATCGCCGCCCATAGCCAGACGCCCGAGACCAGCGCGCCGCACAGGCCAAGCAGAACGGATCGAGCAGGCCTCATGACTTCGGCTCCGGCAACATCACACAGGATTCATGTTAGCGGACGGCCTGCGGGCAGCTCGGGGCTCAGCCGCTGGCGACGCAGTGCTGGAAGCCGAGAGGGTTGTGTGTCGAATCGGGCGGCAAGACTCGATGTGCATCCTAGCAAGATACATAATTTAACATAATATACATTATGCGAACCTATAGACTTCGAAGTGGGCACCAACCCCTGGTCGTTTGCGCTACGCATAATGGATCTTAAGTTAAATTCTGAGCTGTACTCTGTCTGTAGAGTCGCACTGCCACAGAGACTGCCATGGACGAACGAATCCGTTTCGACGGACGTCTGGTGCTGATCGGTTTCGGCTGCATCGGCCAGGCGATCCTGCCGCTGTTATTGCGCCACATCGACTTCGAGCCGCAGCGCATGCTGATCGTCTCGCTCGATACGACTGCGCAGCAGCTCGCCCGGGACCACGGCATCGCCATGCTGCCGGTGGCGCTGCCCGCCGCCAATTATCGCGAGCAGCTCAGGCCTCATCTGGGCGCCGGCGACTTTCTCCTCAACCTGTCGGTGGCGGTTTCCAGCGAAGCCCTGATCCGGCTCTGCCACGGACTCGACGCGCTCTACCTGGATACCTGCACCGAACCCTGGCCCGGCGGCTACGACGACCCGGCGCTGCCGCTGGCCAGCCGCACCAACTATGCCTTGCGCGAGAGCATGCTCGCGCTGCGCCGCGAGCTGGGCCCCGGGCCCACGGCGCTGCTGACCCATGGCGCCAATCCGGGGCTGATCTCGCACCTGTTGAAGCAGGCGCTGCTGGAACTGGCCAATGACCTGGGCCTGCAACGTCCGTTGCCGGTCTGCCGCGAGGACTGGGCTGGCCTGGCTCGCGACCTGGGGGTGCGCAGCATTCACATCGCCGAACGCGACACGCAGTACTGCCTCGAGCCCAAACGGCTCGACGAGTTCGCCAACACCTGGTCGGCGCCGGGTTTCATCAGCGAGGCATGCCAGCCGGCGGAACTCGGCTGGGGCAGCCACGAGCGGCACTTCCCCGTGGATGGCCGGCGCCATGCGGCGGGCTGTCGCGCGGCCATCTACCTGACACGCCCCGGTGCGAGCACCCGCCTGCGTAGCTGGACGCCGCTGGCGCAAGCCCAGCTGGGCGTGCTGATCACCCACGTCGAGTCCATCTCCATCGCCGACTACTTCACCCTGGGCGACCCGGCCATGCCGGACTACAGGCCTACGGTGGCCTACGTCTATCACCCCTGCGACGCCGCCCTGCTCTCCCTGCACGAACTGGCTGGCCGCAACTGGAGAGCGCAATCGAGCGGGCGCGTGCTGCGCGACGAGCTGGTCGACGGCGTGGATGCGCTCGGCGTACTGCTGATGGGCCATGCCCGTGGTGCCTACTGGTATGGCTCGCGGCTGTCGCTGCAGCAGGCCCGGGCCCTGTGCCCCTACAACAATGCCACCAGCCTGCAGGTGGCGGTCACCGCCATGGCCGGGGTGATCTGGGCGATGGAAAACCCGCGGCGCGGGATGCTCGAGCCGGACTAGCTGCCGCACCAGCCTATCCTGCAGCGCTGCCGTCCCTACCTGGGCGAGCTTGGCGGTGTCTACAGCGACTGGACGCCGCTGGCCGGCGGCCACGGACTGTTTCCCGAACCGCTCGACGCGGACGATCCCTGGCAGTTCGGCAATTTTCGGCTGATCTGAGCATAGGAAGACTAATCAGTCCTGTTTGCAGTGGATTATCATTTTATATACAGTTGCCGCCCTGCTCGGATGCCAAGGATTCTCCATGTTCCGACTCGACGCGGTGAGTTTCGCCCTGCCGGAGCGCACGCTGCTGCACCCGCTCACCCTCGACATCCCCCAGGGCCAGATGGTCGGTCTGATCGGCCACAACGGCTCCGGCAAGTCCACCCTGCTGAAGATGCTGGCCCGCCAGCAGCCGGCCAGTGCCGGCCTGGTGCTGCTGGACGACAAGCCCCTGGACGCCTGGAAGGATCGCGACTTCGCCCGCCAGGTCGCCTACCTGCCGCAACAACTGCCGGCCGCCGATAGCCTGACCGTGCGCGAACTGGTCGGCTTCGGCCGTTATCCCTGGCACGGCCTGCTCGGCCGCTTCGGTGCCGAGGATCACGCCAAGGTGCGCGAGGCCATGGAGCTCACCGATACCGCGCGCTTCGCCGAGCGCATGGTCGACAGTCTGTCCGGCGGCGAGCGCCAGCGCGTCTGGCTGGCCATGCTGCTGGCACAGAACAGTCGCTATCTGCTGCTCGACGAGCCGACCTCGGCGCTGGACATCGCCCACCAGGTCGACGTGCTCGGTTTGGTCCATCGCCTCAGCCAGCAGCTGGGCCTGAGCGTGATCGTGGTGCTGCACGACATCAATATGGCCGCACGCTACTGTGACCGCCTGATCGCCCTGCACAGCGGCCGTCTGCTGCTGGACGGCAACCCGGCCGAGCTGATGACCGACAGCAATCTGGAGGCCATCTACGGCCTGCCCATGCGGGTGCTCAGCCATCCGCGCGGCCAGCAACCCATCGCCGTGGTGGTCTGATGCGCTGGCTGTTCTGTGCGCTCGCCCTGTTGGCGGGCCTGGCCCAGGCCGAGACGCACCCGCCGCGCATCGCGGTGATCGACTGGGGCCTGACCGAGACCCTGCTGGGCCTGGGCGTGACGCCCATCGCCGTGGCCCAGACCGAGGGCTACCGACGCTGGGTCATGCAGCCCGAGCTGCCGGCCAGCGTGATCGACCTGGGCCTGCGTATCGAACCCAACCTGGAACTGCTGAGCCAGCTCAGGCCGGAGCTGATCCTGATCACCCCGCAGTTCGAGGCCAGCCGCGCGCAGCTTGAGCGCATCGCGCCGGTCCGCTCGCTGGCGATCTACACCCCGCAGGCCGAGGCCTATGTCGGTGCGCAGCGGGTGGCACGCGAGCTGGGCGAGCTGCTCGGTCGCCAGACCCAGGCCGAGGCCTTGATACGGCGAGTCGACGCCACCCTGGAGCGGGTCGGCCGGCGTCTGGCCGGCGAGACTCGCCCGGCTTTCTATGTGCTGACCTTCCTCGACCAGCGCCATGTGCGCCTGTTCGGCAAGCAGAGCATTTACCAGGGCGTGCTGGACCGTGTCGGCCTGCGCAACGCCTGGAGCGGCCCGACCAATTACTGGGGCTTCACCCAGCAGGGCATCGAGCGCCTGGCCGAACAACCCGATGCCGCCCTGCTCTACCTCGAGCCCCTCCCCCCCGGCACCCGCGAAGGCCTGGCGCAGAGCGCGCTGTGGCAGCGCCTGCCTGCAGTGCGCGAACAGCGCCTGTACGATCTGCCGCCGGTGTGGAGCTTCAACGGCCTGCTGGCCGCCGAACGCTTCGCCTTGCTGCTGGAAGAACGCCTGATGTCCGAGGCCATACCATGACCGACCTGCTCGTCCAGGGAACCGCCACTTCGCGCGCGCGGATCGGCCTCTCCAGCCACCCGGCCTGGCTCTGCGGCCTGCTGCTGATACTGGTGCTGGCCCTGGCCCTGTTCGACCTCGGGCAACGCCTGCCTGTGCAGGACTGGCTGCCGGCCATGCTGCAGCCCAGAGACGGCGCCATGTCGCAGCTGATCGTGCATTTCAGCTGGCTGCCGCGCCTGGCCATGGCGCTGCTCTGCGGCGCCGCCCTGGCGCTGTCGGGAACCCTGATGCAGCAGGTGCTGCGCAACCCGCTGGCCTCGCCGACCACCCTGGGCGTCGCCAGTGGCGCCCAGCTCGGCCTGCTGGTCGCCACCCTGTGGGCACCCTGGCTGCTGGACTTCGGGCGCGAGTGGGTGGCGCTCGCCGGCGCCGCCCTGGCCTCGTTGCTGGTGTTCGGTCTGGCCTGGAGGCGCGGGTTGGCGCCGCTGACCCTGATCCTCGCCGGCCTGGTGGTGACCCTCTACCTCAGTGCCCTCAATGTCACCCTGATGCTGGTCCAGCAGCAGGATCTGAATGCCGTGTTCATCTGGGGCTCCGGCTCGCTCAGCCAGAACAGCTGGCTCGGCGTCGACTTCCTGCTGCCGCGCCTGCTGTTCGGCCTGCTGCTGATGCTGCCGCTGCTGCGCCCCCTGGCGCTGCTGGAGCTGGACGACAGCGGAGTGAAGAACCTGGGCGTGCCGCTGCGCCTGTTGCGCTTCGTCACCCTGGCGCTGGCCGTGTACCTGGCCGCCTGCGTGGTCAGCGTGGTCGGGGTCATCGGTTTCATCGGCCTGGCAGCTCCCGCGCTGGTGCGTCTGCTCGGTGCGCGGCGCTTCGCCCAACGGCTGGTCTGGGCGCCCCTGCTCGGGGGGCTGCTGCTGGCGGTCACCGATCTGGGTATTCAGCGTCTGGCAGGAGCCCTGGCCGAGCTGGTGCCCACCGGCGCGGCCACCGCCCTGCTCGGCGCGCCACTGCTGCTCTGGCTGCTGCCGCGTCTGCGCCTGGCCGGCGGCCAGCCGCAGGCCAGCGACAGCGCGCATTTCGCGCGCCACCCCTGCCCCGCTCGGCGCCTGCTACCGCTGGCCCTGCTGCTGGGCGCCGGCCTGCTCCTCGCCCTAGGCCTGGGGCGCGGCCTGGACGGCTGGCACTGGAGCCTGGCCGATGCCGCGTTGCTCGACTGGCGCTGGCCGCGGGTGATGGCGGCGGCTGCCGCCGGCTGCATGCTGGCCCTGGCCGGCAGCATGATCCAGCGCCTGACCGGCAACCCCATGGCCAGCCCCGAGGTGCTCGGCATCAGCGCCGGCGCCGCCCTGGGGCTGATCGCCCTGCTGTTCCTGCTGCCCTATTCCGGCCCCCTGGCCCAGCTGGCCCTGGGCGGTCTGGGTGCGGGCCTGACCCTGCTCCTGCTGCTGGGCCTGTCGCGCCGCTCCGGCTTCGCCCCGGAGAAGGTGCTGCTGATCGGCATCAGCATCACCGCGCTGTTCGATGCGTTACAGGTCATCCTGCTGGCCGGCGGCGACCCGCGCGGGCAGAACCTGCTCGGCTGGATGTCCGGCTCCACCTATTTCGTCGGCCCGCAGATGGCGCTCTGGGTGCTGGCCTGCAGCCTGCTCCTGCTGGCCATCGCCCTGCCCTTCGGTCGCTGGCTGGAGCTGCTGCCGCTGGGGGATGGCACCCCGCGCGCACTCGGCGTACCGCTCGGGCGCAGCCGCTTCCTGCTGTTGCTGCTGGCCTCGCTGCTGACCGCAGGCGCCACCCTGATCGTCGGCCCGCTGAGCTTCATCGGCCTGCTGGCGCCGCACCTGGCGCGCCTGCTCGGGCTGGCCCGCGCCGTGCCGCAGATGCTCGGCGCGGCGCTGCTCGGGGCTCTGGTGATGGTGGCCGCGGACTGGCTGGGGCGCACCCTGCTGTTCCCGGCACAGCTGCCGGCAGGGCTGCTGGCCTCGCTGCTGGGCGGCGCCTATTTCATGCTGTGCCTGTATCGGCGCTGAGGCCCCAGAGGCTCGGTAGAGGCTGCGCAAACAGGTAGCCCGGATGCAATACGGGAGCCGAGCCGCCTGCTTCCCGGATTGCATGCGGGCTGCGAACGAGGCGGCTGGCTGTTCGCTGCTCGCCGCCGCCCCCCCCAAGGCCAGGATCAATCCAGAACGGCCGCACCTTCCGCCGGCGGCTCTTCCAGCAGCGGGCAGTTGTCGCACATCGCCATGCCCAGCTCGTTGCGGATGCAGCACAGCTTGCGCTGGCGCCAGGGCGCGCAGCCCTCGCCCCGGGGCACGTAGATCACCGGCTCGCACAGCGGATTGCGGCTGCCGTCCGGGCGCAGCTTCGACTCCAGTATCTCGAAGCCCTGGGCCAGCATCGGCTTGGGAAACGGCAGGCCGCCGAGGGTCGACATGAACCACTCGAAGTAGTTGCCGGCGTTGCTCCACAGCACCCGCGCGGCGATCTTGCGATGGGCGCTCAGGGCCTCGATGAAGGGCAGCAGATTGTCGTCCAGCAGCCCGGAAAAGCGCTCGAAACCGTTGGCCGGCGCGGCGCCCCAGCGCTCGCCGGCATGCGGCAGCTTGAAGGCCTCGGGCAGACCGTCGGCGCCGACCACCACCTGGATCTCGTCGAACTTCAGCGGCAGCCGCCAGTTGAGGATCAGCCCCGCCGCCAGCACCGGCGGGATCAGGCGCAGGAAATAGTATTTGGACCACAGCGACAGCAGCGCACGGCGGTCGCCCTCGGCGTGCTCCGGAGCGAAGCGCAGCATCTGCTCCTCCAGACGCGCGGCGCTGACGAACTCACGCCCGGACAGTGCCGGGCGTGGGTCATCCGCAAGGGTCAATACATCGCGGTAGTGGGCGAAGGGCCCTTGGAACAGCGGGGCAATGGCCGGGATCATCGGCCCCCCGCCTGGGTCAGGCACATGCGCTGGTAACTCCCTGTGTGTGGCGCTGGCGGCGATTATCCAGCAAAGCGTCGACCACTTCCTGCGAACGTATCGCCAGCACCGACAGCAGGGTGTCGCTCAGGCCGTGGCTGGATTCGCAGCAGCCCTGCAGGTAGATGCCGGCGCTCATCTGCGGCGGGCAGCACAGGCGGTAGTCGCGCCCGACGCCCTCGCCGAGATGCGCCTGCAGCCCGGCCAGCAGGCGCTTGTAGCCGTCGCGGCGATAGCCGGTGGCCAGGACCACCGCGTCGAACAGGCGCTCCTCGCGGCCTTCCGGGCCGTTCAGGCCCAGGCGGATGCCTTCGGCGCCGGCCTCGACCGCCTCGATGCTGCGCTGGGTCAGCAGGCTGTGCGGCGCATGGCCGGTGACCTTCTGCTGGTACAGGCGCTGGTAGATGCTCTCGATCAGGTCCAGGTTGACCACCGAGTAGTTGGTCTGGGCATTGGCCTGGATGAAGGCCTCGCGCTCTTCCGGCGCCTGGCCATAGACCACGTCGGTGTAGGCCGGATCGAAGATCTCGTTGACGAAGGGGCTGTCGTCGGCCGGGCGCATGGCCTGGCTGCGCATGACCATGGACACTTCGGCATTGGGATAACGCCCGCACAGGTCGCTGAAGATCTCCGCCGCGCTCTGCCCGGAACCGATCACTGCGATGCGACGCGGTTCGCCGATACCCTGGATGCGCTCCAGATACTGGGCCGAATGGATGACACGACCATCGTCGCGCAGCGTACGGAACAGCTCCGGCACCGCCGGTTCGCCGCCGATGCTGACCACCAGGTTGCGGGTGATGCGCGCGCGGGTGCGGCCATCGGCCAGGCGCGAGATCACCTTGACCCGGCTCACTTCGCCACCCTCCAGCACCGGCTCGACGCCGATGACTTCCTCGCCGTAGTGCACCCGCTCGGAGAAGTGGCTGGCGGCCCAGCCCAGGTAGTCGTTGTACTCCAGGCGCGACGGCGTGAAGGTGCTGATGTTGATGAAGGCCTCGAGGCGGCGCTTCTGGTGCAGGTAGTTGACGAAGGTGTAGCGGCTGGAGGGGTTGCGCAGCGTGGCCAGGTCCTTGAGGAAAGAGATCTGCATGCGGCTGTCGTCCAGCAGCATGCCGCCGTGCCATTCGAAAGCCGGCTTCTTCTCCAGGAAGCAGTAGCGCAGGCCGTGTTCGCGCACCCGGCGGTCTTCTTCCAGGGCCACGGCAATGGCCAGGTTGGCAGGGCCGAAGCCCAGCCCGATCACATCGTATTCCAGTGTTTCTATGCTCATGTCAGGCCCCGATCCTCTGCGGATGGTTCATGTGAAGGCCAAGTCAGCCCAGGAGGCGCTCGCCTCGCCCAACCTCATCAGTACACGGCCGCGCTCGAGCGCGGCTCATCTTGTAGTCATGCCAAGCGGCAGCGTTCGAAGAACACCTCGCGGGACTGCACCATGAGTGCCGCGCGCTTGTGCGGGAAATCGAATTCCTTGGCCTTGTGGTAACCCTGTGCCTGCATGTGGCCGATCATCCGGGCGTTGTCCGCACGGGGTTCGGCGACCACGCGCTGGGTGCGCGGATCGTTGAGGAACAGGTAGTGGGTCAGCGCGCTCAGCCAGCTGGCCACCTTGTGCGGCCCCCTGTGGCTCTCCTCGCCCACCAGCATGTGGATGCCGCGGTCATAGTCGTCCACATCAAAGAAGGGCGCGATGCGGTCTTCCTTGGCCCAGTAGGCCTCGTAGTAGGCGAAGGGCTCGTCGTCGAAACAGCCGATCAGAGTCAGCACGCGCGGATCAGCGGCCAGTTCCTCCAGGTAGCGGCGATGCTTGGTCAGGTCGCCCTCCTCCTGCCAGAACGCCGCCACCCGGGCGCTGTTCTGCCAGCGGTTGAAGCGCTCGAGATCGCTGTCGATGTCCAGGGTGCGCAGGGAAATCCAGGCGCCCAGGCTGGCATCGAAACGCCGATAGACCTCGCCCACCGGCTTGGGGGCGCGGCGTGGGTGACGGCGGCCCGTCGGGTGCATGACCATCTGCTGCGGGTAGCCTGCACTGCCGGCAGTGCGCAGGAAGGGCCCCGGCAGCTGCCAGAACAACGCACGCTCGATACGCAGATCGGCACCCTCACCCACCAGCAGACCACTGGCCAGCGGGGACGGATCGACCGCGTCCAGTTGCAGGCGCACGGCCTGCAGCTGGGCGTCATTGGCGAAGCACCAGTAGGCCAGCGCCCACAGGGCTTCGGCCTGCTCCTCGGCGGCCAGCTCCAGCGGTAGCAGCTGCCCGTCCTGGCGGCGAACGCGCAGCAACGCGCGCTCGTCCAGGTGCAGGGCCAGGCTGGCACCGTCGTCGCGGGCGACCAGCCGCCGCCCGTCGGGCAGCGGCAGTTGCGTCAGACGATCAGAACTCATAGCTGACACTGGCGATGACGTTGCGGCGGTTGCCGTACCAGCAGTAGTAGTCACAGGCGGTGACGTACTCCTTGTCGGTCAGGTTGCTGGCATTGAGCTGCAGGCGCACGTCCTGGATGCGGTAGCTGACCATGGCGTCCAGCAGGGTGTAGGACGGCACTTCCAGGGTCTCGGTGTTGTCGCCGTAGCTGGAGCTGGTGTGGCGCACGCCGGCGCCCAGCTCCAGGCCGTCGAGCGCACCGCCGACGAACTGGTACTTGCCCCACAGCGAGGCCATCTCGTCGGCGACGTTGGCCGGAGCCTTGCCCTTCTCTTCCTCGCGGGTGCTCTTGGTGGTTTCCGGGTCCAGCTTGGTGTAGCTGGCGATCAGGCTGATGTTCTCGGTGACATTGGCCTGGGCCTCCAGCTCGATGCCACGGCTGCGCACTTCGCCCAGCTGGGTCGGCACGCTGCCGGTCGAGGTGGACAGGTTCTTCTTGACGTTCTCCTGGGTCAGCTCGAACACCGCCGCGGTGAACATGGCATCCAGGCCTTCCGGCTGGTACTTGATGCCGATTTCCTTCTGGTTGCCTTCCTCGGGCTTGAACGGCTCGTTGGTCACGGCATTCAGGTCGGTCACCGGCAGGAAGAACTCGGAGTAACTGATGTAGGGAGTCAGGCCGTTGTCGAAGACATGGGCGATGCCGCCGCTCCAGGTGAAGTCCTCGTCACGCACGTTGTGGCTGACGCCGGTGGTGTTGTTGTCGAAGTCGGTGCGCGACTTGTCGAAACGTCCGCCGAGCAGGAACACCCAGTTGTCGTACTTGAACTGCTCCTGGACGTAGTAGCCCATCTGGTCGGCGCGGGTGTCCTTGTCTTCCAGGGCGAAGTCGCCGATGGGCTGGCCGTAGACGGGCTTGTAGATATCCAGCGCCGGGATGATCGGGAAGTTCGGGTAGCCGTCGGGGCTGCGATCGTTGATCTTCAACTGCTGGTAGTCGACGCCCAGCAGCAGGGTGTTCTCCCAGCGATCACCGAACCAGTTGCCGAGCAGGCGATTGTCCACCGACAGATTGTCGGCCTTGCCGTCGTTGTAGGTCAGACCACGACCGATCAGGCTGTCGGTCAGGTTGAAGTAATAGAACAGCTGGCGCAGTTCCAGCTCCATGTGGCCGTAGCGCAGGTTCTGCTGGAAGTCCCAGTTGTCGTTGATCCGGTGGTTCAGCTCGTAACCCAGGGTGTACTGGTCACGGTCGAAGGTCTCGTAGCCCGGGTCACCGACGGCGGTATCGGTATCGATCTTGCCGTTCGGGTTGTGCTCGATGGTGCCGCTGGACGGCAGGAACTGCAGCTGGGGATCGGAGCGATCCTTCTGCACGCTGGCCAACAGGGTCAGCGAGGTATCGTCGTTGAAGTTGAAGGTCATCGAGGGCGCCAGCAGGATACGCGCGGCGTCCACGTCATCGACCTGGGTGCCGGTGTCGCGGCTCAGGGCGACCATTCGATACAGAACGTTGCCCTCTTCGTCCAGCTTGCCGCCAACGTCGAGGTTGACCTGCTTGCGGTCGAAGCTGCCGTACTGCACGCCGATTTCGCTCTTGGCATCGGCATTGGGACGCTTGCTCTGCAGGTTGATCAGGCCGCCGGGCGGGGTCTGGCCATAGAGCACCGAGGCCGCACCCTTGAGCACTTCGATGCGCTCGAGCATGTAGGGGTCGATCTGCCAGCTGTAGAAGGCACTGGAGTAGATGCGCGAGCCGTCCATGAACAGGCCGTTGTTGGCCTGCTTGAAGCCGCGGATGATGAACCAGTCCTGCTTGTTGTCCTCGCCGTAGAAGCCGGCCTGCACGCCGCCGGAGTAGCGCAGCGCCTCGCTGATGGTCTGGACGTTGCGGTCATCCATCTGCTGCTGGGTAACGACGGACACAGAACGCGGGGTTTCGCTCAGGGGAGTGTTGATCTTGGTGGCGCTGCGGCTGTTCTTGGCCACATAGCCCTGGTCTTCGCCGACCGGGCTGTCCAGTTCGCCGCTGATGTTCAGCGTGTCGAGTTCCACGGCTTGCTGAGCCTGTTCCTCGGCCTGGGCAACCAGGCTGAAAGCGCCCAGGGCGCAGGCCATGGCCAATGGCAGGCGGGCTTTGGCGAAGGGCACCTTCGACGACTGTTTCATCCACTACTCCCCAATGAAATCAAATTAGAAGGATTCGCATTTGTACGAATCACCTCTACTAGACGAAGCAGCCAAGGAAAAATTTACCCTCGCCTGACATTTCGTCTGTTTTCGTCAACTGCCCAGCAATTCCGCCAATTCGGCCAGCACTTGCGGGTGGCGGACGATGCCCTGGTGATCGGTATCCACCAGGCGATGGCTGGCTGCGCTGCCCTGCACCTGCTTCAGGCCACGCTCCAGCAGCGCCGCGCGTCCGGCCGGCTGCGCCGCCCACCAGCAGTGCGGACGTACCTTCACCGAGGGCAGTGCGTAGCCGGCACACAAGCGGCGCATATGCTGTTCCAGCGCCCAGGCGAACAGCAGCTCCTCCAGGCTCTGGCGGGTCATGCCGTCCAGCGCCTGGCCGGCGAACCAGGCGCTGGCGACCTGCGGCCAGTCCAGCGGCTCCAGCTGCAGCAGCCGTTCGAACAGGCCATCCCAGGCCTTGGCGGGCAGCTCCGGCGCCAACAGCTGCAGATGCTCGACCAGCTTGGCTCGCGCCTGCGGGTGGCGGGCGTCGTCGCCAGCGATCTCGGTGCCCGGCACATAGCAGTCGAGCAGGCCGAGGAAGGCCACCTCTGCGCCCCGTGCCTCCAGCCGTGCCGCCAGCTCCAGGGCCAGGCTGCCGCCCAGCGACCAGCCGACCAGGTGATACGGACCCTGCGGCTGCTGCTGGAGCAGCGCGGCCAGGTAGGCATCGGCCATCTCGGCCAGCGAAGCATCGCGCCAGCTCGGGTCGAGGAAGCTGCGGCACTGCAGGCCGAAGACCTCGCGCACGCCGTCCAGACGTGCCGCCAGCGGCTGGTAGCCGGTGACCCGCCCGGTGACCGGGTGCGGGCAGAACAGCGGGGCTTTGTCAGCCTGCTGACGGGTCAGGCGCAGCAAGGGCGACGGCCCCTGTACGGCCTGGCCTCGCGTCAGCTCCAACAGGCCAAGCAGCTCCCGGCGATAGTCCGTAGCCAGCGCTTCGATGGTCTCGCCGCGATACTGGCTGGCCGCGTATTCCCAGGACAGCTGCAACTGGCCGTCGAATACCTGGCCGTTGACCGCCAGGCGCGCCGCCAGCGGGTTGTTCGGCGACACGGCGCTACCACCACCGCTAGCCGGGCGGAACCAGTCCGCCGCCGCGCCGGCCTGATACTGGCCGAGGTAGTTGAAGATCACTTCGGCGGCCGGCAGCTCGGCAAGTGAAGCCTGCGCCTGCGTATCGCCCAACCAACGCAGCACGCCATAGCCCTGCCCGCCATGCTCTATCTGCTGCAGATGCTGCTGCACGCGCTGCAGTTGCAGCTGTGGATCATCCAGGTGCGGTAGCTGCAGCGGATACAGGCTGGTGAACCAGCCGACCGTGCGCGTCAGATCATGGTCGCCGGCCAGCGCATCGCGGCCGTGGCCTTCGAGGTTGACCCGCAAGCCGGAGTGGCCGCTCCAACGGCACAGGGCGCGTGTCAGCGCGGTAAGCAACAACGCATCGATACGCACGCCCAGCTGCGCCGGAGCCTGCAGCAGGCGCTTGGTCTCGCCTGCGTCCAGGGCCAGGCGCACTTCGCGCTTGTCACCATGGCTGGCGCTGATGCCGTCGAGCTCGCGTGGCAGGGCCAGCGCCGGGCCGCTCAGGCGGCTGCACCAGGCGTCCAGCTCGACCTGCGCCGCCGCGCCGCGCGCCCACTGCTGCAGGGATTCGCTCCAGCCTTTGTAGGACAGGCTCTTGCCCGGCAGGCGCACGGCCTGCCCCGCTTCCAGCTGGCGATAGGCCGCCAACAGATCTTCCAGCAGGATGCGCCAGGACACGCCATCCACCACCAGGTGATGAACAGCGAGTAACAAACGGTTCGCCTTGCCCGCCTGGCGCAGGTGCAAGCCGCGTAGCAGTGGCCCTCGGGCAAGGTCCAGGCTGCGCTGCGCCTCGTGGCACAGCGCTTCGGCCTGCGCGTCGTCAGCCGCTTCGCGCTGCCAGAGCAGCGGCTGATCGGCTTGTATCTCGCCGTAGTGCTGGGTCCAGCGACCCTCGCGCTGCTCGAAACGCAGGCGCAATCCATCGTGATGCGCCACCAGTGCCTGCAGCGCCTGCTCCAGCAGGATCGGATCAAGCGGACGCAGCAGCTCCAGATTCAGCGCCTGGTTCCAGTGCGCCGGCTCCGCCTGATTCATGGCGAAGAAATGCGCCTGGATCGGCGCCAGCGGCAGTTCGCCGGTGACCGGCTCCTGCGCGATTTCCTCACCGGCAGCGCGGGCGGCCTGGGCCAGCTCGGCCAGGCGGGGGAACTGGAACAGCTCGCGCGGCGCCAGTTGCAGCCCCTGTTGGCGCACGCGGCTGACCACCTGCAGGGCGACGATGGAATCACCGCCCAGCTCGAAGAAGTGATCCTGGCGCCCTACCCGCTCCACGCCCAGCACGTCGGCCCAGATGGCGGCGAGGATGCGCTCGTTATCGGTTTGCGGGGCCTCGTAGTCCTGGCTCTGCCAGGTCGGTTCCGGCAGCGCGGCGCGATCCAGCTTGCCGGCCGGGGTCAGTGGCAGTTTTTCCAGGGCGATGATCTGCGCGGGGACCATATAGTCCGGCATTACCTTGGCCAGCTCGCTGCGCAAGGCATTGGTATCAGTGTTGTCGCGAGCGACGACATAGCCCACCAGCTGCTTGCCGCTCGGCGTCTCGCGGGCGATCACCGCCGCTTCCTGCACGCCATCGAGTGCCAACAGTTGGCTCTCGATCTCGCCCAGTTCGATGCGGAAGCCACGGATCTTCACCTGATGGTCGACGCGGCCCAGGTAATCCAGGGTGCCATCCGCACGCCAGCGCACCAGGTCGCCGGTGCGGTACATACGTTCCCCTGCCTGGCCAAATGGATCGGGCAGGAAGCGCTCGGCAGTCAGCTCGGGGCGCTGGAAGTAACCGCGAGCCAGGCCGACTTCGCCACCGATATACAGCTCT
Source organism: Pseudomonadaceae bacterium (assembly GCA_033838285.1). GTDB lineage: Bacteria > Pseudomonadota > Gammaproteobacteria > Pseudomonadales > Pseudomonadaceae > Aquipseudomonas. The sequence goes on from JAJLLC010000036.1 coordinate 66,398, forward strand.
CCAGCCACACCGATGGGCAGCAGGTTCAGCTCGGCATCCAGCACATACAGGCTGCGCGGGCCGACCGGTTTGCCGATGGGCGCATAAGCCGCCTCGAAGGAGTCACCCGGATAGGCTTCCCAGATCAGCGGGGTGACCACCGTCTCGGTCGGGCCGTAGCCGTTGATGATCCGTTGCGGCTGCAGCACTTTCTGCAAACGTTCGTAGGTTTCGCGGGTAAAGGCTTCGCCACCCAGGGTCCAGGAGCGGACTGGCAGTTGCAGGCCTTGCGATTCGACCCAATCCAGTAGCTGCTGGGCATAGCTCGGCGGCAGGCAGGAAATGGTCACGCCCTCGTCGGCGATCACCTGGCAGGTCTTCTCGGCGCTCCACAGCTCCTGGTCGCGAATCACCAGGCGGCTGCCGAAGGCCAGCGGCACGGTCCAGCGTTCCAGGGCGCCGTCGAAACTGATGGAGGCGAAGTGCAGTTCCACATCGTCCGGTGTCATACCGTAGCGCTGGCCGATGGTCTGCACATGCATGCTAAGACCCAGATGGTTCACCGCCACGCCCTTGGGCTGGCCGGTGGAGCCGGAGGTGTAGATCAGGTAGGCCAGATTGAGCGGATGGAGCTGTACCGCAGGCGCTGACGAATCAAACGCGGACAGATCCAGCTGATCCAGATACAGCGGCTCGACGCTCTCGCCGAGCGGCAGGCGTTCGGCCAGATCGAACGAAGTGATCAGACACTTCAGTCCCGAATCCTCGACCATGTAGCTGAGGCGCTCACGCGGATAATCCGGGTCGAGCGGCACAAAGGCGCCACCCGCCTTCAGCACCGCCAGCATCGCCACGATCATCGCGTTGCCCCGCTCTAGCGAAACGCCGACCCGCGACTCCGGCTGCACGCCGCGGGAAACCAAAAGATTGGCCAGTTGGTTGGAGCGAGACTCCAGCTCGGCGAAGGCAATCCGCTCACCGCCATGCACCAGGGCGATGGCCTCAGGACGCAGGCGGGCCTGCTCGGCGATCAGCGCGGGCAGCAGGCGGGCGGCATCGAAGGCCTGGCGCGGAGTGTTCCACTCGGCCAGGCGTGCCTGATCGCCGGCATCCAGCAGTGGCAGGCTCACCAGCGAGAGATCCGGCGTAGCGCTGACCTGTTCCAGCAGGCCCAGCAGATGATTGGTCATCTGCTGCATCTGCGCATCATCGAGCCGCTCGCGGGCCCAGGTCAGGGTCAGGCGCAGCTGGCCGGCGCTGTCTTCCAGGCTGTCCAGGGCCAGGTCGAACAGTGCGTGCGGCACCCCCTGAGCCAGCGGCTCCAGGCGCAGGCCGGGCAGCTGCAAGGCGCCGAGGTCGCGCTTCTGGTGGTTGAACAATACCTGGAACAGCGGCGTCTGCCCCAGGCTGCGCTCAGGGGCGATAGCCTCCACCAGTTGGTCGAACGGCAGGTCCTGCTGGTCCTGGGCGTCCAATGCGTGACGGCGCACCTCGGCCAGCAGCTGACGGAAACTCATGCCAACATCGAGCTCGGCGCGCAGCACCTGGGTATTGACGAAGAAGCCCACCAGCGGCGCGGTCTCGGCGCGCTGGCGGTTGGCTACCGGCACGCCGACGCGAATATCACGCTGGTTGCTGTAGCGCGCCAAGAGCAGCTGGAAGGCGGCCAGCAACAGCATGAACAGGGTCGCGCCCTCCCTCTGGGCCAGTTGGCGCAGGCGCTCGGCCAGGGCTGGCGGCACCGCGACAGCCTGGCGCGCGGCGTGCCGCTGGCCACTCGCATCCAGTTTGTAGGGCAAGGCCAGCACCGGTTGCTCTTGGCCTAAGCGTTCACGCCAGTAGCCGAGCTGGCGCTCACGCTCACCGGCCTCCAGCCAGGCACGCTGCCACTGGGCGTAATCGGCGTACTGGATCGGCAGCTCGGCCAGTTGCGGCGCCTGCCCCTGGCGCAGCGCGGCATAGGCGCGGCCCAGTTCCTCGGCGAACACGCCGATCGACCAGCCGTCGGAGACGATGTGGTGGCAAACGATCTGCAAGCGCCAGCGCTGCTCCTCCAGACGCAGCAGCTGCACGCGCAGCAGCGGCCCTGCGACCAGGTCGAAGGCTCGTGCCGCATGGGCATCGGCCAGGGCCTGCACGGCCTCGGTCTCGCCGCACAGATCGCGTTCCTCCAGTGCCAGCGGGCCCGGAGGATCTATACGCTGGCACAGCTGGCCAGCGTGCTCGTAGAAGCGTGTACGCAGCGCCTCATGGCGCTCGACTATCAGCTCCAGAGCCGCCAACAGCGCGGCCCGATCCAACTCCCCCTCCAGGGAGAAGGCGCCGACCATGTGGTAGGCGCTGCTGTCCGGCTCCAGCTGGGACACCAGCCACAGGCGCTGCTGGGCATGCGAGGCTGGCAGATGCTCGCCACGGGTTGCCGGCACCAGCGGCAGACGATCGAAGCGGATGCCCTTGGTCGCCAGCAGTTCGAGGAAACGTTTCTGCTCCGCAGGTCCTAAGGCGAGGAAACGCCGCGCCAGGGCGGCCTTGTCGATGGGCGCGGTCACAGGGCCTCCAGTTCGTCGAGCAGCGCGGCCATGTCGCGCAGGTCTTGGTCTTCTTCCTCGGCAGCGGCCGGAGCCTGGCCATCGAGGTTGGCGGCCAGGGCCGCCAGGTTTTCCGCTTCGAAGAAGGCGCGCAGCGGCAGTTCCAGCCCCAGGCGCTGGCGCAGCAGGGCCACGGCCTGGGTAGCCAGCAGTGAATGCCCGCCGAGTTCGAAGAAGTTGTCGTCGAGGCCGACCTGGGCCACCTCCAGCACTTCCTGCCAGATAGCCGCCAGGGCGATCTCCCGTTCGCTCTGTGGCGCCCGGTAAACCCGCGCCTGCCACACCGGCTCGGGCAGCGCACGACGCTCCAGTTTGCCGTTAGGCGACAGCGGCATGCGCTCCAGGCGCATCAGGATCGAGGGCACCATGTGCTCGGGTAGCTCGCTCTTCAATGCCGCCTTGATGCCGGCCAGCCAGGCGCTCTCATCCGCCGGCAGCGGATCGGCCACCAGGTAGCCGACCAGCTGCTTGCCGATCTGGCTGTCGCGGGCCACCACCACGGCCTCGGCGACGCCCGGCTGGGCTCCGAGCTGGGCTTCGATCTCGCCCAGTTCGACGCGGAAGCCGCGGATCTTCACCTGATGGTCGATGCGCCCCAGATAGTCGATGGCGCCGTCGGCACGCCAGCGCACCAGGTCGCCGGTGCGGTACATCCGCCCGCCGTCGGCGCTGAACGGGTCGGGCAGGAAACGCTCGGCGGTCAGTTCCGGACGGCGGTGATAGCCGCGCGCCAGGCCGATGCCGGCGATGTACAGCTCGCCGGGCACACCCTGCGGCACCGGGTTGAGCTGGGCATCGAGGATATGCAGGCGCAGGTTGGCAATCGGCCGGCCGATTGGCACGGCGTGGCGCCCCTCTTCCACGCACGTCCAGTGGCTGACGTCGATGGCCGCCTCGGTTGGGCCGTACAGGTTATACAGGGAGGCACCCGGCAGACGCTGGAAGGTGCGCACCTGCAGCTCCGCCGGCAGCGCCTCGCCGCTGCAGATGACGCGGGTCAGGCTCTGGCATTGCTCCACGTCCGGATGCAGGAGGAAGGCCTGCAGCATGGACGGCACGAAGTGCAGCGTACTGACCTTGTGGCGCTGGATAAGCTCCACCAGCTTCTGCGGATCACGGTGGTCGCCCGGCGCGGCAACGGCCAGGCAGGCGCCGGTGACCAGCGGCCAGAAGAACTCCCATACCGAGACGTCGAAGCTGAACGGGGTTTTCTGCAGCACCACATCACCAGCGCCGAGCTGATAGGCCTCCTGCATCCACAGAATACGGTTGGCCAGGGCCTCGTGGCTGTTGCCGGCGCCCTTGGGCTTGCCGGTGGAGCCGGAGGTGTAGATGAGGTAGGCCAGATCGTTGCCCTGCAGGCTGACTGCCGGCGGTGTGAGCGGTTCGGCACTGCAGTCCTCGCGGTCCAGACCCAGGGCCTTGAGCCCGGCCGGCAGCGGCAGGCGCTCGACCAGCGCGCTGTGCGACAGCAGCAGGTCGACGCCGGAGTCCTCCAGCAGGTAGGCCAGGCGCTCCAGCGGGTATTCCGGGTCGAGTGGCACGTAAGCACCGCCGGCGCGGACGATGGCATGCAGGCCGATCACCAGCTCCAGCGAGCGCTCCAGGCTGATACCGACCAGGCTGCCGCGCTGCACGCCGAGGCTGCGCAGGCGGTTGGCCAATTGGTTGATACGTGCCTCCAGCTCGGCGTAGCTCAGCGTCTGCTCGCCGAACACCAGGGCCGGCGCCTGCGGCGTGCGCGTGGCCTGCTGGCTGACGCGCTCGCTCATGTTGACCAGCGGGCCTCGGTCCTTGGCCGTGTCGTTCCAGGCAACCAGCTGGGTCTGCTCATCCTCTTCCAGCAACGGCAGCAGGCCGATGGGCTGGCTCGGATCGGCGCAGACACCTTCCAGCAGGCGCACGAAATGCCGGGCCAGGCGGGCGATGGTACGCGCCTCGAACAGCTCGGCGGCGTAGCTGACAAAGCCGCTGAGGCTGCCGTCGGCGGCCTCCTCGGTATCCAGCGCCAGGTCGAACTGCGCGCCGGCGGCGCCCGGGTCATGGGGCTGCACGCGCAGGCCCGGCAGGTTGCCGAGGGCGCTGAAGTCCACCTGCTGGTGGTTGAACGCCACCTGGAACAGCGGGTGATGGCTCAGGCTGCGCGTCGGTTGCAGGGCCTCCACCAACTGGTCGAAGGGCAATTCCTGGTTGGCCAGGGCATCACGGCTGGCCTGGGCCAGTTCGCCGAGCAGCTCGCGGAAGGGTTTCAGCCCGGCCGGCTCGCCGCGCAGCACCAGAGTATTGATGAAGCAACCGAGCACGCCGTCCATTTCCGCCAGGCTACGCCCGGCCGCCGGTACGCCGACGCGGATATCTTCCTGGCCGCTGTAGCGGTGCAGCAAGGTCTGCCAGGCCGCCAGCAACAGGCTGAACAGGGTGCTGCCCTCACGCTGGGCCAGGGCGCGCAGCTGCGCGGTCAGCAACGGCGACAGCTCGAAGCGCCAACGCAGGCCCTGGCGCGCGCCCTGAGCCGGGCGCGGATGGTCGGTGGGCAGCTCCAGCAGCGGCTGGTGTTCACCCAGGCGCGTTTTCCAGTAGTCCAGTTGGCGTGTGGCCTCGCTGGACTTCAGCCAGTCGCGCTGCCACTGGGCATAGTCGGCGTACTGCAGCGGCAGCGCTGCGAACTGCGCGGTACGGCCTTCGGCGAACGCCGCATAGGCGGCGGCGAACTCGCCGATGAAACGCTGCATCGACCAGCCATCGGAGACGATGTGGTGCTGGACCAGCAGCAGGCGGTACTCCTGATCGGCCAGGCGCAGCACGCTCACCCGCAGGAGCGGCTCGGAAGCCAGGTTGAACGGGCGCGAGAGCAGCTTCTGCGCATAATCGCGCGCCTCGACTTCACGCTCACTGGCCGGCAGTTCACTCAGGTCGAACCAGTCGATGCGCTGGCCCTGCGGCGCCAGAATGCGCTGGCGGGCCTCGCCACCCACCTCGGCAAAGCGCGTACGCAGCGCCTCGTGGCGCGCTTCCAACTGGTCGAAAGCGGCCTGCAGCGCCTGGCGATCCAGACGGCCCTGCAGGTCGAGGCCGGCCGGCATATGGTAGGCGCCGTTGCTCGGATCGAGGCGGTTGAGGAACCACAGGCGCTGCTGGGCATGCGACAGCGGCAGGTCGCCTCCTCGCGGCAAGGCACGCAGCACCGGCGCATCGGCGGCTTCGCGCTGCAGGGCCGCGGCGCAATCGGCCAGGCGGCTCTGCTCGAACAGCGCCTTGAGCGGCAGCTGCAGACCCTGCTGGCGGATGCGGCTGACCACCTTGAGCGCGACTATGGAATCGCCGCCCAGTTCGAAGAAGTGGTCCTGGCGCCCTACTCGCTCAACGCCCAGTACCTCGGCCCAGATGACGGCGAGAATGCGCTCGTTGTCGGTCTGCGGCGCTTCGTAGCTCTGGCTCTGCCAGGTCGGCTCCGGCAGCGCGGCGCGGTCCAGCTTGCCGGCTGGGGTCAGCGGCAGTTTGTTCAGGGCGATGATCTGCGCGGGGACCATGTAGTCCGGCAGTACCTTGGCCAGCTCGCTGCGTAGAGCATGGGTATCAGTGCTGTCGCGGGCGACGACATAGCCCACCAGCTGCTTGCCGGTCGGCGTCTCGCGGGCGATTACCGCCGCCTCCTGTACGCCTTCGAGGGCCAGCAACTGGCTCTCGATCTCGCCCAGCTCGATACGGAAGCCGCGGATCTTCACCTGATGGTCGACGCGGCCCAGATAATCCAGGGTGCCGTCTTCGCGCCAGCGCACCAGGTCGCCGGTGCGGTACATACGCTCCCCTGCCTGACCGAAGGGATCGGGCAGGAAGCGCTCGGCGGTCAGCTCGGGGCGCTGGAAGTAACCGCGGGCCAGGCCGACTTCGCCACCGATATACAGCTCGCCGGTCACGCCGATAGGCAGCAGGTTCAGCTCCGCATCCAGCACATACAGGCTGCGCGGGCCGACCGGATTGCCAATCGGCGCATAGGCCGCCTCGAAGCTGTCACCCGGATAGGCTTCCCAGATCAGCGGGGTCACCACCGTCTCGGTCGGGCCGTAGCCATTGATGATGCGCTGCGGCTGTAGCACTTTCTGCAGACGTTCGTAGGTCTCGCGGGTAAAGGCTTCGCCTCCCAGTGTCCAGGAGCGGACCGGCAGTTTCAGGTTCTGGCTTTCCACCCAATCCAGCAGCTGCTGGGCATAGCTCGGCGGCAGGCAGGAGATGGTCACGCCTTCATCGGCGATCACCTGACAGGTTTTCTCCGCACTCCATAGTTCCTGGTCACGGATCACCAGGCGGCTGCCGAAGGCCAAGGGCACCGTCCAGCGCTCCAGGGCGCCGTCGAAGCTGATCGAGGCGAAGTGCAGTTCCACATCGTCCGGCGTCATGCCGTAGCGCTGGCCGATGGTCTGCACATGCATGCTCAGGCCGAGGTGGTTCACCGCCACGCCTTTCGGCTGGCCGGTGGAGCCGGAGGTGTAGATCAGATAGGCCAGATTCAGCGGATGCAGCTGTACCGCAGGCGCTGACGAATCAAACGCGGACAGATCCAGCTGATCCAGGTACAGCGGTTCAACCAAAGAGGACAACGGCAGGCGCTCGGCCAGACCGGAGCTGGTGATCAGCCACTGCAGGCCCGAGTCCTCGACCATGTATCCGAGGCGCTCACGCGGATAGTCCGGATCGAGCGGCACAAAGGCGCCACCGGATTTAAGCACCGCCAGCATGGCCACGATCATTGCGTTGCCGCGTTCCAGCGAGACGCCGACACGCGACTCCGGCTGCACGCCGTGGGAAACAAGCAGATTTGCCAGTTGGTTGGAGCGAGACTCCAGCTCGGCGAAGGCAATCCGCTCACCGCCATGCACCAGGGCAATAGCTTCGGGACGCAGGCGTGCCTGCTCGGCGATCAGCTCGGGCAACAAACGCGCGGCATCGAAGGCCTGACGCGGAGTGTTCCACTGGGCCAGACGTGCCCGCTCATCGACGGAACTCAGCTGCAGGCTGCCCAGCGTCCGCGCCGGATCGCCACACACCTGATCCAGCGCCTGGCGCAGCAGTGCCTCGACCTGGGCGATGCCGTCGGCGTCGAAGTGCGCGCGGTCGTAGGCCAGCAGCAGCTCCAGGCGGCTGCCCGGTAGCACGGCCAGGGTCATCGGGTAATGGGTGAACTCATGGCTCTGCGGGAGCCCCAAGCGCAGCTCGCCACGCTCGGCCTGCTTGAGGGCCTCGCCCAGCGGGTAGTTCTCGAATACCAGCAGGCTGTCGAACAGCGCCTCGCCGGCGCTGCCGACCCAGCGCTGGATATCGTGCAGCGGACTGTGCTCGTGCTCGCGCAGATGCAGGTTCTGCACCTGCAGCGCAGCTAGCCAGTCGCCCAGCATCTGCTCGGCCGGCAGTTGCACGGCAACGGGCAGGCTGTTGATAAACAGGCCAAGCATCTGCTCGCTGCCAGCCAACTCGGTCGGGCGACCAGACACGGTGGCGCCGAAGCACAGGCTGCGCTTGCCGGTCAGACGACCCAGCAGCAAGGCCCAGGCGGCCTGTACCAGGGTGTTGAGGGTCAGGCCGTGGCGCTGGGCGAAACCGCGAATCTGTTGTTCGGTGGTGGCATCCAGCGGCAGCGGATGACGGGCATGGCCCTGTTCCGGCGCACGGCACGGCAGGCAGCCGGCGATGCGGGTGGCGCCATCCAGCGGGGACAGTTGTTCGCGCCAGAAGGCCTGCTCGGCGGCAGCATCCTGGCCGTCGAGCCAGTGGATGTAGTCGCGGAACTGGCCTCCCGGTGCCGGCAGGCGGTCACCGTGATACAGGGCCAGCACTTCGGCGAACAGCAAGCCGTTGCTCCAGCCGTCGAGCAGCAGGTGGTGCAGAGTCCAGACCAGCACGAAGTCACCGGCACCGCGCTGGATCAGCGCCAGGCGCAGCAGCGGCGCCTGGTCGAGGGCAAAGCCGCGCTCGCGTTCGGCGCTGCAGAAGGCCTGCAGCTGCGCCTCGAAATCGGCGACGCCGCGCCAGTCGAGATCCTGCCAGTCCAGCGCCACCTCGGCCTGCACCAGTTGCAGCGGACGCTCGCCCAGCAGGAAGCGGCTGCGCAGCACACCATGGCGCGCCAGCACCTGGCGCCAGGCATTCTGCAGGCGAGCCGGATCGAGGCCGGTAAATGGCAGCAGCAGCTGGCTGACATAGCTGCCTGCACCTTCCAGCTGGCTGTGGAACAGCAGGCCCTGCTGCAGCGGCGACAGCGGGTGGATATCTTCTACGCCGGCCAGCGCATCCAGCTCGGCCTGGCTCAGGCCGGCCAGCGGCACGTCGCTGGTGGTCAGCAATGGTTGGGTCTTGGCGCAGTGCTGGGCGATGGCGCGCAGCTCATCCTGCAGGCGAGTGACCACCCCCTCCAGGGTGGTGCGCGCCAGCTGCGCCGGGTTGAAGTCGATGTGCAGCTGCAGGGCACCGCCACGCTGCTCGGCGTTGATGACCAATGCTGCGTCCATGGGCGCATCGGCTTCGCGCCACAGGCCGCCCTCGCGCAGACGCAAGCCGCCCTCGCCCCCGTCGAACTGGCCCAGGTAGTTGAACAGCAGTTGCGGCGCGCGCTCGGTCAATTGACCTTGTTGGGCCAGTAGACCAAAGCCCAGGCCCAGATTGGGCACGGTACGCAGCTGCTCCTTGATCGCCTTGAGGCTGGCAGCCAGCTCGGCCTCCGGTTGCAGGCGCACGGGGTAGAGGCTGGTAAACCAGCCGACGCTGCGCGACAGGTCGATATCCTCGAACAGTGGCGCGCGGCCATGGCTCTCCAGGTGCAGGGTCAGCGCCGGCTGCTCGCTCCAGCTGCATAGCACGCGGCTCAGAGCGGTCAGCAGCAACTCGTCGGCGCGCAGGCGATAGGCCTGTTGGCCGGCCTGCAGCAGCTCGCGGGTAAAGCCGGCGTCCAGGCTCAGCTCCAGACGCTGGCGAGTGCCTTCGCTACCCACATCGCTGCTCAGCAGCGGCAGTTCGCCGCCAACGGCCTGCTGGGCCTGCCAGTACGGCAGTTGTGCGTCCACATTCCAGCAGGCCAGGCGCTCGCCCCAGGTCTTGAAGGCACTGGTCTTGGCCGGCAGCTGCACTGCCAGGCCGCTGGCCAGTTGCAGGCAGGCGCGCTGCAGGTCTTCCAGCAGCACGCGCCAGGACACGCCATCGACCACCAGATGGTGGATGGACAGCAGCAGGCGGTCGGCCTGGCCTGGCTGGGTCAGGTACAGACCGCGCAGGTGTGAGCCACTGGCTGGATCAATGCTGCGCTGAGCGGCGTCATAGTACGGTTGCGGATCTTCGCCAGCGGCCAGTTCGACCCGTTGCAGCAGAGGGCCGCCGGTTTCGCTGGCATGCACTTGCTGCCACTGGCCATCGTGCTGTTCGAAGCGCAGGCGCAGGGCATCGTGGTGCTGAACCAGGGCTTGCAGGGCCTGTTCCAGCTGGGCGGCCGGCAACGGCTCGGCCAGTTCCAGCAGCAGGTGCTGGTTGCACGGGGCCAGGCCTTCGCGCTGCAGCAGCCGGGACTGGATCGGCAGCAGCGGTGCAACGCCGGTCACCGGCCCCTGCTCGGCCAGCGGCGCGGTGACGCTGCGGGCAACGCCGGCCAGTTGGGTCAGGGTCTGCTGCTGGAACAGGTCCTTGGGCGTCAGGCCCAGGCCCTGCTGGCGCGCGCGGCTGACCACCTGCAAGGCGACGATGGAGTCACCACCCAGCTCGAAGAAATGGTCCTGCCGCCCTACCCGTTCCACGCCCAGTACGTCGGTCCAGATGGCGGCGAGGATGCGCTCATTGTCGGTTTGCGGGGCCTCGTAGTCCTGGCTCTGCCAGGTCGGCTCCGGCAGCGCGGCGCGATCCAGTTTGCCGGCCGGGGTCAGCGGTAGCTTGTCCAGGGCAATGATCTGCGCGGGGACCATATAGTCCGGTAGCACCTTGGTCAGTTCTGAGCGCAGGGCATTGGTTTCGGTGTTGCCGCGGGCGACCACATAGCCCACCAGCTGCTTGCCGGACGGCGTCTCGCGGGCGATTACCGCCGCCTCCTGCACACCATCGAGGGCCAGCAACTGGCTTTCGATTTCGCCCAGTTCGATACGGAAGCCACGGATCTTCACCTGATGGTCGACCCGGCCCAGGTAATCCAGGGTGCCGTCCGCGCGCCAGCGCACCAGATCGCCGGTGCGGTACATACGCTCGCCGGCTGTACCAAATGGATCAGGCAGGAAGCGCTCGGCGGTCAGTTCCGGACGCTGGAAGTAACCGCGAGCCAGACCCACTTCGCCACCGATATACAGCTCACCAGCCACGCCGATGGGCAGCAGGTTCAGCTCGGCATCCAGCACATACAGGCTGCGCGGGCCGACCGGATTGCCGATGGGGGCGTAGGCCGCCTCGAAACTGTCGCCCGGATAGGCTTCCCAGATCAGCGGGGTCACCACCGTCTCGGTCGGGCCGTAGCCGTTGATAATGCGCTTGGGTTCGAGCACGCGCTGCAGGCGCTCGTAGGTCTCGCGGGTAAAGGCTTCGCCACCCAGGGTCCAGGAACGTACCGGCAGTTTCAGATCCTGCGACTCGACCCAGTCCAACAGCTGCTGGGCATAGCTCGGTGGCAGGCAGGAAATGGTCACTCCTTCGTCGACGATCACCTGGCAGGTCTTCTCCGCGCTCCACAGCTCCTGGTCGCGGATCACTAGGCGGCTACCGAAGGCCAGCGGCACCGTCCAGCGCTCCAGGGCACCGTCGAAGCTGATCGAGGCGAAGTGCAGCTCCACGTCGTTCGGGGTCATGCCGTAGCGCTGGCCGATGGTCTGCACATGCATGGTCAGACCGAGATGATTCACCGCCACGCCCTTGGGCTGGCCGGTGGAGCCGGAGGTGTAGATCAGGTAGGCCAGATTGAGCGGATGGAGCTGTACCGCAGGCGCTGACGAATCAAACGCGGACAGATCCAGTTGATCCAGATACAGCGGCTCGACGCCCTCACCCAGCGGCAGTCGCTCGGCCAGATCGGACGAAGTAATCAGCCACTTCAGCCCGGAGTCCTCGACCATGTAGTTCAGGCGCTCGCGTGGATAGTCCGGATCCAGCGGTACAAAAGCACCACCGGATTTCAGTACCGCCAGCATCGCCATGATCATCGCGTTGCCACGCTCCAGCGAGACGCCGACGCGGGACTCTGCACGCACACCACGGGCGACCAGCAGCTTGGCCAGGCGATTGGCGCGAGCTTCCAGCTCAGCGAAAGCAATCCGCTCACCGCCATGCACCAGGGCAATGGCCTCCGGGCGCAGGCGTGCCTGCTCGGCGATCAGTGCGGGTAGCAGGCGTGCGGCATCGAAGGACTGGCGCGGTTTGTTCCACTCGGCCAGCAAGCGACGCTCACCACTGCTGACCAGCTCCAGCTCGCCCAGCGCGGCCTGCGGTGCACTGACGAAACCATCGAGCACTTCGAGGAAGCCGCCGATCAGACGTTCGATGCTGCTTTCGGCGAACAGGTCGGCGGCGTAGGCGAAGTTGATCGACAGCTGGTCGCCCTTGTCGCGCACCGCGTCCAGGGCCAGGTCGAAGGGAATCTGGCTGGACGGCACTTCGTCCAGCACGGTCTCGATGCCCGGCAGCCAGTTGGCCGCCAGCGGGTGCTGGCGCCGGTAGTTGAAGGCCACCTGGAACAGTGGCTGCTGGCCGAGGCTGCGGCTCGGCGCGAGCTCTTCCACCAGGCGCTCGAAGGGCATTTCCTGGTTGGCCTGGGCTGCTTTCAGGCCGGCACGGGTCTGCTCCAGCCACTCGGCCACCGACAGCTCGGGGCGCGGTTCGGCCTTGAGCACCAGGGTGTTGACGAAGAAACCGAGCAGGCGTTCGAAGCCCTTGGCACGGCCGGCCACTGGTACCCCGATGCGCACTTCGCGCTGGCCGGACAGGCGCGCCAGCTGCAGCTGCAGGGCCGCCAGCAGCACGGTGAACAGGGTCGCGCCATTAGCCTTGGCCAGCTCGCTGAGCCGTGCCACCAGGGCCGGCTCCACCTGCAGCTTGCGGTAGGCGGCACGGCGCGCGGCCTGGGCTTCGTGCGGGAAGTCCGGCGTCAGGCTCAGCGCCGGCTGCTCGCTGCCCAGGCGCTCGCGCCAGAAGGCCATTTGCCGGGCGCCCGCCTCGCTGTTCAGCCACTCGCGCTGGCCCACGGCATACTCGCTGTATTGCAGCGGCTGCGGGGGCATGAACGGCTGGCGGTTCTGCTGGCGGGCGCGGTAGAACTCGCCCACCTCCTCGACCATCACCCGCACCGACCAGGCGTCGGAGATGATGTGGTGCATGCCCACGGCCAACGCATGACTGTTGTCGCCCAGGCGATAGAGGGCGCAGCGCACCAGCGGACCGCGGGTCAGGTCGTAGTCGGTCTCGATGAAGGCGCGCGCCAACGCCTCGACGCGCTCGCTGCCCTGCGGCAGATCGATGATCTCCAGCGGCATCGGGCCTGCCGGCAACACTGCCTGCTGGGCCAGGCCGTCCTGCTCGCGGAATACGGTGCGTAGCGCCGCATGGCGAGCGTAGACCTGATCCAGCCCATGACGCAGGCTATCCAGCTCCAGCGCCCCCTCGAAACGCAGCAGCCCGCCGATGTTGTAGGCGCTGCTGCCGCTTTCCAGACGGCTGAAGAACCACAGCCGCTGCTGGGCGAAGGACAGCGGCGCCCATTCCAGAGCAATGTTCGACGGGACTTGCGCGTTCATCACAGCACCTCGCAAAGAGTGGCCTAGGCGCCCAGTGGCATGCCGGCCGCCTCGCGCCGCAGCAGGCGCGAGGCATGGAATTCGATCAGGGACAGCAGTTCGTCTTCCTGGGGGCGCAGGTAGGCATGATCGCCATCCAGCCATTCCAGGGTGAAGGGGCCGCGGGTCTCGCGGCGCCAGGCGCGCAGGTCGTCCTCGCTCAGGCAGTCGCGGCGCGCACCGAGCACGTGTAGGGCACAGGGCAAGGGGGCGCGGCGCTGGTAGCGGTAGCTCTCGGCCAGGGCAAAGTCGCTGCGCAGTACCGGCAACAGTTCGCGGCGGAACAGCGGGTCGGCCAGCAGCTCGCGCGGCAGGCGGGCGAAGCCATCGAGGCCGGCGAACAGCTCGCCGTCGCTGCATGCCGTCAGGCGCGGCGCTTGCAGGCGTCGTGAGGACGCGCGCGAGGCCGAGGCGAACAGCGCCAGCGGCGCTTCGTGCCCCTCGCCGATCAGCGCCTGGGCCAGCTCGAAGGCGAGCATGGCGCCCAGACTGTGGCCCCATAGCAGGTAGGGCCCCTGGCACTCCCGGCGCCAGGCCTGCTTGAGGTCGGCCAGCAGCGCCGGCAACTCCTGGCACAGCGGTTCGCCCTCGCGAGCGCCGCGACCCGGCAGCTCCAGCGGGCAGACCTCCAGCCAGCGTGGCAGGCGCTTGCGCCAGCGCGCATAGGGCATGGCGCTGGCGCCGGCATGAGCCAGGCAGAACAGCTGCATCAGGCGTCCATCGCCTCGCGCAGGCTGCGCGGACGCATGTCGGTCCAGACGCTGGCAATGTGCGCCAGGCAGGTCGCCTTGTCGCCGCGCACGCCGTCTTCCTTCCAGCCGGCGGGCACGGCCTTGTAGGCCGGCCAGATGGCGTACTGCTGCTCATCGTTGACCACCACCAGGAAGGTGGTTTGCGGGTTGTCCAGGCTCATGGGGTATCCCTCGTTGAAAGTGGCACGCTTTAAAGACGCACAAAGATGCGAATAATTTTCACTTAATTCGATTTCGCGGACATGACAGTGCCCTCACCCCCATCGCTGGGGGCCGAGAAACATGCGTTCAGGCCGGGATCGAGCCGCCGATCTCGCGCACCGCGTCCTGGGTGGCTCGGTCGCGGGCTTCGCCGGTGAGCTCGCTGAGGCGACCGCCATCCATCTTCAGCAGGCGGTCGGCCTGGTCGAAGTAGTGGTCATCGTGGGTGATGGCCAGCACGGTCTTGCCGGCGGCCTTCAGTTGCGGCAGCAGCTCGCGGTAGAACAGGCGGCGGAACAGCGGGTCCTGGTCGGCGGCCCATTCGTCGAGGATCAGGATGTCGCGCCCTTCCAGCATCGCCAGCATCAGCGCCAGGCGCTTGCGCTGGCCCTGGGAGAAGCGCGTGTCGGCCAGCCGCCCCTTGGCGAAGCGCACCTTGTGACGCAGGCGCAGGCGTTCCAGCCATTGCTCCACCAGCGATTCCTCTACCTCGGCGCCGGCCGGGCCGAGCAGGCGGGCGAACAGGTGGAAGTCGGTGTAGACGCTGGCGAACAGCTGCCGATACGCCTGCCACTCATGGGGCTGCACCACGCGCCCGTCCAGGCGGATTTCACCGGCGGCCGGGCGATGCAGGCCGGTGAGCAGGCGCGCCAGGGTCGACTTGCCGCTGCCGTTGCCGCCGACCAGGAACACCAGCTCGCCACGGCGCAGCTCCAGGTCGATGGGGCCGACATCGAAGCCGGCCTCGTCGCCCTCGCCCGGATAACGGTACTCGACACCGGCCAGCTGCAGGCTCTGCCACTCGCCGAGGCGCTCGACCGCCGCGATCTCGGCGGTTTCCGGCGCCAGCTCCAGGGTCTCCAGCTTGTCCAGCGAAATGCGCGCGGCCAGCAGGCTGGGCAGTGCGCCGACGGTGGCGACCATGGGCGCGCGCAGGAACAGCACGGTCAGGGCGAAGGTCGCCGCGACCTCAGCCGGGGCCCAGCCCAGGCCGCTGGCGCAGAAGAACACCAGGCCAATACTGCCCAGCACCATGGCGTTGGCCCAGTTGCCGGCCAGGCCATTGAAGATGTCGGCGCGGGTGACGTTGTCGCGGTAGGCGCGGGCGTCGCGGTCGAACTCCTCGTCATAGAGCAGGCGCGCGCGATCACGGTTGAGCGCCAGCTCCTTGCGACCGTCGATGATCGCCTGGTAGTCCTGGTACAGGTGGTCCTCGGCCTCGCGCAGCAGGCGGATGTGATGATTGACCTTGCCGACGAAGAACCAGCCCACCAGCAGGGTCAGGCCCAGCCAGCCGGCGGTGATGCCGAACAGCGCCGGCGACAGCCAGGCCAGGTAGGCGAAGGCGGCGATGCTGAGAATCAGGCCGTAGGTCAGCTCCGGCAGGTAGACGAAGGCGATGGTGATGTTGCGGATGTCGCTGGACAGGCTGGCGAGGATGCGCGCGCCGCCGATCTGTTCCAGGCGCTCGATATCGGTGTCCAGTACGCGCCGTACCAGGCTGCGGCGCAGGCGGTAGACGAAACGGTGCCCCAGGGTATGCAGCGCCACCTGCCCCGCCCCGGAACACAGCAGCAGCACCGCCAGCAGGCCGAGGAAGCTCAGCAGCGTGGTTGCCAGCGCGCCTTCGATACGGATCAGCTTGAGGTTGATGAAGGCGATCACGCCGACGCTGAGCATCGCGCTGCACAGGCTGAGCAGAACGATGCCGGAGAGCGGCAGGCGGTTGTCGCGGAACAGCAGCTTGAGCAGTTTCATTGGGGTGATCCGGTACGGAGGGGTGTCGCGGCCTTAGGCCGCGGCGGGTTCGAGGCGATTGCGACAGTGGCTGAGGGCATCGCGCAGGAGGAAGTGCACCAGGGTCGGCGACGCGCTCAGGTGGTCGGCCACCTCGCGCTGACTGTAGCCCTCCAGCTGGCTCATGGTGAACACGGTGCGGGTGCGCTCGGGCAGCTCGCCCAGGGCGTGCTGCAGGCGCTGCCACTCGAGCTGGCCGATGGCGCGCTGCTCGGGGCCGGACTGCGGCGCCGGCAGCTCGTCGAGCAGCTCCTCGTCGGCGCTGTAGCGGCCTTCCAGATTCTGCCGGCGCAGGCGGTCGATGGACAGGTTACGGACCATGCGAAACAGGTAACGCAGCGGGTCCTCGATGGCGTGGCGCTCGCCGCTCTCCCACAGCTTGAGGAAGGCATCGTGGACCACGTCTTCGGCGCGCGCGCGGCAACCGAGTACGCCCTGGGCGGCGTCGGTCAGGGTACGTCGATGCTCGGCATACAGGCTCTCCAGAGCCCGCTGATGGATATTCGCGGACAACCGCAAAGCGGCTGCGCCCTGTTCCCCCAAGCTGCGATACGACCCCATCGGCCTGTCCTCGGCTGCAACGTGATGCGCATCTTAATGATAATATTTATCAATACAAGTCTTGTGTTCACATTCTTCGGGCAAAAGAAAACGCCGCACTGGGCGGCGTCTGCGGGAGTCGGCACCTGGGGTCAGGTATCGAGGGTCAGTACCACCCGCCCGCCCGCCGGGCAGGTCTCCATGAACTGGTTGGCGGCGACGAAGTCCTCGAAGGCAAACGACTTGGCGATGCTCGGCTTGAGCAGGCGGTCGGCGGTCATCTGGTTGATCCGCTGCAGGGCACGCTGCACCGCCGCCTCGTCGCGCTCCAGACCCAGCTCGGGCTGGCCGGTGAAATCCATCACGCAGTGGCGGAAGAACTGCAGGTGCTTCTTGAACGCCGCACAGGCCGGGAACGCCGCGTCGTTGCCGCCATTGACGCCATACAGGATCAGCTTGCCGCGGGTGGCCGCGACATCGCCGAGCAGTTTCATCTGCGGCCCGGCGCACTGGTCCAGCACCACCTCCACGCCCTTGCCATCGGTGAAGCGTTCCACCTCCAGCACCAGGTCCTGCTCCTCGGTGTCGATCACCTTGTCGGCGCCCAGTTCACGCAGATAGGCCCGGGTGTCGCCTTCGCTGGTAGCGGCGATCACCACGGCGCCCAGCGCCTTGGCCATCTGCACCGCCTGGGGCGCCAGGCAGTGGGCGGCCTCGGTGATCAGCACGCGCTGGCCCGGCTGCACATCGGCCAGCTCGACCAGGGCGAAGTACGCCAGCATGTAGGGGGTATAGTGCACGGCGGCTTCGGTGGCCGTGAGCACCTCGGGATAACGGGCCAGGGCGCGGCGCGGCATCAGCACCAGATCGCCCCAGGCCGGATACTGGTTCGGGCTGAAGGACGGGAAGCTGGCCACCGCCATCCCGGGAGCGAGATCCTCCACGCCGGGGCCGACGGCCTCGACTACCCCGGCCAGTTCGAAGCCGACGCCGGCAGGCAGCTGCGCGGCCTGATCGGGCGCCAGGTTCTGCCGCCACAGCACGTCGCGCCAGCCCACGCCGAGCGCCTGGGTGCGCACCAGCACCTCGTCGTGCCCCGGTTTCGGGGTCGGCACTTCCTCCAGACGCAGCACGCTGGCATCGCCGAACTGGTGGAAACGGATCATGCGGGACATCACACACCTCGCCTTCATATCTCTATGGCCACGGACTCTATACGGGCTTTTCCGGCAAGACTACCCGCCACTATCGATAGTCACCATAAATAGGGATGATCCGGGGGGCCGCAGGTTCCCCTTTGGGCTTGACGCCGCCCGCCTGCACACGCACCTTTCACGGATTCCCGGATGGAAGCTGAGCATGAACCGCAACGACCTGCGCCGTGTCGACCTGAACCTGCTGATCGTGTTCGAGACGCTGATGCACGAGCGCAGCGTGACACGCGCGGCGGAGAAGCTGTTCCTCGGCCAGCCGGCGATCAGCGCCGCCCTCGCCCGCCTGCGCAGCCTGTTCGACGATCCGCTGTTCGTGCGTACCGGGCGCAGCATGGAGCCCACGGCACGGGCCAACGAGATCTTCGCCCTGCTCTCCCCAGCGCTGGACTCCATCTCCACCGCCGTCAGCCGCGCCACCGACTTCGACCCCGCGACCAGCACCCAGGTGTTCCGCATCGGCCTGTCCGACGATGTCGAGTTCGCCCTGTTGCCGCCGCTGCTGCGCCGCCTGCGTGCCGAGGCGCCCGGCGTGGTGCTGGTGGTGCGCCGCGCCAACTACCTGCTGATGCCAGGGCTGCTGGCCTCCGGGGAGATCTCGGTGGGCGTCGGCTACACCGAGGAGCTGCCGGCCAACGCCAAGCGCAAGGTACTGCGACGCAGTAAACCGAAACTGCTGCGCGCCGACAGCGTGCCCGGGGCGATCGGCCTGGACGACTTCTGTGCCCGCCCGCATGCCCTGGTGTCCTTCGCCGGCGACCTCACCGGCTTCATCGACGAGGAACTGGAGAAGCTCGAGCGCAAGCGCCGGGTGGTGCTGGCGGTGCCCCAGTTCAACGGGCTCGGCACCCTGCTCGCCGGTACCGACATAGTCGCCACCGTGCCGGACTACACCGCCGCCGCGCTCACCGCCGCCGGAGGCCTGCGTGCCGAGGAGCTGCCGCTGCCGTCGCGCACCTTCGAGCTGCACATGGCCTGGCGCGGCGCCCAGGACAACGACCCGGCCGAGCGCTGGCTGCGCTCGCGCATCCAGATGTTCTGCGGCGACCCGGACAGCCTCGCCTGAACTTTCGCGGCCTCTGCCACGGGCGCCGCAGCAACTATCAACGAGAACGGACGAATCATCATTCCGGATGATAGTCACCTTCGGGTCGTTCGATTCGTGCCATCAAACTGCGCCACGCAGACTCCGCCCATCCACAAATCCGACTGGCGGAGTCAAACATGGAACAGTCATTCAATCTCTCCTGGCGCTTGCCCCTGGCCATCGCCACGGCCCTGCTGCTGAGCGCCTGCGGCAAGGGCGAGGAAGCCAGCCAGCAGATGCCGGCCGCCAAGGTCAGCGTCGCCGAGGTGATCGAGCAGCCGATCAACGAATGGGACGAGTTCACCGGCCGCCTGGATGCGCCCGAGTCGGTCGAGGTGCGGCCACGCGTCTCCGGCTACATCGACAAGGTGGCCTTCGACGAAGGCAGCCTGGTGAAGAAAGGCGACCTGCTGTTCCAGATCGACCCGCGCCCGTTCCAGGCCGAGGTCAAGCGCCTGCAGGCCCAGCTGCAGCAGGCCCGCGCCAACCAGACCCGTGCCGCCACCGAGGCCCGTCGTGGTGAGCGCCTGCGCCAGAGCAACGCCATCTCCGCCGAACTGGCCGATGCCCGCGCCAGCGCCGCCACCGAGGCCCAGGCCGCGGTCGCCGCGACCCAGGCCGAGCTGGACAACGCGCTGCTCAACCTCAGCTTCACCCGCATCACCTCGCCGATCGATGGCCGCGTCAGCCGCGCCGAGATCACCGAGGGCAACCTGGTCGGCGCCGGCCAGTCGCTGCTGACCACCGTGGTCTCCACCGACAAGGTCTACGCCTACTTCGACGCCGACGAGCGCGTATTCCTCAAGTACATCGAGCTGGCGCGCCAGGCCGGCAGCGATGCCCGTGGCGCCAGCCCGGTGTACCTCGGCCTGTCCAGCGAAGCCGGCCACCCGCACGAAGGCCAGCTGGACTTCCTCGACAACCAGGTCAACCCGCGCACCGGCACCATCCGTGGTCGCGCCGTGTTCGACAACCGCGACGGCCGCTTCACCCCCGGTCTCTATGCCCGCCTCAAGCTGGTCGGCAGCGGCACCTACCCGGCCGCGCTCATCAAGGACGAGGCGGTCGGCACCGACCTGGGCAAGAAGTTCGTCCTGGTCCTCGACAAGGACAACGCCGTGCAGTACCGCGCCATCGAACTCGGTCCGAAGCTGGAAGGCCTGCGCATCGTGCGCCAGGGCCTTTCCAAGGGCGAGAAGATCGTGGTCAACGGCCTGCAGCGCGCCATGCCCGGCGCCATCGTCGACCCGCAGGCCGTGCCGATGGCCGACGAGGCCACCCTCGCCCAGCTGGGGCGCCTGCGCCAGGCCGTGGACGGCCGCGACGCCCCGCGCGTGGCCGAACAGCACGCCAAGTCCAGCAACGCACCGCGCGGCTGAGGTAGAACGCCATGAACTTCTCCCAGTTCTTCATCAAGCGGCCGATCTTCGCCGCCGTGCTGTCCCTGCTGGTGCTGATCGCCGGTGCGATCTCGCTGTTCCAGCTGCCGATCAGCGAATACCCGGAAGTGGTGCCGCCCACCGTGGTGGTGCGCGCCAACTTCCCCGGCGCCAACCCCAAGGTGATCGGCGAGACCGTCGCCTCGCCGCTGGAGCAGGCCATCACCGGCGTGGAAGGCATGCTCTATATGTCGTCGCAGTCCACCGCCGACGGCAAGCTGACCCTGACCATCACCTTCGCCCTCGGCACCGACCTGGACAACGCCCAGGTGCAGGTGCAGAACCGCGTGACCCGCACCATGCCGACCCTGCCCACCGAGGTGCAGCGCCTCGGCGTGACCGTGGACAAGGCCTCCCCCGACCTGACCATGGTGGTGCACCTGACCTCGCCGGATCAGCGCTACGACATGCTCTACCTGTCCAACTACGCCGCGCTCAACGTCAAGGACGAGCTGGCGCGCCTGGACGGTGTTGGCGACGTGCAGCTGTTCGGCATGGGCAACTACTCGCTGCGCGTGTGGCTGGACCCGAACAAGGTGGCCTCGCGCAACCTCACCGCCAGCGACGTGGTCGCCGCCATCCGCGAGCAGAACCGCCAGGTCGCCGCCGGTGCCCTCGGCGCGCCGCCCTCGGACGCCGGCAACAGCTTCCAGCTGTCGATCAACACCCAGGGCCGTCTGGTCAGCGAGGAAGAGTTCGAGAACATCATCATCCGTGCCGGTGACGATGGCGAGATCACTCGCCTGAAGGACATCGCCCGCGTCGAGCTGGGTTCCAACCAGTACGCCTTGCGTTCGCTGCTGAACAACCAGCCGGCCGTGGCCATCCCGGTATTCCAGCGCCCCGGCTCGAATGCCATCGAGATCTCCGACGCCGTGCGCGCCCGCATGGCCGAGCTGAAGCAGAGCTTCCCGCAGGGCGTGGACTACGAGATCGTCTACGACCCGACCATCTTCGTGCGCGGCTCCATCGAGGCGGTGGTGCACACCCTGCTCGAGGCCATCGTGCTGGTGGTGCTGGTGGTGGTGCTGTTCCTGCAGACCTGGCGCGCCTCGATCATCCCGCTGGCCGCCGTGCCGGTGTCGCTGATCGGCACCTTCGCCGTGATGCACCTGTTCGGCTTCTCGCTCAACGCCCTGTCGCTGTTCGGCCTGGTGCTGGCCATCGGCATCGTGGTGGACGACGCCATCGTGGTGGTGGAGAACGTCGAACGCAACATCGGCCTCGGCAAGTCGCCGGTGGAAGCCACCCGCCAGGCCATGAAGGAAGTGACCGGCCCGATCGTCGCAACGGCTCTGGTGCTGTGCGCCGTATTCGTGCCGACCGCCTTTATCTCCGGTCTCACCGGGCAGTTCTACCAGCAGTTCGCGCTGACCATCGCCATCTCCACGGTGATCTCGGCGTTCAACTCGCTGACCCTGTCGCCGGCCCTGGCCGCCGTGCTGCTGAAGGATCACCACGCGCCCAAGGACCGCTTCTCCCGCGTGCTCGACAAGCTGTTCGGCGGCTGGCTGTTCGCCCCGTTCAACCGCTTCTTCGACCGCGCCAGCCATGGCTACGTCGGCACCGTGAAGCGCGTGCTGCGTGGTAGCTCGATCGCCCTGCTGGTCTACGGCGGCCTGCTGGTGCTCGGCTACCTGGGCTTCTCCAGCACCCCGACCGGTTTCGTGCCGCAACAGGACAAGCAGTACCTGGTGGCCTTCGCCCAGCTGCCGGACGCCGCCACCCTCGACCGCACCGAGGCGGTGATCAAGCGCATGTCGGAGATCGCCGGCAAGCACCCGGGCGTGGAGAACACCGTGGCCTTCCCGGGCCTGTCGATCAACGGCTTCACCAACAGCCCGAACAGCGGCATCGTGTTCACCCCGCTCAAGCCGTTCGACGAGCGCAGTGATCCGTCGCTGTCGGCCAACGCCATCGCCGCCGAGCTGAACGCCCAGTTCGCCGAGATCCAGGACGCCTACATCGCCATCTTCCCGCCGCCGCCAGTGCAGGGCCTCGGCACCATCGGTGGCTTCCGCCTGCAGATCCAGGATCGCGGTAGCCTGGGCTACGAGGAGCTGTACGCGCAGACCCAGAACATCCTCAACAAGGCGCGCCAGTTGCCGGAGCTGAACCCCATGTCGGTGTTCACCAGCTACCAGGTCAACGTGCCGCAGATCGATGCCAACATCGATCGCGAGAAAGCCAAGACCCACGGCGTGGCCATCAGCGACATCTTCGACACCATGCAGGTGTACCTGGGCTCGCTGTATGCCAACGACTTCAACCGCTTCGGCCGCACCTACCAGGTCAACGTCCAGGCCGACCAGCAGTTCCGCCTGGAGCCGGAGCAGATCGGCCAGCTCAAGGTGCGCAACAACCGCGGCGAGATGATCCCGCTGTCCACCTTCGTCAAGGTCGATAGCGCCTCGGGCCCGGACCGGGTGATGCACTACAACGGCTTCCTCACCGCCGAGATCAACGGTGCGGCGGCGCCCGGCTACAGCTCCGGCCAGGCCGAGGCGGCGATCGCCAAGCTGCTCGACGAGGAACTGCCCAACGGCATGACCTACGAGTGGACCGAGCTGACCTACCAGCAGATCCTCGCCGGCAACACCGCAATCTTCATCTTCCCGCTCTGCGTGCTGCTGGCCTTCCTGGTGCTGGCCGCCCAATACGAGAGCTGGAGCCTGCCGCTGGCGGTGATCCTGATCGTGCCGACCGTGCTGTTCTCCGCCATCACCGGGGTGATCCTGGCCGGCGGCGACAACAACGTGTTCACCCAGATCGGCCTGATCGTATTGGTGGGCCTGGCGTGCAAGAACGCCATCCTCATCGTCGAGTTCGCCAAGGAGAAGCAGGAAGAAGGCCTGGATCGCATCAGCGCGGTGCTGGAGGCCTGCCGCCTGCGTCTGCGCCCGATCCTGATGACCTCCATCGCCTTCATCATGGGCGTGGTGCCCCTGGTGCTCTCCAGCGGTGCCGGCGCCGAGATGCGCCATGCCATGGGCGTGGCGGTATTCAGCGGGATGATCGGCGTGACCTTCTTCGGCCTGCTGCTGACCCCGGTGTTCTACGTGCTGATCCGCGCCTTCGTGGAGAAACGCGAAGCGAAGAAAGCCACGCGCCTGCAGGAGGTGCATGCATGAAGCCGTTGATTCCCGCCCTGCTCGCCCTCGCCGTCAGTGCCTGCGCCGTCGGCCCCGACTACCGGGCGCCGGACACCGCGCCGGCGCGCATCGAGGCCCTGGAGGCCGGCGACTACGACCGTACCGATTTCGAGGCGGCCTGGTGGCAGCAGTTCGACGATCCGACCCTGAGCCAGCTGGTGCAGCAGTCGCTCAAGGAAAACCGCGAGCTGCGTGTGGCGTTCGCCCGCCTGCGCGCCGCCCGCGCCATTCGCGACGATGTCGGCAACGACCAGCTGCCGGTGATCACCAGCCGCGCCAGCGGCGAGTTCGGTAAGGCCCAGCAGCCGCCGACCAGCGAGCAGCGCATCCGCCAGGAGCGCTACGACCTGGGCCTGGACATGGCCTGGGAGCTCGACCTGTTCGGCCGCATCCAGCGCAGCATCGAGGCCAGCGAGGCGCAGAGCGAAGCCGCCGAGGCCGAGCTGTACCAGCTGCAGGTGAGCCTGATCGCCGAGCTGGTGGATGCCTACGGCAACCTGCGCGGTGCTCAGCTGCGCGAACGCATTGCCCGCGACAACCTGAAGAACCAGAGCCAGTCGCGTGCCCTCACCGAGCAGCTGCGCGACGCCGGCATCGGCAGCGAACTCGACGTGCTGCGTGCCGATGCCCGCCTTGCCGCCACCGAGGCCAGCCTGCCGCAGCTGCAGGCCGAGGAAGCGCGTGCCCGTCACCGTATCGCCACCCTGCTCGGCCAGCGGCCCGAGCAGCTGAGCGTCGACCTGTCGCCCCGGCCCCTGCCGGTGATCGCCAAGGCCCTGCCGATCGGCGATCCCGCCGAGCTGCTGCGCCGCCGTCCGGACGTGCGCGTCGCCGAGCGCCAGCTGGCCGCGGCCACCGCCAATGTCGGCGTGGCCACCGCCGACTTGTTCCCGCGGGTCAGCCTCTCCGGCTTTCTCGGCTTTACCGCCGGGCGCGGTTCGCAACTGGGCGCCGCAGCGGCCAACGCCTGGGGCGTGGCGCCGACCATCAGCTGGGCAGCCTTCGACCTCGGCAGCGTGCGCGCCCGCCTGCGCGGCGCCGAGGCCGACGCCGACGGCGCCCTGGCCAGCTACGAGCAGCAGGTGCTGCTGGCCCTGGAAGAATCGGAAAACGCTTTCAGCGATTACGCCAAGCGTCAGCAGCGCCTGGTCTCGCTGGTGCGCCAGGTCGAAGCCAGCCGCGCCGCGGCCGAGCAGGCGGCGGTGCGCTACCTCGAGGGCACCGAGGACTTCCTGGTGCTGCTCGACGCCGAGCGCGAGCGCCTGGCCGCCGAGGATGCCCAGGCCCAGGCCGAGATTGAGCTGTACCGCGGCATAGTCGCCATCTACAAGGCGCTCGGCGGCGGCTGGCAGCCCAGCGCCTGATCTGCCCCACATGAGTGAGCGCGGGTCTCACCCGCCTTACTCGCCCGTTCCTCCTGGGCCGACACCGCCCTTTGTCGGCCAACCCTTGTCCCCGCGGTCCAGCTCCTGGTCGTGGGGATTTTTTTGTGCCTTCGATGCCACTCAGGAAAAATCTAAGCCACAGCTTCTATTGAGCTGGGTCGGCGAGCATTTTCCGAACAAACTAAGCCAAAGTTTAGATTTGGTTGAAAATCGTTCACACGAAGAACTAATCTAAGCCTCAGCTTAGATTTGGAGCACATCATGCCCCTGATTCCCATCCACGACGCCGCCGCTATCGGCGCCCTCGTCCGCAAGCTGCGCAAGCGCCAGGGCATACGCCAGGACGATATGGCCGCCATCATCGAGGCCAGCCATGTGTTCCTACGTGATGTCGAGCAGGGCAAGGGCACGGTGCAGCTGGGCAAGGTTCTGCGTCTGCTCGACGAACTGGGCGTGCGCGTGCACCTGGAAGTACCCGAGGACGAGGCATGAGGCAGCTGCGCGTCTGGCTCAACGAGCGTGCCGTCGGGCTGCTGAGCGAGCGGGACAATCTCTGGCGCTTCGCCTATGAGCCGGACTGGCTGCAGGCCGGGGACTCCTTCGACCTGGCCCCGCAGTTGCCACGCGCCAGCGGTGAGATTCAGGACGGAGCCAGCCTGCGCCCGGTGCAGTGGTTCTTCGACAACCTGCTGCCGGAAGAACAGGCACGCAGCCTGCTGGCCCAGGACGCCCAGGTCGACGTGGCCGATGCCTTCGCCCTGCTCGCCTACTACGGCGCCGAATCCGCCGGGGCGCTGACCCTGCTGCCGCCCGAGCAGGCGCTACCGGCGGGTGGCCTGCAGGCCCTGCCCAGAGAGGAGCTGGCGCGGCGCATCGGCAATCTGCCGCGCGTCTCCCTCGGCCAGGCGGCGCCCAAACGCATGTCGCTGGCCGGCGCCCAGCACAAGCTGGCGCTGGTCGTACGCGATGGCGAGCTGTACGAGCCGCTGGGCCAGGAGCCGTCCACCCATATCCTCAAGCCGGATCATCCCGAACACGAGCACTACCCGCACAGTGCCGCCAACGAGTGGTTCGTCATGCGCCTGGCCGCTGCAGTCAAACTGCCGGTGCCGGCCGTAGCGCTGCGACAGGTGCCACAGCCGGTGTACCTGGTCGAGCGCTTCGACCGCCAGGTGGTCGAGGGGCGACTGCAACGTCGCCATGTGCTGGATGCCTGCCAGCTGCTGTCGCTGGATCGCACCTACAAGTACCGAATGGCCACCCTGGAGACCCTACAGCGCCTGGTCGAGCTCTGCCGCAGCAAGGCCCTGAGCCGTCAGACGCTGTTGCGCTGGGCGCTGTTCAACGCCCTGCTCGGCAACAACGACGCACACCTGAAGAACCTGTCGTTCTTCGTCGGCGCCCGTGGTATCGAGCTGACACCGCATTACGATCTGCTTAGCACCAGCGTCTATGCCCGCGACAATGGCTGGCGCGGCGCCGAGTTGTCCTGGCCGATGGGCGATGCCCGGCGTTTCTCCGAGCTGCGTCGCGCCGATGTGCTGGCCTTCGGCGCAGTGCTGGGTCTGCCGCCCAGCGTCAGCCTGCGCCAGCTGGAAGCGCTGCTGGCCGCGCTCCCTGAGGCCGCCGACAGGCTGCTGCAGGAAGCGGAGAAACTGTGCGATGCCGGCGAGCTGCGCCTGCTGCGGCAGATCCGCCATGGCGTGCTGGCGGACATGCTGCTGCAGCTGCGCTGAGGGCCACTGCATCAGCTTGACTATCGCTTGCGGGCCCCGGAACCAATGGCGCCTGCGCGGCCGTACCGGAGCTTCTTTCCGCTCGGCGCCCCGGGGCGCGACTGAGCTTCCTTTTGCCGGCGCGATGCCGCTAGCATCGACAGGCAGCCTTCATGCCGAAGGCCCCTGTCAAGGAAGGTCGATGAAAAAGCTCGCGCTGTCCCTGCTCTGCCTGTTCGCCCCGCTGGTCCACGCCGAACCGGCCCTGACCGAAGCCAATATCCGCGCCCTGTACGCCGACATGACCGCGGCGGCCACGCAGCGCGACATCGAGGCCACCCTGGCGCACATGAGCGAGGACGTGCGCATCCACATCTCCGCGCCCAAGGGCAGCCTGGAGCTGGACGCGACCCAGTACCGCCAGCTGCTCAAGCAGGGCTGGAGCGGGCTGGACAGCTACCGCATGGAGGTGGACATCGAATCGATCGAGATCGCCGAGGACGGCCAGAGTGCCACGGTCACCGATACCACCCGGGAAACCCTGTCGATGGGCGGCCACGAGATGAGTACCGGCATGCAGGAAGTCGCCAGCCTGCGCCTGATCGACGGGCAGCCGAAGATCACCCGCATCGAGGCCACCATCAAGCCCTGAGTCACTCGCCTTCCGGCACGCCCTGCCAGCCGCCGCCCAGGGCCGCGATCAGCTGCACGCTGGCGGTCAGGCGGCTGCCCTGCAGGGTCAGGCGGGTGCGTTCGTTGGCCAGCGCGCTGGCCTGCACGCTGACCACGTCGGTGAACTCCACGGTGCCGGCCTTGTACTGGTTGAGGATCAGCCGCAGCGACTCGCGGGCGGCGTCCAGCGCCTCCTGCTGCACCACCGCCTCGCGCTCCAGCACCGCCAGCTGCACCAGGTAGTCCTCCACCTCGCGGAAGCTTTCCAACACCGTCTGCCGGTAGTCGGCCACCGTCTGGTCGTAGCTGGCCTCGGCCTGCTCGACCTGCGAGCGGATCAGGCCGCCATCGAACAGGGTCATGGCGAAGGCCGGGCCGATGGACCAGAAGCGGTTGGGCGAGCTGATCCAGTCGTCCAGGCCACCGCTGCGATAACCGCCACTGGCCGACAGGCTCAGCTGCGGATAGTAGGCAGCCTCGGCCACGCCGATCTCGGCGTTGGCGGCCATCACCCGGCGCTCGGCGGCGGCCACGTCCGGGCGCCGTTCGAGCAGGGCCGACGGCAGGCTGACCGGCACGCTGGGCAGCGCCGGCACCGCGTCGCGCACCGCCAGTTCGAACGCAGCCGGCGCCACCCCGACCAGTACGGCGATGGCGTGCTCCAGCTGCGCGCGCTGGTATTCCAGGTCCACCGCCTCGGCCTCGGTGCCCTTGAGCTGGGTCAGCGCCTGGGTCACGTCGGACTTCGGCACTATGCCGGCCCGGTACTGGTTCTCGGCGATGCGATAGGCCTGCTTGTAGGCCGCCACCGTCTCGTCGAGCAGGTGCTTCTGCCGGTCCAGCACGCGCAGTTGCAGGTAGTTCTGCACCAACTCGGACTGCTGGCTGAGGCGCACGGCAGCCAGGTCGGCGGCGCTGGCGTCGAGGCCGGCGTTCTCCGCCTCCAGCTGGCGGCGCAGCTTGCCCCACAGGTCCAGCTCCCAGCTCACGCCCAGGCTGGCCTCGTAGGTCTTGGACACCTGCGAGGCGTTGGCACCGCTGACGCTGACCCCGCCGCTGGTGCCGATGGTGCTGTCGCCGCCGCCCTGCCCGGCGCGGGTCACCCCGCTGTTCAGGCCCAGGGTCGGGAAGAAGGCCGCGCGCGCGCCGCGCACCAGGGCGCGGGCCTGGCGGTACTGGGCCTCGGCACTGGCCAGGCTCTGGTTGTTGGCGTTGAGGCGCTCGACCAGCGCGTCCAGCTCGGCGTCGCCATACAGCTTCCACCAGTCGCCGCGCAGCGCGGTGTCGGCCGGCGCGGCGGCCTTCCAGCCGGCGGCCTGCTTGAACTGTGCCGCGGCGGCGCTGTCCGGGCGCCGGTAGTCCGGGCCGACGGCACAGCCGGCCGCCAGCAGGGCGAGCAGCAGGAGGGAGATGCGGGGCAAGGCAGGTTTCATAGCGGAGTTTCCAGGGCGGCGTCGCTGCGTACGCCGCGCCAGCGGTTGACCCGGTGGCGCAGGCGGTCGAGGTACAGGTAGACCACCGGGGTGGTGTAGAGGGTGAGGATCTGGCTGAGGATCAGCCCGCCGACGATGGCCAGGCCCAGCGGCTGGCGCATCTCGGCGCCTTCGGCCTGGCCGAGTAGCAGCGGCAGCGCGCCGAGCATGGCCGCCAGGGTGGTCATCAGGATCGGCCGGAAGCGCAGCAGGCAGGCGCGCCGGATCGACTCCTGCGGGCTGAGCTGCTCGCTACGCTCCAGTTCCAGGGCCAGGTCGATCATCAGGATGGCGTTCTTCTTCACCACGCCGATCAGCAGGAACAGGCCGAGCAGCGAGATCAGGCTGAACTCGCCGCCGGTCAGCAGGATCGCCAGCAGCGCGCCGACCCCGGCCGAGGGCAGCGTGGAGAGGATGGTCAGCGGATGGATGTAGCTCTCGTAGAGGATGCCGAGGACGATGTACACCACCAGCAGCGCGGTGAGGATCATGATCGGCTGGCCCCTGGCCTCCTTCTCGAAGGCGCCGCCGGTACCGCCGAGCAGGCCCTGCACTTCGGTGGGCAGGCCGACCTCGGCCACCGCCCGGCGGATCGCCGCGTTGGCCTGCTCCTGGGTCACCTCGGGGGCTAGCGAGTAACCGATGTTCTCGGCGGCGAACTGGCCCTGGTGGTTGACCCGGTCCTCCTCCAGGCTGCGCTCCCAGCGGGCGAAGCTGGACAGCGGCACGCGCGCGCCATCGGCGCCGATCACCTGGATCTGGTCTAGCGCCTCAGGATACTGGGCGTACTTCGGATTGATCTCCATCACCACGCTGTACTGGTTCAGGGTGTCGTAGATGGTGGAGATCTGCCGCTGGCTGAAGGCGTTGTTCAGCACGCTGCTGATCATCGCCATGTCCACGCCCAGGCGCTGCGCGGTGACGCGATCGATCACCAGGCTGATCTGCTGGGCGCCCTCGCCTTCGTTGGCATCGATATCGGTCAGTTCGGGCAGTGCCGCCAGCGCGTCGCGCACCCTGGGCAGCCACTGGCGGAGCAGCTCCAGCTCGCTGGCCAGCAGCACGTATTCGTTCTCCGAGCTGCGCCCCTGGCGCCCGCCGAACTGCAGGTCCTGATCGGCCATCAGCATCAGCCGCGCCCCGGGCACCTTGGGCAGGTTCTCGCGCAGCCGGTCGATCACCTGCTGGGCCGACTGCTCGCGCTCGCCGATGGGCTTCAGGCGGATCACCAGAAAGGCGTTGTTGATACCGCTCTCGCCGCCGATGAAGCCGGCCACGCTGTGGATCGCCGGGTCCTCCAGCAGGCCGCGGCGGAAGGCTTCCATCTTCGGCTGCATGACCTGGAAGGACAGGCCGTCGTCGCCGCGCACGAAACCGATCAGCTGGCCGGTATCCTGCTGCGGCATGAAGGTCTTGGGTACCTCGACGAACAGGTAGACGTTGAGGCCGATGGTCGCCAGCAGGCTGAACAGGGTCAGTCGCGCATGGCGCAGGGCCCAGTCCAGGCTGCGCCCGTAGAAGGCCAGCAGGCGTTCCTGCGCCCGCGCGCCGAGGCGGGCCAGGCGCCCGGGCGCGCGCTCCTGGGTCTCAGCCTTGAGCCAGCGCGCGCAGAGCATCGGCGTCAGGGTCAGCGAGACCAGCATGGAGATCAGGATCGCCACCGTCAGGGTGATGGAGAACTCGCGGAACAGGTTGCCGACGATGCCGCCCATGAACAGGATGGAGAGGAACACCGCGACCAGCGACAGGTTCATCGACAGCAAGGTGAAGCCGACCTCCTGGGCGCCCTTGTAGGCCGCCGCCAGCGGCTTCTCGCCGGCCTCGATGTGCCGCGAGATGTTCTCCAGCACGACGATGGCGTCGTCCACCACCAGGCCGGTGGCGATGATCAGCGCCATCAGCGACAGGTTGTTCAGCGAGAAGTCCAGCAGGTACATCACGGCGAAGGTGCCGACCAGCGACACCGGCACCGCCAGCGCCGGGATCAGCGAGGCGCGCCAGCGCCCGAGAAACAGGAACACCACCAGGATCACCAGGCCCACGGCGATCAGCAGGGTGCGCTCGGCCTCGTGCAGGGTGGCGCGGATCACCGGCGAGCGGTCCATCGCCACTTCCAGCTCGGCGCTGGCCGGAATCACCGCCTGCAGGGCCGGCAGCTCGGCACGGATGCCCTCGATGGTTTCGATGATGTTGGCGCCCGGCTGGCGGTTGACCACCAGCAGCACCGCCTGCCGGTCGTTGTAGAAGCCGCTGTTGTAGCGGTTCTCCACCGAGTCGCGCACCGTGGCCACGTCGGCCAGGCGCACGGCGGCGCTGTTCTGGTAGCGGATGATCAGATCCTGGTACTGGGCGGCGCGCTCCAGCTGGTCGTTGGCCTGGATCTGCCACTGCCGCTCGGCATCGGCCACGTCGCCCTTGGGGCGGTCGACGTTGGCGCTGGCGATGGCGCCGCGCACCTCGTCGAGGGCGATGCCGTACTGGTCGAGCAGGCGTGGCTCCAGCTCCACGCGCACGGCCGGCAGCGAGCTGCCGCCGATCTGGATCTGCCCCACGCCCTGCACCTGCGCCAGTTTCTGCGCGATCACCGTGGAGGCCAGGTCGTACAGCTGGCTCTTGTCCAGCTGCGGCGAGGTCAGCGACAGCACCATGATCGGCGCCTGCGAGGGGTTGAACTTGCGGTAGGTCGGCATGCGCCGCATGCCGCTGGGCAACAGGCTACGCGCCGCGTTGATGGCCGCCTGCACCTCGCGCGCGGCCGCCTCGACGTCGCGGCCGATGTTGAACAGGATGATGATGCGCGTGTTGCCCTGGCTGCTGCGGCTGGTCATCTCGCTGATGCCGGCAATGGTGCCGAGCGAGCGCTCCAGTGGCGTGGCCACGCTGGAGGCCATGGTCTGCGGGCTGGCGCCGGGCAGGCTGGCGTCGACCACAATGGCCGGGAAATCCATGTTCGGCAGCGGCGCCACCGAGAGCAGGCGAAAGCTCACCGCGCCGAGCAGCAGGATGGCCAGGCTCAGCAGTAGGGTCGCCACCGGGCGGCCGATAAAGGGCGCGGAGAGGTTCATGGCGCCAGCACCACCCCCGAGGCGCTGCGGCCGAGCAGGCGCCGGGAGAGACGGTCGAAGGCCAGGTAGATCACCGGCGTGGTGAACAGCGTCAGCACCTGGGACAGCAGCAGGCCGCCGACCATCACCAGGCCCAGCGGCTGGCGCAGCTCGGCGCCGGAGCCCGAGGCCAGCATCAGCGGGATGGCGCCGAACAGCGCGGCCAGGGTGGTCATCAGGATCGGCCTAAAGCGCAGCAGCGCGGCCTGGTAGATGGCCGCCTCAGGCGCCATGCCCTGCTGGCGCTCCGCCTCCAGGGCGAAGTCGATCATCATGATGGCGTTCTTCTTGACGATGCCGATCAGCAGGATGATGCCGATCACGGCGATCAGCCCCAGGTCGTTGCCGGTCAGCAGCAGCGCCAGCAGCGCGCCGACCCCGGCCGAGGGCAGCGTCGAGAGGATGGTGATCGGGTGGATGTAGCTCTCGTAGAGCACGCCCAGCACGATGTACATGGTGACGATGGCCGCCAGGATCAGCAGCAGGGTCGAACTGAGCGAGGCGCGGAAGGCCTCGGCGGCGCCCTGGAACTGGGTCTGGATGCCGGCCGGCAGGCCGATGCGCTGCTTGACCTGCTCGATCGCCGCCACCGCCTCGCCCAGGGCCACGCCCGGCGCCAGGTTGAACGACACGGTGACCGCCGGGAACTGGCCGATATGGTTGACCAGCAGGCTGGCCGGGCGCTGCGTGACGCGCGCCAGCGCGGCCAGCGGCACCTGGCCGCCACTGGCGGTGGCCACATGGATGCGCTGCAGGGCCTGCGGGCCCAGCTCACCGGCACCTTCGCTCTCCAGCACCACGCGGTACTGGCTGGCCTGGGTGAAGATGGTGGAGATCTGCCGCTGGCCGAAGGCGTCGTACAGCGCATCGTCGATGCTGGACACGCTCACGCCCAGGCGCGAGGCGGCGTCGCGGTCGATCTCGAGGAACACCTGCAGGCCGCGGTTCTGCAGGTCGCTGGCGACGTCACGCAGCTCCGCCTGCTCGCCCAGCGCGGCGATCAGCCTGGGCGTCCACTCCTCCAGCAGCGCGCCGTCCGGCGACTCCAGGCTGAACTGGAACTGGGTACGGCTGACCCGGTCCTCGATCGACAGGTCCTGCACCGGCTGCAGGTACAGGGTGATCCCCGGCACCTTGGCCAGCTCGGGGCGCAGGCGCTCGATCACTTCGCTGGCGCTGACGTCACGCTCGGCATGCGGCCTGAGGTTGATCAGCAGGCGCCCGCTGTTCAGCGTCGGGTTGTCGCCGTCCACGCCGATGTAGGACGACAGGCTGACCACGTCCGGGTCGCGCAGGATCACCTCGGCCAGGCGCTGCTGGCGCTCGCTCATGGCCCTGAAGGAAATCGACTGCGGCGCCTCGGAGATGCCCTGGATCACCCCGGTGTCCTGCACCGGGAAGAAGCCCTTGGGCACGGCCAGGTAGAGCAGCACGGTGAGCGCCAGGGTGCCGATGGCCACCAGCAGGGTCAGGCCCTGGTGACGCAGGGTCCAGGTCAGGCCCACGGCGTAGCGCGCGATCAGGCCGTCGATAAAGGCGCCGGCGGCCCTGTAGAAGCGCCCCTGCTGCTGGTCCTTCTCGGCCTTGAGCAGGCGCGCGCACATCATCGGCGTCAGGGTCAGCGACACCACCAGGGAAATCAGGATGGCCACCGCCAGGGTGATGGCGAACTCGCGGAACAGCCTGCCCACCACGTCCGCCATGAACAGCAGCGGGATCAGCACCGCGATCAGCGAGAAGGTCAGCGAGATCAGGGTGAAGCCGATCTGCCGGGCGCCCTTGAGCGCGGCATTCAGCGGCGTCTCGCCCTCCTCCAGGTGGCGGGCGATGTTCTCCAGCATGACGATGGCGTCGTCCACCACGAAGCCGGTGGCTATGGTCAGGGCCATCAGCGTCAGGTTGTTGATCGAGAAACCGGCCAGGTACATCACCGCGAAGGTGCCGATCAGCGACAGCGGCACGGCGATGGAGGGAATCACGGTGGCCGACACCTTGCGCAGGAACAGGAAGGTCACCAGCACCACCAGGGCGATGGCCAGCACCAGCTCGAACTGCACGTCGCTGACCGCCGCACGAATGGTCTGGGTGCGATCGGTGAGCACCTTGACCTCCAGGCTGGCCGGCAGCGCGGCGGTGATTTGCGGCAGCAGCGCCTGCACGCGGTCGACCACCTCGATGACGTTGGCGCCGGGCTGGCGCTGGATGGTCAGCAGCACCGTCTCGTTGCGGTCGGCCCAGGCCGCCAGGCGTTCGTTCTCGGCGCCGTCGACCACCGTGGCGACATCGCGCAGGCGCAGCGCCGCACCGTTCTCGTACTTGAGGATCAGGTCGAGGTATTCCACGGCCGACTTGAGCTGGTCGTTGGCGTCCAGCTGGGAGACGCGGGTCGGCCCGTCGAAGTTGCCCTTGGGCTGGTTGACGTTCTGCGCGGCGATCAGCTGGCGCACGTCGGCGAAGCTCAGGCCGTGGCTGGCCAGGGCCTCGGGATCGACCTTGATGCGCACCGCCGGGCGCTGGCCGCCGGCCAGGCTGACCAGGCCGACGCCACTGATCTGCGCGATCTTCTGCGCCATGCGCGTGTCGACCAGGTCGTGCACCTCGGTCAGCGGCAGGGTCGGCGAACTGATCGCCAGGGTCAGCACCGGGGTGTCGGCCGGGTTGACCTTGTTGTACACCGGCGGCGCCGGCAGGTCGTCCGGCAGCAGGTTGCTGGCCGCGTTGATGGCCGCCTGCACCTCCTGCTCGGCCACTTCCAGGTCCACCTCCAGGGCAAAGCGCAGGGTGATCACCGAGGCGCCGCCGGAACTGGCCGAGGACATCTGCTTCAGGCCCGGCATCTGGCCGAACTGGCGTTCCAGCGGCGCGGTCACCGAACTGGTCATCACCTGCGGGCTGGCGCCCGGGTACAGGGTGAGCACGCGGATGGTCGGGTAGTCCACCTCCGGCAGCGCCGAGACCGGTAGCAGGCGGTAGGCGATCAGGCCGGTGAGGAAGATCGCCACCATCAGCAGCGTGGTGGCGACCGGGCGCAGGATGAACAGGCGCGAGACGTTCATGCGCCCTGCTTCTGCGCAGCCTGGCCCTGCGGCTGGGCGAGGGCGCCGGGCTCGCCGATCACTTCCACCTCGCTGCCGTCCTTGAGCCTGTCGGTGCCTTCCAGCACCAGGCGCTCGCCGACCTTGACGCCCTCTTCCACCAGGCTGGTGGCGCCGTCGCTGGCGGCGATACGCACATCGCGGAGCTGCACCTTGTCATCCTGGCCGACGACGAACACGAAGGTGCCACGCGCGCCGTACTGCACGGCGGCCGAGGGGATCAGGGTGGCCTGCCGGCGGGTCTCCACGCGCAGGCGCACGTTGACGAACTGGTTGGGAAACAGGCCTTCGCCGGCATTGGCGAAGCGCGCCTTGAGCTTGACAGTGCCGGTGGCCACGTCGATCTGGTTGTCCAGGCTGTGCAGCACGCCTTCGGCGAGCAGCTGCTGCTCGCCACGGTCCCAGGCCTCTACGCGCAGCATCTGGTTGTCGCGCACCTTGGCCAGCACCGGCGGCAGGTCCTTCTCCGGCAAGGTGAAGTTGACCGCGATCGGCTCGACCTGGGTGATCACCACCAGCGGCGTGGTGTCGCCGCTGCCAATCAGGTTGCCGACATCCACCTGGCGCAGGCCCAGGCGCCCGGAAATGGGCGCGCGCACCTCGGTGAAGTCCAGGTTCAGGCGGGCCTCGGCCACCGCCGCCTGGTTGCTCTTGACCGTGCCACGGTACTGGCCGACCAGTGCCGCCTGGGTGTCCAGGGTCTGCTTGGCGATGCTGTCCTCGGCGTACAGACCCTGGTAGCGGGCCAGGTCGACTTCGGCGTTCCGGAGCTGCGCCTGGCTCTGCGCCAGCGCTCCCTCGGCCTGCTGCAGCGCCACGCGGTAGGGGCGCGGATCGATCTGCGCCAGCAGGTCGCCGGCCTTGACCAGCTGGCCCTCCTCGAACAGCACCTTGACCAGCTGGCCATCCACGCGCGGGCGCACGTTGACGGTATTCAGGGCAGTGACGGTACCCAGGGCCTTGAGCTCGACGTGGAAGTCGCCCTGGCCGACCTCGGTAAGGCGCACCGGCGTCGGGCCATCCCAGGGCCCCTCTGGCTTCTCTTGTTCCGGGCTGTCGCCAGCGGGCAGCAGCCACCAGAGCAGCAGGCCGCCGAGCAGCACGGCGGAGCCGACCAGCCAGGGACGTGAGAAGCGCGAAGCGGAGGAAAAATCGGACATGGTGCGGAATCACTTGCCTGCGGAGGATGAACGATAAGTACTCCCAGCAACCAGGCAAAGGGTCTTTACCGCCTATTTACCCTAGTTTGACGTAACAAGACGTTAGGAATTTAGCCGCTCGCCAATAAAAACGGCCTGCACAAGGCAGGCCGTCGGCAGCGCAGGCGCGCCTTACTTCAGCGCGGCCAGGGCGGCGGCGTAGTTCGGCTCGTCGGCGATCTCGCCGACCAGCTCGCTGTGCAGCACCTTGCCCTGCTCGTCCAGCACCACCACGGCGCGGGCGGCGACGCCGACCAGCGGGCCGCTGGCGATGGCCACGCCGTAGTCCTTGAGGAAGCTGGCGCCACGCATGGTCGACAGGTTGATCACCTTGTCCAGGCCCTCGGCCCCGCAGAAGCGCGCCTGGGCGAACGGCAGGTCGGCGGAGATGCACAGCACCAGGGTGTTGGGCAGCGCGCTGGCCTCGGCGTTGAACTTGCGCACCGAGGTGGCGCAGGTCGGGGTGTCGACGCTCGGGAAGATGTTCAGCACCTTGCGCTTGCCGGCCAGGCTGGCCAGGGTCACATCGGACAGGTCCTTGCCGACCAGGCTGAACGCCGGGGCCTGCTGGCCGGGCTGCGGCAGCTGACCTTCGACCTGGACCGGATTGCCTTTGAGGGTTACTTGAGCCATTGCTTGTTTCCTTGCTGAGGTGATGCCGGGGTCACGGCTCCCGACGGGAGACTGCCGACCAGTGTGACCGGCCGGTATCGTCCCGGCAAGCCGCGCTCAGCCCTGAGCCTGGGCCAGGGCCTGCGGGCTGGGGTGAAAGAACACGTGTTCGCGGATCGGCCCCACCGCCACCTCGCCGATCTCCTGGTAGCCCTGGCGCTTGTAGAACTCCAGGTAATGCGGGTTGCCGGTATCCAGCACCACGCCCTGCGAGCCGGTGTCCTCGGCACACCAGTCGTGCAGCGCGCCGAGCAGTTTCTCGCCGAGCTGCTGGCCCTGGAACTGCGGATGGATGCCGAGCAGCGGCAGCACGTGGTAGGGCCCCGGAGGCAGGCAGGCGAGCACCGCGTCGTGGTATTCCAGGTAGCGCCTGGTGCAGCGGAAACCGGTGGTCATCAGCATGCGCAGGCGCCAGCCCCAGCTCTCGGTGATGTCCAGGCGGCGGATCGGCGGGGCGATCAGGGCGATGCCGACCAGGCGTTCCTCGATGACCAGGCCGATGGCCGGCAGCTCCTCGGCGAAGTGCTGCTGCACCAGCTCGCGCACAGTGGCGCGCACGCGCTGGTCGAAGCCGGGACGCTCGCTCTCGAACAGGTAAGCGAAGGTCGGGTCGTGGCGATAGGCGTGGTACAGCAGCGAACGGGCTTCGCGCGCGTAGCCATGGTCGAGCAGGCGCACTTCGGCGTCACGGTGGGGCATGGGACTGACCTCGTTGTTATAGGTTTTGCGGGTCGCAGGCCAAGGTAGCACCGGCGCTCCGGACCTGCCAGGCGCTGGCCGTCACCGGAGCGCTGGGCTAGCATCGCTGTTTTCTCTGCCGGTAGCCTTCCATGAAGATCGTTTCCTTCAATATCAACGGCCTGCGCGCCCGCCCCCATCAGCTGCAGGCGCTGATCGACAAGCACCAGCCGGACGTGATCGGCCTGCAGGAAACCAAGGTGGCCGACGAGCAGTTCCCCGAGGAGGACATCCGCCGGCTCGGCTATCACGTCCACTACCACGGTCAGAAGGGCCACTACGGCGTCGCCCTGCTCTCTCGCGCGGCGCCGCTGGAAGTGCACAAGGGCTTTCCCGACGACGGCGAGGAGTCCCAGCGCCGCTTCATCTACGCCACCTTCGAGGACCACCAGGGCAACCCGGTGACGGTGATGAACGGCTACTTCCCCCAGGGCGAGAGCCGCGACCACCCGACCAAGTTCCCCGGCAAGCAGCGCTTCTACGAGGACCTGCAGAACCTGCTGGAAACCCGCTTCACCCCGCAGCAGGCGCTGGTGGTGATGGGCGACATCAACATCAGCCCGGAAGACTGCGACATCGGCATCGGCGAGCCCAACCGCCTGCGCTGGCTGAAGACCGGCAAGTGCAGCTTCCTGCCCGAGGAACGCGAGTGGCTGGCCCGGCTCAAGGGCTGGGGCCTGGTGGACAGCTTCCGCCACCTCAACCCGCAGGTGAACGACCGTTTCAGCTGGTTCGACTACCGCAGCCGCGGCTTCGAGGACGAACCCAAGCGTGGCCTGCGCATCGACGTGATCCTCGCCACCGCGCCGCTGCAGGCGCGCTTCAAGGACGGCGGCATCGACTACGAACTGCGCGGCATGGAGAAGCCCTCCGACCATGCGCCGATCTGGCTGGAGCTGAGCTGAAGCGAGCGGGAGCGCGCTCGCGCTCCCGACCCACCTGTCACATCCGCGCAATATTTCCGACTTAATCTCCGCGACGCCTTCCCCCCTCCAACACAAGGTGTCTGCTGCATGTCGCGCGCCAGTGATCGGCACTTCCCGGGCCATGTCTACGCATGGCTGTTCCTCGGCTTCATCTGCTACGCCCTGCCCTGGTCGGTGTTCGCCGCCGAAGCCACCACCCTGTTGCGCATCCAGGGCTCCAACACCATAGGTGCCAAGCTCGGCCCGGCGCTGGTCGGTGGCCTGTTCGAGAGCCAGGGTTTCGCCAAGGTGCGCACCGAGCCGGGCACGGAAAACGAGCAGAGCGTGCTGGCCGAGGATCCGCTGGGCCGTACCCTGCGGGTCAACGT
This sequence comes from Pseudomonadaceae bacterium, assembly GCA_033838285.1. GTDB lineage: Bacteria > Pseudomonadota > Gammaproteobacteria > Pseudomonadales > Pseudomonadaceae > Aquipseudomonas. The sequence continues at coordinate 105,274 of JAJLLC010000036.1, forward strand.
GGCGGCCCACGGCTCGGGCACCGGCTTCGTCGGCCTGCAGGACGGCAGCGCCGACCTGGCCGCCTCCTCGCGGCCGATCAAGGACGGCGAGGCCGAGACCCTGAAAGGCCTCGGCGACCTGCGCAGCCTGGACGGCGAACAGGTGATCGCCATCGACGGCCTGGCCATCATCGTCCACCCGCGCAACCCGATCGCCTCGCTGACCACCGCGCAACTGGCCGCCGTGTTCGCCGGGGAGATCAGGGACTGGTCGGCCCTCGGCGGCACGCCCGGAGCCATCAGCCTGTATGCCCGCGACGACAAGTCCGGCACCTACGACACCTTCAAGGAGCTGGTCCTCGCCGCCCACGGCAAGAGCCTGGCCGCCGCGGCCAAGCGCTTCGAGTCGAGCGACCAGCTGTCCGACCAGGTCAGCCAGGACCCGACCGGCATCGGCTTCATCGGCCTGCCCTACGTGCGCCAGAGCAAGGCGCTGGCGATCGCCGACGGCGAATCGCAGCCGATGCTGCCGAGCATCACGCTGATCGCCACCGAGGACTACCCGCTGTCGCGCCGGCTGTTCCTGTACAACCCGCCGAACACCAGCAACGACTGGGTGCGCGCCCTGGTACAGTTCGCCCACAGCCCCGCCGGCCAGGCCATAGTCGAGCGCAGCGGCTTCATCCCGCAGACCGTGCAAGCGGTCAGGGTCGAGCCCAGCGCCGAGATGCCGGCGGACTACCGCAAGCTGGCCGGCGAGGCTCAGCGTCTGTCGGTGAACTTCCGCTTCCAGGAAGGCAGCGCCGAGCTGGACAACAAGGCCCACCGCGACCTGGATCGCGTGCTGGAATACCTCAAGACCCATGACAAGCTGCGCCAGAAAGCGGTGCTGGTCGGCTTCGGCGACCCCAAGAGCGACCCGGCGCGCGCCGCCCTGCTGTCCAAGCTGCGCGCCATGGCCGTGCGCCGCGACCTGGCCAAGGGTGGCGTGCTATTCCGCGAGATCACCGGCCTCGGCCAGCAGATGCCGGTGGCGGCCAACAGCGGCGACGAGGGGCGCATGAAGAATCGCCGCGTCGAGGTGTGGGTGTACTGAGTAGCCGCTTCCAATGCGCAGGGTGGGTGGAGGCGCTCGCGCCGATACCCACGCCGGGCTGATGGGTATCGCTACGCTCAACCCATCCTACGCAGAGGATCACTGTAGCGGACCTGGTTTGCCGAACCCCGCAAGCGGCTCTAGCCTTGTTCATGGACGACCGCGCACGGCGGTCGCCAGTGACGCCGGGCCCCTCTGGCGGCGCCGCCACGCCGCGATGTCGGAGTCACTGTCGATCAGACAGCGACGGAGGGGCGCATGGCTCCGCTACTCGACTTTCTCACCTCCCCCCTGCTCGGCACGGCCACCTGGCTGTGGCTGAGCTTCCTCGGCATCGTGATTGCCCTGCTGGTATTCGATCTCGGCGTGCTGCACCGCGACCAGCACGAGATCGAGATGCGCGAGAGCCTGCTGCTGTACAGCGGCTACTTCAGCGTCGGCCTGCTGTTCGGCCTGTGGGTATGGCACGAGCTGGGCGCGCAGAGCGCCCTGGAGTTCTACACCGGCTTCCTGGTCGAGCAGTCGCTGTCGATGGACAACGTGTTCGTCATGGCGATGATATTCGGCTTCTTCGGCATCCCCCGGCGCTACCAGCATCGGGTACTGTTCTGGGGCATCCTCGGGGTCATCGTGCTGCGCGCCATCATGATCGGCCTGGGCACGGCGCTGGTGCAGCGCTTCGACTGGATTCTCTACCTGTTCGGCGCCTTCCTGCTGTTCACCGGAGTGAAGATGCTGTTCAGCCGCGAGGAGCAGCACCCGGACCTAGCGCAGAATCCCCTACTGCGCTTCCTGCGCCGGCATATCCGGGTCACCGAGGAGCTGCACGAGGGGCAATTCCTGGTACGCAAGCGGCCGCCAGGCGCCGATCACCACCTGCTCTACGCCACCCCGCTGCTGCTGGCCCTGGTGCTGATCGAGCTGGCCGACCTGGTGTTCGCCGTGGACAGCGTGCCGGCGGTGTTCGCCATCACCCAGGACCCGTTCATCGTCTACACCTCGAACATCTTCGCCATCCTCGGCCTGCGCTCGCTGTACTTCGCCCTGGCGGCGCTGATGCACCGCTTCGTCTACCTCAAGTACGCCCTGGCGCTGGTGCTGATCTTCATCGGCGGCAAGATTTTCCTGCACGGCTTCATCGGCAAGGTGCCCGCCCTGCTCTCGCTCGCGGTAACCTTCGGCCTGCTGGCCGGCGGCGTAGTGCTGTCGCTGCTGAGAACTCGCAATCGCCACGAGCAGGAGTCCTGATGGAAGTGCGGATCGACCGGCTGGAACGCAAGGGCCAAGTGCTCTGGCAGGTGCAGATGGGTCGGCGCAGCCTGACCTTCCACGAGGAGCTGGCCGCGCGCACCTTCGCCGCCCAGCTGCATCTGCGCCTGGGCTGGCTGCAGCAGAAGAGCCTGGCCGAGGACGGCAAGGAAGGCTGAAACGAACGCAGCGCTGCTCCCCTCTCCCGTTTACGGGAGAGGGGCTGGGGGAGAGGGTAAGAATCCGCAATCCGACCAAGCCCCCTCTTCCTAGCCCTCTCCCCGAAGGGAGAGGGAATGGTAGGTGCGCAGCCTGCATCCGATTAGCCAGAAACGACGAGGCCCGCAGATGCGGGCCTCGTGCATTGCCATCGCGGTCAGCGGCTGGCTTTCATCGCCTCGCGCGGCACGTACTTGCCGACTTCGTACTTGCCCACCGCCGCGCGGTGCACTTCGTCCGGGCCGTCGGCCAGGCGCAGCGTGCGCTGCATGGCGTACCAGTAGGCCAGCGGGAAGTCGTTGGAGACGCCGGCGCCGCCGTGGATCTGGATGGCGCGGTCGATCACGTTGAGGGCGACGTTGGGCGCCACCACCTTGATCTGGGCGATCTCGCTGGCGGCCACCTTGTTGCCCACGGTGTCCATCATGTACGCGGCATTCAGGGTCAGCAGGCGGGCCTGGTTGATCTCGATGCGCGAGTTGGCGATGTGGTCGATGTTGCCGCCCAGGCGCGCCAGCGGCTTGCCGAAGGCGGTGCGGCTGACGGCACGCTTGCACATCAGTTCCAGCGCGCGCTCGGCCATGCCGATGGAGCGCATGCAGTGGTGGATACGGCCCGGGCCGAGGCGGCCCTGGGCGATCTCGAAGCCGCGGCCCTCGCCGAGCAGCACGTTGTCATAGGGCACGCGGACGTTCTCGAACACCACCTCGGCGTGGCCGTGCGGAGCGTCGTCGTAGCCGAACACCGGCAGCGGGCGGACGATCTTCACCCCGGGGGTGTCGCTCGGCACCAGGATCATCGAGTGCTGCTGGTGGCGCGGTGCGTCCGGGTTGGTCAGGCCCATGAAGATCATGATCTTGCAGCGCGGGTCACAGGCACCGGAAGTCCACCACTTGCGGCCGTTGATCACCCACTCGTCACCATCGCGCACGGCGTTGGCCTGCATGTTGGTCGCGTCCGAGGAAGCCACGCCCGGCTCGGTCATGGCGAAGGCGGAACGAATCTCGCCGCTCAGCAGCGGCTCCAGCCACTGCTTCTTCTGCGCCTCGCTGGCGTAGCGCACCAGGGTCTCCATGTTGCCGGTGTCCGGCGCGGAACAGTTGAACGGCTCGGCGCCGATCAGCGAGCGGCCCATGATCTCGGCCAGCGGCGCGTATTCCATGTTGGTCAGGCCGGCGCCGTACTCGGATTCCGGCAGGAACAGGTTCCACAGCCCCTCGGCCTTCGCCTTGGCTTTCAGCTCCTCCATGATCGCGGTCGGCTGCCAGCGGTCACCCTGGCTGACCTGCTCTTCGAACACGGCTTCGGCCGGGTAGACGTGGGCTTCCATGAAGGCGGTGACGCGTTCACGCAGTTCCTGAACCTTGGGGGAGTAGGCGAAATCCATGGGGACACCTTGGTGGTTGGCTTCGATGTGGAATGATGCTAGAACAGCACCCACGATTTATCTAAGCTATTTTCCTGCCTTATCAACATTCATAAGCAATATGAGATAAGGCTTGAAGCACGGAGAAGACCATGAATCTGAACAAGGTAGACCTCAACCTCTTCATCGTCTTCGACGCCATCTACACCGAGGCCAACCTGACCCGCGCCGGGCAGATCGTCGGCATCACCCAACCGGCCGTGTCCAACGCCCTGGCGCGCCTGCGCGAGACCTTCAACGACCCGCTGTTCGTGCGCACCGCCCAGGGCATGGTGCCCACGCCGATGGCGCAGAACATCATCGGCCCGGTACGCAACGCCCTGCAGCTGCTGCGCGTGTCGGTGCAGGAGAGCCGCACCTTCGACGCCAAGCAGGCGAACAAGACCTACCGCATCAGCATGACCGACCTCTCCGAGCAGATTCTCCTGCCGCCGCTGTTCCAGCGCCTGCGCCGGCTGGCACCGGGGGTGCAGATCGAGAGCTTCCAGGCCAAGCGCCGCGAAACCACCAAGGAGCTGGCCGCCGGCCGCCTGGACTTCGCCGTGGACGCCCCGCTCAACACCGACCCGCAGGTGCGCCACGTCAAGCTGATGGCGGACCGCTACGTCTGCGCCATGCGCCCCGGCCATCCCCTGGCCAAGGACAAAATCAGCCTGGACGAGTACCTGTCGCTGGCGCATATCCAGATCTCCAGCCGCCGCAGCGGCCTCGGCTACATCGACCTGTCGCTGGGCAAGATGGGCCTGCAGCGCAAGGTGGCCCTGCGCTCGCAGCACTACCTGATGGCCTCCAGCGTGCTGCACAGCACCGACATGGTGATGACCGTGCCGGAGCGCTTCGCTCGTCGCCACGACCTGCACTTCGTCGAGCTGCCGGTCAGCGATGTGCCAGCCCTGGAAACCCACCTGTACTGGCACGAGAGCACCGACCAGGATCCGGCCAACCGCTGGATGCGCGAACAGCTGATCGAGCTGGCACAGCAGGTCGCCAGCCAGGAGAAGAAGGCTGCCGAGCCCGCCTGAACTCCGTAGGGTGGATGGCCGAAGCCATCCACCACGGTGGACAAGCCTTCGGCGTTGTCCCCCCTACGAACTGAAAGATCCCCACCCTACGCGGGGCGCCATGCCCCCCAAAGGGAGAGGGGAAATCCTTCTAACACCTGCAACTCGCCTACAAGCTGCGCGCGATTACCATGCGCTGCACATCACTGGTGCCTTCGTAGATCTGGCACACGCGCACATCGCGGTAGATGCGCTCGACCGGGAAGTCCTTGAGGTAGCCGTAGCCGCCCAGGGTCTGGATGGCCGCCGAGCAGACCTTCTCCGCCATCTCCGAGGCGAACAGCTTGGCCATCGAGGCCTCGGTCAGGCACGGCATGCCAGCTTCGCGCAGCGCAGCGGCGTGATGCACCATCTGCCGCGCCACGGCGATCTGCGTGGCCATGTCGGCCAGGCGGAAGGCCACGGCCTGGTGCTCGATGATCGGCTTGCCGAAAGTCTGCCGCTCGTGGGCGTAGTCGCGCGCCGCCTCGAACGCGGCGCGGGCCATGCCCACCGACTGGCTGGCGATGCCGATGCGCCCGCCTTCCAGATTGCTCAGGGCGATGCGGTAGCCCTCGCCCTCCTCGCCCAGGCGCAGGGCCGCCGGGATGCGCAGCTCGTCGAGCTGGATCTGGCAGGTGTCGGAGGCATGCTGGCCGAGCTTGTCCTCCACCCGCACCACCGAGTAGCCGGGCGTGTCGGTCGGCACGATGAAGGCGCTGATGCCCTTCTTGCCGGCCTGTGGATCGGTGACGGCGAACACGATCACCAGCCCGGCGTGGCTGCCGGAGGTGATGAACTGCTTGGCGCCGCTCAGTATGTAGTGATCGCCGTCGCGCCGCGCTCGGGTGCGCAGGTCGCTGGCGTCCGAGCCGGCCTGCGGCTCGGTGAGGGCGAAGGCGCCGAGCATGGCGCCGCTGGCCAGGGGCTGGAGGAAGCGCTGCTTCTGCTCGTCGCTGCCGAACTTGAGGATGGGCATGCAGCCCACCGAGTTGTGCACGCTCATGATGGTCGAGCAGGCGCCGTCGCCGGCGGCGATCTCCTCCAGGGCCATGGCGTAGGCCAGGTGGCCGGTGGCCGCGCCACCCCATTCTTCCGGCACCAGCATGCCGAGGAAGCCCAGATCGGCCATCTCCTTCAGCGCCTCGGCGGGGAAACGATGCTCGCGGTCCCAGTCGGCGGCGAAGGGCTTCAGCCGCTCCTGGGCGAACTGGCGGGCCATGTCGCGAATCAGCAGGTCCTGTTCACTCGGCAGCATGCTTCACCTCACTTGGCGGCCATACGCAGCGCGCCATCCAAACGGATGACCTCGCCGTTGAGCATGGCGTTCTCGACGATGTGGCGGACCAGCGCGGCGTACTCGGCCGGGCGCCCCAGACGCGGTGGGAACGGTACGTTGGCGGCCAGGGAATCCTGCACCTCCTGGGGCATGCCGGCCATCATCGGCGTCTCGAAGATGCCGGGGGCGATGCACATCACGCGGATGCCCGAGCGCGCCAGGTCGCGCGCCGCCGGCAGGGTCATGGCGGCCACGCCGCCCTTGGAAGCCGAGTAGGCGCACTGGCCCATCTGCCCATCGAAGGCCGCCACCGAGGCGGTGTTGACGATCACCCCGCGCTCGCCGTCTGCGTTCGGCTGGTTCTGCGCCATGGCCTCTGCGGCCAGGCGCAGCATGTTGAAGCTGCCGATCAGATTGATCTCGATGGTGCGACGGAAGCTGTCCAGGCCATGAACACCGTTGCGCCCAAGCACCTTCTCGGCCGGCGCCACGCCGGCGCAGTTGACCAGCCCGTGCACGGCGCCGAAGGCCTGCAGCGCGTCATTCACGGCGGAGCGACCATCGGCCTCGCTGCTGATATCGGCGCGCAGGAAGCGCGCACGCTCGCCCAGCTCGGCAACCGCCTTGGCGCCGGCCTCGGCGTTGATGTCCAGCAGCAGCACCCTGCCACCCTGCCCAACCAGCTCGCGCGCCGTGGCCAGGCCCAGACCCGAGCCGCCACCGGTGATCAGGAATACGGAATCTTCGATCTGCACAGCCACCTCCAGCCTGTCGATGCGGGCCCAGCCCGCGATTGACAGCCAGACTGGCACAGGTTTACGTTAACGTAAAGGTAAACGAGCAGCCCCCATGTCCATCACCTATTCCATCTCCGACCTGGCCCGCGAACTGGATGTCACCACCCGTGCCATCCGCTTCTACGAGGAGCAAGGCATGCTCGCGCCCGAGCGCCGCGGCCAGGAGCGTATCTATCGGCCGAAGGACCTGGTGACCCTCAAGCTGATCCTGCGCGGCAAGCGCATCGGCTTCTCCCTGGCCGAGTGCAAGGAGCTGATCGACCTGTACGACCCCAGCAGCGGCAACCGCAAGCAGCTGGAGACCTTCATGGCCAAGATCGCCGCGCGTCGTGCCCAGCTGGAGCAGCAGCTGCTGGACATCCAGCAGATGCAGCTGGAGCTGGACACCGCCGAAGAGCGCTGTCTGGCAGCGCTGGCAGAAACAGTTTCAGATCAAAGCGTTACTTCCTGAACTTAATCCAATAATTCACAGGTGGAACTCATGAGCTACCCAACCCTCAACTTCGGTCTCGGCGAGACCATCGACATGCTCCGCGACGCGGTCCACCAGTTCGCCCAGGCCGAGCTGGCCCCGCGTGCGGCGCAGATCGACCGCGACAACGAGTTCCCCATGGACATGTGGCGCAAGTTCGGCGACATGGGCCTGCTCGGCATGACAGTCGAAGAGGAATACGGCGGCACCAACATGGGCTACCTGGCGCATGTGATCGCCATGGAGGAGATCAGCCGCGCCTCGGCCTCGGTCGGCCTGTCCTACGGCGCCCACTCCAACCTGTGCGTCAACCAGATCCGCAAGAACGGCACCCACGAGCAGAAGCTCAAGTACCTGCCCAAGCTGTGCTCCGGCGAGCACGTCGGCGCCCTGGCCATGAGCGAGCCGAATGCCGGCTCCGACGTGGTGTCGATGAAGCTGCGCGCCGAGAAACGCGGCGACCGCTACGTGCTCAACGGCAACAAGATGTGGATCACCAACGGCCCGGACGCCCACACCTACGTGATCTACGCCAAGACCGACATCAACGCCGGTTCGCGCGGCATGACCGCGTTTATCGTCGAGCGCGACTACAAGGGCTTCTCCCGCCACCAGAAGCTGGACAAGCTGGGCATGCGCGGCTCCAACACCTGCGAGCTGGTGTTCGAGGACTGCGAAGTGCCGGAGGAGAACATCCTAGGCGCCGAGGGTGCCGGCGTGCGCGTGCTGATGAGCGGTCTGGACTACGAGCGCACCGTGCTCTCCGGCGGTCCCACCGGGATCATGAGCGCCTGCATGGACGTGGTGCTGCCGTACGTGCACGAGCGCCAGCAGTTCAAGCAGTCGATCGGCGAGTTCCAGCTGGTGCAGGGCAAGCTGGCCGACATGTACGCCGGCATGAACGCATCCAAGTCCTACCTGTACAACGTGGCCAAGGCCTGCGACCGCGGCGAGGAATCGCGCAAGGACGCCGCCGCGGTGATCCTCTACACCGCCGAAATGGCCACCAAGATGGCCCTCGACACCATCCAGCTGCTCGGCGGCAACGGCTACACCAACGAGTACCCGGCCGGCCGCCTGCTGCGTGACGCCAAGCTGTACGAGATCGGTGCCGGCACCAGCGAGATCCGCCGCATGCTGATCGGCCGCGAGCTGTTCAACGAGACGAAATAGCCCTCAAGCAACACGGAAAGTCCCCTCTCCCATTTATGGGAGAGGGCTAGGGAGAGGGGCTCTACGTCGCCTGCACTGCCCTCTCCCCCGGCCCCTCTCCCGTGAACGGGAGAGGGGAGATTTAAAGCACATCGGAGCGCGCCAGATGGCCATCCTGCATACCCAGATCAACACCCGTTCGCCGGAGTTCGCCGCCAATCAGGCCGCCATGCTCGCCCAGGTCAACGACCTGCGCGCCCTGCTCGCCCGCGTCCACGAAGGCGGCGGCGCCAAGGCCCAGGAACGCCACACCTCGCGCGGCAAGCTGCTGCCGCGCGAGCGCATCAACCGCCTGCTCGACCTCGGCTCGCCCTTCCTCGAAGTCGGCCAGCTGGCCGCCCATGAGGTGTACGGCGAGGACGTGCCGGCCGCCGGCGTGGTCGCCGGCATCGGCCGAGTGGAAGGCGTCGAGTGCATGATCATCGCCAACGACGCCACGGTGAAAGGCGGCAGCTACTACCCGCTGACCGTGAAGAAGCACCTGCGCGCCCAGACCATCGCCCAGCAGAACCGCCTGCCATGCATCTACCTGGTGGACTCCGGCGGCGCCAACCTGCCGCGCCAGGAAGAAGTGTTCCCGGACCGCGAGCACTTCGGCCGGATCTTCTTCAACCAGGCCAACATGAGTGCCCAGGGCATCCCGCAGATCGCCGTGGTCATGGGTTCCTGTACCGCCGGCGGCGCCTATGTGCCGGCGATGAGCGACGAGACCATCATGGTGCGCAACCAGGCCACCATCTTCCTGGCCGGCCCGCCCCTGGTGAAGGCCGCCACAGGCGAAGAAGTGACCGCCGAGCAATTAGGTGGCGCTGACCTGCACTGCAAGACCAGCGGCGTGGCCGACCATTACGCCGAGAACGACGAGCATGCCCTGGCCCTGGCCCGCCGCTGCATCGCCAACCTCAATTGGCGCAAGCTCGGCCAGCTGCAGGCCCGCGCCCCGCTCGCTCCGCTGTACAGCGCCGAGGAGCTGTACGGGGTGATCCCGTTTGATTCCAAGCAGCCCTTCGATGTGCGTGAAGTGATCGCCCGCATCGTCGACGGCAGCGAATTCGATGAGTTCAAGGCGTTGTTCGCCACCACCCTGGTGTGCGGCTTCGCCCACATCCACGGTTATCCGGTAGCGATCCTGGCCAACAACGGCATCCTGTTCGCCGAGGCCGCGCAGAAAGGCGCGCACTTCATCGAGCTCGCCTGCCAGCGCGGCATCCCGCTGCTGTTCCTGCAGAACATCACCGGTTTTATGGTCGGCAAGAAGTACGAGGAAGGCGGCATCGCCAAGCACGGCGCCAAGCTGGTCACCGCCGTGGCCTGTGCCAAGGTACCGAAATTCACCGTGATCATCGGCGGCAGCTTCGGCGCCGGTAACTACGGCATGTGTGGCCGCGCCTATGACCCGCGTTTCCTGTGGATGTGGCCCAACGCGCGGATCGGCGTGATGGGTGCCGAACAGGCCGCCGGCGTGCTGGTCCAGGTCAAACGCGAGCAGGCGGCCCGCGCCGGTCATCCGTTCAGCGACGAGGAAGAGGCGCGTATCAAGCAGCCCATCGTCGCCCAGTACGAGCAGCAGGCCCACGCCTACTACTCCAGCGCCCGCCTGTGGGACGACGGCGTGATCGACCCGGCGCAGACCCGCGACGTCCTCGGCCTGGCCCTGTCCGCCAGCCTCAATGCGCCCATCGAGCCGACCACCTTCGGGGTGTTCCGGATGTAAGGCTTCCACTCCCCTCTCCCGTTCACGGGAGAGGGGCCGGGGGAGAGGGCGGCAAGCGCGCACCCTCTCCCCAGCCCTCTCCCACAAGTGGGAGAGGGAGTCACTCATGCAGACCTGCTGGAGCCGCCATGACCGACTTCACCACCGTACAGCTGGAAAAAGACCCGCGCGGCTTCGCCACCCTGTGGCTGAACCGCCCGGAGAAGAACAACGCCTTCAACGCCGAGATGATCCGCGAGCTGATCCTCGCGCTGGATCTGGTCAAGGACGACAGGAGCCTGCGCTTCCTGCTGTTGCGCGGGCGCGGCAAGCACTTCTCCGCCGGCGCCGACCTGGCCTGGATGCAGGCCAGCGCCAAGCTCGACTACAACGCCAACCTCAACGACGCCCGCGAACTGGCCGAGCTGATGTACAACCTGCACTACCTGAAGATCCCGACCCTGGCCGTGGTCCAGGGCGCGGCCTTCGGCGGCGCGGTGGGCCTGGCCAGTTGCTGCGACATGGCCATCGGCGCCGAGGATGCGCTGTTCAGCCTGTCCGAAGTGCGTATCGGCCTGGCCCCGGCGGTGATCAGCCCCTTCGTGGTCCAGGCCCTCGGCGAGCGCGCGGCGCGCCGCTATGCGCTGACCGCCGAGCGCTTCGCAGGTCACCGCGCCCGCGAGCTGGGCCTGCTGGCCGAGGCCTACCCGGCCGCCGAGCTGGAGTCTCAGGTCGAAGCCTGGGTGAACAACCTGCTGCTCAACAGCCCGCAGGCCATGCAGGCCAGCAAGGACCTGCTGCGCGAGGTCGGCAGCGGCGCACTCTCCCCGGCGCTGCGCCGCTACACCGAGAACGCCATCGCCCGTATCCGCGTCAGCCCCGAGGGCCAGGAGGGGCTCAACGCCTTCCTGGAGAAACGCACGCCCGCCTGGCAGGAGCCGCAAGCATGAAGATCGATACCCTGCTGATCGCCAACCGCGGCGAGATCGCCTGCCGGGTGATGCGCACCGCCAAGGCCCTGGGCCTGAAGACCGTGGCCGTGCACAGCGCCATCGACGCCGGCGCGCGCCATGTGCGCGAGGCCGACCTGGCGGTGAACCTTGGCGGCGCCAAGCCGGCCGACAGCTACCTGCTGGTCGACAAGATCATAGCCGCGGCCAAGGCCAGCGGCGCCCAGGCCATCCACCCGGGCTACGGTTTCCTCTCCGAGAACGCCGGCTTTGCCCGCGCCATCGAGGCTGCCGGCCTGGTGTTCCTCGGCCCGCCCGCCTCGGCCATCGACGCCATGGGCAGCAAGTCCGCGGCCAAGGCGCTGATGGAAAAGGCCGGCGTGCCCCTGGTGCCCGGCTACCACGGCGAGCATCAGGACTACGAGACCTTCCGCGCCGCCGTCGAAATGATCGGCTACCCGGTGCTGCTCAAGGCCGCCGCCGGTGGCGGTGGCAAGGGCATGAAGGTGGTCGAGCGCGAAGCCGAGCTGGCCGAGACCCTGGCCTCCGCCCAGCGCGAAGCCCAGTCCGCCTTCGGCGACTCGCGCATGCTGGTGGAGAAATACGTGCTGCAGCCGCGCCACGTGGAGATCCAGGTGTTCGCCGACAGTCACGGCAACTGCCTGTACCTCAACGAGCGCGACTGCTCGATCCAGCGCCGCCACCAGAAGGTGGTCGAGGAGGCGCCGGCCCCGGGCCTGTCGCCCGAGCTGCGGCGCGCCATGGGCGAGGCGGCGGTCAAGGCCGCCCAGGCCATCGGCTATGTCGGCGCCGGCACAGTCGAGTTCCTGCTGGACGCCCGCGGCCAGTTCTTCTTCATGGAGATGAATACCCGCCTGCAGGTCGAGCACCCGGTCACCGAGGCCATCACCGGTCTCGATCTGGTGGCCTGGCAGATCCGCGTGGCCCAGGGCGAGGCGCTGCCCATCAGCCAAGCCGAAGTGCCGCTCAATGGCCACGCCATCGAAGTGCGTCTGTATGCCGAGGACACCGATAACGACTTCCTGCCCGCCTCCGGCGATCTGAAGCTGTATCGCGAACCGGCCGAAGGCCCTGGCCGGCGGGTAGACAGCGGCGTGGTCGAGGGCGATACGGTGTCGCCCTTCTACGACCCCATGCTGGCCAAGCTGATCGCCTGGGGCGAGACCCGTGAGCAGGCCCGCCAGCGCCTGCTGGCCATGCTGGAAGAGACCGCCGTCGGCGGCTTCGCCAGCAACCTGCCGTTCCTGCGGCGCGTGCTGACCCATCCGGCCTTCGCCGCTGCCGAGCTGGATACCGGCTTTATCGCCCGTCACCAGGCGCAACTGCTGCCGGCCGTGACCGAACTCCCTACAGAGTTCTGGCAACTGGCCGCCGAGGCCTGGCGGCAGAGCGAGGCGCCGCGGCGCAGCCACGAGGACTATCACTCGCCCTGGAGCGGCATGCAGGGCTGGCGCGCCGGCCTGGCGGCAGAGACCGACCTGCAGCTGATCTGTGGCGAACAGCGCCAGAACGTGCGCCTGCGCGGCACAGCCCAGGCCTGCCTGGACGGCGAGCGTCTGTGGCACGAGCAGGCCGGCCTGCGCCAGTCGCACCTGGCCCTGCGCCGCGGCGATGCACTGTACCTGGAATGGAACGGCAAGCTGCACGAGGTACGCCGGGTCGACCCGATCGCCGAGGTCGAGGCCAGCCATGCCCACCACGGCGGGCTGACGGCGCCGATGAACGGCAGTATCGTGCGCGTGCTGGTCGAACCCGGCCAGGCCGTGGAAGCCGGCACCGCCCTGGTGGTGCTGGAGGCCATGAAGATGGAGCACAGCATCCGCGCGCCCCACGCCGGTACGGTCAAGGCGCTGTACTGTGGCGAGGGCGATATGGTCGGCGAAGGCGCCGCGCTGGTAGAGCTGGAAGAGGCCTGAGGGCCACCCACGAAGCGAGAGAGAACGCGATGAACCTGCCGCAACACGTCCGCCTGGTCGAAGTCGGCCCGCGCGATGGCCTGCAGAACGAGAAACAGCCGATCAGCGTGGCCGACAAGGTGCGCCTGAGCGATGACCTGACTGCCGCCGGCCTGGGCTACATCGAGGTGGGCAGCTTCGTCTCGCCCAAGTGGGTGCCACAGATGGCCGGCAGTGCCGAGGTATTTGCCGGCATCCAGCAGAAGCCTGGGGTGGTCTACGGGGCGCTGACCCCCAACCTCAAGGGTTTCGAGGCCGCCATAGAGGCCGGGGTGAAGGAAGTGGCGGTGTTCGCCGCCGCCTCCGAGGCGTTCTCGCAGAAGAACATCAACTGCTCCATCGCCGAGAGCCTGCAGCGCTTCGTGCCGGTGATGGAAGCGGCCAAGGCCCAGGGCGTCACGGTGCGCGGCTATGTCTCCTGCGTGCTCGGCTGCCCATACGAGGGCGAAGTGGCGCCTGAGCAGGTCGCCGCGGTGGCGCGCGAGCTGCTGGCCATGGGCTGCTACGAAGTCTCCCTCGGCGACACCATCGGCGTCGGCACCGCCGGCAAGACCCGTCAGCTGTTCGAGGTGGTCGGCCGCGACATCCCGCGCGACAAGCTGGCCGGGCACTTCCACGACACCTACGGCCAGGCCCTGGCGAATATCTACGCGAGCCTGCTGGAAGGCATCGCCGTGTTCGACAGCTCGGTCGCAGGGTTAGGCGGCTGCCCCTACGCCAAGGGCGCCACCGGCAACGTCGCCACCGAGGACGTGCTCTACCTGCTGAACGGCCTGGGCATCCACACCGGCATCGATATGGACAGACTGATCGACGCCGGGCAGCGCATCTGCCAGGTGCTCGGCCGCGACAATGGCTCGCGTGTGGCCAAGGCCAACCTGGCGCGGGCATAGCCCGGCTTACCCAGCGGAGGCCCCTGCTGCACCTCGTCTCGATTCGCACGGACCAACGGCACCACCTGTAGCCAGCGCTGCGCAACACTCTTAGGCTGTCGCTATCAGGACCACCGAGGAATCGAGATGCAGCAACCGCTCTGGAGCCCGTCCGCCGAGCGCCGCGCCGCCACCCGTATGGAGGCGTTCCGCCGCTTCGTCAACCAGCGCCACGGCCTGGCGCTGGCCGACTACCCCGCCCTGCACGCCTGGAGCGTGGCGCAGCGCGAGGCCTTCTGGCAGGCCATCGTCGACTTCTTCGAGGTGCGCTTCAGCAGCCAGCCGGAGTGCGTGCTGCGCGAGGGCGCCAGCATGCCCAGCGCCCACTGGTTCCCCGGCGCCACCCTGAACTTCGCCGAGCACCTGCTGCGTCGCCGCGATGACCACCCGGCGCTGGTCGCCATCGGCGAGGACGGCTCGCGCGAGCAGCTCAGCTACGCGGAGCTGGCCGCGCACGTCGCCGGCCTGCAGCAGAGCCTCAAGGCCGCCGGAGTCGGCATTGGCGACCGGGTGGCCGCCTTCATGCCCAACACCTGGCAGACGGTGGTCGGCATGCTCGCCAGCGCCAGCCTGGGCGCCACCTGGTCGAGCTGCTCTCCGGATTTCGGCACCCAGGGCGTGATCGATCGCTTCGGCCAGATCGAGCCCAAGGTGCTGATCGCCGCCGCCGGCTACCACTATGCCGGCAAGAACCTCGACCTGACCGCCAAGCTCAACGAAATCCTCGCACGCCTGCCCTCGCTGCAGCAGCTGCTGGTGGTGCCCTACTCCCGCCCCGAGGCCCAAGCCGGCGACTTCCGCACGGCCGCCCGCGTCAGCCTGTGGCAGGACTTCTACCAGGCCGGCGGCGAGCCGAGCTTCGTCCCGGTACCCTTCGAGCAGCCGCTGTACATCCTCTACTCCAGCGGCACCACCGGCGTGCCCAAATGCATCGTCCACGGCGTCGGCGGCACTCTGCTGCAGCACGTCAAGGAGCTGGGCCTGCACACCGACCTGTCGGCCGCCGACACCCTGTTCTACTACACCACCTGCGGCTGGATGATGTGGAACTGGCTGGTCTCGGGACTGGCCCTGGGCGCCAGCCTGGTGCTGTTCGATGGCTCGCCTTTCCATCCCGCCGCCGAGCGCCTGATCGACCTGATCGACGCCGAGAACATCAGCATCTTCGGCACCAGCGCCAAGTTCATCGCCGCCCTGGAAAAGGCCGGCGCCAAGCCGCGCGAAAGCCACAGGCTGGAGCGCCTCAAGGCCATCCTCTCGACCGGCTCGCCGCTGGCCCACGAGAGCTTCGAGTACGTCTACCGCGACATCAAGGCCGACCTCTGCCTGTCCTCCATTTCCGGCGGCACCGACATCGTCTCCTGCTTCGCCCTCGGCAACCCGACCCTGCCGGTGTGGCGCGGCGAGCTACAGTGCAAGGGCCTGGGCATGGACGTACAGGTGTGGAACGAGGCCGGCCAGCCGGTCACCGGCGAGAAAGGCGAGCTGGTCTGCGCCCGCCACTTCCCCTCCATGCCGGTAGGCTTCTGGAACGACCCGCAGGGCGAGAAATTCCACGCCGCCTATTTCGACACCTTCCCCGGCATCTGGGCTCATGGCGACTACGCCGAAATCACCGAGCACGGCGGCCTGGTCATCCACGGCCGCTCCGACGCCGTGCTCAACCCCGGCGGCGTGCGCATCGGCACCGCCGAGATCTACCGCCAGGTGGAAAAGGTGCCGCAGGTACTGGAATCCATCGCCATCGGCCAGGACTGGGACGGCGACGTGCGCGTAGTGCTGTTCGTGCGCCTGCGCGAAGGCCTCCAGCTGAACGACGCCCTGCAAACCGAGATCCGCCAGGTGATCCGCGCCAACACCACCCCGCGCCACGTCCCGGCCAAGATCGTCCAGGTCAGCGACATCCCGCGCACCATCAGCGGCAAGATCGTCGAACTGGCAGTGCGCAACGTGGTGCACGGCAGGCCGGTAAAGAACACCGACGCCCTGGCCAATCCCCAGGCCCTGGAGCTCTACCGCGACCTGCCGCAGCTGCGCGACTGATTCGCCTAGCGGCGGCGCTTCCCGGCGCCGCTGGCTTGAGCAAAATGCCAGCACTGGGGCAGACTGCGGACAACCACCCACATCCCCGGGGACAATATGGAAGTTGTCAAAACCCTCAAGCCCGGAAAACCCGGCACCAAGGCCCTGCTCGAACGCTACGGCAAGCAGCTGGTCAACGTACGCTATCGCCTCGACCGCAAGACCAACACCCACTACACCACGGTCGAACTGATCGTCGAACAGAAGTTCGCCCTGTTCAAAACCCCGCCACAGGCCCCTACGCCACCGGTAGCACTGCGCATTTTTCGCCACGAAAACGACCTCCAACAACTGATCAAGAGCGCCGGCGGCAAATGGGACCGCGAGAATCAGGTATGGCTGATCAAACGAAGCGAGGCAGAGAGGCTGGGGTTGGCAGAGCGGATCATCTGGACATAATTGCCATATGTAGACATCAAGATGCCTAGTAATAGCCAGAAACACCCAGTATCGAACCACATACCTACCCCTAGGCATGTCGTATAAACACTAGTTATATTCCTAGAGATTACAGCGCATGAATGCCGAGGCCAAGAAAGCAATATTAGGTATTTTTTGTCGCAACCATAACATTAACCTTGAACATCTAAGCGACAAAACTAGAACTACTGCTGCCGAAGCGTATGCACCATTTTTACTTTTCGCTGAATCCTTAGGCACTGACCAATTTAGAAGCAGAAATAACCCATTCGATGGTTTTTTAATAAACATGCTAAACAGATCATCAAGCACCTTTGCCAGCATGATCTCACTAATTTCTAATGGCCACCTGCAAGACGCAGAAATTATTTCTCGCACACTAGCTGAATCGACATTGACGATTCAGGCCATTCTTAACGGCGACACCG
Organism: Pseudomonadaceae bacterium; assembly: GCA_033838285.1. Classification (GTDB taxonomy): domain Bacteria; phylum Pseudomonadota; class Gammaproteobacteria; order Pseudomonadales; family Pseudomonadaceae; genus Aquipseudomonas. The sequence continues at coordinate 122,523 of JAJLLC010000036.1, forward strand.
AAGAGAATTTAACACATTATCTGGCCAGTTATTTTCAGGGACAAAAGTGGAAGAATGATAAGTGGCAGGCAGCCATAAGCGACTTAGAAGGCCACCCGCATGAAAAATTAATAGACCAGAAAAATGAGACCGAATTAGAAGCAAAAGAAATCTGCAAGCGTTTTGTAGAGGCTGCCGGAAGGCAATGGCCAGAAAAACCCAGATCAATGTCTATTGAACAGATGTATAAAGAACTGGGCAAAGATATTGAATATAGAACTGTATATAGGGCTATGTGTGGCCAGACTCACCAAAACCAAGAAGACTTGGTAAATAACTTACTTTGCTCACTTACAGAGAATGAAGAGCTAGACGTTAAATCCAAGGGCGAAAAACACTCATTCAGCATTTTCATCTGCCTATGGGGCATCAAATATTTTCTAAGCGCACTTGAATCCCTTGGAAAGCATTACAAATTTAGCTCTGTAGTTCAGCAATCAAAGAGCGCTCTTGATGTCGTAGCAAAATTCCATGAGGAAATCATAGAATCACTAAGGACGTGTTCTTTCCCAGATGGATGGGCGGAATCCGTGGTTGACGGAATATAACAACTGGTTCAAATCGTTCGCTTCGCTCACTGGGACGGGCTAAAGCCCGCCCCTTAACCAAACGTTATGTGTTCAAGGGAAACTCATGAACATTGAAATACTTTTCTATACACAAGTTGGCTCAATACTAGCCTTCATTGTGGCTCTTTTCGTTTTATACCGGCTATTGATAAGCCAAAAAGATGCGACCATAGAGCTACTGAAAGAAAAGGCTGGTTTTTTGGAGAGCCAATTATCTCTCGCGGAAAAGCAAAAACCAGATGCATTAGCCAAAGCGCTATCTGAAAGAGTTGACACCTTGATTAAAGAAATTGAGCGCCTATCTAGCGACAAGGAGAAAAATCAATCTCTGATATCGCAGAAAGAAAAGGAGCTTGACTCAATAAAAGAAGAAGCCGACGAGCTTAGCCGTCAGATATCAAATGCTCACGAACTGATGTCTGAGTACTTTTGCCCCCACTGCAAGTCACCAATGGCTGAACGTTCTTTTCACTCTGAAATGGTCGAATACCAAGGCCGCGACTACGACATTGATCATGAGTATGTAGTTTTTGAGTGCGGATTAACATTGCACGACGGCGAAGAATCAAATCCGTGCAAGAACACATAACAATGCGTATATGGACTCTCCCCACAAGCAGTGAGGAAAGCTTTTTTCGATCCTGTCGTCAGCGCGGTTGCATTCGTATATCCGGCCTTTCACGGGCTCAGCACCCTGGCCATTCTGTAGTTCGCGCAGCGGGGGCCCAGCGCTCAAGCGATCTCTAGGATCAGCATTGTTATCGGCCTTGTTCCGCTGCAGGACTCGCCTGTTCCGACAGTCTCGCTTCTCACCACAACCACAAGAAGTAACGCTCCTTTCTGATCACCCCGCCGTCAGGCGGGCCTGGCACTCTGCCAGTCGCCGCTGAAACGTCGCTCATGGCACCACACCGCCCAGCAGATCCTCACCAGTTTGTTCGCCAGGGCCACCGCCGCTTTGTTGTGACCGATGCGCTCGGCCGTTTGCAGGGCCCAGCGCTGAAGCCGGGTCAGGCGCTCCGGCGTTCGCGCCTGGCAGCGCTTGGCGGCCAGCAGTGCCGCACGGGCGCCGTGGATCAGCAGGGTGCGCACGTAGGTGTTGCCCTTGCAGCTGATGCGCCCGAGTCTGCGCCGCTCGCCACTGCTGTATTCGTTGGGGGTCATGCCCAGCCAGGCGCTCAGGTGTCGGCCGCTGGCGAAGCGCTCCGGTCTGCCAACAGCGGTTTTCAGGGCGCTGGCGGTCAGCAGCCCGATGCCGCTGACTTCGTCGAGCTTGTGCACGATTTCATCGTCGGCATGCCAGCGCGCCAGTTGCTCTTCGCATTCGCGCATCGACTGTTCGTAGAGGCTGATTTCGCCCAGCAGCACTTGCAGGGCACCACGCAGAGGCTGCACTTCGGGCTGATCGATCAGGGCGCAGGCCTGGCGTAGAAACGCCTGGGTGCCGCTGGGCGCCGCCACTCCCATCTCGCGCAGGATGCCGCGCAGCAGGTTGATGCGCTGCACCCGTGCTTTCTTCCAGCCCTCGCGCAGTTTGTGCAGCTGCTGGAGCTGTTGCTGCTGCATGCTTTTGACCGGAACCGGCCGGATTCCTTCGCAACGAGCCGCTTCGAGGATCGCATCGCAGTCGTTGCGGTCGGTCTTGCTGCGACGGCGGTAGGCTCGTACATAGCGCGGATGCAGCAGCACCACCCTATGCCCTGCCGCCTGCATCAGGCGACCCCAGTGGTGGGCCGTGCCACAGGCTTCCATGACCCACTCGACAGGTTCCTGTTGCTGCTGTACATATCGCCCGAATGCCTCCGGATCGAGCCGCCTGCGACGATCCACCCGACCGACATGGATACTTTCGGCAACCTGGTAAACGGACTTGGCCAAATCAATTGCGATGCGTTTCATCGACGCTCTCCCGGCAAACAGGCACCTCGGTCTTATAGAAGAAACGCGGTGCGGGGAGAGTCCATTACAGCCCTCAACT